>DASSXG010000086.1:0-24938 GCA_035704085.1 Candidatus Acidiferrum sp. | reverse complement strand
TCCATGTCCACGAATTCGAAAGCCATCGCCTGAGGCCGCGCTCCGCGAACGATCGCCTGCGCCTTGATGGGGCGCACGCCGTGCGAGAATCTCAGCGACAACAACGAGCCTGGAGCCAGATGGCGCTCTCCGGAACCGATTCCGCCTCCCAGGTTTAACTCCGGAATGGAGAGCCTGAAGTTTTCCCGCAAATTCGTTGTCAGGGCTGGAAGGTTTCGCGCAAGTTTCAAGCGCGCGTAGCGCCGCTGCCGGATCACAGAAGCATTCGGCTCCGGATCCGTGGGTTCGAGCGTCAACTCCCTGCGGTCGATTCCGCTGGCAGCAACCTTTTGCATGCCCACCGTCGGGTCGACGCGCAGCAGCGCCTGTGCTGCGGCGATTCTCAATTCGTTTGGATATACCCAGCGCCATACCTGCCGGGCGTCCAGAATGCGCTGGAATAACGCGCTGGAACCAGAAGCGCGCAGCCTGCCGAGCGCCTCCACGGCCTTCAGTCTGGTGAAGCCGGGCAGATCCTCGTTCTGCGTCAGTTCGACCAGCTTCGGAATGCAGCTCGCCTGCCCGCTCATGCCCATTTCGTCGATGGCCAGCGGACGAATCAGTGAATCCAGCGAATCGTAGATGGCTATCAGCAGCCGCGCCCGTTCCTGCGCCGGCGTAGCGGACAGTTGCCGGACGGCGCGGTCATGCGTCGAGCGCGGCCATTGCGAGAGCCGCACCGGCAAAATCTTCTCCACGTTTTCAGGGGAAAGCTGGCTCACTAACCCGATGGCTTCAGCGGATTCGTTGGCAGGAGCGGTTTGCAGTGTTTCGAGAAGCCGTTGTGTGGCATCCTCTCCCATGTCGCGAATGATGGTGGTGAGCAGTTCGCAATCCTCGCGGAATCCGCAGTGTCCGAATCGATTGGTAACATAGTGGATGGTGGCCTTGGGCATCAGGCCGAGGATGTCCATCATGCCGTCCGCAAGCTGGCCGCTGCGTATCGCCTCTTCGATGAATTCCGGCAGTCGTTCCTCCGCGCCGATGCGTGGCCGCAGGCTCTGTGTCGATCCGGGCCTCTGCGCCTCCACGCTATCCAGCGAGGCGAGCGCTTGCTGCATCGCCGGGTAGCAGCGCTTGGAGGCCGCTTCCTGGCTCAAACGCACGAACGCGGCGCTTACCAGCGTCTGCAATTCTGGCTCCCGTTCGATCGCCAGTTGGTTGCCCAGACGGCGGAGCGCGTCCATCAACGCGCTGCCGTCTCCGCTGCCATAAAGTTCGCCCAAATCCGAGAGCCCGATCGCCGTTGTTCGCCTTGCTTCCGGCGCTTCCAGCCCCACGCACGAAGCATACTTCATCAGGATTTCGTTGGCGGTCTTCAGTTCCCCGCGCCGAAGCATGTCTTCCAGGAAGGCGCGCACGTTGCGGGGCGGCACGCACCACGCTTCGTCCGAAACCAGCACTTCTTTCTTGTTCTCTTCGGGTACCTGCTCCCAGAATTCCTGGTCCAGCAACTCCGTGTACGACTGCACGGAAAGCCCCGCCTGCGACATCATCTCTTCCTGCGTCGAGAGGATCTTGCGCAGGGCTTCAATTTCCGTATTCATGCGGTCGAGCAGTTGCTTCACCGCGTTGACGCGCAGTTCCCCTTTTTCGTAGCTGTCCAGCGCGAAGCGGATGGCCACGTGCTCCGCCAGTTTGAGCAGCATGGGTTTGTCTGGCTTGGCATCGGGCGCCTGCGCCGCGAGCCCGGCCAGCGCCTGCTGCAGCGTGTATTGCGCCCGCACAGGCATGGCGCTCAAGCGCGATTGGAACGTCGGCGCGTCCATGCGGTTATCGGAATCTTTTCGCGATTTGCCCAATTGCGCGAACAATCCCAGCATTGAGCGAACGTCTTCTTCCTCGACGCTGAATCCACCGCCCGTTCCTGTTCCCGGCAGACCGGGAGCTCCTCCGGCCGTGCCGCCTCGCAACAGAGCCGAGGCCGTCAGCCATTTTCCAGGCGTGGTACCCTCCGCACTTGCAGTCGCAACGCCACCGCCCACTCCTGTCCCGCTTCCGCTGACACCTCCACCGGCCCCCGATCCGGGTCCGGACCCACCAGCGGTTCCACTCCCACCACCCTGGCCACCGGTGCCTGTCCCCGTGCCACCACCGCCGCCGGACGCACCCGAATCCCACAAGCTGGAACCGCCGCTCCCCCCGGTTCCGGGCACTCCAGAGCCGCTGCTTGCACCGGTCCGGCCACCACCACCAGTTCCCGCCCCGCCTGATCCCCCACCACTGCCTAGGCCGAATCCTGGGCCTGGTCCGCCTGAACCGTGCCCCGGTCCACCCATCCCTCCGCCACCACCGCTGGAGCGCATGCTCTCCGCAGCCAGGATCATTTGCAGCATCCTGTTCGGGTCTTCAAAGAAGTCTCTATACTTGTCGCCCGCCGCGCCGAGTACCTTCTGCGTAAGTTGCGCCGCCACCTTTATGCCCGCCACCGAAGAATCTTCCGCCACGTAGCGGATTTCGTTGACCTTGATGCTCGTATCTCCCGCCAGGGCGGTTTTCAATTGTTCGGCGAGCGAAGACGGCTTGGCGTTACCGCTGGGAAAAGCGCGCACAAATCGCGCGAACTGCGGTTGCGTGAGAGCCGGGGAAAAATGAATGCTCGCGATTCCCGAGGAAGTCAACATGTGCGCGAAACTTCGTTCGCCCGCAGCGGAACCCAGCGGCACGCCGTCCAGCAAAATCTGGGTTCCCGACGCTCCTAGAAGCACTCCGCCGCCACCGCTGTCGTTCAGCGCGCCGCGCAGTTCTTTCCACGTCGTTTCAAACTGCTGTGCCGTCTTCACGTGCCCGAACTCGTACAGACGCGCGAATTTCAGCAGAATGTTCAGGCTGCGGACAAACGCCCGCGCCCCGCCTCGTTGTTCGGAAATCATAGCTGTCGGCGCTGGACTTGGCCCCTCCTCGCGCTCCCCTCTACAGTAGAATCACCCTCGCCGCGAGACAAGCCTCCCGGCGCTTCCTGTACCCATCTCAATAACAGATTTCCGCAACCATTTGGAAACCAGGAGTTCCTGAATCAACAGGAATCTGGCGGAAGCGTGTGGGAGTCGAACCCACCATTCGACCCGCGAAGGACCGAATCACCGGCTTTGAAGGCCGGGAAAGTCACCGGACTCTTTTCGCCTCCACAAGCAGTATAGTGGAGCGCTTCGCAGTCACTCAAGGTTCGGGCGGATTCAGAGGCGCTGGGAGGCCACAACCGCGGCCTGGTTGGTTCGGATCAAGGCGGCCACGAGATCATAGAGCGCGGGGCTGGTACAAATTTCGTAATAGGCGTGTTCCGTGGGACCGCCGATTTTTCCGTCGGGGAGCAATTGCCGAGCGAAGCCCTTGCGCAAGACAAGCAGTTCCACAGACTCGCCCAGGGGAACTTCCCCGTAAAAGAGAGTGATGTTCTGCTTTCCCCAAGGCATTTCGAGCTTGGTCTGTACGGAATCGAGAGAGATTTCCTCCGACAGCTTTTGGAAGCCCTCCTCATTGAGTTCGATGCCATTCATATTGTAGCGAACGAGGAATTCGTCCAATTCCTCAGCGGAGGCGCCTTCCATAGTGTTCAGAAACTGAAAAACGGAAAAGTGAGATCTCTGATCGGCCAGCTTACGCTTGGCGAGCTTCGCGCAACCAGAGAGGCGGTCGGAGATATTCAATGCTTTGGAAATCATGATTCGCGAGTCCCCATCGGTCCAATAGGTGGGCGCGGAACCCTGAAACGCGACGCCCAATCCCAACTCTAACGCAGGCAGTTGGCTGTCCGAGGCGCGCTCATTATACGAATTGCAGACCGCAAGAATTTGGCGAGAAAGGATGCAAGCCTTGGCCACAGGACGCGCATAAGTGACGGTAGATTCCGTCTCGAAAATGGCGAGGATAATGGCATCTCCCTCGATGAACACCTTCTTGGCGGAGTAGCGATCCAGGAGCTTTTTGACGGGCTCGTGAAGGTTCAAGCTGAAATGCGAGGCAGGGCTCAACCCTCGCGATAAGAGATCCTGGGTCATGCGTGTCGAACCGCGCACGTCGGCTTTGATGATGACGTGCGAAACGACATTGTCCTGCTGCGGCCTCGCCTCATCCTGCAGCACGCATTCGTAGAGGCGGTTATTCAACCGCGAAAGCTCGCGCGCCTTCTCTGTCGTGACCAGATTGATTCTCTCCATGCAGGTGGTCAGGTGCTCGGCATCGCGGAGATCCCTGCGCAGGTGGAGAAAATCCATGGCGAAACGCAGCACAAAGGCCTGCATCTCTTCGCGCGAATATCGGCGGATTTTCTTAGAAAGATCGTCAAGAACCTTGACGGACAGTTTCTTGGCGGGTACGTGCTTGATGACTTGTTCCACTTGCTTGAGCTCATCCTTGGACACCAACGCTTTTCGGAGCTGCTGCAAGTGCACGGGCGGACAGTAATCGGAGGCGATGGCCCGAATTTCGTAGCTTGCCAAGACGTGATAGAGGACTTCGTGTTGCTCCAAGCGGTCGAGCAGCCGCAAAAGTAAGCGCGCCCGCATGGGTGCCTCATCCTCAGAGGCAGAGCTCACGTCAAACAAACGCTTTGCGGTCTCGGGTTCATTGAGGTACTCGCCGAGCCTTCCCGCGTGATCTTTGACGAAGAAATCAAGCTTCTGGCGGGCCGCGTCAATCTGGGGCCCCAACTCTTCAAGCTTGCACTCCTGGTGCTTGAGCCTGAGCTCAATGTCGCTGAGCGATGCTTTGAGATCGGCGGGGTCGCCAGAACTCAGGAACTTGCTGAAAAAACCGTCGCCGCGCTCGAGGCGCTTACGCGTATTTTCGCGCTGTTCCTCGAGGTTGGTTATGTCGTTACGAATGGTCTGAACCAACTCCAGCAGGACGGTATGCGCCTGGATCGCTTCGGTGTGTGATGGATCATGGGCGAGCGTGACTCCCGCTTCACGGAGAAACTCCTGGAAGAGCGTGTCCATAGCCTCGAAACGATCCGGGTCTCGGACATAGTTACCCAGGAGAACGTAGTACTCCAGAAAGTAGACGTCGTCTTTTCCGCCATCAAGAAAAATGATGCGGTTCTTGCACAACTCATAAAAAGGAGTGAAATCCTCGCCAAAAAGGGCGCGCCGGGTTTTGGAGATGACGTTCTCTTCGACATCCGCGACGATTTGGGCCACTTGCTGGCCGACGCGCCGGATGACCGCGCGCCGGGCGGATTGCAGCTCCGACAGGCGCGCCTTGATGACGTGAGCCTGCTGGCTACGCTCGAAATGCTCCCCGCGCTGACGGATCGATTCCTTGCCTTCCAGAATCAGATTTGCGAATTGATTGCCCAGCTCAAAGGTAAGAAATTTCAGCAGAGCGAGACGAAAAAGCAGGTCAATTTCAATATTTTTGTGGTATTTGGCCTGGGTCAGGGCGCTCTGCAGGAGCTCTGAAAGGAGCTTGCGGAAGGCGGCGTGGTCTGGTCCCCTGGTGTTACGCAACTCAACACCGGAAAAGTAAGTAGCGCTGGTGTTTTGGCGGATAAGGTCGAATAAATAGTCCCGCGTCGCCTGGACGAACCTCGGGCTCAGGAAGACGTCGTGGTGGATGTTATCCACGCCGATCGCCAGCGATCCCATGGGGATCGTGACGCTATAACTCTTGAGTTCGATCCGGGCCGCTTCTGTCGCGCTGGGCGTTGCGAGTTCGTTTGCCATCACTTTGCCGAACGACTCTTTTTACGGTAGCAACCCCAGCCAGGCTGGGCAAGGAATCCGGCTAGGCCCGTAACCAGAGAGTTAGGAGAGAGCCCACCGCGGGTGGTTCAGGCCATCAGAGAATCGTGATCCGGCGAGCGTCGCCCCCGAGGTGCTCCAAACGCACACGTATCTGGGGCCATGGGGCTTCCAAGGGAAATCGTTCAGCCCATTCCAGGATGACCACGGAGGGCCTAGCAAACATGTCTTCCATGCCCAGAGTCTCGAAATCGTGGAAACTCTCTATACGATAGAGATCAGCGTGGTAAACCTTGGCAGGCTTGCTGCTATAAACGTGAACAAGGGTGAAGGTCGGGCTGGTGACGTCGTCTTCGCTGGCAGCGCCGAGTCCGGAAACGATGCCCTTGGTGAGGGTCGTTTTTCCCGTGCCCAGGTCGCCGGTAAGAAGGACGAGCACGGGAGCTTTCAGGCGCTTGGCGAATTCCCTGCCCCACGCCGTCGTTTCTTCGGCGGAATGGGTGATGATTTCCTCAGCCACTGAACTGCATCTCCCGGAGGAGCCGTACCCTTGCGTCGGGAATTCGTCGAGCCACTTCGGTGGCGAGAATTCCCGAAGATTCTTCTTCCATCGCTAGCGCGTCCGCCGCAGCTCCATGCAAAAAAACCCCCAACGCGAGGATGCGCAGCCAATCGTTTGTGCCGAATTGCGCAGTAAGCGCGGCAAGAACACCTGTTAGGGCATCTCCAGAGCCGCCCTTCGCCAAGCCCGGGCCGCCAGTCGTGTTTACCCAGATGCGCCCGTCAGGTGCAGCGAGAATACTGTGAAATCCCTTGAGGATGACGTGGGCGCTCCAGCGGTGAGCGGCTTCGAGCGCCGTTTTTGCGCGATCGGATTGAACAGCAGAATTTGTTATGCCGAGGAGACGAGCCATTTCTCCGGGGTGGGGCGTGATGGCGAGAAATGGCGATTTGCGTTCTCGCAGAAGCTCCGCCTTGCCAGCGAAAGCGTTCAAACCGTCGGCATCGAGAATGATGGGGAGAGAGGCTTCGCGGACGAGTTGCTGAATTATTTGCTGGGTTTCGGGATGGGTACCGAGACCTGGGCCAATTGCGAGGACAGTTTTACCCCCAAGGATTTTTGAGAATCGGCCTGAAGAGGTATTTGAAGAAGCGATTGTTCCCGCATCCGTTGAGATGAGTGGTTCGGTCATATACTCAGGATGAGCCGAAGCAATCACCGGCTGGACAATATCAGGAGACGCGACAGTGGTGAGGCCTGCTCCACTCCGCAGCGAGGCGTAGCCCGCAAGCACCGCAGCGCCGGATTTCCCCAGCGACCCGGCAACGACTAGAACATGACCGAAGTTTCCTTTGTGCGAACCGGCGGTGCGAACGAGGGGCATCGATGCGAATTCATCGGGACCGACCCAACGCAGGTCGCCACTCCCCACTTCTTCGATCAAGGCAGAAGGGGAGCCAATGTTGACGACCTCCAAGACTCCGCACGCTTCGGCCTTTGCAGAAATCAATTGGCCAACCTTGGGAGCAGTGAATGTCACTGTCCGGTTTGCCCACAGAATGGACCCGTCGGAAGATTCGCCGTCCGACGGCAGCCCCGACGGGGTATCGACGGCAAGAATAAAGGCGGGCCAAGGCATGGTGGCCACGCGCGAAAGCTGGTTTATGTCGGAGATCGCGCGAGCGATAATGCCAGTGGCGGGTCCCCGCAGACCCGTTCCAAGCAGCGCGTCGATAATAACATTGGAGGAACAAACTTCTGGCCACAGGCGTTCCCAGTCCGCGTCAATGGTAATGATTTCAACGCTTTCGTCACCCTCTAACCAGCGGGACAGATTTACCTTGGCATCGCCGCGAACGTCTTCCACGCTGCCAAACAGAAGCACGCGTGTCAAAAGTTTGGCTTCTTTCAGGTATCGGGCGACTACAAATCCATCTCCTCCGTTGTTTCCTTTGCCGCATAGTACGCACACGCGGACGTGATCGCGCCCCGCGACGGCCTTACATGCGGCATTTGCTGTCTTGCGCCCAGCGGTCTCCATCAGTTGGAGGCTGGGAATCCCGTAACGCTGGGTCGTTAGGCGATCCACCTCGCGCATTTCGGCAGCAGTGAGCGCTTTCATGGGAGTTTCACGGATGGATCAAAGCATCCAGCCGCCGCTGACATTCACAACCTGCCCTGTCACGTATTCGGCTTCTTCGGAAGCGAAAAAGACAACCGTCGCGGCCACGTCTTCGACCGTTGGGGGGCGGCCAATCGGAAATCGGGCGTCGCGAATGCGCCGCGCTTCTTCCAGCGTCAGTTCGTTTTCATCAATGCTCGAAGGATTGACGACGTTGACGGTGATCCCGTTCTTGGCTTCCTCGAGCGCCAGGGACCTCGATAGTGCGACTACCGCGGCTTTGGCCGAAGCATAGGCGGAGATTTTCGCCTGGCCAAAGGCGCGCTCAGCTCCCACGGCGCCCATATTAATGATTCGGCCCCAGCGCGCCTTCCGCATGTGCGGCAGAGCGGCGCGGCTCATGTACAGAACCGTGAGGAGATTCGAAGTAAAAATTCGCTGCCAGTCCTCCAACGAGGAATCCGCAAGCGTACCCCAACGAAAGTCACCGACGTTGTTGACAATGATATCGAGCCGCCCAAACCGATCCACGACAGTTTTCACCAGCTGGTCGCACCTGCCCACATCGGTGATGTCCGTTTCCACGGCAACACAATCCGCGCCGCCGGCCTGTAACTGGCGAAGTGTTTGCTGAGCCGCGACCTTATTCGAACGGTAGGCAATGGCGATACGCGCACCATCCTGGGCTAGCCGCAACGCCAGTCCCCGGCCAATGCCCCGGCTCCCACCTGTCACCAAAGCCACACGATTGCGAAGCGACATTTCTCTCCCAGCTTGATCTCTTGCAAAGATTTTCAGTATAGCCTAGCCGCATCGGCGGTACTACCGAAGCCGGGCCACAATCACTGTCATGTCATCCGCTTGCTCGGGAGTTCCCGCCCACTCTTCCGCCGCGGCCATCAGTGACTCCGCAACCATGATTGGTGCAGCGCCCTGCAGACGAACCGACGCCTCTCGCAGCCTGCGAATGCCAAATTCTTCGCCGTAGACATTTTCAGGTTCAACCAGGCCGTCACTGTAGCCAATGAGCAGCGCATCTTGTCCGACTTCCAGCGAACCCTCCTCATAGTCGTAGTCGTCCATGACCCCGAGCACCATGCCCCCTTTGTCCAAGAGCTCTGCGTTTCCGTGGCAAATCAGAAACGGCGGCAGGTGGCCTGCATTCGTATAGCGAAGCGTTCGAGTGGCGCTGTCGTAGACGGCGATGAAAAAGGTCGCGAAGCGGTCGTCACCAGTGTTGCGAACCAGGTGCTTGTTGAGCCGGGCAACCAGCTCGGCGGTGCCCAGGCGCTCCGTGCCTTCCGTGAGCATTTGGCTGCGCAGCGCGGCTTGGAGACTTGCCATAAGAAGTGCTGCTGAGATTCCCTTCCCCGAAATGTCCGCAATGGCGATGGCTACATGGGTCGGGCTCAATTGGATGAAATCATAATAGTCGCCACTAACCGAACGTGCCGGTTTGCAGATAGCTTCGATCTCCACTCCTGAAACAGACGGCAGCGTGCTTGGAAAAAGCTGGTTCTGCACTTCTCGAGCGATAGAGATCTCGTTCTCGAGCCGCCTGCGCTTGCTCTCCTCTTCGATAAGCTCACTGATGGAGCCGGTCATTCTGTTAAAAGATTCAGCCAGCTCACCCAGTTGATCGCGGCGTTCAATAGGCACCCGATGAGAGTAGTCTCTTGCCTGCACAAATTGCGTGGCGCGGTAGAGGTCGGCAACCGCACGCGTAATTCTTCGCGTGAGGACAAACCCGGTAACGAAAGCCGCGACTTCGATCAAAAGGAAAACGATTCCAATCAGGATAAGAAGAAGAAGATAAGAACCGCGGAGCTCTCCGAGCGAAGTAAAGATTCGCCCCGTAAGTCGCGAGGGCCGCGCGTTGAAAACAGCCAGAACCGGCCGCAGCAGTTCAACTTTGCCGTCTTTCCCCACATACACACTGTTGAGGCTGGAGACTACATCTACAGACGTATCCAGCCAGAATATCGGGCTTTGGAGGGAGCGGTTGCGAGCTATGATCGGCCGTGCGACCTTATACTGTCGTTGCTCACCCGAGGTGTAAATGACGCCTTGCTGGACTCCTCCGGTGTAGGGCTCCATAAGATTCAATTGGATGGCGCCAAGGTCCTGTGCTACCGTGCCCAGAAACTCCGGTGTGATCGGCACGCGAAGCGTAACAACGCGCTCCCCCTTGCGGTCCGGGATGGCCCGCAGACTGGTCAATGAAACAACATCGCCCTGCTGCAAGAGACCAGCAAAGGCCTTCTTGCCTGAAGGCGAAACCTTGCGAAGGAGAGACGTGTCGTCTGAAAAGCTGATGCTCATTCCGGGAAGTTCACGGTCATGAACGGCATGAGACTGCGCCGCAAGTACGCTCTCCGACTCCTGTTCGGTAACGCCGGCTGGAAGCATTCGATGGGCGATGGCGATGTGCTCCGAGATGTCCGCGATCATCTCGATGCGGTCGTTGATGTCTTCGTGTAGAAGATAGGCGCCAAGCTGGGAATAGAGAATCCGCCCGGCCAGAAGGACCAGCGCGACAATCAACAGGATTGGGACGAAGGCGATGAACAGATACGCAACGATCAGCCGGTTCCGCAGGCTCCACAACAGCCGATTGCGCCACCAACCTATTAGGCGAAAGAGAAGATAAATCCCCGCGAGAACGGCCAGGTACTTCAAGAAGCTCGAAGCGCCGCCCGTAATCCCAAGGAACGCAAGGATCAAGCCGCCGGCAGCTACTGCCATAGAAGCGAGTTCAAGCCGCGAGAGGCGTCTCCAGACTTCTTTGAGGTTCGCGCGGAAGGGTGTCATCGGGCCATCAACAGAAACAATACTTTACCTGAATCGGCAAAGCGAATGCAGGGCAAGCAATCGACAAACTGAAGGCAGGCCAGGGAAGACTCCCGCTCGCCCCGGGGCAAGGAAGTCTTACTGCTGTTGCGCGTTGTTAACTCGGC
The DNA here is from genome assembly GCA_035704085.1 of Candidatus Acidiferrum sp. Classification (GTDB taxonomy): domain Bacteria; phylum Acidobacteriota; class Terriglobia; order Acidiferrales; family UBA7541; genus Acidiferrum. Next base: position 14,138 of record DASSXG010000086.1, on the reverse strand, counting down.
TGTGATAGCGGCTGTAGGTGAAGTAGATCACCAGGCCGATGATCAGCCAGATGATGAGACGGGCCCAGTTTTGCCAGCCCAGGCTCCACATCATCAGCCCGTTCACGAGAACACCCAAAATCGGAACTACTGGAACCCACGGCGTTCGGAATGGGCGAGGTTGATCCGGATTCGTCTTCCGGAGCACCATCACCGCAGTGCTTACGATGACAAATGCCAATAACGTCCCGATATTCACCATATTTCCGATGATCGAGATGGGGGTTACGCTGCCGACGGCAGCCGCCAGCAGACCCACGAGTATAGTGTTCTTGTAAGGAGTTCGGAATTTGGGATGCACCGCGCCAAAGAACCTCTTTGGCAACAACCCGTCATTCGCCATCGCGTACAGAACGCGCGTCTGCCCCAGAAGCATGACCAGCATAACGCTGGTCAGACCCGCTAGTGCGCCAAGCGTGATTATGTGGGACGCCGTCGAAAGACCGCGGTCGAGAAAAGCTTCGGCGATGGGCGCTTCGATATTGACGTCCTGCCAGTGAACCATTCCAGTCAGCACGCCTGCGACGAGAATGTATAAGACTGTGCAGACCAGCAATGACGCCATGATCCCAATTGGCAAGTCCCGCTGCGGCTTCTTGCATTCCTGCGCTGTGGTCGAGACGGCGTCAAAGCCTATATAGGCAAAAAAGATGTATCCGGCCGCCTTCACAATTCCTCCTGAGCCGTTCGGGGCAAACGAGGAAAAATCATGACCCCAATTCGCGAAGTTCACATAGTGGATGCCCAGGCCAATGACGAAGAGGACCACGGTTACCTTGATGGCCACAATTCCGGCGTTGAACCTCGCGCTCTCTTTAATGCCGATGACCAGGATCGCCGTGATGACCAATGCGATCAAGAACGCTGGAAGATTGAAGCCTATCTCCAATCCAAACAGTTTTGGAGCATCGAGCAGCGCGTGGGACCGCTGAACCAATTCCGGCGACTGCGCGCTAATGATCGCATTGACCTTGTCCAGGAACGCTTGCGTGCCCGGTTGCAGCGTCGCGTCCGATGCTCGCGCCATTTGCCTGGCGACCATTTTCGTGGCCGTAGTGAGACCGGTCCAATGGTCGTAGGCCAGCCATAGTGGCATTCTGATGTGAAAAATGTTGAGCAGCTCGATGAAGTGGTTAGACCAGCCGGAGGAGACCGTGCTGGCACCCATGGCGTATTCCAGCGTGAGGTCCCAGCCGATGATCCAAGCGAGCAGCTCGCCGAGCGTGGCGTAGGCATACGTATACGCGCTGCCCGCCAGCGGGATCATTGCGGCAAATTCCGCGTAGCAGAGCCCCGCAAAGGCGCAGCCCAGCCCTGAAAGCACAAATGAAAGCATCAGGCCGGGCCCAGCGTAATGCGCACCCAGGCCGGAGAGCACGAAAATGCCAGCCCCAATGATCGCCCCCACGCCCAGAGCCGTCAGTTGCACGGGACCAAGAGTGCGCTTCAGGCTGTGCCCGCCTTCCTCCTGTGCCTCCGCGAGCAGCGTGCCCATCGGTTTTGTTGCAAACAAGGGGTTGCCCATGCAACTCCTCCTTTGGGGGTCAGCCCCGCTTCCTCATCCCGCTGCCAATTTGGCCTAAATCATTGTAGGGGCGCAACATGCCACGCCCCTACAAGAAATTTCAACTATTGTGTGGAGCTGGCGCGCGGTGATCGTCTCGACCACACCCAATACACCGGCAATCCAATTAGAACAATCACGAGACTCCAGCCGGCCGTCTCCGTCCGATACAAGAGCAAGGCGAAGAGGATGGCTACTGCCGACGCTATGTATATGAACGGGACAAGCGGATAACCGAATGCCCGGTACGGTCGTTCGGCCTCCGGCCTTTTTGCCCGTAGAACAAGAATCCCCGCAATGGTTAGAACGTAAAAAATCAGGGCGGCAAACACGACGTAGTCCAGCAAATTGCTGTAAAGATTGCCGTACGCGACCACTCCATTCGCGTCCACGCGCCGGGTGCGCAGCAGAATGAGGACGGTTATCCAAATTCCCTGGTAGATGAGCGCCGTTCCCGGCACCCCTTTCGAGTTCAGTTTCCCTGTGGCTCGGAAGAACAGGCCATCTTTCGCCATGGCATAGGCCACGCGCGCCCCGGCAAGGATCAGTCCGTTGTTGCAGCCGAAGGTGGAAATAATGATGGCCACCGCCATGATCATCGCGCCCATGGGGCCGAAAATGGCGTTCAGCGCGGCGGTGGCCACGCGATCGTCCGGCGCGGTCTGAATTTGAACCAGCGGCAGAGTGCAGAGATACGCGAAATTCGCAAGACAATAAAGGGTGATGACAATGATAGTGCCGAGGGCCATGGAAAGCGCCACGTCGCGTTTCGGATTCTTCACTTCGGCGGCCGTGAATCCGATGTTGTTCCAGGCATCCGCGGAAAATAGCGAGCCGACCTGCGCAACTCCGTATGCCACGAACAATCCAAACGCGCCGCTACCGGCTGTAATCGTCGGCAAAAAACTGCGCAGAAAATTCGTGCCTGGCTCGATCGGCTGGGCATTTCGGATGGTCCAGATGTTGCGGAAGTTTTCCGTTATCGCGCCGGCATTTCTTCCGACAAAAATACCGAGGAATATTAGCCCCACCAGCGACAATGTCTTCGCGCTTGTGAATATATTCTGAATCAACTTGCCGAGCCGCACTCCCAGGGTATTCAGAAAGGTGAGAAAAAGGATCAACAGCACGGCCACCAACTGCTGAATGGACAGGCTGATGGCGAGTTTTGAGCCTAGCGCTATCGGCGCGACCACCCATGTCTGCGGCGAAACGCTTGAGAACAAAACACCAAGATACTTCGCGAATCCCACGGCCACGGCAGCAATGGTGCCCGTCTGAATCACCAGGAACAGCGTCCAGCCGTAGAGAAAGCCCCACAGCGGCGAGTACGCTTCTCGCAAGTAAACATATTGACCGCCAGCATGAGGGAAAAGCGCGGCGAGTTCTCCATAGGAGAGCGCCGCAGAGATCGTCAGCAGGCCGGTGATGATCCAGGTAAGAAGCAATCCGCCAGCCGACCCCGTTTGCTTCGAAATGTCGGCGGCAACAATGAAAATCCCAGACCCGATCATCGAGCCGACGACAATCATTGTGCCATCGAACAATCCGATGGCACGGACAAAGCCGGGTTCGCTTTTGCCAGCGGCTTGCGAGACAGCGTGCGTCCTGTCGGCCATTCGCTCCGCCCCTCAGATAGCAGCCGCATGATTCGCGGCTTCCAGGACATCGATGTATTGACGTGCCCGCTTGCCCGGGTCGGGCGCGCGCAGAATATCGCTGATCACCGCCACAGAATCCGCCCCAGCCTCTATCACTTCTGCGGCTCGCTCCAGTGTGATGCCGCCAATCGCAACGAGGGGTTTCTCGGTCAGAGGCCGCACTCGCCGAATAAAATTGGTGCCAATCACTGGGTCGGGGTTCGCCTTGGTGCTGGTGGAAAAAACCGGCCCCACCGCGATGTAATCCGCAGAGGTCGCGGCCGCCTGCTGGAACTGTTCTAGATTGTGCGTCGAGATTCCCACCAGCTTCTGCGCTCCCATCACGATGCGGGCCGCGTCCACTCCCAAGTCTTCCTGGCCGACGTGGACCCCGCTCGCGTCCGCGAGAGATGCGACGTCCGCGCGGTCATTCACCAGAAAGGTGACTCCCCGAGGGAGCAGCGCTGAAGATAGTTTCTTTGAAGAGTCAAAGAGCCCGCGCGAAGAGGCGGACTTATTCCGATACTGGAGCAAACGAACTCCGGCATCGGCAAGTTCTGACGCGCATTCTGTTTCCGGAACGGTAAGCAATGGTGCGTCTAATATCACATATAGCCGAGGTAGGACAAGGCGCATAAAGATCTATTTTCCATTCGTTCCGAGCAATCTTTCGATGAAATGCGTGTCGAACTTGCCCGCAGCAAAGTCCGGGTCCGCCAGGATTCTCCGATGCAGCGGGATAGACGTCTTGATTCCTTCGATGACAAACATTTCGAGAGCCCTCTTCATGCGGCCAATGGCTTCCGCCCGGTCGCGACCTTTGACGATGAGCTTCGCGATCATTGAATCGTAGTACGGCGGAATCACCGCATCGGCATAAGCCGCAGAGTCGACGCGCACGCCGGTACCGCCGGGCGCCTGAAACGTGGTAATGCGTCCAGCCGAGGGCACAAACGTGTCCGGATCTTCCGCATTAATCCGGCATTCGATGGCATGTCCGGAGTGGTGAATCTCGCCGGTCGCATCTTCCATCTTCTCCCCGGCGGCGATTCGAATCTGCGCCTTGATGAGGTCCACGCCCGTGACAAGTTCCGTGACGGGATGCTCGACCTGAATCCTGGTATTCATTTCGATGAAGTACATCGAGCCGTCTTCGTCCATCAAGAACTCGACGGTGCCGGCGTTTGTATACCCGATTTTTTCCAGCGCCCTGACCACCTTCGCGCCCAGTTCCCGTCGCCGCCTGGCTTCCAGTACGGGCGAAGGCGACTCCTCAATCAATTTCTGGTGGCGGCGCTGGATGCTGCATTCGCGCTCGCCAAGGTGAATCACTTTTCCGTGCTGGTCCCCAAGTACCTGGAATTCGATGTGCCGAGGGTGTTCGAGGAATTTTTCTGCGTACACGTCCGGAGTGCCGAAGGCTTGCTGCGCTTCGCTGCGCGCCGTCTGATACGCAGTCAGGAGCTCCTCTTGCTTGTGCACCACGCGCATCCCTCGGCCGCCACCGCCCGCGGAGGCTTTCAAGATAAGCGGGTACCCGGTGCGCGCCGCCTCTTTCGCGAGCTGCTCTTCTCCTTCTACGATTCCATCGCTGCCGGGAATCGTCGGCAGGCCTGCGGCTTTCACCTCCCGGCGCGCGCGGTCCTTCTCACCCATCATCTCCATGATTTCCGGTCGCGGGCCGATGAACGTAATTTCAGACGCCTCGCAGACTTTGGCAAAATTGGCGTTTTCCGAAAGAAAACCGTATCCCGGATGGATGGCATCCACGTTTGTGATTTCAGCGGCGCTGATGACTTGAGGAATGTTCAGGTAACTCTCGCTGCTTCGAGGAGGTCCGATGCAGACCGCTTCATCCGCAAAGCGAACATGGAGCGAGTTGCGATCCGCCTCCGAATACACCGCCACCGTCGATATCCCCAGCTCCTTGCAGGCGCAAATGACCCGCAGGGCGATTTCCCCGCGATTGGCGACTAGGATTTTCCGGAACATGAGCGGGTGCGGCTACTTCTTCCGGCTCGGACGGATGCCGAACAAGGGCTGGCCATACTCAACAGGCTGCCCATTCTCCACGAAGATTCGGATGACTTCCCCGCTGGCGTCCGATTCAATTTCATTCATCAGCTTCATGGCTTCCACGATACAGAGCGTCTGGCCCGTCTCCACGTGCCCGCCCACTTTGACAAACGCCTCAGAGCCGGGGCTAGGAGATTCGTAAAACGTCCCGACGATGGGGGACTTGATCAAGTGCAAATCCTCGCTTGAACGCGCCTCCGCGGTGCCGTCAGCGGCCCCAACGGTCCGCTCCGTCGGGGCCCCAGGCACGATGATCTCCGGCGCAGCAAACGCTCTTGGGGCCCCCACAACTATGCCCGCAGTTGGTTTGCGCAACCGGATGCGCAAATCACCCCTCGAGTATTCAAATTCCTCGAGGTTGTGCTCGCTCATGAAGTGCAGGAGCTGCTCGATCTGCTCGATTTCGGGATTGGCGAACGACGGACTCGACTTTGAAGACTTTTTTCGTTTCATGCCTGTTTACAGCTCGATGAGATCCCGCGGAACGCGGGTAAGTACTTCGGCTCGGTCAGCGTGCACGGCCACATCGTCTTCGATGCGAATTCCCCCGATACCTTCCGCGTACACACCTGGCTCGATGGTGATGACGTTTCCAGGCTCTAAGCGCTTCTTTTGCCCCCGCGCCACCCTGGGATCTTCATGCACTTCCAAGCCAAGCCCGTGGCCTGTGCTATGAACAAAGAGATGTTCGAGACGATAACCGGCTAAAACCTGTCTGGCTGCCGCATCAACTTCCCCGCAGCTCGCGCCGCTTGCTACCGTCGCGATTGCTGTCTGCTGCGCCTCCAAGACCGCCTGATACCACCCTCGGATCCGCGCAGGAGCACGGCCGACAAAGACCGTACGAGTCATGTCGCTGCAATAGTGGCCGAGTATAGCACCCAGGTCTAGGACGACCAACTCATTTTTCCTCAGTCGTTTGGAAGTCGGTCGCGCATGTGGAAGTGCCGACCGATCTCCAAAAGCCACGATCGTTTCAAACGCTGGCCCAGATGCCCCTCGTTTCCGCATCTGGTATTCAATCTCAGCTCCGACTTCAAATTCCCGGACGCCGGGCCTTAGGAGTGGCAGGGCGGCTTCGAGCACACTGCCTGCAAGAATAGCCGCCTTGCGCATCTGGGCGAGCTCAGGCGCGTCTTTCCGCATCCGAAGGGCTTCCACAAGACCGGGTGTGGGGATCCAGCGGCATTTCGAGCCAGTGGCTCTCCGCATGGCCTGTAGCTGGCTCATGGTGAGCTGTGCTGGGTCGAATCCGACCCGCCGCGCGGAAGATCCCTTCAAGTGTTCACCGACAGATTCGAAGAGGGTTACCCTTTGCTGGATGACACGAATCCCGGAGGTTTCCTCCCGGCTCTGGTTAACGAACCGCCCATCCGTAATTAACGCGGTTCGTTTCTTTGAAACCACCAGGACGCCCGCTTCACCGGTGAAACCCGTCAGGTAATACCAATTGGCCGGACTGGTCACAACGAGGGAATCCACCTTGGCGTCGGGGAAACCAGACGTTAGCGCGTTTCTCCGGCGATGAAATGGCGTCTTCATACGCGAAACGAGGAGACTACCGTCTCCTCGTTTTTGGCCCAGAGTTGAAACCACCAATTTTGAATTTATCCGGGGAGTATCCTCGGGGTCAGGAAGAACAGAAGTTCCTGAGAGGAGGTGGTTGTGCTGGTCCGCTTGAAGAGACGTCCGATCAGCGGCAAGCTGCCGACAAAAGGCGTCTCTGTGACATCGATACGCTGGTTGGTGATGATGATGCCGCCGATAACCACTGTGCCCCCATCGGCTACTGTCACCTTTGTTTCCGCTGACTCTGTATCCAGGGCCGGAATACCGGTAACACGCGGGATACCGGGGTCAATCTGCGTGTTCTCGATGAGTACGTCCATGAAGACCGTACCCTCAGCCGTGATCTGCGGGGTCACTTCCAGTTTCAGGACGGCATCTATGTACTGAACGGAGATCGTGTTATTGATGGTCGTCTGAATCGGAATCTTGGTACCTTGCTTAACGGTTGCCTTTTCGTTGTTCTGCGTGATGAGCTTGGGCTTTGAGAGTAACTTGCCAACACCCTTGGCCTCCGCTGCTGTGATGAATAGGTCGACTGCAAAGTTCGGCGAGCGGTGCGCCAACATGAGTCCACTCGTGGGCACGCCGGCAGCCAGGTTGGTCACTAGCGGCAGCACGGGCGGTGTTGTATTTTGGATGGACACGGGCGGCGGTGGATTATTGTCGCCGAACGTGCTCTGTCCAACGGTTGGATCTCCAGCGATAAAGTTCCTTCCGTGCGTTGCCTGTCCCGCAAAGCCAAGTTGCGTGCCGATGTCGCGCGAGAACGACCGCGACGCGGAAACCACGCGCGCTTCAATTTCCACCTGCTGGGATTTGCGGTCCAACTGGCGGATGAGATTATCAATGACCGGGATGACCGAGGGTATATCGCGGATGATCAGCTGGTTCGAGCGGTCATCCGACAAGATATCGCCGCGTGAGCTGAGAAATTTTTTCAGGGTGTCCTTCATGGTCGCGGCTTTCCCGTAGCTCAGCACGCGAGTCACTGTGACCGGGGCCACCGCTTCCGCCTGGGCTTTTTCAAGGTCGCGCTGCGTTTCGGCCTCGGTTTTGAGTGTGCTGCGCGTTGCGATGCGCAGTACGTTGCCGTTCAACTGTTTATCCAAGCTGTTGTTCTGCAATACGATGTCGAGCGCCTGATCCCATGGCACTTCATCTAGAACGATGGTCAGACTTCCCTTCACCGCGGGATCGAGGACAACGTTTAATCCGCTGATTTCATGAATCAGACGGAAGAAATCACGCAGATCCACATCCTTCAAGTTTACGGAGATGGGCTCGCCGGTATACTTTCCGGTTGCTGCTGGTGTGGGCGCCGCGGCTGCTCCCTGTGCTGCCGTAGCGGCCAGGGTCGTCGCAGCGGTGTTGGCCTGCTGCACGGCTTGCTGTGCCGCCTGCTGAGCGGTTCCTTGCGGGCGCGCTGGCTCGCTCTTCCCGTTAAACGATGCCAGAACGACTGAGGGCTGGGTCAGTTCGCCCGGCAACGGGAAACGAAGAGCGGAAATTTGCAACGCCTTTGAAGAACGAACCGCTATTCTTGGAGCTGCCGCGGTGTAATGAAATTCGGAACGTGAGGTGTCTCCCTGACCGGAGGCCAGGTTCACCAAGTTCACCACGGGTTCAACAGGCGTAGCGGTCTGAGCTCCAAAAGAGATCACCACGGCTCCGGCATCGCGCGAAAGCTGATAGGGTGCCGCCGCTGTCAAATCAATGACGACGCGCGCTACATCAGGCCGATATTGGCCAATGCGCACGCCGAGCACGGGCGCGGATACTCCCGGGATCACCGTCTTTTGAACGGCCAGCCTGGCGCCTGCGAAATCCAGCACCAGGCGATCTGGATTCTGCATTCGGGCGGCGCGGACGTCGAGACGTCCTTCGCCTTCCACACGCACAGCCGCGCGCTGCGGTGCTTGCGTAATGGCAACACTGGAGATCACCGCGGGAATCGCTCTTGCGGTGGGCGCCTGCGCTTGAGCAAACCCTGGGCTCGCCGCCAAACCTGTGCTCGCTAGGATCAGGCAGCCATGCCGAAGGGCCGGCCAATTCATCTTCATTGCTGTTCTCCTGGACTGGAGTAAATTCGTTTATTCACCTGGCGCTCCACGGGCTTTCCAAAAGCGTCTTTTCCTTCTTCATGGAACGAAACGCCATCCATCGAAATCTTTTCTACCGAGCCATCGTAGAGACGGTCACCTTCACGCAGGAAATAGGTCCGTGCCTGAGGGTTGGATACCACCGCAATCATGCCGTTTGGCGCCTTCACGATTCCATCAAGTCGTAGCGTGCTCACCTGCAATCCCGCTTTGCCTGGGGGGAGGTTTGGGGCGCCTTTGTTCTGTTGCCGGCTGATCAAAGACTCGAACGGGTCGCGCCGGGCCTGCCTGACTTCGCTCTCTTTAGCGGCTCTTGCTCCGCCGGATGCAGGTTTTTCAACTTTCTTGGCGGCTGCCTTTGACGCCGCCTTAGGAGCGCGCTTTGCTGCGGGTTTTGCGGCAGGTTTTGTTGGAGCATTAGCCGCTGGTTTGGCGGCCTGTGGTGCAGGCTTGGCCGCCGTCGGCGCAGCAGGTTTCGGCGCAGGCTTGGCGGCTGGCTGCGCAGCTTGCGTCGCAGGCTTACCGGGCGCAGAGGGTTTGGCCGCTGGTGGCGCAGCTTGCGTCGCAGGCTTGGCCGCCGCCGGTGCAGGCTTGCCGCCTGCTGGCGTCGCGGGCTTATCCTGCGCCCGCACACCAAGGCTCGAGGCCGCGATCCATATCCCTATTCCTAGAGTTATCGCTGAACGCATAGTTCGCTCATTCCCGCTCACAGTTACCGTGTCGCGCCAGCCGCAGGTTTGGCTCCAGCAGCAGGAGGCACCCCTGCGTCAGCGGGCTTGGTGAAGAATGTTGTTGCCGTGAAAATACCGGAAACTGTTGTTCCTGGGCGGATCGGATACTTCGTCCCTTTCGGCTTCTCCGGATCATCAAACGTCAGGTCACCGACGTTGATGATTCGCGACAACCGGCCTAGACGCCCAAAAAAATCCAAAACATTGAAGTACGGCCCGTCGGCCTGAACTTCAAACGGCATTTCGTAGTGATACTCCTTGGGAACGATCGCCATTGCCGTCAAACGGCGAATCTGCACGTTCGAAGCGCTGGCCGCTCCCTGCAACAGGCGAATGAACTCGTCGGTTTCTTTTTCTTCCGGCACAATGGTCTTCAGCGTTTCTAATTGTTTGGAGAGTGCGTCCATCTGTTGCCTTAATTCTGCGTAGCGCTGCTTGTAAACCTGGAGTTGGGTCACCTCCTGGTTTAGCTTCGTTCGCTGTTGTACTGCCGCGTCCACTTCATCACGCTCTCTGGCGATCGGCGATCCTGGCACGTAAACTCCGATAAGGACCAAAACTACCGCAACCGCCGCGGCCACCAAGGCCTGCATGATCACGGACATATCTCGAAACGGATTGGCCATGGCGCCCCTTTATCCTTTCTTCGCCGGCGCCTTCGCAGCCGCAGGCGGCGCCGGCGTATTGGCCGGCCGCGCTTGCATGGGCTGTGGCGGAGCAATCTCAGCTGACATCTGGAACGTGAACGTTTGCACGGCCTGGGCCTTGTCGTCCTGCTTTGTTTCCTTGATTTCCACCTTCTGGAAATAGCCCGACCGCTTTAGCGCGGTAATAAAATTCGCAACCGAATTTACAGAGGCGGAAGATCCTTCGAAAGTCAGTGTGTTGCCCTTGCGAATCATCTCCGTCAACCACAGGTTTTCTGTCCGGGACACGGTGTTCGCGACCATGTCAAGCAATTCCTGGCCGCCCGTGCGGTCCCGCTGCAGTTGTTCGATCGTTGCAACGCGCTGCTGCAAGATCTGTTTTTGCTTTTCGAATGCTTCCACTTGCTGCTTGGTCTGTTCCAAATCCGTTTTTTGCGCCTGCAGCCTCTTGATTTCAGCATTCTCTTTGGCGAGTTGGTTGGACCACGTGTAGTAAAAGAACCCCAACACTAAGGCGCCCAGAACAAGTCCTGCTCCTATGAACACACCGGGGAGTGCAGCGCCTGTATCCACCGGCCGCCGTGCGGCCTTTGGTCGAATCTGTCCTAGAAGGTTTATGCGAATCATGGCTAGTCAAAGCTCCTCAGCGCCAGTCCTACGGCGATGGCCAGCCGCGGCGACATGTCGCGAATTTGATCATCGCTGTGCCGGCCGGGATTGATGAGCACTTTGCGAAACGGATTCAATTCTTCAACCGGCATGGCAAATTCTTCGCGCAGCAGATCCACCAGGCCGGGAACGCGCGCCGTACCGCCCGCCACCACGATCCGCTGGATGCTCTCACCGCTGGCGGTGGCCCGGAAGAAGTCAAACGTTTTCTGAATTTCCAGTGTCAATATGTCAGAAACGCTACGCAGGATCTGCTGCTTCTGTTCGTCGGTGACGCTTGGCAATGAGTCGCCCCTCTTCAAGCGTTCCGCGTCTTCGAAGCTCAGGTCCAATTCTTTCTGGAGAGCGTCGGTATACTGGTTTCCGCCCACGCTGACGTCGCGGGTAAACAGCGGAATGCCGCCGCGTACGATATTGATGTTCATAACGCTGGCGCCCACATTCAGGAGAGCGATCGTCTGTCCCGCATCGGGTTCGTAGTTCACTTCGAAGCAGTTCTGCAACCCGAACGCATCGATGTCCACGACCACCGGCGTTTTGCCCGCTTGCGCCAAAACGTTGGTGTGATTCAGAATCTTGTCCTTCTTCACCGCCACCAGCAGAACGTCCATCTGCGAGTCCATGGACTCCAGCAGTTGATAGCTCAGGTTCACGTCGGCAATATCAAAGGGGATGTGCTGGCTAGCCTCCGATGGAATCCGATCGTAAAGCTCGTCTTCGGTCATCAATGGCAGGGGTACGCGCTTGACAATGACGGAGTGTCCCGAAACCGAAGTCGCCACATTTTTTGTCTTGATGCGTTGCGCGTCAAAAATCTTGCTGATGGCGTTGGCCACCTGCGGTGCGTCCATGATTGCGCCATCCACCACGGTGTCCGGCGCCAGCGTTTCCATGCCGAAGCTGACGAGCTCGTAGCCCGACTTCGTGGATTTCAATTCAACAGCCTTAATCGAACTGGACCCGATGTCCAATCCCACGAGTTGCCGACTTTTCTTTCCCAGTCCCAACATATCTCGGCCTCTTTCCCTGTCACACGCGCCAGACTAGCGGCGCCTCGCGGTCGCCTGACTCATCTTGCGTTCCATCCAGCGATCCAGAATCGTCTTACGAAGTTTCCAACGGTTGCCAAGTTTGAACGCGGGAATTTCGCCTTCGGTGATGTAACGGTACAGGGTATCCGGGGAGATTCCCAGATACTGCGACGCCTGTCGAACATTCATCACTTCGCGCGATTCAATCATGTGGAACGCCACCCCGGCATTCGAACACAGATCACACTTCTTGTTCGCTTCTTGCACTCCGCCTGCGCTGCGGACATTTGAGGAGAGTGCAACCCGTGGGAGATTTATGACATTCTACCACTCCGACCGTCAAGGGAATCTATAGGGCTGTTGCCCTAAGAATACGGGTAGTTCTAGGCAGTTTGGGGGGTATTGGCGGATAGTACCCTAAGCTATTGTAGCCGGATGGTCCAGCATCTCAATTAGTTGTACTTTTGCGTTCCCCTTACCTGTCCTTACGGACGGTTATGTTTTGAAGTCAGTCCCTCTTTCGCCAAAAAATACTATCGTTCGACATCGTTGAAAAGAGTTTCTTTTTCAACTTGCAGGCATTCAGCGCCCGCATTTGCCAGCAAGGAATCTCAACTGCCGCTCGAATTAAACCAGCGACAACGATTTCCACAGGGCATTGACTCGCTTCTTCGTCGCTTCATCCATCAAAATCTCATCTGGCCACCGCCGCGTGAATCCTTCTGACGCCCACTTGCGCGTGGCGTCAATTCCCATCTTCGATCCAAAGTCCTGCATACGCGCGGCGTGATCCAGCGTATCCATCGGCCCCAGCACAAACTGCACGTCCCGCTCAGGGTCGATCGCGCACAGCGTCTTCCACACCACTTCGCTGTAGTTGTGAATGTCCACATAATGATCTACTACCACGATCACCTTCGTGAACATCGCCTGCCCCAGCGACCAAATCGCATTCATTATTTTTCGCGCATGCCCCGGATACGACTTTCGAATCGCCACGATCATCAAGTTGTGAAAGATTCCTTCGGCCGGCATCGCCACATCCACAATCTCCGGATACTGCATCTTCATGACGGGCAAAAAGGCGCGCTCCACCGCATATCCCATGTAATAGTCTTCCTGCGGCGGCGGCCCGACCACGGTAGTGAGATAGATCGGATCCTTTCTATGCGTCACGCACTCCACATGAAACACCGGGTACTCCCCTTCCAGTGAATAGAATCCGGTGTGATCGCCAAACGGCCCCTCCGTGCGCAGCTCGTTCAAATTGACGTATCCCTCCAACACGATTTCCGCGTTGGCCGGCACTTCCAATTCATTCGTCTCGCACGCGACCATTTCCACCGGTTCGCGCCGCAGAAATCCGGCAAACATCATTTCGTCTAAATCCGGCGGTATGGGCAACATTCCGGAAAGCGATGTCGCCGGATCAGCCCCGATCGCCACCGCCACGGAAATGCGCCCCTCAGGATCTTTCGTCCGCGCGCGCCGATAATGTTCCGCTCCATGCTTCTGCGTCTGCCAGTGCATGCCCGTAGTCCGTTCGTCGTACACCTGCATCCGGTACATTCCGACATTTCGTTTTCCGGTTTCCGGGTTCTTCGTAAAGACCAGCGGAAACGTAATAAACTTCCCGCCATCCTGCGGCCAGCATTTCAAAATCGGAAAGTCAAACAGGTTGACGTCCTTCCCCTGCCGCACTACCTCTTTGCAATCTCCTGTCTTCACGCTTTTCGGAAAAAACGATCCCAGCTCTGCCAGCTTCGGCAGCATCTTGATTTTGTCGAACAGTCCCTGAGGTGTCTCCATCTTCAAGAATCCCTGAATCCGCTCTGCCACTTCATCGAGCTGGCTTACTTCAAGTGCCAGCGCCATCCGCCGCACGCTCCCAAACGCGTTGATGAGCAGTGGCACGCGGGATCCCTTTGGCTTCTCGAACAGCAGCGCCGGTCCTACACTGTTTCCTTTTCGTTCGGCCGCCCGCGCCACGCGCTGCGTCACTTCCGTAATCTCCAAAACCGGATCCACTTCCGCGCGGATTCGCTTCAGCTCTCCTTCGTTCTCCAGCTTGTT
>DASSXG010000072.1:0-28427 GCA_035704085.1 Candidatus Acidiferrum sp. | reverse complement strand
GAACGTCGCGGCTGCAAAGGAGCGGGGTTACATCGAAACATTTTTCGGCTGGCGCTTGGACGTGGAGCACGCACCGTTCAACACGATCCTGAATTTTCCGCAGCAAGCCTCATGCGCCGAAGTCCTGCGCGCCGCCTGCGTCGAGCTTTGCGACCGTGGCTGGGGACCGTATCTCGCAGCACCGCACCACGACGCCATCTACATGCACGTACCAATCGAGCTTGCTGAGGATGCCAAGCGCGACTTGGAAGAGTGCCTCATCAACGCCGGGGACGCGGTGATGGACGACCCGGATTTCAGGCTGCGCGTGGATTCTGACATCGAGCCTTACCCCGGTCACTACGTTGACCCGGACGGCGCTGCGCTGTGGCAGATCGTGAGTGAGTTTTTCAGGTGGGATGCAGTATCAAATTCTAATCGGGAGCTAATACATGCGTGATCCAGAGTTGTTCTACGACGGTGAAGGTGGCGTCGGCTACGACGGTCCAGAAATCGAGGAAGAGAAAATTCCAGAGGACGAGGAATTTCAAAAGGAAGAAGAAATCGAGGAAGACGACGGGTGGATGCAAGGTTGGCATCCGAGTCGGAACAAGCCCGAAAATCTCTGCAAGTACCTACGCGGTCTCGGACTCTGCACGGTGTTCCCATACGGCAACGCCTACAAGTTCGTCGTGGGCGGGCAGTTCAACGGTCCTTTCCCGACGCAGGAAGAGGCACAGCTTGCGGCTAAGAGCCTCAAGCCGTGAAGAGGTTTCAGCACCGGCTAAGGTCGGTGCCAAGGAGAGCAACATGCCAGAAGCACAGCAGCAGCAGCAAGTGAAGTACGCCAGCAAGGCGCAGTTCGACAAGCTGGTTGCGTATGTACAGGAGCTTGTGAAAGACCACAACGGGCGCGAGCGCCTTCGTGGAGGAATTCTCAGAAAAAATGAATGTGAGACCTGAACTGAAAGAGGTGGTCCTTGTGCAGCGCATGCGATTTTGGCTTTTGCGCACTCGTTACGGGCCTATGGGCAACTGTTCGAAAGCAAGGGGAAAGAAGAATTTTTGGGCACTGGTACGGCGACACCGGGCCCTTGCTGAGCGCCACGGGCTACGAGAGACCGATGTCTTTTGAGGTTACACCGTGAACAATAACGATGCCCCAGAAAACGTGCACCGCGCGAAACTACTGAACCGCAGAGCGATCCCGCTCACGGGCGACATCCCCGTGGCCACCGACGTGTTCCTTCACAACCTGCCACCAATCACACTGGAAGCTCTCCGTCGGGCCGTGGAGCAAGGCTTGACGCCCTCTGGCTTGGATTTCACTGGGGATGATGACTCTATCGTGATTCTCAGGTTCACCCGACCCCCTGCCGGCGAAGCGCGTCTCATGGTCGGCGTCGAATTCTATCCCGAAGACAGCGAGGTTGTCGGCAAGGTCTACGACGCCGAATCGCAACTCAAGTGCGCCACGGAACCCCGCGATGCGCACCTCGCCGGAAGCGTCCAGGCCACAGTTTCCCGCCTCCTTCGCGAATTGGCGGCTAAGGTCGCTGGCGACCCGAGCTTCTGACGACCGGGATCGAGCGGCCTCGACCGGTGGCAAATCGAGAAGCTAACCGCCGGCGAAGGCAGCGCAGCTCAGAAGACTGGCGGCGGCAAGGAGGAGACACTGCCTAGTTCAGTCCTTCCCATCGGTCGCCCTTGACGCGACGGCGAGCTTAACCAATTGCTCGCAAAATTCTCAAGCTCCTTCGGTTGACCTCTTGGTTGGAATCTAGGCGCGCATCAGGATCCCGGATTGTTCGGTGTAGCTCCCTCTTTTCAGCGTGATTCCAAGAAGGCGTGGTCGCTGCGGACTTGAGCCACTTACCGCCTGGTCCCGAATCAACGCACGGAAGTCGAGAAAATCAATCTAAAGCGTTGAATCGGCGTCGGATAGATGAGCAACTTTCTCCCTTAATTGGGCTCCTCATTGGGCTACAAATTGTGAGCCCGACTCCGAATATCGGACAACGAACGTCTGCTTGGCTGGCAGAGCCGCGATACCCCAAGCCAGACCGTTACCAGGGTGGTGGGCTTTCGATCCACGACCCGAACGATGGCTCATCCGCTCGCCTGTTGAAGCACGGAAACGGGGCCCCGCATCCGCAAGGTCCCCCGAATTTTCCCCATAGTGAAATTCGTAACGCATCCGCGCTCGTTCATCTTTTGCGCCTGTGTTTCTTCAGGTGTTTTTCCGCCAACTTCAGCAGCTCGTCTATTTCCTCTACGCTTGATGCTTCCGCAGAAAAATCCTTAATCTTCAACTTCACCTTGCGCCCATGCTTGGCCTTTAGCCAAGCGCCAAGCAGACCAGCCAGAGGAACAATGGTCGCCGCAAGAATGCCACCACCTCCCGTTGATTCCACCAGGTGCGTATGTGAATTGAACTCTGTGTCTTGCGCACGAAGGGACCCCATGAACTCTCGAAGTCCAAGCTGATACTCCGGCGTGTGGACTGCAGGATCACCCTCAGCGGGCACGAGAACGACCGAAAGCTCTAGCTTTTCTTTGGCGCCCATGTGTAAAGCGTGATTCTCTCCCGATTCGGTTGCCACTGCGGCTTTACTTTTGCTTCTCCCGCTGCCCATACCAGTACCCAACCAGCGCACCGAGTAGTCCCGTGGTTGCCTCCGGCCCGATGACCTTGTGCCAGCCAGCGAAAAGAATTCCGGCGAATATAACCAGCCCGAAAACCTGCCCTAAGATGAAGACGCCCCATCGCAGGCGATGTTCTTTTGGTTTATTGTTCGCGTGCGCGTTTACCCAGTTTGCGACCGCATCGACAACTTTTTCCTTCTCGATTACGTTCGCGACCGCGCTAGCGATTTCCAGTAGCGCCTCTTGCGCGGAATCGTGTTCCCCGGTAGATTCACCGTTTTGATCTGGTTCTTCTCGTTCACGCTCTGGCATTTTGTACTCCACCTCCAATCTTTTCGTCATGCCCTTCCCGCCGCTGGCAGATTTCATCTTGACATATCTTTTCTTGGTGCTACCGTCCGAGTTCGGAGTGAATCATGCCTATCGCCGTTCGATCTCTCGAAGCCTCCACGTATAGATATCTGCGGAACTGCATCCGTGCCTATTTCGAAGGCAACGGAACTTTGCGGTGGGTCATTGGTGTCATCGGCGGTGCAACGTCACAGGCCCACGAAATCGTCGCTGAGTGTTTTGCCCAATACGCTAACACTCATGCTTATCGCGAGCTACTGACCGAACTTCGCGCGAAGTCGTAATTCCGTTGGCCGTGCGCTTTTGCTGGTCGATCTTTCCTTTTATTTATGGAGGCTATGGACGATCCACAAAATGGCGGTACCTACAAACACAATCGTGCTTAACCCTCCACACACTTTGAAAATTGCATTGTTCCATAGCCGGTTGCCGTAGCTCCTTACCTTGATCCAACCTCTTCGAAAAACCCTCCTGATTCTCTCTGAGGTGCTTCGCTCGTGCTCCTCAACGGCCATTTGAATAATCGATTGGAGAACATCCGTAAGTACATACACTTGCTGCTCTAAATCGCAGATGTTCCTAATCAGCTGTTTGTCCATGTCGGTTGCTTCGCCCGCAAATCCAGAACGTGAACCGCGGCCAGACGCGGTCTTACCATGCAAGTGCGAAGCGATCTCGCGCAGACCTTTGATGTTCCGCTTCGTTCTGGGCAGCCACCAGAGCGGAAACTCAGGCAGCTCGACTTTGTAGTCATTGACCTCCACTGTGTCACTCTGTGGGTTGAGCAAACACGCTTCCGTGATGCCATTCATTAGTTCAATCCTCCATTCTCGGGGCTACTCTTCCCCTAACTCCTCATCCGTACAGCATCGAGCACGACAAAGGAAAGAACGGAAAACTCTCATTTCGAAGTAAATCGTTACGTTCCCGCTGAGAGGTAACGTAATCGGCGGCCCTCTCGAAAATGACGTTACGTCCGGCCGCTCAACACCCGGCCTATATTCAGCAGCAGCTCGTCCAGGCGTAAATAATGGCTCTTCATGCGAGCGAAATTACGGTGCCGCCACATGCGTTGCGCTACCTCGTTGTAGTCAGGCTGTCCTGTGATCTCGCCCACCAAAGCTGACACGTTTCTGTCGCGAAACCGTCCCGTACACGCCTTGACGTAGTCGGTGAGCAGAAACTTGCTAAATTCAATGAGCGAACGCGTGTTGGTTTCTTTTGGAAGCCGATTCATGAAATCCAGCATTCGCGCATAAAACCTCAGCTCTGCAACTAGTCGCGCCGGCGAAATTCTCCCGAGCTCACCGAACTTGCCTGCCATCTCCGCATCCTCAAGCGCGATGGAAAAGCTAAACAATCGTTCGAGTTCGCTTGCGGCCTTTTCGAGAGACCTCACGGCTTTCCTACGTTTGTCAGGATTTCCGTAAATCTGTTCCCAAAACGTTTCCAGACGGGGAGACCATTTCAGCAGAACCACCAACGCCGACAGAATTGGTGCAACGCAGCCATTGGCACACAGCTCCTTAAAATCTGCCTGTGCGCCCGGCGAAGGGAGATTAGCAGACTGTTTTGCGTCCACTCACGTAAAAGTTCGTCGAGGTTGTAGCCGCGTTTCTGCAGAATCTCGGCGTGCACTGTCCACAATTCCTGAACGGGATCGCGCGTCTCATCGGTCATCATGCGAACCTTGACCCATTCATCTTCGTTCCACCCGCAGAGAGGGAATCGTCAGCCGCCCCTCGAAAGGCCGTACCGCCGTCCGCCCGCTAGAGCGACCAGTCAGTGCGCTCGGCATTCTGGTCGTGCCACTGTCCGTGTTCTTCGAACGTTCGCGCGACGCGTTCGAGTAAGGCTGCCGTGCGTGGCCATTCCAATTCCGTGGCTTTAGCCCACTGCCGATAACGCATGGCGATGGAGCGCTCCTGCTCGCCTCCGTCCAAGATCCCGCGCTGTGTCACGCCCCGGCCATTTTGAATGCCGATCACGATCCCCAACTCCATTTCCCGGCTCCGCGTCGTCTCGATGACCTCCCGTACCGGCTTCGCAGGCCAAACAGAATCGCCCTCTGCAGGGGATGAGGCCAACACCCTGCCGATCTGCTCATCTCCAATCGGCCCGATTCCTGCTTCTGCGCAAAGCTGACGCGCTTGCTTGACCCAAGCCTCAAGCTTCGATCCATCAACGACACCATTCTCTGCTCCCGGAACCCGATGCCATGAGCGCAACAGATTAAACGCTTGCGAAGCAATCGAACGAGCTTGTACCGGAGCAGCCTCTTCGCTCTCCTCATTGCCCTCTTCTGGAGCCGGCCCATAAACAGCCGAAAGTACCTTCACAAAGAATTCGGGACTCGAAGCCATTACCGAATGAAACTTCACCGGCGGTCTCCGTGAATGCTCCAGCACTGAGAGATAGACCCATTCAAGGCGCGCGATTTCCGTCTCCGGCACGTCGTTCGCTTCATCCAACTGTCTCAGCAATGTCTCGACCCAAAAAATGAACATCGTCACATCATTGCCATCCGGGTTGGCCGGCCATGCCTCGGTGGCTGCCTGCGAGAGAACACGAAGAATCAGTTCGCTAGAAAGGCTCTTCCGATAGCGTCCCGCAAGCGGCAGCGCGGCGTGCGCTCGCCCCGCGGCGAGAAATTTTTCAATCGCGAATTTCACAGCGCCTGGGTCTTCGCCAATCCGTAGACTTCCCACGCGCGACCAGTACCCGTCTTCAACCTCCTTGCCAAAGAGGGCCATCGCATTCCAGACCGCCCTTACTGCCGGCATCAACAGCAAAGCCACAATCAGTTTGTCTTTGGACCATTCAAGCAGCTCTGGCCGCTTCAGGAACTCGACCGCCCAGGCGATGCCGTTCTCACGACAGAACTCGCCGATCATGCCGTACGCAAGATTGAGCCTTGCGTCCTCTGCGCTCTGCAATGCGGAAAGCAGAATTTCATCCTTCCATTCCGCGTTCCCTGTTGCTTCGACCGTGGCTACTCCCACCAAGCCCGGCATCTTTGCGGCTCCTGCTAGAGCAAGTATCGTTTCGTTGTCATGATTCTGGAGCAGGTGCTCAACCACCTGGCGCCGCAAGACCGATGATGTCTGATCGTCTGCCTGCCAGTCGTTGGCCGCAGGATTCGGAAGATTCGCCCCAGGCGCATCAAACAGCCAGGCTGAACGCTCCACAGACCCAGCCGGCTCCAGCGCCTTGTACGCTCGCTCAATGTCTGCGAGTTGGTCCTCCTTAAGCGCCCAGTCGGCGTCCGGAAACGCTCGATGATGGTGGAGTAGGCTCCGTAGACTTCCCCAAAGCTCCAATTGCTCCTCAGCCGCAAAGGAAGTCGCTACCGTCAGGAATTGCGTGACTGCTTGCGGGCGCATGTCCGGTGACAATTTGGGATACACTTCGAATATCGTCCGCCACCGCGCTGCGTTCTTCCCTACATCCTCCAGCAATCGAGCACCGACTCCGACTCCCCCTTTTCCTAAAAGGTCGTACGTGACGACTTCGGGTTTCTCGGTCGCAAAATCGCGCCACCGAGCTTGCGGAGAGGCCATCGCGAAGTCATAGCCCCCCGGAAGCAATTTCAGCATTAACTCCCAGGCGATCTCGGGTTCGCTCTTTCTCAGCCGGTCCAGCACCTTGAGGCGTTCGTTCAAGCCTACGCTGGTCTGGGGCATCCAAAGACGGAAAATGTTAAGCAAGCTGTTCTTGGGCCTGTTCGTATATTTGCCGCCCGGATCGAGCCGCGCAAGCGTAGCGAGAAGTCCAGCCACCCTCGCCAAATAGCGCGGGGACCAAGCCAGTTCCTCTAGCCCCCACAGAAGTTCCGAATGGTGCGCGTGGCCCACCGGACCCGCATCCTCGTGAAAGATCGCAACAACCGGAGTATCTGAAAGACCCAGACTCGTATCCAAGGCGTCCAGGAATGCCTCTGGAGAGGCTTCTGCAAGAATGCGGAGCTCGTGCGACACGGACCACCACCGCTTTGCATCGGCGCCATCCAAGAGCTGCCGCACTACGCTTTCCGCCCTTGCGGCTGCATTGCTTACGCTCCTGACCTGATCGCCAAAAACCGACAGAAGAACCAGTGACTCCGCTAAGCCTGTACGCAGCAGAGAGGAATACGGAGGCCTTTTCCCGTGAACGGGGGACATCCACCGCTCCTCGGATTTCATTTCAAAACGGGGATCAGGTGCTCCAAGCACCTTCACCGTTGCCTGCGCGAAACGATCCAGGTCCGCAGAACTGATCTGCGGGGCGAGCTGAAACCATACATCGCGCGGCGACGCCACCTTCCAAGTGCTGCCAGCACGACGAAACGGACTGTCTGGAATCTCGGCCCACCGTGCCAAGCGCGCAGAAAGGTCGTCGTAACTTTCGCCGGAGAGTTCCTCGACGATCGTCTTATCGCCCTCCTGCAATTCGTTCCACGCTCCGGCAAGCAGCATCGGAACTAAACCTCTCCCGCTCTCTTTCTCGGCCCATTCCGGCACGCTATTCTGCGGTGCCGATGGAATCAGCCGCCGCAGTACCGATAGGCTTCTTGTTGTGTCGCGCGTAAGCCGCTCCGCATCATCCTTTTCGATACCCATTCCCAGAAGCGCTTGGCAAAACACCTCGCTCGCGGGCCGCGACAGTCGAATCACATCGTCCGGTGAACCGATCGTGGAGCCGTGGGGTAGATACACATGATGGCCCTGGCGCACCAACTCCGCTGCCAGTCCAGCCTCGCCTCCTTCGAGAACAAGGATGAGCGGTGCACGGGACGCGCCGACCATGCGAGCAGCTTCCGCAGTCGAAGCCACCAAACACCGCTGTTGGTAGGCTGTGCGGTAGTCGCCTGGCAATTGCGCGCATGCGGCAAACAGAAACGCCATCGCCTCTTGCGTCGAGTGACCCTCCACGGCCAGCACAGAAGGTTCGCCATGAAGCCAACGTAAAACGCGTGCTGCTTCTTCATCCCGGTCAGCAAGTACCAATTCCGTCGTCATCGGCCATTGTGTTGAGAGCGACCACTCTCGCCAAACCTCCTCCAATTGCCGTAGACCCGACGGGCGCTTTCCAATCCGCACGCCCAGCCACTGCCCAACCTGCGGGAAAAGTTCGATCCAGTGCACGAGATCGTCCGCATCGTAGGCTTTTACATCTCTCCACTTTTTCTCGGCGGCGCGTTTCCTTGCCCACGCGGCTTTTGTTTTCCACCGCCGCGGCGTGACAAAGAAGAATGTTGTCTGCGACAACTCAAGTTCGCGCGGATCGCTTGTGCGCGTCTCGTAGTCGGAATCTGCCTTCGCTTTAATTTTCGCGCGCTGCGCACCTATTTCCCATCCGGACCAACCCTCCGGAACAAACTGATTTCCTTCTTTCGCCTCACACACGCCATCCCATCCAGCAACCTGCACGCTGTCGCTCGACGGGAAACGGAGACGCACGCTGGATCCAAGTCCAGCGAGGATAAGCCGACTCAGCATTTCGGGGAGCGTATCTTGTCCATCCCGGCGGTCCGCCCAATGCCCAAGGTCCGTCGCATCAATCCAGCGGATCGGGACCAACCCAGGCGTAGGCACCGTCGTTGCCGTTCTTGTCGGCCCTACAACGGCCCCACCGGCGCGGAACTGCACTCCCCCACCCTCAAGTGCTGCACGCATTGCGGACAAATTGTTGGCTACCGGTGTACGCTGCCCGCGCTCAAAATCGGCTACTGTCGAGGGCGCCAACTGGGATGCCCTGGCCAAATCGGCCTGCGACCAACCAAGCAGGGCCCGTGCTGCCTTCAGCTGTGCCGGTGATATCGGTACTGATTCGTTTTCCATGATGTAATATAGTGTCATAGAATTTAGCTGATGTCAATGTTTCACTATCGATTATATATCACTATGAATTGCGGTAGGGTGCCGTGGGCACATTTTCTAGAATGGGAAAGTACATTATAAAAGAAAGTTTTCCTTTACAACCCGTTTTCCAATCTGAGAAAATCAAGCTCATGCAAGCCCAAGGGCCACAACTAGAGCGAAACGTCGTGCAGGCTTTGACCAACCAGACCCCTGTGCGAGACCTTCCCGGTGTGCGCATCAGCGACGTCAAAACCCAGCCCAAAGACGGCTTCGACGTCGAATTTCAACTGCAATCCGGCCAGCGCCGTATCCTTGTATATGGCGAAGTTAAACCGGCCGCGTCCCCGAAACTCCTCGAACAACTCGCCCCGTGGATTCGGCGCATGCAGTCCTTGCGCAAAGACGTCGCCTTCGCCCTCATCTGCCCTTTCTTGGCCCCTCGGTCGCAAGCCTACTGCATTGAAAATGGGATCGACTTCCTTGACTTGGCTGGGAACATTTCCATCAACGTTCCTGGTGCCTTTACGCTCCAACGCCTCGGCATGCGGCCCGAACCAAACGACGAGACCAGCACCGAACAGCCTCCCACCACCAATGTTTTCTCAGGCCGCTCCTCGCGGATCCTCCGCGTTTTGCTCGAACGGATCAAACCGAGAACTCTTACCGAAATTGCTAACGAACTGGATGCAGAGACCAACCGAATTAGCCGCGCATTTCTGACTCAGAAACTCAACTTCGCTGTCAGCCTAGGAGCGATTTCCAAAGCTCTTTCAAGTCTCGAGGAACAGCTCTGGATTCGCAGGCAAAACTCCTCCGTCGTCGTTCCAGAACCTCGACGCCTTTTGCTCGAATGGGCAGAAAAATACAAAGAACGCTTTCGCTGGCGACTCCGCAGTTCATTCCAGGCTTCGAACCCCTTTGGGAAAGCACCCGCCGAAATCAACCGGGGACTGCAATCGTTGCTTGCCACTCCTTATGTCTTTACAGCCGCCGCCGCCGCCGTTGATGCCCCCTTCATTGACCTCGACCGCATCGACATCTTTCTTCTTCCCAATCAGGAGGACGCCAAGCTTCGCCAACTCCGCCAGCCTCCAATATCGCAAGACACCCCGAAACTTCGTTTCATCTACGCCTACGATGAAGGCGTGTTCTTATATTCCGCACGTGACTCTAATTTTCCCAGAGTCTCCAATATTCAAGCCTATCTCGACTTATATGCGCGGGGCGGGCGCGATCTGAAGCAGGCGGATGTTCTGCTCGACGCCGCTATCGCGCCTCGCTGGAAATCCGCATGATCCCCGAACCACAAAAGACCTATGTGTTGGAGCTCTTGGCTGCGCTTGGCAGCGCCGCGGACGACTTCGTGGTTGCAGGTGCGCAAGCCATGAAATTCAGCGTGGAAAAGGCTCGCGGCACTAAGGACGTCGATTTTATCCTCAATGTGATCGCGCTCCGAAAAGACCCTCTCGACCTGGCTAAAGTGCTGGAGAATCTCGGCTACAAACCTGTTCCGGAATCACGCAATTTCCAGTTTGAGAAACCCATACCTGACAGCACCGAAACCATGCGCATCGAATTCATGGCTCCTGACGAATTCAAACGCCGCCATGATTTTCGAGTCGACATTCAAGAAGGCGTCCACGCGCGCGCCTGCACAGGCGGCTCGATCGCGCTCGAGCAATCCGACCCACACACTATCTCTGGCAAGCTGCCGAACGGCACGCCTTTTAGCGGACAAATTCGAGTTACGCGCCCGCATGCCCTCGTGATGCTCAAGCTTTTGGCACTACGGGACCGTTACAACAACCTTCGAGGGGCCAAGGAAACGCGCCACGACCGCGAGGAGGCACAGACCCACGCCTCGGATATTGTCGCCATCCTAAGGGCTGTCCCTGACATGCCTAAATTCAATGCTGAGTTCATCGGTCAATTCCACGCCTACCCGGCCCTTGGCCTGCATGTCCTTTGGATTCTTCTGGAGTTCTTTCTGAATACTACATCTCCCGGCTTGCTCGTTTATTCCGAGCACGTCGCTGCCAATCTTCCGGAAGAACGCGATGCCCCCACTATCGTACGCACTGAAACCGAGCTCGCGCAGCGCATCGTTGCGCAAATCCTCCCGCCGCCCGAGTTCTTCGCCATCGCCGCAGCCATCGACGACAGCACCAATCATTCAAAAGGTGCACCGTATGTCGATCAGTATTTGTCCGCCCTGGAGACTGCCCGCATTCCTGTCGCTGATATACTCGCGCTTCAGTCCTTGCCCGCAGGCGCATTCAGCGGAGCGTATTCCCCCGGGGCGAAATTTGTCAGCAACGCTTCCGAACCGCTGGCCAAGTTATCTCCACCGCAGCGCGACCTCCTTCACGCCTGTCTTCAATCGATGCTGAAACGACTAGGGGAGAACGACGCCCTGCGCAAGAAGTACCCGCATACTCTGAAAATGGAATCTTCACCTGCAACAGGCTGAGGGGAGCGAAACGTCTTCGGCCTGCGTTTAGGCGAACGGATCACGCGGCGGCCGAACATACCAGTTGACACGGCGTGGGCGGACCTCGCCCTGTTTTCGCTCGAAATATGCGAATCGCGAAATCGTTCGCACAATGGAAATATTATTGTTGGCCATATGTTTGCGTTCCATCTCGGAGAACGGATCGTCCGCCCGATACGCACCTGTCGAATAAAATGCGACGAAGTCTTCAAGCTGATCCTGGCGCCAGCGAAAGCCGTCGCTACATAACGCCAGGACCGTACCCACATTCTTTTCTGCCAGTCTTGCCTCTCTGATTTTCTGCTCCAGCTCCAGCGAGTACTCCAGCATCCTGCCGCGCACTGCAAACCAGGCATGCCAAATTTCACCGCCGCCCCACTCTTCAGAAATGGCAACAATGACGTTCTCGGGAAACCATCCCTCCGCCCTAGCTCTTTCGAATTGCTCCCAACGGTCCGTATCTTCTGGCTTGATCGTTTTCACATCCATGTAGACGATTTCACCATTCTCAGCCGTGGCCCGGAAATCAATCGTCTTGCCGCAGTCTGCCAGTGCCGGCTCATATTCAAGCCGTACGAACTTCAACTTCGAATTTCCGAGAATCGCGCTCGCAACACACAGCTCATTGTGCGCTTCATCCGCAGCTCTAAAGTGTCCACGACCTTTTGTCAGGACACACTCGATTGCCTCGTGGAACCGATCCAGCAGTACCTGACCATCTTGGAACCGATCGACCGCCGCTTCGAATTCCTTCTCGAATGTCTTCACCACCTCAGCCGCATACGCTCTGACCCAAGCGACATCGTCCGCCGTCAGTTCGATGGCCGGTGGACTCATGGCTGGGCCTTCACTGGTTGGTGCGCTTCCGCGAACGCCCGCGCTGTGGCGACGAGGGAAGTCACCAGGCTGGTGATGTCCGCGAGATGGCGTTCCAGCAGTTCTCTGTCGAAGTTGAGCCTTCCGGGTACACCGGGAATATGCCAGGTCTCCTCGTGGAAATCCGTGGTGTAGCTTCCGTCTTCCTGGAGTGTGCCCGATGAGCGAACGCTTCTCCGACCGCTCAAGCGATGGGCCAGGAGATTTCGGATTGCCTCCAGAGTTGTAAATCTCGCGTCCTGAGGTAGACCGCTCAAGAGCCCTGTTATGGCTTCATTCGGAAAAGCGGTGCTCATTGCCTTTTGCGTCGAAAAGCGCGTGATCTTGCGTGGATTCGCAACGTCCGAAAATGCAGACGCCTGTATCGCATTGCCTAAGAAATACAAGCACAGCGCAAAACTATCGAAGACCGACAGAGCACTGACGAAGAACACATAGACGCAACGCTCCAGTTTGTAGGTCAGCTCTTCGTCGCCCCAGCCCGACAGCCAAGCCTGGCTCGGGTTATCGAGCAAGGCCTTGAACTCTGCGCTGCATTCAACGCAGCTTCGATAGCGGTACCGTACGGCTTGCCAGGACCAATCGAAATGTCGCCGTTTTTCTAACGGGTCGTATAACACCTCATCGCTTAGGAGACCGGGAAAGAACTTTGTTGCGGCGATTCCGAACGACCGGAAGTCCGAATCTGGAAACTGTGACGGCATCGTGAAGTTCATGACCATTGCTGCTGCCCTGTACAAACGCTACCAGAACGCACGGCCCTATTGTAGATGTCTGAAGTCAGGCCAGAAATTTAGTCCTTCCTCAAACCCCGCACCCTATAAAACAGAACCAAGCATGTTCGGTGAGAGATGAGACGACTGCCTGCAGCGGCACGCGGGGAGGATGCGCAGACCGGACGGACATTCACAATTCCACAATTGAGACAGGTCGGAGCCCCACTGACCAAAATGGCAGTTGTTACGGGTCGTGGGGTGCTTGCCCACGACTTGCTTGCCCACGACTCTGAGGGCAACGCGCGGTTGCATCGTGTGGATCCTATAGTACGACCTGAGGAATCAACCCAGCCCTTGCGAACTGACTCCACCGCAACGCGTGCATAGCCAGGAATGGTTCCACTCCGCGGATTGTTTTGGGTAAACGAAATGGTTGCGCCTCAAGACGAGGAACGTGCCCACATTTCAGCTTGAATGCGAATGCGGTGACAGCGCCGAGCGGCCGGTCTACCGGACCGGTGGTTTCCCGGCTGAGCAGGGGAAGCCCACGCCGGCACCACCTGTGTCGTGCTAGTTGGCGTTCTTTTGTTCCGCCGTGAAATCGACCATGCGATGAATGCTCAACACGGCACGCATGGCAGGCTTGTAGCGCAAGAGAGAAAGCGCATCCACGGTGCTCTCGCAAGGCTCAAGAGCAGTGAGCTGCGCCGAGAATGGAAGTTGCTGCGGATCCAAACCAAAGGTTTCCGTCTTTCCGATTAGCCTCTTGAGATGTGCGGCATCTGCTTCAAGCACCTCGAACGTGACTCTTCCACCGGGTCGAAAGTCGGTTGGCCCAGTCAGATAGATCGGATTGGCGCAGGTGACCATAATTCCGTCTTCGTACAGGATCGAAAGGTGGGCCATGATTGCGCTAGGGTATCACACGCCCCGCATCGGTGAAGGGACCGCCTACCGACTCGCTCAGGCATTCGCCAAAAACCCGGTCGCAGCCGTTGCGCCGGCTAGAACACGACACGCCGAAGTATAATCTCAACTCGGTCAGTCCGTTGGATCGAATAGAGGTCACATGCAAAAACCAAAAGGAGAAGACCGGTGTATACATTGCGGGCAGCGGCTCGTCGAGGAGACTGACGATCACGTTTTCCCCGCGTCTTGGTATCCAGACTCGACGCCTCAATCGGTGCAGCGGTGGAAAGCTCCGAGTTGCCGAGTTTGCAATGGCACGTCGGGAAAAAAGGAGCAAGAGCTGTTCATCCGACTCGCTCTTTGTGTGGATCCACGAAAAATTGAAGCGCTTGGAATCTCCGCCAAGCTTGCCAGAACTTTCGGCATTGGCGAGGGAATATCTCCCGCAGACAAGCAAAAACGTACTGCCTTCAGGGGCAGAATTCTTTCTGAAACGAAGCCGGTCTCTGAAGAAAATCAGGCCCACATTATTCCTGGGCTAGGACCTCATCCCGGCTTTCCGATCGAGTCGCAGCGTGAAATCGGGATTCCTGCTCAGCTTGTCTACGATGTTGCGAAGAAAATCGTGCGCGGTTGTGAGTTTTGGCTCTTAGACGGCCGCATTATTGATCCTCCGTACAAACTCGATGTCTATATGGTGCACCCGGAGGAGATTCCCGGTATCGTCCGTATGTTCGATTCCATTAACGCAGTTACTCTTGGCCCTGGCTTTAAGGTTCGCCGAGCAGCAGTGAAGGAAGATCCGCTCTCGGCCATGTATCAGGTCGAGATCTGGGGCACATGGACGCTTTACTTCACCGTTTTGCCGCCCGAAGACGCGAGCCCAGAGGAAGCAACTGAGGAGTCTCCGAAGCCCAGCGCTACTGGCTAGCTTATCGTCGTCAAGACCTTTTGTTTCCACGGTTGCGGACGTAGTTCAGTTGGTTAGAACGCCGCCCTGCCACCAAGGGTGTCCCGCATCAGTTTGCTGCTATTCCACCAACTCGATATTTGGAGCCAAGGCACGACTGCCTAGTGCGGCACCAGGTGGTCACGGGCAGACGTCACATCGATCACCTTCACAATGCCCTCGGAATTCCGATCAGGCGTCGGCGCGAAGCTTTTCCCCGGACAGCAGCATCTTCCGGTACTCGCAGTACATCAGGTTGCTGCGCCGGGAGCGGTCTGCGCCGACAAACAGCAGCCACAATCTTTTGTCGGCTTGGTACTGCTCCTCCAAGGCGTCGAACCACGCGCAAAGGTTGTCGGGGACTCCCTTCTGCGCCTTGGCGATCCTGTCGAGCTTCTCGAACTTTCTCGCTGCCCGGACGTACGCGTCGCAAGCCTCGGCGAACTCCGCCTCCGTAAGGGTCTCCCCGGCTTCCAGCGGCTTGACCTCGGCGGGGCCGTCAGACTTGATCGTCGTCTCGACTACCTCATCGAACATCATCTCTCGTCCTCCTCGCCGAAAAACATGTTCAGGCCGCGGCTGATCGGCTCCCAGAAAACAAGCTCGGGACAGTTCTTGGCGATGCACTGCATGTGCGGCATGATCAGTTCGCGTGCCTGCTCCTGCGTGATCCGCACGCGCCTATCCTTGCCGTCGCACATCGTGAGGATGCGATTCGCGATGTGCTTCCTCCTCGCGGGCGTAGCGTCCGGCAGCAGCACGTCGAGACACCGCAGCACAGCGCACACGCGCCTGTGAGCTTCCCTGCGGACGTCTATCGGGATCATCCTACGCATGCCGCCGCCTCCAGAGCCACGCTGGGACCAGCGGGAAGTAGCACGCGAAGGGGAACAGGCAGAGCCACAGCCGGAGCCGCGCCGTGCCGTCGAACGCCTGGTAGGGCACATACTTGAACGCGACCATAAACGCGACCTCGGCGAAGAACGAGGCGACGATGCCGAAGAACATCCAGCACGTCGCCTTCGCCGCTGTGAGCAGCAGCCCGCCGTGGTCTTGCCTCCACCTCCACTGGCGCACAGCCTGCGCCCCTCGCCGCCACGGGGCGCTGCTAAGCTGCGAATAAACCAAGACCCAAAATCCCGCGCTCAGTGGCCCGAAGAAGACGCACGCAAGGGCGGCGTCCGCGTGGGGGCGCAGGGCGAGCGTCAGGCAGATCGCCGGGAAGAAGACCATCGGCGGCACCAGCAGGATATTGAGCAGCAGCATTTCCTTGATCCACCGAATCATCGCAGCACGCTCCTCCGTCCGGCGCGGTAGCCGAGGTGACGATTCCATCCAACTGCCTTCTAAGTGACATTGCTACCTACTTGTGATGGCTCATGCAGAAATAGCTCCAGACATGGATAGCACTCCCCCTCGGCATGTTCAGGGGCGGTTATTCGGGTGAAAACCTCTCCGCAGACCAGACGTTCGACAAGCCGTGGCGACGCACCACACAAACATTTTGCCGATTTGGTCGCGTCTGGTTATCGCTGCGCAATGGCTGCCTTGGTCGTCATTGGTTATCGTCTGTCGATTCCTCCTGTTCTTGATGGCGTGCAACTGCCAAGGCGTGATGCCGACGTAACTCGGCGAAGAGAGGCGAATCCTCGCGGACAACGATCCACGTCGCAGGCTCATCGCCCTTCGTAAGGTGAATGATGTAGTAATTCTGGTACTGTTCTTCAACGAAGACGCGGTCTCGCAGGTGCTCCACGAAGAGTTGCCGTGCTTCCGAGGCGTTCAGTGCGCGAAATGGGCGATCTCTGTGGGGACCCAAGAGCAGCTTTCCGACGACTGTGCCAGTCGGGATCGCATTCAGAAGTTGCTCGAAGTCATGTCGGCTGACATTGAAACTACCGGATCGTCCGTTTGGCATCGTGTTCCTCGCTGGCTGACTCCGGCTTGGTCTTGATGTCGTTCCTCACGTGCGTGTCTGTCTCGCGTCACGAAGGTATAGATTCCTCACTAGCGTGCCCCTGCTGCACCGTGCCGAGCAATTTCAACAACTTGAGGTGGCGGCAGCATGGAGCCTTCGTCACCAGCCAGTGATCGCTGGCCTCCAGCCTTCTTGTTGGCGCTTCGAAAATTTGCGTGGTGTCGGCTACGAAAACGTCTCCACTGAAACTCTCTGAGCTTCGTCGCAGGCAAGCTTTTGCGAACCATGAGCGTACCGAAGCGTGCTCGACAGGGCGGCATGCCCAGCGAGCAATTTGACAAGATATAAATCCATCTTTCCGACAACCGAAGTGACACGGCTGTGTTTCAAAGCGTGAATGTGCCAACACGACTCGGCGATTGGTCTGTCGTTTCTGGCCACGCGAGCTGCGGACGCCAGCCGACAGTACTTCGCAAAAATGCGGTTTACCGTGTTGCGGTTGAACCGACCTTTTTGCGAAACGAAAAGAAAATCAGAACCCGAGTCTTTTGGGCGCTCCTTCAGCCATGTCCGTAAGGCAGAAACTTCGTCCATGCACGGTCGTCCTCGCATCCGAAAAAAGGGCTGCGTAGTTTTCAACGACCCCTTGAGACGCTGAATGGTGATTTCCTTGTTGCGCCAATCAATGTCGCCGAGCCGGAGAGAAATCAATTCGCTTGCCCGAAGAGCGTGCTGGAAACAAACAATCAACAGTGCGTGATCTCGAGTGCTCCGTCGTCGAGCAGTTTCGAAAACATCGAGCAATTCATCTTCGCTCAAATGCTTGAGCGAGTTTGATCGCTCCGCCTGAGAATGTCGAGCAACTCTTTTCATTGGGTGCAGTATACAACAAAGCCGCTTTGCATGTCAAGTTGTACAAAGCTGCTTTGTATGTCAGGGACAAGTCGCAGTATCCCCTAGAAAGCGACATTTCAGCCTACTTTGGATGATGTAAGTCTTTTGTTCCTAAGACTAAATTGGCTAAGCCGCTTGGAATCAATGCACGTTGCGTAAGGCGACGTTCGCTTTCGATCCAGGGGCAGCGAATAGGTGGCGAATACAAAGAGAAGGTATCTGGCGCAACGGCGTGAGTTGACGTTGAAAGCCGCTTTGTGTAGGTTGAGCCCGTGCCTTCTGAAGTGACCAAATACCTATCGCGGATCGGTCGCCGCGGTGGGCGCTCGAAGTCCGCCGCGAAGCTAGCTGCTATCCGTGCGAATCTTAAAAAGGCTCAGGCAGCTCGGCGCAAATATTCCCGATGCCCGCGATACAAAAACCGTAGCCATCGATTTTCGCCTACGACCGGACGGTGCGCATGCGGATACGTTAAGCCCGCATCTGCAAATTGACCGAGGCAGTCACTTCTCTTCGCTCGGCTCAGCGGTGCAACTTCGGAGTCAGTTACCTCGATACACGGAAGGCGGGACAAGTGAATGCTCTGCCATGGTTAGAGTGATCTGCTCCAACCATTAATCTTGGAAAACCAGCACTTGTACGAATAGCGCGTTTTTCACCCAGATGGAGAGCCTTTGGGTAGTCCAGCAACTCCGCGAGGTATTTCGATGACCGCACGCATCTTGGCGGGGAAAGGAACGCCGATCAAGAGAACTCGTTCAACAGCCCAAGGTCTGATCGTTTCTCTTGAGCGACTCGGGGCCAGCGTGGCCGGCTAAGGCACGGCACCAACCGCCGTCGATGCCCATTCGAGCCTCCCGTCGCTTTTCACGACTTCTTCGACGATTTTCGTGAACAACTGATCTTTCACGGACGTCCGTTTCATATAGTCAACCACGTAGCTGACGCTGAATTCCAGAGATCCAGCGTTTACGACGACTGTCACGTTGGGTTCGAGTGGAGGGTTTGCGCTTCGATAATTTTCGATGATCTCTTTCCAGGATTTCTGGGCTTCAAGCAGGTAGCCGCCAATCGTTTCTTTCGCCGCCCGCAAGAGCACCTCTCTGGCAAGCTGGCAATCGCTCCGAATTGTAAATACCACTCGAATCTCGTCCCAGATAAACTGGAACCCTTGCGAGTAGTTGAATACGGATTCTTTCAGAACGGCGCTGTTGGGTATGCGAACGATCCGGCCGTTGTACGAATCCCTATTCACCCAGTTCCCGGTCTCCATTAGGGTCGTTCGCAGCAGCCCGATATCGATCACGTCGCCCCGGGAATTGCCCAGCTGAACTCTGTCTCCCACGGCGTACAGCCGGGCAAAACCGATCGAAAATGCGCCGGCTATGCTGGCTATCACGTCCTGCAGGGCGACTGCAACGCCCGCGCCGACGACGCCGAGTGTGACGCTGAGGCGGCCCAAGCGGTCTTCAAAGAGAATCGTGAGGAAGAGGAGGATTGCGACGTATCCGGAAAAGACGACGAACTTGCGGGCCTTATAGCGCGAACCACCGCGGCCAAAGCGCCGTGGAAGCGCTCGCTGAAGCACGTGAAACACCGCGTGAATGAGGAGAATTCCAACGACTGCGGCAACGCATTTTCCGAAGAGCGAAAGTGAAGCAATTTGTTTTATGAAATCGTGCATCGGGGCACCATCGTTCCGCGTTCCGCCATTACGTGCTCGCCTCCTCCCAACGCTCGAAAACTCTCGGTCAAAGTTCTATCGGCTACTACTTAACTACGACTTGGATGAATGTCTCCGCCCACTGGCCATGGTTTTTTGTCGCAGAAGAAGCTGCGAGACTAAGGACCCATTTTGTGGAGCAGCTGTGAGTTCTCTTGATACTGAGCGGGGGATATCGTCATGGTGCGCTCTCCATGCGGGTTGAAGGATGTGCTCGGTGCAAAGATAGAAGACAGAGGCAGAGCCAATAACACCGAAAAGCATTGGAATTACGAAATCGTGACCGACTCGAGTGAACTCCATGATCAACACAACGGCTGTAAGTGGCATCTTCATGGAGGATGCCAGGAAAGCGGCACCTCCAACGATCGCGAACGCTCCCAAAGGTACACCGGGCCAGGCATAATTCCAGAATCCGCCGAGAACAATCCCCAGCAAGGCGCCGATCGACAGCCCTGGGGTTAGTAGACCCCCCTCTGCACCCGCGCGCAGAGCGCCTAACGTGACTAATACCCTCAGCACCAACAGCACCACTGCGAGTGCGAGACCGATGTCGCTATCAAAGCCTTCCTGTGCCACTCCCCTGCCGTTACCCAGCAGTTGCGGAAATGAGATCGCCAGCAGACCGATGACCGGAAACACCACGGCGCACCATATGGGTAGCCGCCAGTCTCGGGGGGCGTGCGCACGGACTGCTCCAGCCGCGCGAACAAACCAGTATGCCGCAAATCCAAACACAGGTCCCATCACGATCGACCAGATGACGAGAGGAGAAGAAATGGCCAAGGCTGGCAAAGAATACGGTGATTTGTCTCCCAGGCCGATCCATGCCACCAATGTCGCAATAACGCAGGTTACAAAGGCCGGTATCAGCGCCGGCAAACTCAATGTTCCAAGCAAGACCTCAAGAATAAAGAGCGTTCCCCCTAGCGGAACGTTATAGACCGCTGCCAGCCCAGCTCCTGCACCGCAGGCGACCATGATTCGATGAGACTCCGGCGTCAAACCCGCCCGGTCAGACAACCGTGTGGCAAGGAGGGCGCCGACCTCACGAGGTGCAACCTCCCGACCGAGAGGCGAACCCAGGCCCACTGTGACGATCTGCAGAAGGTCGTGCCCAATCGTAGTGAAAAACGGCATACGGGAATTTCTGTCGTCGACCGCCTTGCGGATGGAAACCAAAGGGCTGCCGAATCGATATAGTGCCCACCAGCCGGTTCCCGCTACTGCCCCGCAAACACAGAGGACAACGACGCGGCGCATCGGTGAAGACGCGCTGACACCCTGCAGGAAACTTTCGTGGCCGACGATCGCCTGAAGGCCGTAGCCGTAGGCAACGTGCTGGATGAAATGCAGCAATAAACCGAGCACCATCCCACCCAGCCCCGCAGCAAGGCCGGTCGCTACTGTTACAGTTGCCAAGATCAGCCAATGCCCGGCGGCCGAATTGCTGGTTGGCGTTTTTATTTGCTCCGCAGAAGCCATCCCGTAGTCCAAATCTCTCCCCGGGGCGCGCTACTTTTTGTCGCGGTCTATTTTGACAAAGGTATACTTCGCGCTGAACTGGATGCGAGGTGCGTTGCCTGTTTGTCCACTTTTCAGGACTTGCCGACCGTAAAGAAACTCAGCTCCAACATTGAGAGACCCGAAAGGGTTCCAGATCAAGTTCGCCGCAGTGTACTCGCTTTTGTGATAGGTGGATTTGGGTTGAAATCCGGTGTTTTGCACTTGGGCATGCCCGTAAACCAGGTTGGAGCGCAGACTCTTGTTCCAGTAGTGCTGGTAGCCCGCTTCAGCTCCGAGCGCCGGCGTTGCCTTCAAATGTGGGTTCGCTGTGGAGATTACCGCAGCGTCAATTCCCAACCCAGCTGCGTCTTGTATATAGCGAGAGACGCCGTGCCCATAGGTTCCCTCCACAACCACGTTGTCCTTGCCGAAGACGCGAACAGCGCCAGAGGCATTAACGCCCCAGCCAAAAACGGAGCCGGTCCGCCCGTCCGGCAGAAACGCTGCTATGGAGCGAAAGAGTGATGCAACCTGCCAGTGGCCACGCTGAAACTCCTGGCGCACGCGAACTGTACCGTCGGGACTCGGGGAGTTTGGCTGTGAGGAGAATTGAGGTGTCTTGAATTCAATATCCGACGAAGGCTTTTCGACGGACACCGCCATGGTCGTCCTCTTGGCGACCGCGAACGTGTAGCGGAATTGTGGACTGCGCACTTTGGTGTACCCGGTAGGCCCCTGAAAATCCAGCGTGTCGGGAGCAGCGTCGGGATCCATGAAATTCGTCCAGGTCTGACCAAGGAGCACGTTTCGCACCTGAGCGTAAGCGTGGCGAAGCCGAGGGGTTGTCGAATTGTCACCGAAGAGGTCACTTTCGACATAGAACCGAACGTCTCCAAGTTGTGTGGAAGGGATACGGAAATCAAGACTGAGCCGCGTCGCACGGATAGATAAGTTTGAGTTCCGCACTCCCTGGATCTGCGGGATTGGGATCGAGGAAGGGATGAATTCATCTGGGTTTCCGGCCCGTTTGACGTCATACATGAAATCGGTTTTGAAAAACCCGCCGATTTTCAGAAATGTCTGCGTGCCTGGCAGTCGGAAATAGCCATGGTATTTCGGATCGAGTGGGACGTTGTTGAACCGCGCAGCCGCAACGGAATCCTCCGAGAAAGTCTCATAATTGGCGGTCGCATCGCCAACGTGTCGAGAGGTTGGACCCTGCGGTATTGTGGCCGCGTCTGGTGTCGGGGCAGGGGCGACAGCTGCCTTCGTACCATCGACCGGTTTACTCGCTTCCAGGTCAGCGAGGCGGGTCTGCAGCTTGATCACCTCCAAGCGCATTTCTTGCAGCTGCTTTTGCAAGTCGGTGGCGGGGGGCTCCTGCGTAGCTGTTTGGGCCAGGGCTCCCACCGGAATGAACAGTGTTAAGATTCCAATCAACACAATCTTTCGATTCACGACTTTCTCCTATATGGTCTTGCGTTTGCGCTTTGCTTCCAGCAGATCCTGGGTGCACGATTCATGGCTACGCGTAAGCTCCCTTGTCCTCTGAACTCTTACTTCATCAACAAGACGATGATTACCCCGCAGAGCGCGAGGACAATCCGGCCGACGGCATATGGAATCGTGTATCCGATGGCCGGTATTGGGCTCTTCGCGGATTCCTGGATTGCGCCCAGTGCTGCCGTTGTCGTGCGCGCACCGGCGCACGCACCAAGCAGAATGCCCGGATGGAACTTGAAGATATATTTTCCGGCGTAGAGGCCAACGGCAAGCGGCACTATCGAGACGACGATGCCCGACAAGAACAGCCCGAGCCCATAGGCTTTCAACCCGGCCACTAACCCCGCGGCTGCATTTAGACCCACGACGGCGATGAAGCCGTTGAGTCCCACATTGTTGAAGACCCACAGAGCCGGTTCAGGAATCCGCCCGAAGGTGCGATAGACGGACCGCAGGTAGCCACAGACCAAGCCGGCGATGAGTGCGCCGACGCTCGTGCTGAAGCTCAGAGGGATGCCGGCGATATGGATTGTCATTGCACCGAGAAGGGCACCGATGACCACGGCCACGCTCATGAAAGCTATGTCTGAAGTGGCGTTGGCACGATCGGCATAGCCAAGGAACTTGGCGGCCTCCTCGATATCTTTTCGAGCGCCCAGCAGCGTCAACACGTCATAGCGGTGCAGCGGCAGGTCGGGATTCGGATTGACCTCGAGGCCGTCGCGCCTGAGCTTTGACAAGAAGACCCCGCGACCGGTCCGGGCCAGTTCGGCGTCCTGAAGCTCTTTGATCGTACGGCTGGCCGCATCTTTCCTGGTGATGACTATGTCCAGCTGCTCGGTTGGGAAGCCCAACAGCTCGGCATCGTCCACCTCCGGACCTATCGTCTTTCCCACAGTCAAGAGTGCTTGCGGGTGCCCGGCGATGACCACTGTAGCCGCATTTTGAAGGATAGTTCCGTTATCCGCGTCGACGATCCCGCCATTTTGACGAACGCGCATGACGAAGGCGTCGGTCGTGCCCAGGGCGGCGGCAAGATCATGTACCCTTCGTCCCACCAGGCCAGGGTTCTCTACCCTATACGCGCGTGCCGCGACGGGCCGATATGCCGACCCCACACCTGGTTCAGTCGCATGAACACCCATCGTGCGCTCGAGTTCTTTGCAGGAAGCGACGAGGTCCACCCGCAGGAGTTTCGGTCCGAGGGTGCCAAGGAACCAGGCGGCGCCCGCGGTTCCGAACGGGTAAGTAACTGCGTATGCAATTGCGGCAAAGCTGGCCATCTCCGCCGTCTTTTCGGCGCCGAGACCCAGTTGCTTGAAATAGCCTGTTGCAACCCCGAGCGTTCCGGAGTTGGTGTACCCCCCGGAGAGTAGCCCTGCCGTGAGGCCCGGGTTGTATCCAAGTATCTTCCCGAGCACGTACGCGCAAAGTAAACCACTTGCGCAGACGAGAAGCGCGAACGCAACTTGCGGCAGTCCGTCTTTCTTCAAAGCGCGAAAGAATTGTGGACCCACACTGTACCCGACCGCGAACAGGAACATCAGAAAGAATGTTGATTGCACGACCGGCGCGACCTGG
This sequence comes from Candidatus Acidiferrum sp., assembly GCA_035704085.1. GTDB lineage: Bacteria > Acidobacteriota > Terriglobia > Acidiferrales > UBA7541 > Acidiferrum. The sequence continues at coordinate 4,545 of DASSXG010000072.1, read as the reverse complement.
ATATGTAATTGCCCGACCAACAAGCCTGCAATGAGCGTGCTCGTTACGGCCCCCAGACTGAACGAGCGAAATTTTAGACCGCCAAACCAGAACCCCAGTGCCAGTGTGAGGAATATGGCGATCTCGGGATACTGCCGAATGGTGTCGACTGGATACTGAATTAGATGATGCATAGAGACCTCCCGCCTCTGTTTCTGAGCCCGCAGCGGGTGCTGGGAGAACCTGTCAGATCCTCCCAGCCCACCTGCGGAGTTATGGGTTAGTACTTCGGGACGTAGAGCTGCCCCTCGATCCAAGAGCGCAGATCCTTGGGTCGCTGCACTTGAGCGAGTCCTTTGTCAAACATGTACTCAGCGATCCGAGTAGCGGTTGTAACCTCGGTCTCAAGGATGTTTGACTGAACGGGGTACAACCGTCCTTTTGCGCGAGAGTCGGGGTCAACCTGATCAGCGATCGCCTGAGCCGCGACAATGAAGCACTCGTCGGTCAACCGTTTCGGTCGCGCCACGTAGGTGGCAAGTCCGATTGCTGGATATACGTAGAAGTTGTTGGCTTGACCGGGGTGGAAGGTCTGTCCTTGGAAGTGCACGTCCGGGAACTGAATGCCGGCAGCATAGAGCGCTTTACCCTTCGACCAGGTATAGGCTTGCTCCGCCGTGCACTCCGCTTTCCGGGTTGGATTGGACAGCGCGATGATGATCGGGCGTTCATTGAGTCGGCTAACGGCCTCGACCACCTCAGGACTGAACAGCCCTCCCTTGGTGCTGGCGCCGATGATCGCCGTAGGCTTGAAGGTCTCGATGGCCGCCACAACCTCAGGGTGCTCAGTCGCCAAATCGCGAGGGTCGAAAGGCTTGCTGGCAGGCAGCTTTTGTACCCACGGCTGCTTGTGCGCGGCGAGACCGGGACGACCTTCGACCACGAGTCCCTTGGTATCAAACAGTGCAATCTGGCTGCGGGCCTGGGCCTCCGAATAGCCCTTCAACTTCATTGCTTCGACGATGAGCTTGGCGATGCCGGTGCCCGCCGATCCGGCTCCGAAGAACAAAATGCGCTGGCTGGTGATCGGCGATCCAGTAATCTTCAACGCCGTCATCAAGCCCGCCATCGTGATGGAAGCCGTGCCCTGAATGTCGTCGTTGTAGCAGAGGACCTTGTCTTTATACCGATCGAGATACCGGACGGCGTCCGTTCCCTTCCAGTCCTCGAAGTGGATGCAGCATTGCGGGAAAACCTTCTGCACAGCTTGCACAAACTCCTCGACCAATTCATCGAGTTCTTCCTGCGGCGGTGGCACCTCCCGAATACCGAGATAAAGCGGATCGGCCCGCAGCACGGCGTTTGAGGTTCCGATATCAAACAGCACCGGCAGCATGAACTTGGGCGGGACTGCGGCGCAGGCGGTATAGAGCTGAAGCTTGCCGATGGGAATGCCCATCCCGTTCGCCCCAATGTCGCCGAGCCCGAGAATGCGACCGCCCGTCGACACGCAAATAAACCGTACATCCGGCTCCGGCCAGTTGCGAAGTACGTCGGCAATGCGGCCCTTCATTTCGCGCGTAATGTACATTCCGCGCGGCCGGCGATAGATGTGTCCGAATGCCTCGCAAGCATCTGCCACCGTCGGGTCATACAGGATGGGTAAGAACCGAGCCGGATCGGACATCACCGTGTGATAGAACAGCGTCTCGTTGCGATCGGCGAGTGCTGTCAGGTAGACGTATTGCTCCAGGTCACTCGTCTTCGCATCAAGATTCTGAAACACGCGTTCAGCCTGCCGCTGCAAAGACTCGTGAGCATGCGGGAGGAGACCTTCAAGGCCGTACCTCTTGCGCTCCTCGGAGGTGAACGCTGTATCGTGATTTCGGAAGTGATCGTTCAGCAGTGGAATGCCTCCCTTGCCATTTCTCTCTGCGACCGTCGGTGTGTCTTTTAACTCTTCAAACGTAGTTGCCATAGTTTCTCCTTTGATTGGTGCTGTGAATTACTGCGCGAAGAACGCTTTCGATTGATTGCTAAGCGTGTTTTTTGTTGCGACAACAGACAAGGCATTCCGTTAGCCAAACGCCTGGCCCTTTGTTTTGTTGAAAAGGCGTGTCTTACATGGCAGGTCTAGTCGTATGTACTAAGAATTGGTGCCAACATGTTTGCGCGTCCAATTATGGACAGAGCCGGGAATGTCCAACGAGGATCAGACAGGCCACCACAGGCGTACGAAAGTGACCGCGTAAACTGCTAGGAATGGAAAGAGACACCTTGTCGGCTTGGACTAGTTTAGAAATCGAGGTTTCAGACTGCGTTTATTTTCGAAATCCGGTAGTTATTTCTCGTGTGGGATGAGTCGAATCTTAGCTTTACGCCGGGCGGACGATTCCCACAGCGAACGGGTTAGATTTCTCCCCTAAACCAATTCAGCGCGCAGGGGAGTCTTCACTCTCTGGCCATAACAACGTCAGAACGAGAGCAACTCCGATGCCGATTGAAACTCCCGCGAAGCGATGAAATGCCATATGCCATGCGGAATTCGTTCGCGGCACCAACAGCACGATCGCGAGCGTCACACCGCCGAAACGATACGCAGTTCGATCAGAGCCCGCTAAAGCGCAGAGTAGCCCGAGGACCAACACACCCGCACCGAATGCAAGTAGGTTCGGGCCGATTTGGATTGCCACAATTGCGCCAACCAGTGCTCCCAGCGCGGTTCCGATGAACCGATGCCAGGAAACAGACAACGTCTCCCGCAGCGAGGACTGTGTGATCACAAAGGTTGTGATCGGCGCCCAATAGTCTTCAGACAACCCAAATAACCTTGCGACTACTAGTGAAATCACGGCCGCCGCAGCCGTGCGCACCGAATGCACTACAACCTGCCTGCGCACTCTACGTCCTGCTTCGATGGGCTTGTTCGGAGCGGTCGGTAGCGCGGCTAGTTCTTCCCGGCGCTCTGACACCTTAGCTGTAGTTGTATTTGAAATTCCCATTTCGGTCCTCAAAACCTGATGTCGAGTCTGAGACAATCGAGCAACGCCCGATACATTCATCGCATTGCCGACGCTGACTCTAATCCTCGCGATGCACCCCTATTTGGCGATCAGCTGAGGTGCGGCGGCGTTGCCATCAGATAACGTTGCAACTTGCACTGCGGAGTCCTGAATTGTGAGTATGTCGTGTGTATCCTGTCCCATTCGAGCAACGTAAGACCGTGGGAGCGAAAGAAGCGCCGAATTTCAGCAGAATTCCAATTCATCACTCTTTCCAGCACGGGGACTAGCACACTCATAGCGTTCACCAGCACAGCCCAAAATTGCCCCATTTGTAGCCTACTTTTGGAACACCTTTCCTTGCCCCAACCCGCTGTAAACGGATTCCGCTACTGCCTGGACCACCTTCCATCTATCCCGTCGGTATCGATAGCAGCGCGATCCGGCCCAGCATGGCTCCGAACCGCCGCCGGTTCAGATGGTAAGGTCTGCCCTTGTTTCGACTTAGGCTCTTCCCGTCGAGATATTTGGGGGCCGTCATTCTCTTGCAGACGTCTATCGATTTCCCTGACGATCTAGGGCTCCGACCCAGCTAGATAGTTTGATCTATGTTGCCTTCGACTGGCGGACGGAGGATCCCGAATTTCTTCATCCTAGCCATTAACGTAGTACGCTTAATGCCCAATTTGGCGCCGGCGCCGTACGGTCCGCCGATTACCCATCCCGTAGCTTCCAACGCCGCTTCAATCAAAGCACGCTCCGAGTCCTTAAGCGTTGTGTTTGCGGGAAGCCCAATGACCTGCGCATTGTGAGTTGGGCGTAAGGGATTCGCAAGCACGCCATCATCGGATAGTATTACCATGCGTTCGGTCACGTTCTGAAGCTCACGAATGTTTCCTGGCCACGAGTAGGACTTGAAAGCGTCTGCCACTTCGTCGGGAATTTGGTCTATGTGCTTACCTATTCGGCGGGAAAAGATTTCAACGTAATGCTCCACCAGAGGAACGATATCTTCGCTGCGCTCGCGCAGGGGCGGTACAATGATTGGAAATACGTTCAGGCGATAGTACAGATCGCTCCGAAATTCATTCCGCTTCACCATCCGTTCTAGGTCTCGGTGAGTCGCTGCGACTAGCCGCACGTCAACGCGATGGGTGCGGCCACTCCCGAGACGTTCAAACTCCTGTTCCTGAAGAACACGTAGCAGCTTGGGCTGCAACGCGAGTGGTATGTGGCCGACTTCGTCGAGAAAAAGGGTCCCTTTGTCAGCCAATTCAAAACGGCCGATTTTTTGCGCGATGGCTCCGGTGAAAGCGCCTCGCTCATGGCCAAAGAGCTCACTTTCGAGCAAGTCAAAGGGAATGGCGGCACAGTTCAGCTTGATCAAAGGGCGGCCGCGGCGGGGGCTGGCATTATGGATCGCGTGAGCAATGAGTTCTTTGCCAGTTCCGGTTTCTCCCCGGATGAGTACCGTGGAATCCGCCGGTGCGACACGTTCCACTTGTTGCAGAACGGTTGTCAGAGCTGGGCTGTCGCCGATGATCTGCTCGAATCGGCGTCCACG
>DASSXG010000109.1:0-431331 GCA_035704085.1 Candidatus Acidiferrum sp. | reverse complement strand
TTCATCGGGCTCTCGCTGAGAAAGCGTTGCGCGATCAACGCGATCGCGCCGAAAAGGAACTGCGGCATTCGCAAGCACGTTACCGCGCACTGGCTGGAAATCTAAGCTACGGAATCTGCCGGTGCAATGTCGAAGGCAAGTTTCTGGAAGTGAACGATGCGATGATGAGGATGCTCGGCTATGAGTCAAGAGAGGAACTCTTGGGTATAGACCTCGCGTGCGACATTATTCAAGACCCGAGCAGACGGGCACAATTGCTGGGTCAATCGGGCGCGGATGTTCTCGTCGATCCCATCGAAATAGAATGGAAGCGGAAGGACCATGCCACCGTGAAGGTCCGGCTGAGCGGGCGAGAAGTCCTCAGCGAACAGGGGGAGTTGGAAGCTTACGAGGTCATCGCCGAAGACGTCACCAGGCAGCGAGAGTTGGAGGATCACCTTCGCCGGCAGGCAGCCAGCGATTCGCTGACCGGTCTGGCCAACTATCGCCGCCTCGTAGATGTGCTTGATTCGGAAATCAGGCGCAGCAAGCGCACGAACCGAGAGTTCGCCATGCTGTTCTTTGATCTGGACGGATTGAAACGAATCAACGACCGCTATGGACATATGATCGGGAGCCAAGCGCTCTGCCGGTTGGCCGACGCTTTGTGCTCGTGTTGCCGGGATATTGATACTCCTGCGCGCTTCGGCGGAGACGAGTTTGCTGTTGTCTTACCGGAGACTGATGCAGAGGCGGCCAACCTAGTGGCACGACGTATCTTCGAGAGCGTTGCCAATGACGGCAAAGGACCAAGGCTTTCCGTGAGCTTCGGAGTTGCCGTGTATCCCATAAATGGTGATTCCATCGAGAGCCTCTTGTGCCAAGCAGATTCGGCACTTTACTCGATGAAGCGGCAAAGAAGTGCGGCCGCAGAATCCAGACAAACCGCCGCTGGGCGGTAAACTTGTATCGTCAAGCTTAAGCAACCAAGGAACGTCTGACTGTTCAAAATCTCACACCCCATAGGTGCGGATCATAGTTTCCAAAGCCTGATAACGCGGTAACTGGACAAGTGGATTGGGAAGCCTGACTATCCCTGCTTTCCCTTCTTCAGTTCCATGCGCTCGGTGCATTCCGCGATCTGATCGTCGATGTGCTTGAGTTCCAGAGCCATACGAATATCGCTCGGATTCTTCACGTACCGCGTGAATATCGGTTTCCTCTTGGCCTTCAATTCTTCGCGTTTACTCTTCCAATCGACTGAAGTTGCTAACATGCGGTGACCTCTGCAATCAGTATGCACTCTCCCTGCCCGATTTGCTTCCCAACTCCTGATAAACGGTTCCCGGACAAGTGGGTCCCGGTACCCACATGGAGTTACCGCGGCGTGGTCCATTTTTCTTATTACAATGAATGCAAATAATGGATTGGACGCCGCAGGCACTCCGCTCCATCATTAGGAGCTGATTGGACGTAAAAGGATTTATGTTGAACTTCACCCTGCAACTCAATGGTGTTCAGGACCGGAAGGCCTCGTGCTGTTGTCCGTGTCTGCGACACGGCGCGTGGAGGCTGATGGCATAGGGAGTTTTCTAAGCTGATCTTGAGCGGCCACCGTCAGAGTAAGTTCTGGCAGTGGCCATTTTTATTTTTGGAGGCGTAGTGCATTGGAGAATCCAATGTGGACCCACCAGAGGCCTGGTCGCCGTGACGTTAGTCGTGTTGGTGCTTGTCCCAAGCGCAAGACCGGATGATGGTCCGAAGAAGGGCGAATCTACATGCGTGGATCATGGGAAAGTCGGAACGCATGAGGGTCCCGGTGAATGCCAGGACAGCCAGAACAATGGAGCAGCCGAGGTGTCCATTGAGAAAGAGAAAGGAAAGAAACGCAATTTGGTACGCGCGTGGCTCGACCTGGGGGACCGTGTGCAAGCGACGCAACCGGACTGGCTCTCTCCTCTGGCAACCACATCTGGACGCCTGAAACAGGAGTTTCGTTACGATATTTGGGATCAACCTGCCAGCAGTGGCAGGAATAGGGCTTACCAATTTGCCGGAAACAAGGGCCTGGAGTTCATCACCAGTTCGCGGACGCAGATCCTGATAGGTGTGCCGACTTATACGCTGGTGTCACCGAATGGTCCACCTGGCGGATTCGGTGACTTGCCCCTAATGTTGAAATTCCGCATCTCTTCGGCGGAGCGCACGGAAGGCAATTATTTGGTGACCTTTTTATTGGCCGCAACTGCGCCGACGGGGTCGCATCGATATGGGGCGGGCGAAGCCGTGGTGACGCCAACGATGGCGTTCGGCAAGGGCTGGAGGCGATTTGACGTGCAGTCGACATTGGGCGTCAATCTGCCTGCAGGAGACACTGCCAAGTTGGGTAGACAACTGCTGTGGAACACGGCGTTCCAATATCGGGCGGCATGGAAACTCTGGCCCGAACTGGAAGCGAACTCCACGTTCTACACAACTGGCAAAAATGCGGGCGGGACGCAACTGTTCCTGACACCTGGACTTGGAATTGGGCGCGCGCACCTTGCGGGACGATTTCGGCTGTCTTCCGCGGTGGGTGTGCAAATCGCGGCGACCCAGTTCCATACCTACAATCATCGCTGGATGTTGTCGACGCGCGTCTCGTTCTGAACACTCACAAGTCTGGACTGCACCGCAGACTGCGTTCGTTTTCCAACTTCCAGTCAGCCACTCTAGCCCAATCGCTCAAGTCCTGATTAACGCGGTAATCGGAAAAGTGGGTACTAGCTCTGCCAGGGACGCTGTAGAATGGTTTCTCCTACCTCTACCCACATTCAAATCAATTCGCGGGGATTTCTTCAGTGTAGTATTTCTGTAGTAGTTCTTTGCTCAGAACGAGTCAGAACGGGTGCAAACGGTTTAAGACCTCTCTTCTGTAAATGCTTGATAAATATAATATAATCAGAAATTTTGCGAACGGCTCAGAAAAGCCATCTGTTTTGCTAAACCGTTGTACGAGCTAAAACTTGTACCGGGGGTTCGAATCCCCCCCTCTCCGCCATAGCTAAAATCTTTTGCTATCACGCGATTGCAAGTCTGCGATTCGACTAACAGAATGACAATTAATGGGCATAAAACGAAAAGTAAGAAAGCCTTAATTGCCGCGAATGCAGGGGAATTTGCATCAGCGCATGAAAAATGACCAAGGTTAGCGAGGCGTAAGGCCCCCAAGGGCTAAACGGCTGAAGTGATAAGACATTTGGCTTTCCGGCAAGAGCAAGGATTCGCGTAGAGAGGTTTTGCCTTCCAGATCGCGTCCCAGGGCCAATTGCAAAACCCCTGCGGTATATAACCACCAACTCTGGTTGGAGTTGTATTGTGCGTGGGATTCGGCCTGGGACAAAGCTAAAGTGAGGCGCTTCTGCCATTGATCAGGATTGTAGCCGCTCAGTTTCTTTGCTGAGGCCCATGCCCACACCGCATCGGATACGTCATTTGCTTCCGCCGAAGTCCGATACTTACGCTCGGCCTCTTCTTTTTGGCCGCAAGAAGAAAACGATTCACCGAGCATGTAGTTTGTTCTGCTCGAATTCAGAAGTGTTCGTAAACCGTCCTCCGTAAAGGAGAAGCTCGCAACGGGAGAACCGAGTGTTTTCGCGGCGGCGAGAGCTTCTCCGCAGTGGCCGCTACGCGAAAGCCCAACAGCCTGCTGCAACCTCACTTCCACCCATACTTGACGGACATTTGTGCCGCCTTCTTCGCTGCTGAAGAAACGGTTTCGGAATAAATTAACGGCTCCGCTGTAATTCCCTTGCTCTGCGCGGTTCAAAGCCAGTTCATATACTAAATTAGTGGGAATGTGGTCCGGGTCGGGATAAAGCTCAAGCATTTTCACGCGCTCCGCTGCAGGTTTTTCCAGAAGCGTGAGGGCGGCAACCGCGCCAGAATAGTTCGCCACGTTTTTGGGATCGTTTTTTATTCCTTCCTCGAATACCGCCAAGGCGTTCGCGAAGTCTCGTTTGATATGCAGAAACGCTGCGCCGAGACTGGCATCCAAAACGGGTATGTTGGAATTGAGTTTGCGCGCTTCTTGCCATTCACTGATGGCCTCGTCCGTTTTTGCGCGCGCGAAATACCAGGTTCCTAGTAGGTAGTGAGCAGTTGCATCTTTATCATTGGCGCGAATTGCCGCTTTAAGCGCTTGCCGGTCTTCGAAAGTGTTCGGAAATATGTATGCCGTCGAAAGCTGGTAGGCTTGCAAATAATCATTTTCACCTGACTCTCCGAGTTTCTCGCGGCAATATCCGCGGAAGTAGGCAACCAGTGGATGTCTCTGAGGAACAACCGAACCAGGTTCGCTCTGGTCCGGCGGAGGGACTGGATATTCGCGCGAAAGAATTTCCACGGCCCGGCGATAGAGTCCCAAGCGCGCATATTCCGAGGCCACATTGAGAACACGGTACGGATCCGCCGCCAGATGCGCGAGGTTGGGCTTTGCAAGTTCTTCGCGCAGAAAATCGCTCAAGGGGAATGTTTCTAGTTGTTGCGCCGCTGGTATTTCTCGGTCTGATGTATTTCCGAACGCGCGTGATGCCGCTGCCAGTTCTTCAATTGCGCGCAGATCTTCTGGAGAAGATTGCAGACTTTTTGTCAGCGTATTCTTAGCCAGTTGCAAGGAACCGCGGCGTGCATGCACTTCCGCAAGACGCAACGCAGCAGCGGCGCGATACGACGGCAATCGCATGGAGGACTGGTAAGCTTCAATCGCATCGTCCTCGCGTCCGAGTCCTTCGTATGCGATTCCAAGATAATAAGAAGTCTCCGCATCTGTGGTGTTTCGTTCATGAGCGATGGCCAGACGAGTTGCCGCCTCGTCAAAACGCTGCAGGCTCGCGTCCAGGCGTCCCGCAGCCTTCAACAATTCAAAATTTGCAGGGAACCTTGCCAAAGCCTTCTGATAAGTGTGTAAGGCAGCGAGCAGGTTGCCGTTCAATTCTTGCGTTTTGCCATCTTGAAGCCAATCGTCCTCGGTACGATGCATTTCATCAGGCACGGCGTAGGAAACTTGTGGCCCGACGTTAATTTCGGATTCCGGCAGCCAGTCATATTCGCCTTCTGTCTGTCTGAGGAGTAGCTCACCCTTGTCGTTCCTGAGTTCGAAGGTATATTTCTTATCTGCATTTGGAATGCGAATTTCTTTTTTCCACACTCGATCCGGAACCAAATCTCCTTTTTCGTTGAGCAAGGAAATGTCACCATCAAGAATTCGGATTACAGCTGCCGAAAACCTTCTGTTAACGTTGAACGAGACCTTCAACACCCCTGTTTCTCTTTCCAAGTGAACTACTCCAGCCAGATTTGCGCGGGAAATCCCATCCGTATCCCGCACGGGCATCCAATATTCCGTGAACACAATATGTTGTCGCGGCTCCAGGAATGCATATGTCTCCTGATTACGGAACAAGCCGGCTTGCACCTCGACATAGGCGCTGTCGTCGTCCGAGAGTGTCTTGCGCCAATCAAGGCCATCCGCATCAACACCCCAGGACCAAATTTTCTTGGCGGGCAACTCCGCATAGTCCGCAAAATGCACGGTGCCTGTCTTTGTTTGCGGATGCCAAACGCCCATGAAGTTTTCGCGGCTTCCGTGCACAAACAAGGAAACTGGCCCGTCGGTCTGGTTACGAATAGTGCTGAGATCCTTTCCTTGAGAATCAATCGGCCACTTTTGTATTTCCGTAAAGCCATGAGATGCCGCGAAGCGCATCGGATATTGGATTTGGGAATCGTCCCAAGCCTGCACAGCGCCATTGCTCCACCAATAGAAACGATGGCGTACATCGCTGCGATTACTCAGCCTGACGCGCTGCTCCAGAACCGTGGAACCAGGACGCAAACGTAATTCCACCGACCACTCCATTCCATACACCCTGTCGACATTGCCCACCGTGATCGTAGCGCTGCCGTCTTCGTGGCTCTCATACGCGAAATCCACCGGCGACATCGAGACCCAATTGTGAGATACGGGAAAATTGAATTCCACCCCGAACGCTGCCCATGCCCCGCGATACCCGATCCGGGCTTTCTTGATGGAAGGATTTGCATAAAACATCGGCTGCCCGCTGATCTTGTCCGTGCACGAATAAACATGCCCGCCCAAATCCGGAAGGACCGAACATTTCAGATATTCGTTCTCAAGATAGATCGCGCGCCATTGGTGCTCCCGGCGCTGGTTGGTTATTTCTTTCCGTAGCGTATAAGGGTAACTGAAGCGCTCGATTGCGAGCTGGTCGAAAGATGGGTTGGGATCCGGCGCTCCCTCTTCATATGCCGGAAGATTTAGGGTGCCCTCCCATACCCGCACTTGGGCCTGAATCGGTAAGACCTTAGCCGTCAGCAAGAAGACCAGCAAGGCAAAGAGACGCGTACATCGCATGGACAGCGCCTCGAGGGCGAATCGTCTATTTTTCATGCGTTACCGTCCCGGGTGAAGCTCAGGCGTAATGATGTCGAGCGGGCGATTTTCTCCATCCACAGAGCCGGATTTTTGGGTCGCGCGCCCTCGGTTCCCGGTAACGCCATCTTCTAAGCGACGCACCACCAGCATATATACTGCCTGCTCTTCTGGTCGACTAGTCTCACAAAGCTCCGCAACCATCAGGCCAACTCCTGATTAGGCGCATGACCGGAACCATAAACGAGAGTCCGCACGGACAGCAAAACGTTGCTCGAGCCGCGCCCTCTGCCCACCTTCCGATTGTGCAGCTGCGCCTCCCAGAATTGATTCACGTACTGCGCCCTAGCCTGGCGCCCAATTTTTCCCGTTAGCGGGCCTCTCATGACGCCGGCACCTGTGCGATTTTCCGAATGACCTGGCCTTCCTTGATCTCGTAGATTGCATCGGCTGGAATTTCCCTGAACTCCTGCTGTAAGCCGCTTGGCCAAAGGACTTCGATTTTATTAATCGTCGCTTCGCTCCCTAGCCCGAAGTGCAGCCGGGTGTCGTTGGTCGAATTGTAGCTGCCGCCCGCGTGGACTTCGTCGATTTGCGTCATTTTGGAAGTTGTCACACTCACGCGAGCGCCGATGGCGGCGCGGTTGCTCCTCGTCCCGATCAGCCGAAAAAGAACGCGGTGGTTTGAGTTCGTCGTTTCGTTCAGAAATACAGACGGCGGAGCCGCAGCGTTGAATACCACAATATCCAGCTGTCCATCATTATTTATGTCGCCAAAGGCCGTTCCTCTTCGGGAATACATTCGTCCGGCATTGAGTCCTACCTGGTCGGCTATTTCCTCAAAAGTAAGATTGCCCCGGTTGCGAAAAAGTTGAATTTGCTGGGCAAACCGTTCTTCCTTCGGGAGCGTGTCCATCAACGACGAAAAGTTCCCGTTGGCGACGAATATGTCCGGCCAGCCGTCATTGTCGAAATCGCCAAAGCCGGTCCCCCATTTCACGCGCGGCATGGTCGGGCCCGCGATACCCGCTTTGCGGGCGATGTCCACGAAATGGTCGCCCTGATTCCAATATAAGCTGGCAGGCTGATTGTCAGCGCGGGTAACAAAAAGGTCGAATTTGCCATCACGATCAAAATCACCAAAATCGCCCGCCATGTTTCCGTAGGCCTGTCCGTCTGGTCCCAAGGCCACCCCCGAGGGAGTTCCCACTTCTTCAAAAGTGCCGTCATGCCGATTGTGGTACAAGAAGGTCCGCCCAAAATCGTTGGTCACATAGAGGTCGGGCCAGCCATCCCCGTCATAATCGCCCCACACCACACCCATCCCATGAAGTTTGCCGGGATTGTTTACTCCCGCCTTTTCGGATACTTCTTCGAACGTGCCATCCCCGCGATTCCGAAATAACAAGTCAGTTTCTCCTTGCATCGTGTCAGGCAGTTCGAACGGTATTCCCTTATAGCCACGAAAACCCCGCGCCGGATCTGGAAGATGATTTACATCCGTCTTTACGTACCGTGCGACGAATAAGTCCAGATTCCCATCGCGATCATAATCAGCCCAGGCGGCGCCAGTGCTAAAACCTCCGCCTTGCACACCGGCTTTCGCGGTTACGTCCTCGAATTTACAGTTGCCGAGATTGTGGTAGAGCACGTTATGGCCATAGCCCGTCACGTATAAGTCCGGAAGTCCGTCGTTATCGTAGTCTCCGACAGCGATCCCCATTCCCCACCCACGAGTTGTCAAGCCGGATGCTCTTGTTACATCGGTGAAATGAATCGCGGAAGAGTCGGCGTCCTGGTGGTACAGCGTGACCATCAAGTCTCCACCTTTACGGTATTGCTCAATGGCGGAGTCATTGACTACCGCTATGTCTAATTTACCGTCATTGTCACAGTCAAACAGAGCGATTCCGCCGCCCCCCATGGTCTCCAGGACATAGCGCCGGTCAGTGTTGGTATTAGGTATGGTTGTGACGCCAATCTCAGAGGCCACGTCCCGGAAGAACATGAAGGCATTCGGCGTGGCGTCCGCTTTGCCGATCCCCTTTGCGGCATTGCCCGAGTGGGGCGTAGGGCCGGAGTATTGCTCGGTTAAGCCAGCTATAAATGGAGAGCAAAACAAGATTGTTAAGACCATTAGAACGAGCGTGCGCTCACTATTCATGAGATCCACAGGACTTTAACAGCTTCTGGAATTGAACAAAACATGGGACCGAACTCAGTGCTCCAAGCTCTGGAGTCATGCGGAGGCGTACCGGGCAAAATGGTTATGGCGGTGAGATCGTTCGGCCCGAAGGAGTGGTCATTTCCAGGGCCCAGACCGCGGCCGGACGCATATACATGGAGGCTCGAAAATTTCCGGTGTCGTCCCAGGCTTCGGGAGTCCGGAACCAGTAGCCTTTTGTTTCGTATACAACGTGATAAACACCCCACGCGGTTTTGTACGCCTCGTCTTTCATGCCTTCGCTCAGAAGAAGTGAAGCCAGGCCAAAAGTCGTTCCCGCCCACGCTTCTTCTCCTTGTTCATTTCCTCTCAAGATTGAACCATCTGCCGTCATCCCGTTCGCCGCGCCCATTTGTCCGTTGCCGAATTTCATGACGTTATTGGCAAAAATCTTTTTCAAAACTGATAGTTGCATTTCGTGCGGTACAAGATCGCCCAAGCCAGTCACGTTCGCGTACCACTGGCCGGCTAGCTGGTCGGCCTGAATCGCATCATTGGATTGATTGTCCATGTCGTAGCGGAAATATTGCCCGTTCCAGAGTTTTTCGACGTACGTCTTCTGGGCTTTTGCAAACATCCGGTGATATTCCGCCGCAGCATTATTTTCCTCGAGCGCTAGCGCGCTTTCCTCCGCTGCGCGCAGAGCTGCGAGCCACAGGTTCCCGCAGTACGCGCTGATGCCGTTGACTACCCAGGAATCGTAGGTTTGATCAGGATAGCCGCTGTTTTCCGGTATGCCGCCACCGCGATCGAACTGTTGAAGGTAGGTGATGGCTTCCTTCATCGCGGGCCACATTTCTCGCAAAAATGCTATGTCCTTTTTGCCTTCAAAAATGTAGTCGCGGTACACCATCAACACGAATTTCGAATTGAGGTCCTTCCAGTCATTGGTGTCTTGCCAGCCGGGCTCGTTAACGGAAATGAATGGGTCACCTTCCGGCACGCCCAAATCATGCGGCACGGCTCCCTTTTTCTTTCTTTTGTGTAGAACCGGCTCGCCTGTCTGCTGTGTCTTCCAAACCCACAACCCCAGCTCCGGCCATTCGCGCGACACCGTTGCTGCAAATTCCCGCAGCACTTGCTTATCGATGTCGGGCCAGAATTTCAGAAGCGCCATAGAGGCGTAGAAACGAACGTCGAGGGTCCCATAGTAGGCGTAGTCAAAGCACTCGAGCAGAGCAAACGTCGCTGGCACATTGCGATCGGAATTTACCGGGCGTCCCCAAAACGTGCCACCATCGGTAAGCACGTATAGCTCATTAAAAAGCATCCCGCGATACCAGGAAGGTTTGCTTTCGTCGTTGACGTAGGGCTTTTGCCAATCGTCAAGGACGTCGCTCCATTTCGACGCCGAGAGAAGGCCATCGCGGGCGATAGCCCAAGAGTTGCTGCCATTGGTGCCGTAAAAATCCGTGTAACGGCGATTCCATTTACGGCCCTGGCCAAACTCCACGACAGGAAAATCCCATGCGATGACCATGGGAACGATTTTTTTCTCACCTGGCTGGAGGATGAACCGGACCGCGATAGCGCCACCTAGTTTTTCACTGGCACTTACCCACGAAGTAGCGCTGTTTGCCAGCTTACCGTCTTTTGAGAACGGCGCCCAAACGGATTTGCCGTCGCCGTCGGTCAGGAATTCGGTCTGGTAGGTAACTTCTACGCCGGATGATTCCAGCGCCGCGATGGAAAACTCGCCATCCCACTCGTTTGCCACACCGTCTGCGCGATTACGATCAAAAACGATGCCTTTCATGGCACCGCCCTGTGCTAGCGATTCTGCCCTAAAATGATTTTGATTTCCCTGATTCAGGACCGCTTGAAAATCATGCGTATAGGTTCGAAACCAGCCGCTCATGTTGGTCCAGGAAAGGAGAACAGAAACCGTGACCACTTTATTTGTTGGATTTTCCGCGTACCACCTGTAAACCGCTACGGGATAGCTTGATTCCTTGTAATTGTCTGGGAAAATTGGGGAGAACTGTTCCAGCACGACATGGGCAGGAAATTTATTCCACTTGTAGTCAAACCAGGACTTGGGAAACAGCGCAGCATATTCGCCGGCGCCAACCGGGTAGTCCCACTGCCAACTGGAAAGTTCGCCGTTTTTGGGATGATCGTTCATGAGCACTTGGGCAGTTCCCGATGGTTCGCCCGCCACTTGCTGGAACATAGCGAACTGGTTCGCGTAGACGGGAGCGTATTTGTGAACAGCACTCTTGATGTGCCACCGAGCGAAGTCTCCACGATACGTGCGCGAAAATGTTCCTGCGCCGAACCCACCCACGGGAGCGCCCTGCCAGTAACCGTCGTCGATGTCTGTTTTATTTTTCCGAACACCCGGATTCGCCAAAGGCTCGCCAAGCGGCCTTCTCCAGGCGATTTTCGGAATTTCGTCCGCAGTGCACGCAGACGACTCCAACGCACAAAAGGAAGCGACTACCAGCAGCAGCGACAAATAATTTTTCACCGGACCTCCGAAGGCCTTGCTGCCTCAGACACAGACTCTGCGTGTACTCTATTGCGCTTCATTTTTGCGCGCGAAAAATCTGGAGCTAGGAAAATTCGTACACGGTCTTAACGACCGCTGCCCTTGCCCAGCTCTTTCCGGCTGGCATCCACGTGCCAGTATTGGTTGAATCCGATGTAGTCCGAAGGCAGATTTGCGAGAATCGTCCTGCGCAATTCAAGCATGTCGACAGTGCCCAAGTTTTTGTAGAGAACCTTGCCGTCAGCATCAAGAAGGACGGTATAGGGAACTGCTGATTCCCAAGCGGGATCAAACGCGGTTTGCAATGCAGCCGTATCGTTGGAGGCAAACAAAAGATTCCGGCTGGTGGCATGCTTTTTCACGAGCATTTTCAGCACGCTGGTTTTTTCATCAGGCATATTTGCAGCAACGGTGACCAACTCCAGATCACGGTCCCGATACATCTGATAAGTCTCTTGGAAATAGGAGAATTCATCGATGCAAGACCCACACCAGGTGGCCCAAAAGCTGATGAGCACCAGGTGCTTTGACGGATTTTCACGGAGCCACTTGAGGTCCGCGGCAGTCGCCATCTCCAGTTTTACTGGCTGCTCCTCGATCTTTCGCAGCGCTTCCACGCGCGAGGCCGATTTCTCCTGCCATTTTGTCGAACAGCCGAATACGCCAGTGTGCTTTACTGGCACTTCGCGATTTTCCAACAGTGCATCGATCGCATTTCGGGCGTCCTGGGTGTTTACCATTTCTATGCGATAGCTGTTATCCATGCGGCCTTCGTAACGCAATTTGCGGTCTTTATCGAAAATGAAGGCGTGTGGCGTAGCTTGCGGGCCATACGCGCGTGTGACCGATTGTGTTTCGCCGTCGTAGAGATACGGATACCGTAGATGTTTGTACGCAACGCGGATTTTCATTTCCTCAAGGCTGTCGCTGATGTCTGAGGAATCCAATTCGTCGATTCGAATGGCGTTCGGGTCGTTGGGCTGAATCGCCACAACCGCCACTCCGCGATCGTGATAGTCCGTTCCTAATTGCTGGATGCGTTGCTCATACATCTGCGCAATCGGACAGTGATTGCATGTAAACACCACGGCCAGAACCGAACTTGCCGCATAGTCCGCCAGGCGATGCGTTTTTCCGTCCACGCCGGGCAAGGAGAAGTCCGGCGCCGATGAACCCAAGGCCAGAACGGGATGATTCGTTTGTCCCCAAGCCGCACTAGCGAGCATCAATGAGAAAATCAATCGCCACATTTGCTTTAAATCTCCATTTCCGAATATCGAAAACAATTTGGTGATTTTCCTACCGCCCCGCGGCCCACAAAATAGAATCCTTGAAAATATTCGCAAATGCCCGGTTATCGAACAACTCCGCATGATGTCCCATGAAGATATAAATGTTCCTGGCTTTGTAATGTTTGTTGGTCCAGATCACCGGATGGTCGCCCATCTTGAGATCGGTTGACGGCTTGTAGGTTCTTTCGTCCACGCTGGCCAGTACATGAACATTCGGACGTGGAGAAGTATCGTAGGTGTACCACTCTTCATTCTCAACTACGAAAGAGGTAGGGATGTCTCTCATGGCCGGATGATTTTTGTCTTCGACCGTAACCGTTCCAGTGACAAACGTGGCGATGTAATTCTTAAAGCGGATTCCGCCCATGAACTGCTGGAACCACGGCCACATCTGAAAACCATCAAACTCTCCCAAGAGAGTGGCGTGGTGAAACCCAATCCAACCGCCTTTGCCTTGTTCGATGTACTTTATGAACGCGGCCTTAGCCATGTCCGTCCAATTGTAGGGAGGATAGTTCAGTTGAATGAAGAGATCATATTTTGCGAGAAAGGCGTCGTCGATTTTTTCCGTGTCCTCAATATAATCCACGGTAAAATTATTCTCACTGGCACATCTGGCGAGCCAAACCTTCCCTGCGTCGACAAATGGTTTGTGAATTCCGCCGCGTTCCGCCAAGGCAATTACGCGAAAGCTCGGAGCTTTGGTTTGCGCCGCAGCGAAGGCAATAAATAAAAGCGATGCCAACGCTAGCACGGTGCTGCGCATCAAAATTCGGAAACGCAGACTTTGCAAGCCTCCGGTCATGTCAGTGTACGTGAACAGCGCCTTCCGGAGCTGATAGCTCTTCCGGGGACATCTTCGCGTCAAATTTCAAGTTGAAGAATCCGACCATCATTTCGTCCCAGCTTTGCTGACCCCAGATCACGGATTTGGTGGGATCGGGGTTCTCGGGATTGTTGGGCGAATTATCGAAATGCGCGGTGCACTCGATCTTTGTGCCTTGGGGAAGATCGATGGGCTCTGCGAGGTTGTACCACAGCTGCCAATGCCAGTTGTAGGCCGGCACGCTGAGGATGGTTTCCTTCTTGCCGTTGGGGAAAACTAATTGGTACTCAAACGCTTTGCCGCGCGAGTGCATGTGCGGATGCAAACCCACGAGCTTGACGTTCTTGCGCACCTCAAACGTAGCGTCCACCCTGTAATCCGGATCACCCGGAGGAATCTTGAATGTGCCGTTGGAAGCCGAGAGCGTCAGCACGCGCTCTTTCGGAGGCGTCTTTGTAAGAACGAGTCCCAGCTTGGTCTGGTCCGTCGTGGTTTTTCCGTTTGGCGTGTAATGAACTTCGAACACGATGTCGGAACCGGCTCTGATCAGCTTGCCTTCGCCGGGATGCAGAATTTCGGCGGGCTGCCCCGGCGCGTAGCCAACAAGAAAATCGCTGGGCAGCGCGCTGGTGTCCGTTTTCTCGTCCGTTTTCGGCGGAGGAGCGATAAAGAAAACTCCGGGCTTCTGATCCTTGAAGTAATTCGATCCGGGCTCGCGGAGATACGCGATTATGTGATGAACCACGGCACGGTCCGTCGGGCGAACCTCAAGTGCCTGAACCCATTTGTCTTCCTTAAATCCTGTAGGAACAATTACATATTGATAGTCCATCACGCCTGCTGCGGGCACCGGAAAAGGCTTCGGCAGCTGAAAGACAATGTCCGGCGCGGGGATTCCCCAGCCCTCCACAAAATCCTTCATCGGGGGCGGCATATCTTCAGGGGCGCCCTTCCGCGAGCCGCCATTTACCCATGCTACTAAGGTCCGGATTTCATCCGCGGACAAGGACCGCTCGTTTGCAAAATGTCCGTATCGCGGGTCGGCATACCACGGCGGCATGATTTTTTGTGATACCACCATCTTGATTGTGGAAGCCCACGGGCGCGTATCCTCGTAGGTGAGCATGGAGAACGGCGCTGCTTCGCCAAGCCGGTGGCAACTTTGGCAGTGCTTCTGCAGAATTGGCGCGACATCCTTTGTGAACGTGGGTGGCGGATTGTTTGGCTCCTGGCCTCGCACGTTGCCCCAGCTAAAAAAGACAGCAAACATCAGGATGGCAAATCTTAAGACCCGGCTTCGGATTATTTCCACTTTTCGTCACCTTCCACGAGAGTTATGCCTCGGCCAACAGAAAATTACTTGAAGGCTGCCTTCGCCACCATCATGGCGCTGCAGGTCCGGCGGGAATCACAGGGACCAACAGCGCCGAGGGATGCTCAGCGTCATGCAAGATCGAATTCGTAGCCGAGATAAACTGGCGGCTCGTGGCCTGATCCGCGCCAGTATTCAGGTTGCGATCAAAACGCGGGAAATTGCTGCTAGAGACTTCCAGGCGCAGGATATGACCCTTCTTAAAAACGTTGCTGGTAGCGCCCAAATCCACTGAGACTTTGTAAATCTGGTCCGGGTTCATCAACTCAGGCCTTTCCTGCGAATCGCGATAGCGCATCCGCAGGATGCCGTCGGTAAGATCCATGGCGAAGCCATCAGAGGAAACGTCCACGAGCTTTGCCGTGAAATCCGTATCCACGGCAGAAGATTTAGCCCAGACCTCAAGCGTTAGCGGCCCTGTAACCTCCATATCCTCCGCGAGCGGCTTGGTGGAGTAGACAAGTACGTCGTTTCGATTTTCATCTGCGCGCTGATCGCGTGGCCCGGGTTCGTAGTGCGCCATATCGCAACAGAGCGAGCCGCCGATGGTGGGGACCGGGCTCGCCGGATCGTAAGTGAATTTGTCCGGTGCTTCCTTCTTTGGTGGCGTGACGGAAAGAGTGCCGTCACCCCTCACGGAATTAGCTGAACCAGCTGAGTGCAGAAAGTAGCGCGTGGTTTTGGTTTCGGGTGGAGGCCAATCCGACTCCTGGCGATACACGTTCGCGCCCATGACAAAGACGTACACTGGTTTGCCGGATCCCTGTGTGGAGAATTCGTTCTGTCTGCCCTTCAAGAGATAGTCGTACCAGTCAAGTACGACCTGACTCGAAGGAAACTTGATCGCTTCATCGCCAAATTCCATATCCCCGATGCGGCGACCAAAACCAGCATGGCCACCGATTTGTATCAGCAGGCGTTGCCCATTCCGCGCAACGTCCGTGCCTCCATGCGCTTTAATTCCCATGTAATTCCTGAGCGTGCCAGTTAAGAAAATGTCATACCAACCGCCGATGTGAAGGGCGGGAACTTGAATATCCGAAAAATGCTCTTCGATCGACCATCTCTTCCAATACTCGTCATAGGAAGGATGTGCGAGCCAATCCAGATAATACGGAGCAATCTTGGCGGTGGCTTCGGAGCCCGCAGGAAGTGAAGCGTAATTGAACGCCGGGTACTGAGTAAGTGGAAGCACCGACGCGCCCAGCAGCGCGTTGGTATCTTTCGCAATCATTCGCCACAGCGTGTTAGTGGCGAGTTGTGTCGCCCAATTTTGATCGAACCACTGTTCGAGCGCTCCGCCTTGATACGTCCAGCCGTCGTGATAGTTGCTGGCCGTGACTACGGGACAGATTCCCGCAAGATGCGGAGGGTGGGCAATGGCAGCAAGCATTTGGGTTGCGCCGACGTAAGAACCGCCCATCATGCCGACTTTGCCGTTCGAGAATGGCAGCGCAGCAACCCATTCGATTGTGTCGAATCCATCTTCGACTTCATGACGGAAGGGATACCAATCGCCTTCAGATGTGTAGCGTCCACGAACATCTTGCACGACAACTGCGTAGCCATGGGTCGCGAGCTCGTACGCTGGCCCAACCGCCCAACCGACACTCTTATCGTACGGTGTACGCATTAAGATGACCGGGAATTTTCCGTCGTCCTTCGGTCGATAAATGTCGGCATAGAGTGTTACGCCGTCACGGGTTTTCATCGGAACGCCATCGCGCGTGATCACCGCGTAGATTTGTTGCGCGCAAAGAGGCTGCGGAATCGATGAACCTAACGCACAGATCGCGAGAATTGCGTACAGGGTTTTCCTATGGAACAAGACCTCCTCCTTGCGCGAAATTAAAGCGCAGCACCGCTCGCGCGAAAATCAATGTGCCAGTAACGACCGCGGTGTGACGTCCGCATCAACTAGTCCCATCGCCCATTTAATGGCCTCTACATACATCTGTTGCAACCTCGGATTGTCCCAATTCTGCTCTACATGTCCCAGCGTCGAGTAGTAAACGCGTCCTTTTCCATACATTTTGGCCCAAGTGACGGCAAAGTCGCGATCCTTGCGGTGAACGTGCGAATTTTTGAGATCGATCTTATCGGCATCGAGGCGCATGAGCACGCGTACTTTTTCTCGCGACCAATCTTTCATTTGGTAAATCTCGTCCCTAAGCACGAATGCAGGAGGCCATTGTTGCATCCCCGGAAAATGCGAATCTTCCACCAGGATAGGCGCGTCAAACGTGACCCACGGGTGCTCGTCGAAGAATCCTCCGATCATTTCGCGGTACTCAGGCCAATCCGCAAAGGTGATGGCCGCGCTGTGTACCCCGATAAAACCTTTGCCATCGTCATGGACAAATGAAAGGAGTGCAGCTCTCTGTTCAGCATTCATTTCCAGTTCGCCGCCAGTGTAGAAAAGTATGGCGTCAAAATCGTTAAGGTTTTTTGCGTTGTATTCCAGTTTTTTCTTTGTCATCACCTCGGTGTCCGTACGGATCGTAGTCGTCCACAAACCCGAATCGCGGCCTAGGCGCTCGAGAGTAGCCATGGCGTGGGAGACGGCTTCGTGGCGATACCCCTTTTCCTCGCCAATGATCAAGAGACGCTTCGCCGGCGGGGCATCGGACTGCGCGATGCAGCGGTTGCTGCAAACGAGGCACAGAATCGCAAACCCAATCTGAAGCATTCGCACCTACACTCCTCCAGTCTACGACCACACTTATTTTGAATTTCCTACCCAGAGCAACGATTGAGCGATCAGCAAATTTTGTGTCGCGTCCGTAAAAATTTTGTCTCCATGCCCCATGTTCATGTAAATCATTCTGTATTTTGTGTTGGTCCACACTACCGGAAGATCTCCGCCGGTAATGATGTCCTTGACGCCAATCGGATAGTTGGAAGGATCGAGCGTCAAGAGCACGTGAACATTCTTGTTAAGGCGTGGACTCGGTTTCCAGAGATACCATTCGTTGGCAGGCGCAGCGAAAGAGGCGGGAAGTTGTTTTGTGACGGCGTGAGAGCAATCGTCTACCACTAACTTCGCCGGCAGCGGAGGCCAATTATTGGTATAAAACACGGCTCCGCCATGAAATCGACAAACCATGGCCATTTTGTTGTTTCATCGTTGTACCCCGCTACGTGAAAGCCCAGCCAGCCGCCTCCGTGCTCCATGTATTTCTGGAATGCTGCGCGCTGCTCAGGAGTTTGCGGAAAGTTGTTCAGCCATACGACCAGGCGATAATCCTTCAAATCATTTTCATTGAGTTTTCCCCAATCGGTTGTGGCCTCAAGAGTAAAGTTGTATTTTTCTGCCACCGCACGGAAGAAAGCCAGCGCATCATTCGCAAAATGGACGTGGTCAGGCTCTACGTCGACGGAGTACAACGCGAGTACCTTGTAACCAGGCTCTCTAGCGATCGTCATGATACTGACAGAAATCATCACAATGATAACCGCAACAAGCACACGAAGAAACGCGACACGACCGCGGATCTTCAGAGGGAGAAAAGCGCTTACTTCCATTTGTCCTCGCCTTCAATAATAGTGATATACCGATCAACAGGAGGATTCCCAAACCGCTGAGTGCCGCCACCCGGCAGCGGCCACTTTACTTCCACCCAATCAACCTTGTCGCGGTTTCCCAAACCCAAAACGATGCGTGGGTCGTGCGAGGAAAGATAGCTGCCCCCTCCGACTTTCATGCGACTGCGCTTCAAGTCCCCTGCTTGGTAGCTAACCTTAGCGCCGACCGCATCCGGATTGCATTTTTTCCCGACAAGACGAATTCCCAGCCAGTGATTGTGTTTGCCGGCATTGTTGCGCAGCAGCAGCGGGGCTCCATTGTTTACAGAAATCAACACATCGACGGCGCCATCGTTGTCAAAATCTCCGATCGCCAATCCGCGCGAGGACATCATGGTGGTAAAAAGCGGGCCGCTTCGCGCGCTGACATCTTCAAACGATTTCCCCGTGCCGTTGAACAATAGAAGCGGCTCCTCATAGGCGCTCTCGCCGTGTAGAGCTTTGATGAGGTCGTCGGGATTGCCGTTGGCCAACAACAAATCCAAATCTCCATCATTGTCGTAGTCAAAAAATTTCAAGCCCCAACCGCTCATCGCGCGCGTGGCTTTGGCAATGCCCGTGGGAATAGCCAGGTCATCGAACGTCCCGTCGCGATTATTCCGGTAAATGGCAAAATCCTCGCGGTCCAGATTGGCCACGAACAGATCTTGCCAACCGTCTTCATTGAAATCAGCCGAGTCCAAACCCATCCCGGAACGGGGCTTCCCATTGGCGCTGTATGCCACGCCGGCCTCAGTTCCGTTTTCTATAAATTTCCCTTTGCCGTTATTTACAAAAAGGAAATTGGGAACGGTATCGTTGCTGACAAAAAGATCCATCCAGCCATCGTTGTTGATATCCGTGGCTACCACTCCCCAGGCTTTACCGAGGTGAGAAGCAATTCCGGAGGTTTTAGAAACATCGGTAAACGTTCCGTCGCCATTATTGTGGAAAAGCCAACTCGGCATGGGCCGGTAGATTTTTGGAATGCAATAGTGGCGCTTGCCATCTTCATGAATTCCGCAGGGCTTGTTCTTCTCTTTGCTGAAGTCCACAAACTGGCAGACAAATAAATCCAGGAGTCCGTCGTTGTCATAATCGAACCATACCGCGCTGGAAGCCCATCCGGGCGCGGCCACTCCGGCTTTTTCCGTTACATCAGAGAATGTCCCGTCGCCGTTGTTGTGAAACAAAATGCTGCGGCCATACTGGGTGACGTAGAGATCGGGGAATCCGTCGCGGTCATAGTCGCCGACCGCCACACCTTGTCCAAATCCTCCGGCGGCCACCCCCGCTTTTTGCGTAACATCGGTGAATGTGCCGTCGCGGTTGTTCCGGTACAATGCATTTCGCAGCGGCAGATCAGGAGTGTAGAAATCGCACTTGCCGCTATTGACCAGGTATATGTCCATCCACCCGTCGTTGTCGTAGTCGAAAAGTGCGCAGCCCGCGCCAGACGATTCGGGCAAATACTTCTCCGGCGATTTTCCGCTCACATGCACCCAAGAAATTCCGCTGGCCGACGCCGGAACTACCTCGAAAGGGAATTCAGATTGGGGAAGTGCCGCTGTTATTTGCGGACAGGCGCCAGTCGCCGCGCATGCGGCGAGCACTTTTAGCAATTTGCGCCGCGTCAAGTACAACGTGGACGTCACATTGAGCATTTTTTGCAAAAAAAAGCGCTCCGCAATGCTATTCCTTTTTCGGTTCATCCGGCGGGGAGTTCTTCGTCAACTCGCGCTGAATGGCAAATTCCTTCTCTGCTGCTTCTTTTCTTCCGGTACGGCTCAAGGCGACCGCTAGATTGTAATGCGCGGCGGGATTGCCTTGCTGCATACGCACGGCTCTCTCCAGCGGAGGAATGGCTTCCTCGTAGTGGCTCAGAACGACCAAGCAAGTCCCCCACCCCAGGTACGCTTCCGCGAAATTGGAATCCAGTTTTGCGGCCTGCGAAAATCGCGGGATAGCCTCATCGCATTTGTCGGCTTGCCGGGCAAGTTCTCCCAGGACGTACTGTGCGCCGGCATTCTTTGGGTCGATCTCGAGCTCCTTCAGGAATTCCTGCTTCGCGCGTTCGCCGGCGTCCGGACCCGCATCCGGTCGCGAGAGTAGCAATCTGCCTAACAAAAAGTGAATGCCGGGCGTATTAGGTTCCTTTTCTATGATGCCTTCGTATTCAAGCTGAGCGGGTTCCCACTTGCCCTGCATTTCGAGAGCTTCGGCGTTCAGTTTATGAGCGGCGATGGATTGCGGGGCGGTGCGGCCGAGATCTTGAGCCGTGCGCGTCGATAAATCAGAGTACGCGTGGACCAGGACAAAAAGTATGTCAGGATCGTGTGAAAACTGTTTATTGAGCCAGCGGATAAAATCGGCGGCGGAGTCGCGATCGTCCAAGGTTAACGAACAGCGGAGGCCAGCCACGCCGGCCTTTTTTCTCGTTTGCGCCGGGACTTGGCCGGACATAGCACGTTTGAGCGCGGAAATACTTTCACGGCAGCGCCCTTGTTCCGCCAAAGTAATCGCCTGCTCTGGGGATAGTCCAGAAGCGGCGGAGGGTGTGGCAGCAACTTTCGATTGCTGAGCTAAAATAGCTGGGCCGAGCCACAAGCAGCCAAGTGAAAAGACGAGAAGGAAGACCTTACCGGAGTATCTGGACATTTTTGGACAGGTGTTTCTTCTTTCGAATTGCCCCTTTGAAAAGTTACCGCAAAAACAAAAATGAGGCAGGCGGGGGTGTTCGCCTGCCTCATTATACGTCGTTCGTATTTAGAAATAGAGCTTCAGCGCCAACTGAATATTTCTTGGGGGCTGGGCACTGGTAATCTGCCCCATGGTGGTGCCGCAGCAGGTCGTGTTAGGTACGTTTAGTTGTACGTGGTTGAAGGCATTGATGAAGTCGGTTCGGAACTGCAGCCTGAGCCGTTCCGTCATCTGGAAGTTCTTCGCGATGCCCAGGTCTACGTCGGTAAAGTGCGGGGTTCGCAGTCCTCCTAGCTGCGGAGCGCAACTGCCAAATGTCCCATTGGCTGGTTGAGTGAAGTTCCCATTGTTGGTGAACCACTGGATGCCTCCAGCTCCTACGATCGGCGTGTCCGAGGTGGAAGGGAGACTACCGTTGCAATTAGCTCTCGGCCCGCGGCCGAATGTACCGGACGTATCCGCAGCGGAAGTCGGCAATGGCCAGCCGGTGCGCCAGCTAATGATCGGGCTAACCTGCCAGCCTCCGATGACTTGGTTCACTGCGCTGTTCACGCTGCTGCCGAATTGCTTGCCTTTGCCAAACGGCAGCTCATAAATCCCATAGGCTGAAATGACGTGAGTGGCGTCGTAATAGCAGGGCGCCCACTCCGCCTTGGGATCGTAGACATTCTGCCAGTATGCCGATGCGCTGGAGGCGTTATTCCAGGCGCCATAGTACCCCGTGCTGTTAGACATGCACTTGGAGTACGTGTACGCCACCTGATATTGCAAGCCCTTGGACATCGTCTTGTGGAGTACTGCCTGCAACGAATTGTAGCGCATGGTTCCGTTGGACTGCGTACCGGAGACTGTAGCATCAAGCACCGGCGGATTTGCGTTAGGGTGGCCCAAAACGTTATAGAGCGTCGGATTCTTGGCAAAGAAGGGGCTCGGCCCGGTGCATGGGGCTGGGCAAGCGGCTGTTGCAGGCAGCAAGACCCTCTGCGCATAATCGAACGGCACCATCAAGTGAACGGCGCGCTGACCGACGTACCCAATCTGGAAGGTCGTATCTCCCCAGAATTGGTGTTGGATCGTCAGATTCCACTGATCGTCGATGGCCGGCTGCACGTTCGGATCCCAGACGCGGAGAAATGCTCCCGCGTAGCAGGCAAATGCTGGCGGTGCGCAGGACGCGCCCGCTGCCGACCCCACAATGCCGTCCGAGGTCGTCGTAGTAGGCAACGCTAGGTTGTTATAGATTCTATTGATTTCGGCCGGGGAAAAAGGCGCGTTGATCGGCAAACGCAGGTTGGTGCCCGTCCCTTCCAGGTAAGAAGAGATCGTGAACGCGCCACGTACCACGGTGCGTTGGCCTAGCATGGCGGGAGTCCATGCAAAACCAATGCGTGGCTGGAAGTCCCTTCCGCCGTAGAAGCCGCGGTAGAGAGCTCTGCTGGCTCCGTTCTGGCCGGCAATGTCAATATTGCCGGTCGCAAAATTGTAATTAGCCTGGTGGTTGTTGGTTTCCTCCCAGGGAGTGTGCGCCTCATACCGCAACCCGAGATTCAACGTAAGATGTGCCGAGACGCGCCAGGTATCCTGGCCGTAGAAGGCAAAGATATTACTCCACTGCTCCCAGGTTTGGCCGGTGCTGATCCCACGGCCATATTGAAAGGGAAGTCCCAGGAAGAAGTCCGCACCACCATCACCGGCGCCGCTGCCGCCGCTGCCGATGACGTTGCTGGTGAACCGGCCATCAAAATCCATTAGGCCAAGCTCACCATTGTTACCGGCATAAAAGGTTTTGATGGTCTGGCGGAAGTATTGCCCGCCAAATTTGAAGCTGTGCACGCCGCGCGTCCAGGTTGCGGAGTCCTCAACTTGCCAGACGTGGTCATCGAAGCTCTGGGTTTGCTCCGCTTGCCCTAGGGCAGGTTGGGCCGCCCCAGGGCCACTACTCAAGGCCGAGTTGCTGAAGTTGAGGGCCAGCAATCCGCTTACGCCCGAAGGGTTCCCATTCCCGATGCCAATGGTATTGCCGAAGGCGCCCACAGCCGAAGCAAAACTATTGCCACTATTTAGCGTGACATGGCTCCAACCGACGCGGGCATCATTCACA
Source organism: Candidatus Acidiferrum sp. (assembly GCA_035704085.1). GTDB lineage: Bacteria > Acidobacteriota > Terriglobia > Acidiferrales > UBA7541 > Acidiferrum. The sequence continues at coordinate 408,349 of DASSXG010000109.1, read as the reverse complement.
AAGTTGGGCCTGATCACACGGGCCCAATCGCCCACAATGTTATAAATTGGCGTCGTTGAAAAGCCATCGCCAAACAATAGCTGAGAATTTGTAGACGGATTGTTCTGATAGGCCCGAGTAAAACGGCCGGAAATGTTGTCCTTGTCGGTGGCCTTGTAGTCTACCTTGAGATCACCCTGGTTCACGTTGAAGGCTGAGACACTCGTGTTAGTAGCATTGCTTATCAATGGGGCGCCATTGCTACTTTTTGGATAGAGCGGAGAGGCAAACAGGGCCTTCGCCACTGGGCTAATCATACTATCCATCGCGGGACACGGTGTCCCTACGGCCACTGAAATGCCGCAGATCTGGTTAAAGGGGAACGGGTTACGAGGAGGCGCGGCGGCGGTGCAGGTTACGCCATTGAATCCGGTATTGGCTGCGCAGGGATTATAGAGCTGGGTGTTTGCACCCGTGGTTGAAGTACAGACTCCGCTCGCGGTGAATCCAGCGGGGCATAATGCGCTGAAATCCCCTCCCTGTTCGGCAGGGCTAAAGGCGCCAAACGAGCTCGTCGAGCTCGGAATATCGAAACGCTGGCCTTGGTAGTCCGCAAAGAAGTACAGTTTGTTTTTGAAGATAGGACCGCCAAGCGTGCCGCCAAACATATTCCAACGCAGTTTGTCACGCGGATTTCCATTGAAATTATTGGACCAGCTATTCGCATTCAATTTGTCGTTGCGGAAAAATTCCCAAGCATCACCGTGGTAGCTGTTTGTCCCCGATTTGATGGCGGCGCTGACAATGCCACCCATAAAATTGCCGAACTCGGCGGGGGCGTTGTTGGTGATAAGGTTGAACTCCTCGATGGCATCCGGAGCCGGCGTGTAACCCAACAGGTTGTCCGACACCTGGTTGTTATCCATGCCATCGAGCAGGAAATTGTTGGCTTGCTCGCGGTTGCCGTTGATCAGCGGACGCGCTCCATAACCCCCGGTGTTGTTGCCACTGCTGAAGCTGCTCGGATCGGTCGACACGGACCCGGGCGCGAGGAGCGTCAGTTGCACGTAATTACGCGAAGCCAGCGGAAGATTGTCGTTAGTCGCGGCGTTGATGATGGTATCGACCTGCGTGCTTTCCGTCTTCAGAACGGGCGCAGCTCCCGTCACTTCAATGGTCTGCGCAACTTGACCCATCTTTAACTGCGGATCGATACGAGCAACCTGGTTCAGTGCCAGGTTGAAGGCAGGATACGAGGTGGTCTGAAATCCGTCTTTTTCAATGCGTAGTTCGTAGTTGCCGATCGGCAGCTGCGTGATGCGATACAGACCCACATCGTTGGTCACCGCGGAATGCGTTTCTCCACGTTCGACCGACTTAGCGGTGACATTGGCGCCCGCAATCGCCGCACCGCTTGGATCGGTAACCGTCCCGGTTATCGTGGCGGTGACTTCTTGTCCTAAAACGCCGGGAGTTCCACACAGCATAAGAATGAGCGCCGCAATCGCGAATGCGCAGCCGGACAGCCGCAGTCTATTCATAAAATTGCTCCCCTATGAGGTTGCGGCCAATGGCCAGCACACTCATTTCCCGAAATTTGAGAATTTCGTCAAAACAAAAACAACCACAACCACACCCGACATGACCCGTAGCTATATAGCGGAGCTTTCTACTTGTCAAGAGGAAAATTTTAATTTATAAGGTTTCATTGGCTGCGCCCTATAGCGGACGAATTGATATTACCTATCACTCTTTTTGGCGGGGAATCCCGGTGCCCTTCTCAGCCATGGGAATGAAATGACGATTGGCGCTTTTGCTGAGCACCGGATCTATAAGATTAGGCCGAACTACAGAACCTTTTGCTCGTCTCCTTCGTTTAGCTTGTAGCGGCTGCAGTTTGACTAGGGACAAGTCGAGGAAAAGCGGGATGCTAGCAAAGAAAATAAATGGAATTCCGGCCTATAAACGGATTCAGGCGGATATTCGAACCGGCATAGAGGCGGGCGAACTGCGCGCTGGAAACGTGGTGCCCTCGGAACGGGAACTTGCAAGAATTCATGACGTGAGCCTGATGACTGCTCGACATGCGCTCGCGTCACTGGAACGCGAAGGATTGGTCGAACGCCGTCGCGGCGTTGGCACTTTTGTCGCTGCTCCGAGAATCCACTTCAATAAATTGATGAGTTACACCGAGCAAATGGGAAGCCGCGGCTTGGCTCCGGCGTCGAAGGTTCTGTTTATGAAGGTCATCGATGACGAAGAGGAAGTGACCGCACGCTTATCCCTTCCTCCGAGAAGTCGCATCCTTAAGTTTGAACGCTTGAGGCATGCCGCTGGCGGCGAGCCTTTCGCCCTCGAGACTTGCTACCTTTCCGCGGAGCAATTTTCTAACTTGCAATCGGCTCCGTTGCACAAGGAGTCCTTGTTCTCCCTGCTAGAGCGCGATTATCGTGTCGAGCTGAGCTACTCCGACGAAGAGGTTGACGCAACCACTGCGGACTCGCGGACGGCGGAACTGCTAGGCCTGCCGAGACGCGCGCCCATTCTACGCATTCGGCAGGTCATTTATTCAACGAAAGGAACCGTGATTCTCTACGTTCTAGGGCTCTATCGATCCGACCGTCACAATCTCATTATCCGCAGATATCGATAAGTCGCGTCATTTGGAAGCCGCGTAGAAACAGGCGGCGAGCGCAATTTGAAACATTCATTGAAAACAAGAGACATACCAACGCTGACCGGCCCCTCACCTCCCCTCAGCAACGGGGGCTGTGCATCCACCGTTGAGACTTGCTGACTGCCTCGCGAAAAAAGTTCCACGTGGATTCACGATAAAGGTGAATAAGCGGCTGCTTGAGGGCCAAGTCGCCCACCTTTGGAACCAGCGCCTCCCGACCGCGGGAACAGACTTGTTAGCTGGTCGAAGTTGAGGACACCGTCGCCTCGTTGGGCAGGGTAAAGTGAAACGTCGCGCCGCGTCCTATGTTGGCGCTCGCCCACAGGCGGCCCCCGTGGGCTTCGATGATGGAACGGGTAATCGCCAGCCCCATGCCCGTGCCTTGAGGCTTCGTTGTAAAGAATGCGTTAAATATCTGGTCCGCCTCATCTGCAGGCAAGCCGACGCCTGTGTCACTGACGGAGATCAGCGGTTGACCCTCGTTACCCAACTGCGACTTGATCGTGATTTCTCCAGTGGTATCCTTCATCGCTTCAATGGCGTTGAATATGAGATTCATGAATACCTGCTGCAATTGCACACGATCTGCCATGACCTTGGGAAGTTCCAGGGCAAGTTCCGCGCGCATGGCAATTGAGTATCGGTTGGCGTCGTTGCGCAGCAGCGACAGCATTTCACGGGCAACTTCGTTCAGGTCGACCAGCTCAGGTTGAGGTGGAGCACCCTTTTTATAGAAGGATCTCAGACGGTTGATGATCTCGGCGGCCCGTGTACCATCCTTCAAGATCCTCATGATCGCTTCGCGCGCTTCCACGAGGTCCGGTTTATCACGGGCAAGCCAACGCAAACTGGTGTTGGCATTCGTGATAGCGGCGGCGATCGGCTGTTTGATCTCGTGAGCCAGCGAGGCTGACAGCTCTCCCATCATGCTCACGCGGTTGACGTGCGCGAGATCTGTCTCGAGCTGGCGCAATCGCTCGCGCTCTTCTTCGGCGCTTTTACGTTCTGTCACGTCTACTTCGGTGCCAACGTATTCGATGATATTTCCGGCTTCATCGAGAACCGGATGTCCGATCTCGTGGATGTGCTTTACCGTGCCGTCAGGCAGCACGATTCTGTAATCTTGCGTAAAATCAGCTTTCTCGCGGAATGCCTTCCCCGTGAGTTCGCGCACACTGTCGCGATCCTCCGCGTGGACTCGCTCCCAGTATGCTTGGCTTGTCGGTGGGCCGTGCTCTGGATCTAGTCCATAAATTCGGAATTCTTCTTCGGACCAGTAAATCGCCTTCTCAGCGGAAGGGTTGTACGCCCAACTGCCCGTGTGGGTCAGCCTCTGCGCTTGCGCCAGATACCACTCGCTTCGCCCCAGAGCTTCCTCGGCGCGCTTGCGCTCCGTTACATCTACCGCCGTGCCCACAAATTCAACAACATCTCCGGCGCGATCAAGGACCGGATGGCCGATGGCATGGATGTGTTTGACTGACCCATCAGGGAGCACGATCCTGTGATCGTGCTCGTATTCTTTTTTTTCACGCGCTGCCTTCCGCATGAGTTCAAAAACGCTGTCGCGATCCTCTGGGTGGACTCGTTCCCGGAATGTTTCGTTTGCCGGCGGACCCTGCTGAGGATCTAATCCAAAAATTCGGAACATTTCCTCAGACCAGTAAGGCGTCTCGCGGGTGACAGGGCTCCATGCCCAACTGCCCGTATGGCTCAGCTTCTGTGCTTCTGCCAGGTAAGCTTCGCTTCGCTGCAGAGCTTCCTGTGTCAGCTTTCGTGCAATGACGACTCCTGCCAGATGAGTGATCTGTTCGATGATCTCTTGATCGCGCGGGCTCGGGCTCCGCGGCTCGCGATAATACATGGCGAACGTCGCGATTACTTTGCCCTGCGTAGAGAATACCGGCGTGGACCAGCAGGCGCGCAAAGAATGGGGCAGAGCCGCCTCGCGGTAGTCCGCCCACAAGGGGTCGGTTGCGATGTCCTCCACGATCACCTGCTCGGCGCGGTATGCGGCCGTCCCGCAGGAACCCACAGAAGGTCCGATCACAACTCCGTCGATCGCATCCGCGTAGGCCTTTGGAAGGCTGGGGGCGGCACCATGGCGCAAGCGATTGCCGTCAAGTAATAAGATCGACGTCAGGACACCCGTGGTTTGTTCCTCTACCAGCCGGCACAAGCTATCAAGTATTTGAGCAAGCGAGTCCCCCTTCGCCATCATTTCTAGGATCCGTTTCTCTCCGGTGAGTAACGCTTCGGCGCGCTTGCGATCGTCGATGTCCGTCAGGATTCCGTACCACTTCAGAATTTTTCCGTGCTCATAGCGCAGCGGCACAGCCCGAATCAAAAACCAGCGATATTCGCCGTCAGCGCTCCGATGACGTACTTCGTTTTCGAGCGGTTGGCCACTTGCCATTGACGCGCGCCATTTGTTCCTGTGCCGCTCGAGATCGTCGGTGTGAACTGTGGATTGCCACCCGGGTCCCGAGATCATTTCCTCCGGCAAACCTGTATATTCCAGCACACGTCGATTTACGAATTCAGTGGATCCATCCGATCGAATAGAAAAGGCCATGGCAGGTATGGTTTCGATCACATCGCGCAGTTGCTTTTCACTCCGGCGGGCGTTCAGAGCCTCCCTGCGCGCACGGTCGGAAAGACGGCTCGTCGTGATTCCGATGACGAGAAGTGCGGCCAGCACAAGAACGTCACGCGGATCGCTGAGCCAAAGACGGCCAACCAGCGGGAGCAACAAACTGAATCCCAGGGCTGCAAGCAATGAGGTGAACAGCGAATAACGAAATCCCCATGTGGCCGAGACGATCAGGACCACAAAGAGATAGCCGAGAGTCGAGGTTAAGGGGCGGCGTTCAAGTGGTACTGCATAGAGCGCAGCGGTGACCGCGACCACGGCCGCTATGCACACCACAACCCGCAAGATCGGCTTCTCAATGCGAGCCCATCGCAGCGTGTTTACCGGCGTCTCCGGACTCGATCGCAATGCCATACGGGTAGCCTGACTCTGATAGTTACGATCGCAGAATCCCAAACATGATACCGCAGTGCCGCCGTGCAGGTCCTTGAGACGAGATTTGGACAGCGTGACCACCTGTCGACTGATGACCGAACGTCCAATGTTCAAAAGCGATCCTACCGCCTTCATTTAGTTGCCAATCCGAAGTACTTCACCGTGAATTTTGTGGAAGGGAACGTGCTACGGCCATTGAGCAAACCAAATGGAGAGATAAATTGGAGACACAACTTATCGAGAAATTGGGAATGCCGGCAGCCGCAAATTCCGGTCGGCGTCTTCGCGTGGAAGAAGATGATAGGACTCTTGTCGCTGCCGCGAAGAACGGACGCGGTGAAGCCTTTGAAGTCTTAGTCTACCGTCATCAGCAAAAACTCTTGGGATCCGCCCTGCGATTGACTCGCAATCGAGCGGACGCGGAAGACATCGTACAGCAGAGTCTTCAGAAGGCGTTCACGCACCTGAGTCAGTTTCAGGGGAATTCTTCTTTTTCCACATGGTTGACGCGCATTGTGATAAATGAGGCACTGATGTGGCTGCGAAAGAAGAGTTCCGCAGTCGAAGTGCCGATCGAACAGTCAAGCGCGGAAGATGGAGCCACATTGGCCCTTGATTTTCCTTACTCCGGCCCGAGCCCGGAAGATAACTGCTTTCGGCAAGAACAGAAGCAAATTCTGTCCGCGGCATTGAACGAATTGACGCCCAGGGTACGGAAAGCAATCGAGCTGCGAGAGCTTGAGCAGTTATCGACAAAAGACGCAGCTCAAATGGCGGGGGTCTCCGTTGCTGCGATGAAAGCTCGCCTGTTTCACGGCCGAAAGAAGTTGCAACGGGTATTGGAGCGCTGGATGTCGCGAAGCGAGAACTTGCGACCGTCCCGAAGCAGAACTACTTGTTTCACGCAACCCGCTGCCGTGTTACGGGTGGAACGTCTCCAAGCTTCCTACCCCCGTTGAGTGAATCATGGCCCGCTCGCTTGTATTTGCCTTAGAATCTTGCCGCGCGACGCTTTTCCCCAGGAACCTCATTAACTGCGGAAGATTGAAACTCCACGACCTCGGCCGCTTTGTGGACTCCTCGTACCGGCCGCGAGATTCCGAGTTTCTTCATTTTGGCAATCAACGTGGTGCGCTTCAAGCCCAGCCTTGCGGCTGCACCCGTTGCACCGCCGATAACCCAGCCGACCGCCTCTAGTGTTTCTAATATCAACGAATGTTCGGAGTCTCTGAGCGTTGTGTAGCCCGGAACTGCGCTGGTTTGCTCGCTGGCCTTTGACGGCAACGGATTAGGCAGCACACCGTCATTGGATAAAATCACGGCGCGTTCAATCAAGTTTTGTAGCTCTCGTATATTCCCTGGCCAAGGATAGGATTTAAATGCCACCAGCGTTTGCTCCGGAATGTGCTCGATGGTCTTGCCCATTCTGTGTGCAAAGACCTCTGCGAAATGCATAACGAGGGGCTCGATATCGTCACGGCGCTCTCGCAAAGGTGGTAGCATGATAGGAAACACGTCCAGCCGATAGTACAAGTCGCTGCGAAATTGGTTCTGCTTGACCATTTGCATTAGATTTCGGTGTGTTGCGGCTACCACGCGGACATCCACGTGTTGAGTTTGCCCGCTTCCCAAGCGCTCAAACTTTTGTTCCTGCAGGACTCGCAGTAGCTTCGGTTGCAGTCCGGGTGGGATATCGCCTATCTCATCAAGGAAGAGCGTCCCTCTGTTGGCCAGTTCGAATCGGCCCACTCTCTGGGTAATGGCCCCGGTGAAGGCTCCCTTCTCGTGGCCAAAGAGTTCGCTCTCCAAGAGATCGAAGGGAATGGCCGCGCAATTCAGTGCTACAAACGGCCGTCCACATCTGGAGCTAAGGTTATGAATGGCGCGAGCGATCAACTCCTTGCCGGTGCCAGTCTCCCCTTGAATCAACACAGTGGAGTCGGTGGGCGCCACTAACTCAACTTGTTGGAGTACCGCTTCCAGCGCAGCGCTGCACCCTATGATTTGCTCGAACCTGCGCGCCTTAGAATCCTGGTTCTCCGAAATCAATTGTTCCAACACTCCCACGGAGGAACCTCCTGCATACTTTTCAGCTGGAGTAATTCTCGGCGCCCTCACGCCTCAAGGGCGGTCCGAACCCTTTCAAGCAGAGCCTCATCGTCGAATGGTTTTGCCAGGAACTCGACCGCCCCAGCTCTCAGGGCCTGCATCCGCATCTTTTCGTCCCCATGTGCCGTGATGAAGATTGTCCGAATTCTGCAGCGATCCGCGTTCAACTTGGCCTGGAGTTCTAGTCCTGACATCCCCGGCATACGGATATCCGCGATCAGGCATCCCGTCTGCTGCTGCTGTCCGGACTTGAGAAAGTCTTCTGCTGATGCGAACGTTCGTGCCGGCAAACCGACCGATCTCAACAGCTCTTTTAGCGCGGTTCGAACGGACTCGTCATCGTCAACTACTGCTACAATCCTGCCGTTAGCCTCGGTAACCATGTCTGCAGCCTAAACTTCCATAAGCGGGCGCGCAATTATGCTTTGGGTTGCACTTCTCATACTTTCGTATAAAGGACGCCATCCGGTCCGTTCAGATCATTGCTTGCCAGCACTCCGGGTTTAAGGAGAGTAATGAGGCCCGAATCACCTGGTCCGTGCAAGTGTCCGGAAGGAGGTAAGGTTACTTGGAGGAAGTTGCCCTTAGTTTCTCTGCCGCGCGGACTAAGTCGGCGAGAGATCCAGCCTGCATCTTGCGCATCACTTGGGCGCGCTGCATCTTTACTGTGATTTCACTCGTTCCCAGCTCCGAAGCGATTTGCTTGTTGAGCTTGCCCGAGACGACCAAGTCCATTACCTCACGCTCTCGCCCGGTCAGCGTGCCATACCGTCGCTGCAAGTCTGCAATCTCACGCTGGTGTTCGCGCCTTACACGATCTCGGTCTAGCGCTTCATGGACGGCGTCGAGCAAGTCCTGATCCCTGAACGGCTTCGTCAGGAACTGCACCGCACCCGATTTCATGGCCTTGACGGTCATGGGAATGTCTCCATGCCCAGTGATGAAAACGATCGGAATCTGCAGGCCCATCTGGGTCAATTTGCCCTGAAAATCCAAGCCGCTCACACCGCGAAGTCTAACGTCCAGAACCAGGCAACCGGCGTTATCGAGCTGGTTGCTGCTCAGGAACTCCTGCGGTGTAGCGAATCCCTCAGAACGGAGACCTTCCGTTTTCAGGAGGCCCTGTATGGCCGCCCGAATAGCGGCATCGTCGTCAATAATGAAAACGGTGGCAGCGCCCGAGACGCTCATGTCAGTGCCGCAGCCTCGGTCAGCGGGATGCTTTGAAGCCTCGCGCTCGCATCCCGCCCAGGCTTGAGTGTTCTACAAGTTGTAGGCATATCTCGCGATAATAATAATAACGCGATGCGGGCGGCTTGAGGGAACAGGACTGTGTCATACCCACCGTCACTCTGTTCAAATAATGACACCCATCATCATGTAAGTCGTTAACCCCTGAGTCCTGTCCGCTTGAAATCAACCACTTAACGCAAGGCTGCTTTGGTATTGCTCTTGCCTTTGTCAGTGGCGGGACCCGGACAAAATGCCTTGCGCCACAGCCAAAGCGAGCTTCAAGCAAGAGAGCCACTGGGAGGTATCGATCATGAAACCGCTAACTCTCATCCAGTGGTATCGCGTTCTGCGAGCGCACCATCACTGGACCATGTTCCAGTCGGTTCGATACGCACTTTGGCTTATGCGCTAGGCGCTCGGAGGCCGCAATGATCCAGTTGTACGTAAATGGGACTGCGCAGTCGTTTCATCGTCGACCCTGAAATGCTGCGATTCTGACGGGGTTTTTCGCCGGCATTATGTATTTCTCGACTTCGGTTGTGCTGGCCGGCGGCAAAGCCAGCGGAGCGGCCGGCACTGCATTGAATGCTGGTCAGATTCACGAAATAGTGGCATATATTCGCACGCTGGCTGGGAAGAAGTAACCTTGGACCGCTCGCGCTGTGTGGTTGTCAGATGGGAGCGTTCCAGAGCATCGGAAGTGAAGAGACTAGTCTAAATGAGACTAGTAAAAATGAGACTAGTGAGAGGAAATCATGAACGCAAAAGAAACATCTGCAAGTTTGGCCGGGAGTGTTCTGCTAGGTGGCGATATTTCCGTCCATCGCCTCGGCTTCGGCACCATGCGCCTCACGGGGGAAGGGATCTGGGGCCCGCCCAAGGATCGCACCGAGGCGATAGCGGTTCTGCGCCGCGCCATAGAGCTGGGCGTCAATTTCATTGATACGGCGGACTCCTATGGCCCCGCAGTGAGTGAAGAGCTGATTGCCGAAGCGCTGTTTCCGTATCCTGGCGGTCTTGTGATTGCCACGAAGGGAGGCTGGAATCGCCTCGGCCCGAACCAGTGGACTCACGATGCGACTCCATCGCACCTGCGCAAGGCGGTGGAGGGCAGCCTAAAGAGGCTGCGACTGGAACGCATTGACGTCTACCAGCTACACACGCCGGACCCTGTCGTGCCGTTTGACGACTCGGTGGGAACACTGGCGCAGCTCAGAAGCGAAGGAAAGATTCGCCTCGTCGCATTATCAAACGTCACGCAAGAACACATCGAACGGGCACGCCGGATCGTTCCGATCGTTTCGGTGCAAAACCGCTATAGCTTTGCCGATCGCGAATGGGACTACGTGGTGGATTATTGCGAGCGCAATGGAATCGCCTTCATTCCGTGGTTCCCGCTGGGAGCAGGCCGGATTGCCGGCGAGGCGCTCAATCAAGTCGCACGGGCGCATCAGGCCAGCCCGCACCAGGTGGCGCTTGCCTGGCTGTTGAAACGATCACCGATTATGCTGCCCATCCCGGGAACTTCTTCGGTCAAACATCTCGAGGAGAATGTCGCCGCAGCTTCTTTGCAACTCACCGACGAAGAATACGAAAAGCTTAAGAGCTTTCCTCAGTTGGCAGCAACGAGGTAATGGTCCAGCGAAGCTCGGAAAAAATAGCCGAAGGAGAGCTGCCATGGAGAATACAAACGGCAGAAATGGGAATGAAATCGGCGCAGCAGCGATCGACAAGCTTGGCAAAGAACGTCAGATCGAATCTCGACACGACTCCGGAGTTACTCGCAGGCAATTCCTGGAAGTGGCTGCGGGCGCCTCTCTGATTGCGAGCCTGCCCGAGTACGCGCGCACGGAAGAAACACAGGGGGAAGTACCCCGCCGGACTCTCGGCCGCACGGGAGAGAAGGTTTCCGTGATTGGTTTGGGCGGATTTCATCTTGGCAAGCCGGCACTTTCTGAAGCAGATGCGATTCGAATCATCCGCTCCGCAATCGACAATGGAATCAACTTTCTCGATAACTGCTGGGACTATAACGGCGGTGAAAGCGAAATCCGCATGGGTAAAGCTCTCCGGGACGGCTATCGTCAGAGAGCTTTCCTAATGACCAAGATTGATGGCCGCGACAAGAAAAACGCCGTGCAGCAGCTCGAAGAATCACTTCGCAGACTACAGACCGACCACATTGATTTGCTGCAATTTCACGAAATTATCCGCATGAATGATCCGGACCGTATCTTCGCGCCCGGCGGAGCATTGGAAGCAGTCCTCGAAGCCAAGAAAGCGGGAAAAGTCCATTTCGTCGGCTTCACTGGGCACAAGAGCCCCGACGTTCATTTAAAGATGCTCGACACAGCCGCATCGCACAAACTCCGTTTCGACACCGTTCAGATGCCGCTGAACGTCATGGATGCTCATTACGACAGTTTCGAGAAGAAGGTGCTGCCTGTGCTCCTGAAGGACAACATCGGCGTGTTAGGGATGAAGCCGATGGGCGATCCGTTCATTCTCGAAAGCAAGGCGGTAACAGCCGTGGAATGCTTGAATTACGCTTTGAATCTGCAGACCAGTGTTGTGATCACGGGATGTGATTCGATGCAGATTCTCGATCAAGCGCTGAATGCCGCTCGCCAGTTTCAGGGGATAGAAGCTGATGCCGTCAAAGCGCTTTTGGCCAAGACTGCTCAGGCCGCAATACAGGGAAAATTCGAATTGTACAAGACAACTCACCATTTCGACGGGACCGTCCAAAATCCACAATGGCTTGGATGACCAGTGCGTAAATACCGCCGCCGTCTCTCCAAGCTCTACGCATGGGAAAAGAAGGTCGCAACAGATCGATTCGCCATCTCTTCCACCCTAACTCGATCGTTCTCCGTACCGAAGTTGACCACCCGGCTTTGCTCATAAGGCGGAGAGTCTCTCCGCAATTCTCCGCGATGAATCGGATAATCGGAGGATATCTCCCGGTTACATTGTTTTTCATGCCGAAATTCCGGAAACCGGCTTACCGACTCTTTGCGCATAAGACCTGCTATGGCCGCTAAGACGCGGCAGACGCGGTCTGCTCAAGCTCGAAATAGCCCGCGCTGTCGATGTCGGCTATTAGATCGGCCTGTTTCGGCTGCCAGCCAAGCAGTTGCTGCGTTCGCGCGCTGGAAGCGGGGCAGTCCACACCAACGAAGTGCGCCAGCCAGCCAAAATGCTCGCCTGCTTTTTCGGACGCCTTGCTAACGACCGGCACATTTAGGCGGCGGCCGATTACTTCAGCGATGTCTCGAAACGGTACGCCCTCGTCGGCTACTCCGTGATATTTCGCTCCTGCGGAACCCTTCTCCAGCGCCAGCCTGTAAAGACGCGCAGCGTCCAGCCGGTGCACCGCAGGCCAACGGTTGAGCCCGTCTCCCACATACGCCGAAACGCCTTTTTCACGCGCGATGCGGATGAGAGCCGGCACGAATCCATGGTCGCCTTCTCCATGGACCGACGGAGGCAGGCGTACCAGCGACACACGCACTCCTTTCGCTGCGGCCGCAAGAGTCGCCTCTTCCGACTTTCGGGGAAAACTGGGATTCGGTGCTTCGTCCTCCATTGCGAGAGCGCCTTGGCGTTGCACAAGCAAGGTTCCCGACGTGACCACAAACGGCCGCTCAGAACCCGCGAGCGCCGTGCCTAGCGTCTCGATAGCACGCCTATCCGCCTCGGCAGCGGGTGCATAGTTTGAAAAGTCGTGAATAAAGGCTGTGTGAATCACGCCGTCTGCCGACGCGGCTCCCCCGCGCAGGCTTTCCAAATCTTCGAGCGAACCACGATGAGCATCAGCGCCAGTGGCGGCAAGGGATTTAGCGCTTCCGTCCGAGCGAGCAAGGCCGACCACTTTGTGTCCCGCTGCGATTAGTTCTTTCACAACGGCGCTGCCGATAAAACCCGTAGCTCCCGTAAGAAATATCTTCATACATCGCTCCTTTTCATTTCATTACCGAAATGCTGAATTACGACTGACCTGCCACGCGGCTGCTTTCGGCGATCCCGTCAAGCGCGCTGATCGCGTCCGGGGGGAGTTCCAGGGTTGCGGCGTCGAGATTCTCGCGAAGGTGTTCTTTGGAAGATGTGCCTGGGATCAACAGAATGTTTGGAGACCGCTGAAGCAGCCAAGCAAGCGCGACCTGCATTGGCGTAACTGCGAAGGACTTCGCAACGCGATCGAGCACCGATGATTGCAACGGCGTGAATCCTCCCAGCGGAAAGAATGGAACATACGCTATGCCTTCCTTCGCCAGAATCTCGAGGAACGCATCATCCTTTCGGTTTGCCACGTTGTAGAAGTTCTGGACGCAAACGATCTCGGTGATTTTCTTCGCCTCGTCCAATTGCCGCGGCGTTACGTTGCTAAGACCGATATGGCGAACCAGCCCCTGACGCTTTAGTTCGGCCAGCGCAGTCAATGGTTCTTCTATGGACCCTTCCGTCGGCTCCGTGAATCCGCCCACACGCAGGTTGACGACATCGAGCTTTTCGAGGCCAAGATTCCGGAGATTGTCATGAACACCCGCGATGATTTCTTCGGACGAGAGTGCCGGAATCCACGATTTGTCCGGACCACGGCGGGCGCCCACCTTCGTGACAATCACTAGGTCGTCAGGGTAGGGATGAAGCGCTTTCTTGATGATCTGATTGGTTATGTGGGGGCCGTAGTAGTCGCTGGTGTCAGTATGGTTCACGCCGGAGGCGATCGCCTCTCGCAGGACGCCAACCGCAGCATCAACGTCCCGCGGAGGACCCCAAACCTCGGGCCCAGCCAGCTGCATTGCCCCGTAGCCCATGCGCTTCACGCTGGTAGACGCCCCAGGCAATGTGAAACTGCCGCCGAGTTTGTTTTGTTTCGTCATTTTTTTCTACCTCATTGCGCGGCCCCCCTTGACTGGGCTTCGCCGCTTCGGTAAAACGGAGAGTGTCTCCGAATGTTTGGATTAACGGAGGCTGTCTCCGGTTATATACTTTTTTATGCTGAAGAAACGCACCACACTTGCCCGGCGCAAGCCGCGGACCGACGCGCTTCGGAATCGCGACCTCATTCTCGAAGTGGCCAAGAAGGCGTTCACGCGTTCTGGCGCAAACGCCAGCTTGGATGACATCGCCAAAGAAGCAGGCGTGGGACCCGGAACGCTGTATCGCCACTTTCCTGCGCGTGATGCACTTCTTGAGGCGGTCTACCGGACGGAAGTAGAAAAGCTAGCTGGGGCAGAGCGGAAGTTCGCCGAAGCCATGCCTCCGCTGGAAGCGTTGCGAGCCTGGATGTTGTTGTTCGTGGATTACATCGCGACGAAGAAGATTATTGCCCCGGCGCTGAATGCGGCGGTCGGGCGCCTCTCGAACGTGATTGAAGCTTCCTACGCGCCGATCCATGAAGCGATTCGTGGACTCGTAAAGCGCGGTATCAAAAGCGGCGACATACGTAGGGACCTCGACCCAGTCGATCTCCTTAAGGCTCTCGTTGGCGTCGCTTACATGTCGTCCAGCCCGGACTGGCAGCAAAGCGCTAGGAGGCTCGTCGATATCCTCATCACCGGTTCGCGGCCTATCAGGTAGCCCCCGATTTACATGCTGAGCCCGACAGTACTGGAAGGGTATCTCGCGTTGAGCGCCGTGTTCAAGAAGGGCTCCTTCACACCAAGAGAAAGGAGATCATTCTGCTGGCTGCAACAATTGCAATTACTGCGCAGCCGCACATTCACAAATGGCGAAGACCCTTCTCCGTACCCCCGCTGAAGTCATTGCAACAGTTCAGAACAATGGGCCGGTTCCAGATGCCAGGCTCAATGCCCAGGATTGCCCGGCACGATTACGCTTTGTGGTGTGGGGTTCTTGCATCCAGTGTGGAAACGAACTGCTGAGCGGCCTCCGGAACAGCAACGCGCCCCGCAAGCACGATGTGTTTGGCAGGCAACTTTTTCCCGTAAATCTGTTCGTTGGCGTTGTTATCGGGACGGATGGTTGATCCTTGGAGAGAGATACCGGCAAACACGCCACGCGCGCGCGAATAGCTCAAGATTTCCGAACGCAGGGTGACATCTGTTTCTGCAGAAGTGTCACGTCCAACTGGACCCGCAGCCACAGAGGCATCTCCTCCCAACTTGACCTTGCCGGCCAGAATTCCGCGAGCTCCGCTCTCGTTCATGACCAGGAGCACAAAATCCGTTGCCTGCCCGCCGATCTGCAGGCCAAAGCTGCCGCCCTCGAGAGCCATCATGGTCGGCGCACCCCAAGGCCCTCGAAAATCATCGCCTTTGCGGCAGGTCATGGACCCGCGACCGTAACTGCCACCAAAGATGAACGCAGCCTTTAGGACCGACGGAAAGATCACCACGCAGTCAGCTTTGTCCAGCAAGTCCTGCGGGATGTCATCGGGAACATCCAGAATCTCCTTCAAGATTGTGCCGCAATTCTTCAACCGGTCTTCGTCTTTCTCTTGGTCAGCCGCCCACGTTGAACCGGAGATCATGGGTTGAGCTACGAGCAACGCGCTTACCAGGTACCTGAACACTTTCGTCATAAGGTTTCTCCTTGATTTCATTCAAACAAAATTTTCGCCCTTGCGCATGCACCCAGGTTCTTGTGGCTTAATCTACTTGATGCCATGTTGAATCCGGGTTGTAGCCTGTCATGGTTGTCGCGATCGCAACGGTGTTCGGACCGAGATCTTTTTCATATACCGCGCCGCGCTGGTCCACGATGAAAGTCATCACACCTGATGAACGATATTCGGCCGGATAGGCTATAAAGGCAAAGCCATCGACCATCTTGCCGTTTACGATGTAACTCTTTGCGCCACCTGGCGCATCCTTCCCCTGACTCTTCAAGATGCGGAAGAAATAGCCATTGAATGGCATCGGATCGCCACCGACGGCATCGACAGATTTGGCGTTTTCCTGGCCGGCTGATGCAATCAGCGGATCGATCGGGCTATTGAACTCGTCGGAAGTTCCATACCAGTACAACCCGTTGTGCCGGCCTTCGTCGCTGACCAGCTTCTGCGCGAATTGCTTGGGGAAGCCAGCCGGAGGGCGAGCGAAATATTGCTTTTCGGCATCGACCAACTGGTGGCATGCATCCACTGCAGCAATCTCATTTTTGCCGATGCGCCGGAATATGATTTCGTCTTTGCCCGCGGACGTGTCGAAATACCACGATCCGTGATCGTTCACCAAGGGAATGGGAAACGGCCAATTTTCGGCTCCAATCACCAGGGTTACCGTTCCATCCGATTCAGTGACAAGACGATGCATCTCCTCGTATTTGGCGACGAAGCCGCTGCGAGCTTCTTCATCTTCCATTGTGTCCCCAGACGAAAGCACATCCTTTGCAGTTGGCCCGAGAATGCTCAAGGGCCCTTGATCGTCCGGCTTTTGCATTGCGGCAAAAAAAGCGCGGACGGCATCGTCGGCAGAGGCAAAGGTTTGTTGTCCCGGTTGCTGCGCGACCGCTGACGAAGCTATGCCTCCCAAAGTAAACGTGAAGAGAGCTAGAGTAGCGAGGCGCCTAATAAGCTGCCGTCTAATTTGAATGAAACCCGAAATCGTATAGATCATGATCTTTTCTCCTTCTTCTTGAAGTACCGACAAGCTCCGCACGCAGGTACGTGCGGCTATCTATGTCGCCCACCGCCTCCGTGGAAACCGCCTCCGTGGAAACCGCCTCCAAAGCTCGAGCGGCCGCGGGAGGAAAAGCCTCGGGCATTTCCGCCATGATCAAAGCCGCTGAAAGCGCCGGAGCGTGTCCCCGGCTGGCCGTGAAAACCTGAAGATCCGCGGAATCCGCCGCCGTGGTCGAAGTTACCGTGGCCGAAATCGCCGTGGCCATGGCCGAAATCACCGTGATGGAATCCCTCGTGACCAAAGTCTCGGCTATGCGAGACCCGGGCGCGATGGTCGAAAAAAGCCCGACGGCCATGCCAGTCGTAACCCCAGTGGCCCCAGCCCCATCCAAATCCTTCGAAGAAACCGATTCCAAACCCGATACCGAAGGAGAGCCCCACGCCTCCCCAATAAATTCCGGGCACCGGATACCAGCCTGGGTAGGCAATGATGGGGGCCCCGTACACAACCCAAGGATCATAGGCAGGTACGTATACAACCTGGGGGTTGGCCGGTTCGATGATGATCGTATTACCTTGCGTCGTTACGTTCTCTTGTTCGTTGGTCTGCAGATGGCCAGCCTTGTGGGCCTGCTCACGCAGGGTTTGCACGGCATCCGTCACATCCTGGGGTTGGTTGACATATGCCTCGCCAAGCGATGACGCCCAGGAGAGGTTCTTGTCCATATTTTGAAGAACCGAGGGAAATTGTGTCATAGCCTTGACGCTCGGATCCCAGTCCTGTTTGTCGACTTCTTTGCCCAGTTCCTCACCCTTCAGATTGGAATGGCTTTGCATCCAGCGGTCTGCCTCGACGATCTGGGTTGGATACGTGGAAGCCGCAAGGATCTGCGAAACGAGTGCGTCGGGATACAAGGCGATGGGCGCCACAAGTTGCTGCAACTGCTGAGGCGACTGTTGTACCGGCGGCGCTGGTGCCTGGTCGTTGGATTGGCCGCTTGGCCCGTAAGAATTGGCTTGAGCGGTGAACTGCACAAGCGAACAGGAGAGAACCATGACTAAAATCTGCTTTGATAAGTTCATCTTCATTTTCCACTCTCCAGTACTCATTGAGACGATCCCGCGCGCTGCCGACTCTGGCGCAAAACGTTATTTGGTCTTGGCCAGAGCGCTAGGGAAGCTCACTGCCCTCGCAGCACGCCTGGCGGGATGTCACGGCGGCGGGCCAGGTCTTCGAGTGCGTCGAGCTTTGCTTGCTGTGCTCCGACCCGTTGCTGCAGGATCTCAATTCCCGCTTCAGGGGTGATGGCGATGTCGCCTTCATCGAGACTTACGCCGCCCGTCATTTTCCTAAGACTTCGCGCGTCTTCGAGGGCCTGCAGGTATTGACGAAGCTGAGTCGCCCTGCGTTCAAGTTCAGCGTGTAACTCCGCTGACTGCTTCGCATACCACTGTCGGTCATCAGTCATCACGTACGGTCCGACGCCAGTTTCCGAGGCGGACACTTCTTCGTTGGTTGGACCTACGATGGAAATCAGACCAAGGTCATGGAGTTTTTCAAGATCGTCATTCGTCCAAGCCACGCTGTTTTGTTTGGCCGTTCCCGCGTGCGGCCTATTGACCGCACGCAAGGGAATGGCCGCCGAAACGAACGCCAAACAAACAAGGATGCACGTGTGGCGCGTCATGTTTGTTACTTCTTGGAAGAGCCTGGAGGGAAATTCTTGAACATTTTCTGCACGCCCCTGTCCAGGTTCTTGATGTTCTTGTCGGAGTTGTTGGACAGTGTGTCGCTGGAGCTGCTCCTCCACACCAGTTGCTTCGTCTTGGTGTCGAACAGATCGACGATCACAGTGCCCACCTTGTACGTATCGGTCGTGGTCGTTGCCTCACCAAAGCCTCCGCCACCAAAACGCCTCCAACCCCAGCCTCCTCCAAACCCGTCGTAGTAGGTATTTAGGGTCTGCTGATTCTGTGTGATCTCGATGGCTATGATGGAAACATCGCCGCCGGAATCAGTCTGCGTCCATCCTTTCGCCGTCAACGCGGCATTGACGGCACTCTTGATGCGTTCCACATCCAGGGAATCTTTCGTCTTAACCTGTTCCCACGAGTAGATTTTGTATTGCGCGAAATGTGCGCCGCGATCGTAGTCGGTCTTCACCTGCTGCGCCGACGCCGTTGCCGTAAATACAGCCAAAAACAACCCCGTCAGAAACAGCCATGCTTTTTGAGTTTTCATTTCTTTTCTCCTTTGTTTTGGAAATAGTGCCGTAGCATTCATCTGAAGATTGGCTAATGCGCCTTGCCCGCGCACCTGGTATGAGCACAACGGCAGTCGATGTCGAGTACGTCCTCCATCGCTGCACACTGCGCGCTGCAATATTCACCCTCCGAAGAAACCTGACACGTGCAGGGTGGATGCGCGCATCTCTTTTTGTCTTCTGGTGCCATGTAATCCTCCAGGTCCTAGCTCGCAAATATCTGGCTCCAAATTCGAAGCTCGAACACTCACGGTTTTTTCCGAGCTCCAGCGTGTGAATGGCAAGACCCATGCCAAAGAAACGTCGTTGCTAAGTAATTGAATCGAAAGGCGCCCCGAATCCGTTTGGTCCTGCCGCCGCGTTTTTCCTGTCATTGTTGAGGCGACGGGCGTGGTCACTGCGTCCAAATGTTGACAGACGCGATGTCTCGTCAGTCAAAGGGCCGCTCTCATTTTCTAAATGTAACTCCCTGTTTTCTGTGACTTACGGGGACATCCCTCGTAGGCCGCTGCTTGGCACCAATCATGCCCTGCTCAATAGCGCCTCTGCGATTCAGGAAACGGATGTGGTCTCCGGCGGGACTTAAAAAAGTCGCACTGGAGTGATGGTGGGGGCAACGACTGCTGATCGATAGTAGTCGAGTCCAACCGGGGTACGAAGACCTATGTGGATTGTTCAACTTGCGTTACGACGGCCTTACACCTTCGTGGTGATGTCCATACTTATCCTGGTGATGGGTATCCTTTCGATCTTCCGCACTCCAACGGATATTTTCCCGAATATCAACATTCCCGTAGTCAGCATCATTTGGACCTTCAATGGCATGGTCCCCAAGGAGATGAGCGACCGCATTGTCAGCGTTACAGAGCGCAACCTCACGACCGTTGTAGACAATATCGAACATACCGAGTCGCAGTCCCTATTCGGAATCGCTGTGGTCAAAGTTTTCATCCAGCCAAATGCCAGCCTGGATCGCGCCATTGCTCAGATTACGGCAAGCTCTCAAACGCAACTCAAGCAATTGGCTCCTGGGACCACGCCGCCGCTCATCATCGCCTATAGCGCGTCAAACGTCCCTGTTTTGCAATTGGCGTTATCAGGTCAAGGGCTTTCTGAATCACAACTCAATGACTATAGCTTGAATTTCATTCGCACCCAGCTAGTTACCATTCCGGGAGCGTCGGTGCCTTATCCCTATGGGGGCAAGCAGCGCCAAGTCCAGGTGGACCTGAATCCTAGCGCCTTGCGCTCAAAAGGCCTCTCTGCGCTGGACGTGGTGAATGCCATCACTGTACAGAATCTAATCCTGCCCACCGGAACATCCAAGATCGGCGGCAAAGAATATGACGTTGACATCCCTAACGCCGCGCCGCAGAGCATGGACGAGCTCAACCGCATACCACTCAAGACTGTCGGTGGCACTACCATCTACATGAAGGATGTCGCCTGGGTTCGCGACGGTTTTCCGCCGCAGACCAATATCGTGCGTGTGAACGGCCAGCGCTCGGTCCTGCTGACCGTCCAAAAAGCAGGAGATGCCTCTACGTTAAGCGTGATTTCGGGCATCAAAGGCCTATTGCCGAAGATCGCTGCCACCGTCCCGCCGCAATTGAAAATCCAGCCTCTTGCGGACCAATCCATTTTCGTTCAGGGCGCGATCAGCGGCGTTGTCCGGGAAGCGTTGATCGCCGCATGCTTGACTGCTGTGATGATCCTTGTCTTCCTCGGGAACTGGCGAAGCACGCTCATCATCGCCACTTCCATTCCACTGGCAATTCTTACTTCCATAATCGTGCTGACCGCTATCGGTGAGACCATCAACATCATGACGCTCGGAGGTTTGGCTCTGTCGGTAGGCATTCTCGTGGACGACGCCACCGTCGAGGTCGAGAACATCAACCGCAATCGCGAATTAGAACCTGATAAGGACATGGATGAGGTCGTGCTCGACAGTGCCTCGCAGATCGCTGTGCCCGCACTCGTTTCCACACTCTCCATCTGTATCGTCTTCGCGCCTATGTTTCTGCTGTCGGGTGTGGCCCGCTACCTTTTCTTGCCTTTGGCTGAAGCTGTAGTGTTCGCCATGCTGGCTTCGTACATCCTCTCGCGAACCATCGTTCCCACGATGGCCAAGTATCTGTTACGGAATCAAAAAGTCCAAGATCATGCGGAGCGCAGTCGCAGCCGCAATCCGCTGGTCAGGATGCAGCAGCGGTTCGAGGCGGGCTTCGATAAATTCCGCGAGAGCTACCATCGGCTTCTGCAGGCTGCGCTTCGTCACCGAAAGGCATTTTTGCTGAGTTTCTTCGCCGCTTCCTTGGGTTCATTGGCCTTTCTGATCCCCTGGCTGGGACAAGACTTCTTTCCAACTATTGACGCAGGCAGCTTCAAACTTCATGTGCGCGGTCCCACGAGCATGCGCATTGAAGACACCGCCTTCCTCTGCGACCTGATTGAGAATTCGATCCGGCGGGAGGTCCCACAGGCCGAGGTCAAGAGCATTATCGACAACATCGGTTTGCCCTACAGTGGCATCAACCTCTCTTACAGCAATTCAGCGCCGATCGGGACTTCCGACGCGGACATCCTGGTTACTCTGTCACCCAAGCATCATCCCACGGCGAAGTACGTCGATGACCTTCGTGTAAGTTTGGCCAAGGAATTTCCCGGCGTGATGTTCGCTTTCCTGCCTTCGGACATGGTCACGCAAATTCTGAACTTCGGTCTGCCCGCGCCTATCGACATTCAGGTTATTGGACATGATCTGCAGGGCAACCGGCTTTGGGCCAGCGGCCTGCTGCAGAAGCTCCGGTATGTGCCCGGCGCAGCCGACTTGCGTATCCAGCAGCCTTTCGATCAACCTTTTCTGCACCTCCCCGTCGAGCGCACTAAGGCGCAGGAGCTTGGTTTCACTGCACACGATATTGCACAAAACTTGCTGGTTTCCTTGAGCGGCAGCTTTCAAACTTCGCCGACCTTTTGGGTCGATCCGAAAAACGGTGTCAGCTACCAAATCGCCACGCAAACGCCTCAATATCGGGCGAACACCATGCAGGATCTGGTCAACATTCCGGTTACCGCCGGCACCTCGGCGCCACCGTCGCTCATGGCCAGTCTGGTATCTGTGAAACGCGGCGCGGATATGGCTGTCGTGTCTCACTACAATATTGCGCCAGTGATCGACATCTACGGAGCGGTTTCCGGCCGTGATCTCGGCGGAGTGTCGGGTGATATCAACAAAATTATCGATTCCACGCGCAGCCAATTGCCTCGCGGGTCGCAAGTTATCGTCCGCGGGCAGGTGCAGACCATGCAATCCTCTTATGTGGGCCTGTTGGCCGGCCTTGCCTTCGCAATCCTCCTAGACTACCTCTTGATCGTGGTCAACTTCCAGTCCTGGCTCGATCCCTTCATCATGATTTCTGCTTTGCCCGCCGCCTTGGCGGGAATCGCATGGTTCCTCTTCATAACGCGCACCACTCTGAGCGTGCCTGCGCTGATGGGAACCATCATGTGCATGGGCGTGGCTACCGCCAACAGCATTCTACTGGTCAGCTTTGCGACCGAGCAGATGGCGGCGGGGAAGGATCCCCTTTCCGCCGCCCTTGAAGCGGGTTTCACGCGATTCCGCCCTGTGCTGATGACCGCCCTGGCCATGATCATCGGAATGGTCCCCATGGCGCTGGGCTTGGGCGACGGCGGCGAGCAGAACGCTCCGTTGGGACGAGCCGTCATCGGCGGCCTGCTGTTCGCCACAGTTTCCACTCTATTTTTCGTTCCTGCCTTTTTTAGTCTGCTGCACGGCATGCGAAAAAAAACCAGTCCAGTACAAGGGAACGCTGCTTAAAAGGTCTTGGTGAGTAATTATGGTTGAAAGCAAAAAAAAAGAGATCGGCACAGGAGCCAATTCCCCAGCGCAACAGCCGGCTCAACCAAAAAATTCGGTCCGTCGATGGGCAATCGGCTTGATTGTCCTTGCTATTTTTGCGGGTATCTTGGTTTTTGGCATTCGTTCTCGCGTCCGAGCCCAGGCAACGCTTCGCACCGTCACTCAGCAAATGGCCGCGCCTTCGGTCTCTGTTGTGTGTCCCAAGCCAGCCGCGCCGGCTCAGGAAGTCATCCTGCCCGGAAACATACAGCCACTCATCTCATCGCCTATTTATGCCCGCACTGACGGCTATCTGAAGAAATGGTATTTCGATATCGGTGGGCATGTAAGGGCCGGGCAACTCCTCGCCATTATTGAAACTCCGGAGGTTGATCAGCAACTTGCCCAGGCTCAGGCTACTCTTGACACTGCCCGGGCAAACCTGGAGCTCTCACGAATCACAATGGAGCGTTATCAAGGACTGTTGCTGAAACACGCGGTTGCTCAGCAGGATGTCGACAACGCCGTCGGTTCCTATAACGCGAACAAAGCCATTGTCGAAGCAGACCAGGCGAGCGTTCAGCGTTACGCCGCACTCGTATCTTTCGAAAAGGTCTACGCTCCCTTCGACGGCATAATTACGGCCCGCAATACAGACATCGGCGACCTCATCAATTCCGGCAGTAATACGGCGGCGCGGACAGCGCTGTTTAACATTTCTCAGGCCGGTGTGCTTCGCGTGTACGTTAACGTCCCAGAAGAGTACTCGCAAGGCGTAAAACCCGGCGAAACCTCGGCCGACATTGCGCTCGCAGAGTTTCCCGGCCGTATGTTCGCGGGAAAACTCGTGCGCACCGCGGATGCCATCAACGTAACCACCCGGACGCTCTTGGTTGAGGTTGATGTTCCTAATCCCAAAGGGGATTTGCTCACCGGCTCGTATGCGGAGGTTCACTTGAAAATTCCTACGCAGAATTCTACTTACTTGCTTCCAGTGAATGCTCTCATCTTTCGTACCGACAATCTGCAGGTCGGCGTTGTGAAAGATGGGAAAGTTGCGATTACGAACGTCACTCCCGGCCATGACTTTGGAGCGGAGATCGAAATTGTCTCCGGCCTGAAAGCGGACGATCAGGTCGTTATAAACCCGCCAGACTCGCTGGTCACCGGTCAGGCTGTGCAGATTGTCCAAGCGACGCTGCCTGGAGATCTTAAGTGAGGTTCTCGCGACGAAAATATCGGGCCGGGTGTCTTTGTCGAGGCACTCGTACAGAGCAACGGCTTGCCCGTCGTTCATCCAGATTGGGAAGAATAAGACCGTCAATCTTGTTAATGTTGCTTGCGGCCGCAGCGGGTTCATTTGCAGGCTGCTCTGTAGGTCCCAAGTACAAGACTCCAACTGCTCCGACGCCGCCCGCGTACAAAGAGATTGGAGACTGGAAAACCGCCCAGCCCAACGATCAGAACTTGGGTGGCAACTGGTGGGAGATTTTTCAGGATTCACAGCTCAACGCTCTGGAGCAACAGATCAACATTTCCAACCAGAACCTGAAGGCAGCGTTGGCGCAGTATCAGCAGGCACGAGCCGTGTTGCGATACAACCGTGCTGACTACTACCCGACCATCACCGCAGGTCCGTCAGCAAGCCGGGACAGGTATTCAAAGAATCGTTCCCCTCACAACCCGACATTTAACGGCATCACCTTCAATGATTTCACCGTCCCCGTGGATTTGTCCTACCAAACCAACGCATTCGGACGTGTGAGCCGCAACGTCGAGTTCTATCGCGAGCAAGCCCAAGCCAGCGCTGGCGATCTCGCCGTCGTTAACCTCAGTATGCACGCGACACTGGCCATTGATTATTTCGCAGCGCGTAGCTTGGATGCTGAAGAGAAACTCCTCAACGACACTGTCACGCAATACGAACAAGCCCTACAACTGAACGAGGACCGCTACCAGGGAGGGCTTGCTTCCGAAGTGGAGGTCGAACAAGCGCGTACGATTCTCGAGACGACGCGCGCTCAAGCAGTGGATGTAGGCGTGGCTCGCGCCCAATACGAGCATGCTGTTGCGGTTTTGCTGGGCAAACCGCCGGCCGACTTTACACTTCCACCGCTGCCGCTTGCCACTCCGCCGCCGCTGATCCCTGTTGGCCTACCTTCGGAGTTGTTGGAAAGGCGCCCCGATATAGCCGCCGCGGAGCGCCGGGTAGCGGCTGCAAACGCTCAAATCGGCCTAGCCCAACTGGCATACTATCCAACGATCAGCCTTGCGGGCGAGGGTGGATTCAACAGTGGCAGCATCACAACATTGTTCCAGGGCCCCAGCGCCATTTGGTCGGCGGGAGCTTCTGCCCTGATTACCCTTTTCGACGTCGGCCGCCGGCACGCTCTCACCGACGAGGCAAAAGCCGGCTACGACTCTACCGTTGCCTCCTACCGCGAAACCGTGCTCACCGCCTTCCAACAAGTTGAGGATGATTTGGCCGCGTTGCGAATCCTTGAGCAAGAAGCGGGAGTCCAGGCTAACGCAGTGAAAGCCGCGCAGCGATCTTTGGATCTCTCGGTCACGCGATACGAAGGCGGCGTTACGAGCTATCTCGAGGTCATCACCGCGCAGAATGCTGCGCTTTCCGACGAGGTAACGGCCGTTAATATCCTCGGACGCCGCATGGCCAGCGCAGTGCAATTGATTCAGGCTCTTGGCGGCGGATGGGACAGAAATAGCCTGCCGGAACGGCCAGAGTGCTGCGGCAAGTTGACGAGAATTTCTAATTGATTCTAATGTTCTGGAGGGGAGCTGACCTGCAATGAAGACAATCACACCAAAAGACACGAAGTTGGGATTTATCGGGGTCGGCTACATGGGCCGCCCGATCGCGCAGCGATTACTCCAAGCGGGGTTTTCCCTGGCGGCATATGACAGGAACCGCGCGAAGGCCGAAGAGTTGGCTCGTTATGGCGGCGCAGTGGCGGAGAGCATTGGGGAGGTCGCCTCTGGTTGCGATGTCCTGCTCTCGTGCCTGGCAAGCGACGAAGCGGTTCTGAGTGTTTACCTCGGGGGGAGCACGGCTCTTGCAAGCATGCGTCCCGGCTCACTCGTCATTGAAATGAGCACGGTGTCTCCTGAAACCTCGCGGCAACTGGCCGAACACGGTTCCCATCACGGGATCCATGTCCTCGATGTAACCATATCTGGCAGCACACCGACCGCGGAACAAGGTGCGCTCGTGCTTTTTGGCGGTGGCGGCCAAACCTGCTTCGACGCCGCTGAATCGATCTTCCGTGCAATCGCTCGAAAGTGTTTTTATATGGGGCCGAGCGGTTCGGGAGCAACGATGAAGCTTGTGGTGAACGCGCTGCTCGGGATCGGCATGCAAGCGATTGCCGAGGCGGTTGCACTCGGCGAGAAGGCTGGTCTGGAACGCAATCCTCTCCTCGCAGTTCTCTCGCAAACCGCCGTTATTGCTCCCGCGCACATTGGAAAATTCGAGAGAGCAATCAATGGCGATTTCACTCCTCAATTCCCGCTCCGGCTGATGAACAAGGATTTTGGATTGATCCTCAGCCTTGCGGCAGTCGTTGGGGCCCGAGTGCCGGCGACAGACGCGGCTTTTGAGGTCAACGCTAGACGGCTGGATGAAGGAAAGGAAGAAGACTTTTCGGCTGTTATTCTGCAAATGGAAAAACAAGACCATTTGGTCCCGGTGGTGGAGAGCCATTTCAGATAAGCAAGGCGGCGGGCAAGGCACATATCGACAACCCCTTACTTCGTCCCGCAGCAAATGACATTCACCGACTATCCAGGGACAGAGTTTTCGAGGAGCTAAATCATGAGACTGGGGATTCGAAAGTCCTTCCAGATAATCGCCCCTGGGAACTCTTTGCAAAAACGAACCGCTTACAGTCTGGCAATCGTCAGGTTGATCCTCGTCCCCGTGTTTTTCCTGGCAGTCTACTATCTCTTCAAAATGAGTCGCATAGTGGACAGCATAGTGAACGTGGATGCGCCAGCGGCCACCCTTGCACAGCAGGCGTCCATCGAAATGCTAAAAGCGCGCCGTGCCGAAAGGAACTACCTCCTCCTTCACGATCCAAGCTATCTAGAATCGAACCATCAAGCTGTGCAGAAGACCCGGGAGGACGTGGACAAAATCCGTGACCTTGAGCCCGGCGAACAGAATGAAGTTGAAACAGCATTGCAGGCGATCGCGCTTTATCAGGAGCGGCTTAAGACTGGCGTGTCGACGCTTGAGCAGCCCGGCAAAGGGCCTGCCGATCGCATTCAGGCGGTGGTCAAAGCGTACGAAATGGACTTGGACCAACAATTGAGGAGCGCGAGACGCGGCCACCATCGGCAACTCATTGAAGAACTACGTAAGCGCGTTGACTCGTTTGATTCACAGATTACGGACACAGTTCAACAGGAGAATCCCGACTTGCGGAGAATCACCGGGGATCTCCATAGCTCAAGCGAGGAGCTCCTGCGAATAGCTTCGGAGCTGGAAGAGCGCAACTGGGGCAGGATCCAAAAAGAGCACGCGGAAGCTCGGCACCTTATTCATCAGGCCGAGTGGGTGCTGAGTGGCGTCTCCGCGATCACCCTGGTAATCAGCATATGGGTCAGCTACACGTTGCCCCGCCAAGTGATTAAGCCGTTGCTCAAGCTGAAAGAGGCGGTTGACAATGCCTCTTCAGGAAATTACGAAATCGACTTCGATATTCAGGGAAAAGGCGAAATCGTCGAACTTGCAAGCAGCTTGCGAAGCATGTTCGCGGCAATACAACAAAGGCAGTGAAGGCGGACAAACCAGCTGTCAGGGTTCCTTCTTCTCCCATTTCACGCTATTTTTTCTTTGCAGCTTTGCACGAGTGGGGTGCAGACATGCCGGCGCAACAAGACTCTCAGCCAAAATCGCTCTTGAAAAACCCCTTGCTTTACTCCACATCTGCGATCGTCGTCGCCGTATTCGTCGTATCCGGGATCCTTTTCTATCGCTGGCAGGAAAACCGCGGCATCGAGAGGCGCTCCAGGGAAGAGAGAACTGCGAAGCAAAAGGAGCAGGATCGCATCACTCTTGAACAGCTCGGCGGCAAGGAGCTCGCTATTCAGAACTTCTACGCCAGTCCCCCAGTGATTCCCCGTGGCGAGACCGTGCAGCTCTGCTACGGCGTGGCCAACGCCAAAACGGTTACGCTCGAGCCTCAGTCCAATCCTGTATGGCCTTCCTACGCCCGCTGCGTCGATGTCACTCCCGCCAAAACCACCACGTATACTCTCACCATCGCCGATGCTGTCGGCCACACCTTGACCCAAAGCCTCGAGGTCAAAGTCCGTTGACTAAAGGTGGGCTCTTGCCTTCCACTTGTGACTTCAATTCTACCGCATCTATAATGTTTACTTGCGCGGGGTTCGGGCACCCATCGTTAGGTTCCGGACTCCGCAGACCTATTTCTAGCGAACTGACAACCATGTCCGACCCACTAGCCAAGATTAAGAAAAAGATCCAGGATGAAATCGAGCAGCTCTCGCACGAGCTCAATGTCGAGCTCCCTAAGGAGATCGCCGTCGCCCGCGCGCACGGAGACCTTTCTGAAAACGCCGAATATAAATACGCCAAAGAGCGCCAGGGTTTCGTCAACGCCAAAATCGGCGCCCTCAAAAAGCGCATGGGCGACCTCGGCATGCTGAACCTCAGCAATATCCCCAAAGACCGGTCGGGATACGGTTCGCGCCTCACCGTCCGGGATGTTCACCGCGAAGTGAAGATCGAGTACAAGCTTGTCAGCAGCGAGGAAGCCGACGTCGAGAAGGGGCTTATCTCCACCACTTCTCCCATCGGCCGGGCGCTTCTTAACCGCAAAGTCGGGGATGAGATCGAAGTCGCCACACCCGCAGGCAAGAAAGCCTTTGAAGTCGTCCGGCTCGCAACCATCCACGACGACGACGAGTAACCTTCTGGCTGTTTCAGGCGTCCTAATCCATAACTCGTGTGGGCCGCTTGAGAGGGAATATGTATTGGGGATCAGGCCCGGAACTCGGGCTTCTCACCTTTCTCGGTTATATCCTGTTCGCGACCGGTGCCGCTCTATTCTGGCGTCACCGAGAACACTTCTCCGTCTGGTTTCAGGATGAATTCTCCGTCTTCCGCCGCAATTTCTCACGCTACACGACGGTTGGCCCCTTCTACGGCATCCGCGAGGAATCGCGTTTCAAAGCCTTTCCCACTTCTTTTGTCCGCACGCTACGCCGCCTTCCTCGCAGCCGCGCTAACCGCGCGGCCATTCTCTTGTTCACTGGCCTGCTTTTCTTCCTCCTCGATTTCTTGATATGAGGGTTCCCTCTTCTCGGCGTACCCCGCATTCGGTGCCCCCTGTGCTTGTCGGCGTGGACCCCGCATTAAATTTTTCTTTTTCGGAGCGTGCCGCCCGCGGCCGTTCTAGACAAATTGGATGTCCTTTGCCATCCTCATTTCGATGAAACCATCTTTGATTGTTCACGGCGGTGCATGGGACATTCCCGACGAAGCCGTGGAAGCCTGCAAATCCGGCTGCCACCGCGCCCTCACGGCTGGTTGGTCGATTCTCTCGCGCGGTGGGTCCGCCCTGGATGCCATTGAAGCGGCGATTATCGTTCTCGAAGACGACCCCGCCTTCGACGCCGGCTATGGTTCCCACCTTAACCTGGACGGCCATGTGGAATGCGATGCCATCATCATGAACGGCGCAACCCTCCGCGCTGGCGCTGCCGCCACCCTGCAGCGCGTCAAAAATCCCATTCAGCTCGCTCGTAAAATTCTCGAGGATTGTCCGCACATGATGCTCGTCGCCGAAGGCGCCGAGCGCTTCGCAAAGGAGCAGGGAATCAAACTCTGCAAACCGGAAGAGATGGTCAGCGAGTCCGAATACGAAGCCTGGATGAAGTGCAAGGAAGACAAACATGCTGCCGAACACCACCGGGGCCACGAGCAAGGCACGGTCGGCGCAGTCTCACTGGATGCCAACGGGAATCTTTTCGCCGCTACCTCAACCGGGGGCACCTGCTGCAAACTTCCCGGCCGCGTCGGCGATTCGCCGCTAATTGGATGCGGCTGCTATGCCGACTCCTCAGCCGGGGGCGTCTCTTGCACCGGTTACGGCGAGGCCATCATGAAGATCGTCATGGCCAAGACCGCCGCGGATCTGCTCCGGCAACCCCCTACTTGCGTAGACTCGGCGGCGAGCGATTCTTATGATCTGTCCACGGCCGACATCGCCGCGCGGGAAGCCGTCCATCTGCTTGGCAAGCGCACCCACGGCACCGGCGGGCTCATTCTCCTCGACCGTCATGGCAATCCCGGCTTCGCTTTCAACACCCCTCGAATGGCCTACGGTTACGTCGCACCAGACGGCGCCTTCACTACCGCGGTCTAGTTGCCGGAAACTTGTTACTCCGCTCGCTTCCTCTCTCAGTGATATCATCCGTCGGCGCGCCCGCTTGAAAAATGCAACTTGCCCAAGAGGGGTAGCCCAACGGGGAACTATGAAACAGACAATTCTTTTTCTCTCCGCATGCTTGCTCATCGCCAGCATCGCTCTGGCGCAAACAGAGTCGCCTCCGCTCGTGTCGCCTGAGGTCCACTCCGACAATCGCGTCACGTTCCGCTTCCGGGCTCCCAACGCCAAGGAAGTCTCTGTTTCTCTCGATGCCGTCTCTAAGCCTCTGCCCATGCAGAAGGACAATCAGGGCGTCTGGAGTGCGACCACCGATCCGCTTGCTCCTGATTATTACGGTTACTCCATCATCGCTGACAGCGTGAACTTCTCCGATCCTTCGAATTTCGCCACCATTCCGAATTTTCTCTATCGAGCGAGTTCGTTGCACGTGCTCGGGCCGGCTTCTCTACCCTGGGGACTTAACAATGTGCCCCATGGCGAGATTCATCATCATTTTTACAAGTCCGGCGTCGTAGGCGACAACCGCGATTTCTTTGTTTACACGCCGCCTGGCTACGACCCTCGCGGAAAGCAAACTTACCCCGTCCTCTACTTGTTGCACGGCTATAGCGATGATGCCAGCGCCTGGACGGCCGTGGGCCGCGCCAACGTAATCCTGGACAATCTCGTCGCCCAGGGCAGAGCCAAGCCCATGCTCGTGGTCATGCCGCTCGGCTACGGCGCGCCCGAGGTTCTGGCGCCGGGCTCCCGCATATTTCGCGATCGTGAGATCACCGACCGAAATTTCAACAAATTCAGCCAGGCTTTGGTCACGGAAATCATCCCGCGCGTCGAAGCAACTTATCTCGTCGCGAAAGACCGCAACTCTCGCACGATCGCGGGGCTTTCCATGGGCGGTTCTGAATCCTTGCTAACGGGATTGAACCATTTGAATCAGTTTGCGTGGATCGGGGCTTTCAGTTCGGGCGGCATATCCGAAGAATTCGACAAGGAATTCCCCGGTCTTGATTCGAAGGCCACACAACAACTGCGCTTGCTTTGGATCGCGTGCGGTACGGGCGATCATTTGATTGAGATCAATCGAAAAATTCGTTCCTGGCTCGCGTCCAAAAGTATTCCCCACGTGGACATCGAGACGTCCGGACGGCACCCCTGGCTGGTTTGGCGCCGTAATTTGGCGGATTTTAGTTCGCTGCTCTTCCGCTGATATTTCCAAAGCGTGCTTTTGGGTTGGGACCTTTGCCTCATCGCGTCTTCGTTAAGGACATCACTCTCTCGGCGTCTCAATCGTCATCGTCTTTTTCGGACTTTCCATTTTCATTCTCTTCCAACTTGGCGATACCCAGCCGCATTGCTTGATAGGCGGGCAATTGCGCTGTTTGCGGAACGGCAGATCCGCTTCCCTTGCACGCAAACCAAATCACTGCATTCAAAACTTTCGGGTCGGCCATATCGGCATGGGCGAAGTTTTGCCGCATCGATTTCTTCATCCATTCCGCCGTGGCCTTGTCCTTGGGCTTTTCAGTCATCAGATTGTCTGCCGCTATTGTAGGCAGCACGGCTTTGTACGGCGTCAAATCCGGCGTCTCTTGAAAAATATCCATCGGTACCGCGGAGGCATCCAGCTGATTCATCGGCGCGATCCCCAGCAACATCTCGATCGTCCGAATCATGCTGACGGTATTGTGAAACATGTGGATCAGCGCTCCCGGCCGGTTATACGCGCTGATCGCGAGGCCCACTGAGCGGTGCGAATCCACATGGTCCGGCCCGGCTTGCGCATCGTCCTCGACGACAAAAATCGCCGTGTCCTTCCAATACACGCTCGCGGAAATCGCCTCCACCAGCCGTCCCAGCGCGTAGTCATTGTCGGCCACCATGAATTGCGGCGTCGGAAATCCGTTCTTCATTCCCGTCGTATGATCGTTTGGAAATCGCACAATACTGAGCGTGGGCATCGCCTCAGGATGACCCGCTTCTCGCGCTCTAACAAACTCGTGAAACTCGGCGAGCCATTCGCCCAATCGGGAATTCCCGCGGCAATTCCCATTTGCGTTATCTCGGGTCACAGCCGCATCCGCGGATCCCGCCGGATCCAAAGCGGCCTTATAACACTCCACCGTCATGCTATCCGGCGCCGTCACGTCAAAACTGCGGAAACTCTCGCTGTGATGCTTCTCGAGAGATTCTTTATTCGCGATCGCGCGCACGGCGCTGGAAATATCCGGATAGCTTTTGTGGATTTTTTCTCCCGCCGCCTCAACGTCCTTCGCCGAAATCACGGTGACGAATTCCCCATAGTTCCTAAACGTCAAACCCGCTCGCGCGGCGGCATCCCATAAGTACAAGCTCACCGGTTCAGCCAGGTCCGTGAATCCCTGGCGATACGGAAGATGTTTTTCCAACAAATCCGTCAGGGCTGCCAGGGCATCGCCATGGAACTTGCCCAACTCCAAGTCTCCGGGCGGTTCGTAATCCGGCAAACGGTTGTACCCTTCCCAGTCGTATGTCCGTCCGCGGTCGGAATATTCCCATCGAAACCCCTTGTCCACGTAATCCGTGGAGAACGCCGCCGTGGCCCAGTTGTGTCCATCTGGGCTGGCCTCCGAATTCACGAAGAACCGATCGAACAAGCCAAATCGCTGCGCCAGCGCGTGATGGTTCGGTGTCACCGTTTGTGCCGTCCCGTTCGGCCGGCGCGCCGCGGCGCCATTTCCGAAAATTGCGAAGTCAGGTTCTCCGTCCGCAACGTGGCCGTCTCCCGATGTTTTCACATCGCCGAATACCTGATCGTAAGTACGATTTTCCTTGATGATGTAAACCACATGCTTGATGGGGCTCTCCCCGGCAAAAAGTCTTGCCGTCGCAAAGTCCATCAGACCGTCATTCTGCATGGTCTGCTGCGTGAAGTGCGCGAGCGCAGGCGCGTCGGGAAGTGATACCATGCTGATATTTCCGGAAACAATCGAACCGCTGTACTGCCCGCCTTGCCTGTTTTTCTTCTTGTTCGGCGGAAACGCTTCGTTTGGCGGATTCGGCGTCCGCCCGCTGTTGTTCGCGCGCATGGACGACGGTTCGAATCCTGTTCCTTTTCCATTTCCGATAAACAATCTGCCGCCCGCTACCGCCACAGCCGACGGATACTGGCCTGTCGGGATAAATCCCAACACGTTTGACTTCGCACTCTGGCTGCCTCTCGCCTCTGCGCTTCCGCCGCGCGCTTTCTCGGAAAGCTCAACCACCGCTACCGCATTGCCATGCGCATTGGCGACATAGAGTGTTTTCTCATCGTCGCTGAGCGCGATCCCCTCGGGACTCGCACCGGGCAAAGCATTCTCAGCCAGCCGCACATCAATGCGCTCGATCTCTTTGTTCGTCACCGTTTCAATGACCGAAACGTTGTCTGCATTCGAATTCGCCACAAACAGCCGGCTTCCTGCGCCATTGACCACCATCGCCGTCGGATGCCGGTCAGCTACGATGTATTCCCGGACAGCGGCCTTGCTTCCCAGCGCAATCACCGCGACGGAGGAGTCATTCCAGCAAGACACATAGGCCCGTGCATTCTTTCCCCTTCCGAGCGCCACTACCCCGTAGGGATAAATGTTTTCGTTCGGTTTTCCCGGATGGTGCAAGTCCAGTCTCTCCATCCGCCGCGCGCCGCGAAGACCACGCACTATCGTCACGCTGTCGCCCAAATTGTTGGCCGTGACCAACGTGTCTCCATCCGCAGTCACCGCCAACCCCGTGGGATAAAGCGCCGCCCTTCCTTTGTTGTAATCCTTCGGTGACGCTTCTCCGGGCTTGCTGATCTCGATGGACGGCGCTGTCACTTTGGTATCTGGTCCTGGTGAGCCCGGCTGAATCGGCATCCTGGCCTTCGGGTCAAATCGGAAAATCCAGACTTTGTTTTCAAATCCTCCGGACACGTACATCTCAAAACTTCCGTCATTAGGAGTTCCGCGCGAGAAGGCGAGTCCGACGTTGGCGCTCTGCGGCGTGGGGAAATAAACGCTTTGGACAACCATCGGCTCCGGGCTCGCGTTCAGGTCAATTACGGCAATCGACTGCTGCGCCCCATTCGTCTCCGCGCTGAACTGCACTCCGTACCCGCTATTCACAGCCAGCAGGTACCGGCCTTTGCCATTGCGCCCAAGCGTGTCCGGGCTGCGCACGATCGCCATAGGCATGGCTCCGACGGCCGGTAGATGCGTTGTGGCATCCACCACCAGCGTACCGGTCGGCGTTATCACCCGTCCCTCTCCCGCCGGCTCTTGCTGGGCCCGAACGCTTCCGCAAAGCCCCAGACAGATGGCCAGCACGCCGGTCATTCTCAGTGATTTCATAAATCCATGCCCTCGATCTCCGGAAAGTCTCTTCCTCTCGCCATTCGAATCATCCCAAATCTACATTTAAGGGAGGTAAAGAATAACTGATATTGGGGCCTCGACCCAGACCTCTCCCGAATCCTTTCCTGGCAATGCTTGGCAACGGATTTGACCCCCATCGTATCTACTTCTAGGATGAATATGACAGCAACCTTAGATCGGCGGGTCTTGCCAACGAGCCACAAATGAAAACCAAACTCCGCATCCTAGCTTTTTTCTGTGCTGTACCGCTGCTGGCATCTGCTCAAACCGCCGATGACATCGTGAAAAAATACGTCGAAGCACGCGGCGGAGCCGCTAAGCTCAAGGCCGTCCAGTCCGAACGCATCAGCGGCCGCATCTCTTTCGCGCCTGGTTTGGAGGGCTCTTTCTTCATCGAGTTCAAGCGTCCCCTGAAAATGCACATGGAAGCCACGATCCAGGGCCAGACTCTCGTCCGTGTCTACGATGGCAAATCCGCCGGCTGGGTCATTAACCCGTTCGAATCATCCAAGGACGTCCAACCGATGCCCGCCGAAGACTTGAAATCCATCTCGGACGAATCCGATTTTGATGGACCGCTCTTCGACTACCAGGCCAAAGGGAATCAGATCGAGCTCGCCGGCAAAGATGAACTGGAAGGCAAGCCGGTCTATAAAATAAAACTCACGCAAAACTCCGGCGGCACGCGCACCTACTACATTGACGCTTCCAGCTTCCTCGTCCTGAAATGGGAAGGCGTAACCAAGCAGGAAGACCAGGAAATTCCCGTCGAAAACCTACTCGGCGACTATCGCGAAGTTGACGGCCTGAAGTTCCCGTTCGAAATGAACACAGGGTCTCCGGGCACTCCTCAACACCGGACGTTCATTATCGACAAAGTGGAGATTAATCCCAAAATTGATGATGCCCGTTTCACCAAGCCCGCACCGCCGGCAGCTTCGCCTGATCCACCTTCCACACCGCCTACCGACCCGCCATCTCCCCAACAGAACCTTCTCGAGTAAAATTACCTCATTTGAGTCACGGTCACCCCGTTCCTTCGTTCGGTTGCTTTCTCTGGCCCGCTCCGCCGCGCTATTCTCTTTCGCGTGACGCATCCTGCCACTCCCGCAAACCCTCAGACCAATCCGGGCTTATGCGCCACATGTCAACACGCGCGCCGGGTCGAATCCACGCACGGCTCCGTCTTCTTCCTCTGCGAACTCTCCTTTACCGATCCGCGCTTCCCCAAATATCCCCCGCTCCCCGTCCTCTCCTGCTCCGGTTACGCGAGGAAGGAATAGAGCCAGTTCTCCCACAGTTTTTCCGCTGCATTTAATTTATCTTTATGATAATTTAACTATTGGGTTCATCGATCCGCTGAGGTCTTCCTATGAAGCCCGGTTTGAAGCTTTGCCTCTCAGCCTTTGTTTTCCTGTCGCTCTTTCCCCTTCGCGCTTCCGCCGACAAATTGCAAATCACAAGCAACCCGCCTGGCGCAACCGTGGAACTCGATGGCGTCGCTGCCGGTACCACACCGTTCGAAATCGACTTTCCCGGCGGCTATTTCCACAAAACAAGGACGTCCATGGGCGCGCGCCTGGAGCATCCCGTCGTCGCCCGCATTAGCCTGGCAGGCTACGCCACCAGGGAACTTACGCTTACCCAAGGGCCCATGAATTGGATCTCGCTCAACGGCCGTAATCGCGGCGAATACTGGCTTCTAAAGGCCGACCATTTTCACGTGGACCTGCAACCCCTCTCCGATACCTTTACCGGCGGTATTACCGCCAATTTCCCAGACGCACGTGTCGGCCTTCAGCCAGAGCTTTCCCTCGAAGAGCTCGTTCGTCAAACCAAACCCGCCGTCGTCCTTCTGAAAGGACTGAGCAAGTCCGGCTCGGGTTTCTTCGTCACCGGCACAGGCGTCATCGTCACCAACGCCCATGTCGCCCGCGAGGAAGGAACCCTGCTCACGCTTCTCTCCACGGGCCAGCAGCTCGAAGCCAAAGTCGTCTACATTGATCCCGACCTTGACGTGGCACTCGTGAAAATCGATCCTCCCGCTGGCGGAACCGAACTCCCCCATCTCTCTCTCACCGATGCCTCCAGCGTCCGCCAGGGCGAAGGCGTAATTGCCATTGGCAACCCTGGCGACGCCATGCTTTTCAGCGTCACCAAGGGAATCGTCAGCGCCGTCGGCAAATTCCCCAATGCCGGTCCCGGCACATGGATTCAAACCGATGCTCCCATCAATCCCGGCAACAGCGGCGGACCGCTCCTCAACACCCGCGGCGAAGTCATCGGCATCAACACGCAAAAGCTCATCAAAAAAAATGTCACCGGCATCGGCTTTGCCCTTAGCTCCACGGATCTTCTCGAAGTCCTCCACCGCTTCTATCCCAATGTGACTCTTGCCAGTCATCGCGCGCCGGCATCCGAAAACTTGCCCGTTGCCAGCCCATCCTCTATCTCCGCCAATCCGGAGCAAACTTCTCCTCCCTCCGCTCCCGAGGGCGTCGGTACCGTAACGATTTCGTCCGACCCCGACGGCGCCGAAATCTTCGTGGATGACAAATTCCATGGGAATACTCCGGCTACTCTGCGAATTCCCATGGGCAGCCACGCCATTCTTCTCAAGTTTCCCGGCCACGCCGACTGGCGCCGCACGCTCGAAGTCCTCAAGTCCAGTAAGACTTCCCTGAAAGCCGCCCTCGAACCAGCTCCGTGAAAAACGCTTCGCCGAGGAGCATTTGCGCACCTTCTAATGAACGGCCGAACGCGCTGGCCATAAAAAGCAAAACGGCAGGACGTCGCCAAGGACGCCCTGCCGTTTCTGCTATTTCCGCTCTCTTATTCTGGTTGTTTGGGATTCGTTTGATTGGGGTCCGGCTCCTGTGGGTGTGTTGACACCGGCGTGACACTTGCCGCACCGACAGTCGCCAATTCTGATGGTTTGTACTTTGGCGCGCTCACATACCCATGCACTTGGTTCTTGCTCACCCGATTCACAACGATTTGCACGGGCTGAGCTTCATTCTCCGTGTGGATCCAGATGGGTTCGTACAAATTTACTCTTTTCTTGCTCAGGTCATTGTCGTCCACGATCAGGTTCACGTCATAGTTCTTGTGCTTGGTGTCTGCGTGGCGAAGCGACAGCGAGATCGGTCCCACGCGCTGGTACTGCTTCGATTTCGTCAAATCGAATTCGAAGTAACTCCGTTCTCCGCGCTTCGCAAGCGCTACTAATTCTTCGTGCGTCCTGGCGATCGATCCATTCAGTTCGTCCTTCGTGGAACTCAGGCTTCCCTCCAGGTCCGTGCGGTTCTTCGCAACCTGGTCCTGGGTCTCTTTCAATTGTTTTTGTTGGTCCTCCAGCTGTGCTTGCAACTGCTTGTAGCGCTTGTCTACCGCCGCTCCGCGCTTGGCGGCCGATTTCGCCCCGGCACCATTTTTTGCGGCGGCTTCATTGGCCTTTTGCTGAGCTGCCTGAGCTGCCGCCTGTTGTGCGGAGATCATGTCATTCAATTTAGCCGTCACGGTACCCAACTGTCCTTGCATGTCG
Source organism: Candidatus Acidiferrum sp. (assembly GCA_035704085.1). Taxonomy (GTDB): domain Bacteria; phylum Acidobacteriota; class Terriglobia; order Acidiferrales; family UBA7541; genus Acidiferrum. Next base: position 370,250 of record DASSXG010000109.1, on the reverse strand, counting down.
TTGATCGTGGCCTTGTCCATCGATTCTTGCGCCGTTAGATGGCCCACCAGCGCTTGCTGCCGGTAGCCGTAGCCAAACGCCACTCCCGCAACAATAAGAAGCGCCACGGCGGCAACTGCCAGCCAGAGAGTCGGCCCTGACTGAAACAAATTTCGCTTGCGCTCGTTCTCATTCATCTCGTCGTACTCGTTCATGCTTGTTCTCCTTCTCGTGTCTTTCTCCGGTTGGATCTTCCCAAATTCTGAGGTGCCCCATTTGCTGGCATTGGAGCCACCACACCAACAAATCGCTTCCGGCGTCCTTAGACTCCCAGGTTCACTCTTGGCAAGTTAGATGCCGACGCCAAGGGACAAGGCATTCGTTTAAACCTCTTGTTGTCAGTCACTCGCAAGCCCCATTGAGCAACGAACATGCCATGAGGCAGTACTAGTCCCGGTATTTTTTCCTAGCTGCACAGCCGACTTACCCAGTTCTGCAAATTGTCCTCGCGATCCTCAGGCTATTCCATTCTCCGTAACGCGTTGCCACCGCCCATCGCCTGTGCTAGCATCCGCCCGCTAGGAGATTCGGACCAGGGAAAATTCACCGGACCTTCGTCCCCGCCCCTACGAGGACCTGGGTACAGAGGCCGCATTCTCCTCCCTCAGTTTCAACTTACAAGGCGCAGGCCCGCGCCCGAATCCTTCAGGACGGACCTCGCCTCATGGAGGCTGTATGAAAACCTATCTCACCAAGGACATCCGCAACGTTGGCATTGTCGGCCACGGCGGCACCGGGAAAACCCAGCTGGTGTCGTCGTTGCTCTTCACCGCTGGCATGACGCCGCGCTGGGGAAAAGTTGCCGAAGGCAGCACTACCACCGACTGGGACGAAGAAGAAATCGCGCGAAAAATATCGATCCAAACTGGGCTTGCCCACGCCGAATGGCCCACCACCCCAGCTAGTCCCTCCGGCTCTTCCGACAAGGTCAAAATCAATCTCCTCGATCTCCCCGGCTACTCCACCTTCATCACCGAAACGAAAGCTTCGCTCATCGCCGCCGATGCCGCCCTCATCGCCGTGGACGCCCACGTCGGCGCCCAAGTCACCACCGAAAAAGTTTGGGACTACTGCACGGAGTACGACATTCCCCGCGCTTTCGTTCTCACCTGGATGGATCGCGAGCTCGCCAGTTTCGAGCGCTCCATGGAATCCCTCGAGCAGGTCTTCGGCCGCAACGTCGTCGCCATCCAGCTCCCTATCGGCAGCGAAAAGGGATTTCGCGGCGTCATCGATCTCGTCGCCATGAAAGCGCATATCTACAAACCCGATGGCGATGGAAAACCCTCGATCGAAGAAATTCCCGACGCCCTTGCCGACGAGGCCAAGGAAGCCCACGAAAAGCTTGTCGAAATGATCGCCGAAGGCGACGACGAAATGATGGAAGAGTTTTTCCGCGAAGGCACCATCCCCATCCACGACCTCATCCCCGCCGTTCGAAAGGCTATTGTCGCCGAAAAAATCTTCCCCGTCCTGATGGTCTCCGGCTGCCGCAATGTCGGAACCGCCAGCCTCCTCACGTTTCTTGCCGACGCTTTCCCGCATCCCGACGAACACGCTCAGGTCGGCTTCAAGGAGCCCGGCGACAAGGGCGATCGCGTCGAGCGCAAATATGATGACAGCCAGCCGCCCTCTCTCTTCGTTTTCAAAACGCTCGCCGATCCGTTCGCGGGAAGGATCAACTATTTCAAAGTAAAAAGCGGAGTCCTGAAAAACGACGCCACCCTCACCAACTACAATCGCAATCTCCTGGAGCGCTTCCAGCACACCCAAGTCGTGCAAGGCAAGCTTCTCACGGAAATCGGCGAACTCCACGCCGGTGACATCGGCGCCATCGCCAAGCTAAAGGAAACGACTACCGGCGAAACCCTCGGCGACAAATCATCTCCGATCTACTACAAGCCTGCGCAACTTCCTGAACCCTCCATCACGTTTGCCATCGAGCCCAAGACCCGCGCCGACGAAGACAAAATCGGCGTTTCGATTCACAAAATTCTCGAAGAAGATGCCGCGCTCCGCTTCTCACGCGACCCGCAAACCAAGGAATTCCTCCTCGCCGGCTCCGGCCAGCAGCACATCGAAGTCGTCGTCGCCAAGCTCCACAAGCGCTACCACGTCGACCTGACGCTTAAGCCCCCGAAGGTTCCTTACCGCGAGACGATCCGTGGCAAGGCCGACGCCGAAGGCAAACACAAGAAACAATCCGGCGGCCACGGCCAGTTTGGCGTTTGCCGCATCAAGATGGAGCCCATCGAGCGCGGCAAAGGCGTCGAATTCGTAGACGACATTTTCGGCGGCGCCATCCCGAGGAACTGGATTCCTTCCGTAGAAAAGGGCATTCGCGACGCCGCCGCGCGCGGCTACCTTGCCGGTTTCCCCGTCGTGGACTTCCGCGCTATCCTTTACGATGGCAAGTATCACGACGTGGATTCGTCGGATATCGCCTTCAAAATCGCCGGCTCGCTCGCCTTCAAGGAAGCCATGAAACAGGCGCGCCCTGTACTCCTTGAACCTATCATGCAAGTCGAGGTCTATGCACCCGACCAGTACTCTGGGGATTTGATGGGCGATCTCAGCTCCCGGCGCGGACGGATTGCCGGCAGCGAAGCACGCGGCCACAACGTCATCATTAAGGCGCAGGTGCCCCTCGCGGAAATGCTCTCCTACGCCAACGACCTCACATCAAAAACTCAGGGACGCGCGAGCTACTCGATGGAGTTCTCGCACTACGACTATGTTCCGAACGAGCTTGCGGAAAAGGTGATCGCTACGCACAAAGCCCTCCACGGCGAACAACTCGTCGAAGAAGAAGCCTGATTTTTTCTTCTTTTTGCAGGGACGCCTGCGGTGGGGTTGTCCGAACGCCGTCCTAAACATTGACCTAGTTGCCCGGTAAGGCGACCTACAAGGGGTTTGCGTTAAGATTCTACTCTGCCCTGAGGGCCTCAATCGGGTCCAACGTAGCGGCACGCAGCGCAGGCACCATTGCCGCCAGAATCGCTACGATCACTAGAGTCCCAGCCACGCCGACGAGGGTCAACGGATCGTATGCCGAAACACCGTGCAGCATCGCCGCCGCGAACCGCATGGTGAAGAACAGAGCGCCGGCCCCCAAAAGCAGTCCCCAGGCCAGCAGTTCTAGCGCTTCCCTCAAAACCATGCGCAGTATCGTTCCGCGCATCGCGCCGAGCGCAATGCGTACGCCAATCTCACTGGTCCTTTGTGCTAACCCAGCCGCGAGCAGTGCATATAAGCCGAGCGCACTCAGCAGCAACGCCAGAATGCCGAAGAAATTCGCCAACAGTGTGATTAGCTCCTGACTGCCCAGCGCAGCATCCATTTGCTCGCGCAGCGTGACGAAGATCACCAAAGGCACGGTTGGCGCAATTTCAGAGATGGCTTTGCGAAATGCGACGATGGCTTGAGCTTTCGTCGGCGTGTGGATCAAGAAGACGAGGTTTCCGAGATTGTCGATGCGCTTAGTAGACAGGGGAAGATAGATGGTGCGCGGCGGGCCCTGACGGAGGTCGAAGAATTTGGCGTCTTCAGCAAGTCCGATGACGCGGCAGGCGATCTGGTCGGGAAACTCCTGGGTGTTACGGCTGCGCACGTAGCGGCCGAGCGGCTGTTGGTTCGGGAAGAAAAAAGCGGCGGCGGATTGATTCAAGATGCACACGTTGAGCTCGCGCTCGTCTTTTTCGAACTCGCGTCCGGCGATGATGCGGGTCTTCATGGTCCGGAAGTAGCCGGGCCCGACGTCGTTGTACGGCATCTGCGTATCTTCGGGCGGATTGGGTCCATCGGTTACGGCCACAAAGTCCGCGGTGATTTTTTCGCCGGTCATCGGTGTTTGCGATGTCGCGGCAGCAGCATCGACGGTCGGCATTTCCATCAAGCGGTCGACCATGCGTTGGTAGAGGTCGATCTTGGCCTCGCCTTTCTTCTCCAGCAGGTACATGGGCGACGTTTGTATAGTGACGTGGTCCAAGTCGAAGCCAGTGTTTTCGGTACGCAGTCTGATCACGCTCTGCGAGAGCAGCGAAGCCAGCACGACGAGCGCCAGCGACATCGCCACTTGAATAGGAACGAACAGCCGGCCAGCAATTTGGCGGCGGCCGCCCATACCGGTGCGGGATTTCAGCAGCAGACCGGGATCGGTGCGCGCTGCGCGCCACGCCGGCAGTGTACCGAAGAGCAATGTGGTTAGCACAGCGAAGAGAACAGTTATCCAGAAGATTGCTTTGTCGGGATGAATCGACATCGACTCGAACATCATCGGATCGCGAAAGAAATGGAGCAGGAAGCCGCTGCCGTACCAGGCAGCAATGGCGCCGATGCTGCTGCCGGCAATGGCGATGATGAAACTTTCGGTCAAATACTGGCGCAGCAGCCGCCACGACGAGGCCCCGACAGCGGTGCGCACAGCGAACTCGTGCTGGCGGACGGCGATGCGAGCCATCATCAAGCCGCCGATGTTCACGCAGCACAGCAGGAGGACGACGCCTACGAGGCCCTGCATCAGGTACAAGGGTTTCGAATACGTGCGGCTGACGTAAGTCGGTAGGCCGCTTCGCGCAGAGCCGGCGGTCAGGTAAGCCTTCTCCACGTAGGGATCATGCTGGTACTTGGCTGGGATGAACCGGGTGAACAAATCCTTCTGAAGGAGCGCCAATTCAGTATTCGTCTGCCGCAGTGTAACGCCGGGCTTGAGCCGGCCGATCACGGAAACGCCAAACCCCGAGTTTGGATCCTCCAGCAAATCCTGCTTTTTCGCAAGAACCGTCTCGATTTGTATCGGCATATACATCTTCGGCTCGTTGCCAGGCCAGACGCCGTGGAAGTCGGGCGGGGTAATGCCGACGATGGTTACCGGCACGTCGGAAATCTTGATTTGCTTGCCCACGATGTTTGGGTCGCGGCTGTAGAACTCGTTCCAGAATCCGTAACTCAAGACCACAGGCCAGCCGCCCGGTGGTCCGCCGCGCACATCGTCATATGTGGCGATCAATCGTCCGCGATAGGGCTGAACTCCGAGCAAATCAAAGGCGTTGCCGCTGACGGTCATGGCAAAATATCCACGCACGGCTCCTTCTTTGTCCTTCATAAGGACCTGGTCGCCATCCCACGCGGACAGATCGCGAAACGAGGACTGTCGTTCGCGGAGCCCCTGGAGCATGCGGTACGGCATGAAGGAGCTGTTTTGTTCGGAGTCTGGTTCGGCGGCGCTTGCCACTCCCACTCTCACAAGATGGTAGGCATCGGGAACGGGCAAACTGCGGAGGACCAGCCCGTAGAGGAGGGTGAAAATAGCTGTGTTGGCGCCGATCCCAAGCGTCAACGTCAGGACGGCAGTGAGCGAGAGGATGGGGTTCTTGCGGAGCGATCGGAACCCGTGGACAATATCGCGAAACCAGCTATCCAGCATACGTTGAGTGTACTCCGAAAGAGGCTTCTTTGACGCCTAGCGCCCACCTTGCTTTACGGGCCACTAAGAAATAACCCGCGGGGGTGTGTCAGATACTCATGGACAGTGAAATCTGCCGCACTCCCAGAAGTTCAGATCTCGCAAGCCGAAGCTGTAAGGCGCACATTACTGTTACAATCGAAACTGAAATGAAGGCCTACAATTGAAGCTTGCAATCCGTCGCGATTCCATGGCAAACCGCGTCTTCCTCTTTCTCGTAGCGCTTTGTTCCGTGGCTGCCTTTTCGGCAGCGGCGCAGACCGACGCGCCTAAATCCAAATCGTGGTCCGGCACGATTGTCTACAGCAGTTGCAACGCAGACGAAGCATTTAACGAATCTCCCGAATGCTTCCGGGAAGCGCCAGGAGCAAAGCTCTCGCTGTATGACGATACGAACAGAATGATGTACAGCCTTGAACCGCAAGACCCGGCCGCCGGCCATCTCGCAGACAGCGTAACCGTCCACGGAACACTCGATGGCGACACCATTCGCGTGGCGTCCATCGAGTTGATGTCCATTGGACTCGCCGTCGGCCAGAAAGCTCCGGCTTTTTCGGCCCGCGACGAGTTTGGCCGCGCGCAAACTCTCGATACCCTGAAAGGTCCGAACGGCACCGTTCTTCTCTTCTTCCGTTCCGCCGATTGGTGACCGTTCTGCAAAGGGCAGCTGGTCCAGCTGCAAAGCGCCATCCCGCGATTCGAAAACCAAGGCGTCAAGCTGGCGGCCATCAGCTACGACTCGGAAGAAATCCTGAAATTTTTTGCGGAACGCCACAAAATCGACTACCCGCTGCTCGCGGATCCAGACTCAAAGATCATCCAGTCTTACGGCGTGTTGAATCAGGAAGCCACCGGGATGCAGAAGGGTTTCGCCCGCCCCGGATATTTTTTCCTTGATACCAAGGGCATCATTCGAGAAAAATTTTTCGAAGCCAAATACCGGGAACGCCTTACCGGGAATAGCATCATTTCCAAACTCTTCCCGGAACTTGGCCAGGAAGTCACCGAGACCCTCGAGGCACCGCATCTGCAACTGGCCCTCGAGCAATCCGACCGCACCGGTGTCCCCGGCACCCGCATCACTCTGGCTGCCGAAGTGCGCCTCCCTCCCGATGTGCACGTTTATGCGCCAGGGACGCAGGGCAACAAGCCTATCAAGCTGGTCATTGACGCCATTCCCGAGATGGAGTTAAAGCCCGCGGTCTACCCGCCATCCAAAATCCTCTACTTACCGGCCATCAAGGAGAAAGTTCCCGTCTTCGAGGGCACGTTCCGCATCAGTCAGGATATAAAGGTAGATTCGGGGGCGCAGTTCTGGGGCTCGCTCGGAAAAGACGGGAAGACCTTCACGATCACGGGCAAGCTCGAATATCAGGCCTGCGACAAAACCATCTGCTATGTCCCGGCATCCATCCCCGTAAAATGGCAGCTTGAAGTTTTTCCCCTGGATCGCACCCGCGCCCCCGTCAACATTCGCCACAAATAGTAAGATCAACTCCGCCAATTTGGTGCTTGCCCGCACCGAAAGTACCGCCAAAATGTGTCGCATGAAGAAAAGCAAATTCGCGCACCGCTTCGGCCCGCAAACGACCGCCATTCACGCCGGAGAACCGGCTCGCCACGGCGTCAACGGTCCTATTGTCACGGAAATTATCCGCTCTTCCACCTTCACTTTCTCTTCCACCGCCGAAATGAAGCTGTGGGCCGAAGGAAAAAACAAAGCCTATATCTACACGCGCTACGGAAATCCCACGCTCACTGTCGCGCAAAAGAAAATCGCCGCGCTCGAAGGCGCCGAGGCTGCCATCGTGACCTCCTCCGGCATGGCTGCCATTTCCTCCTCACTCCTCGCCGCGCTCAAGGCCGGCGATGAACTCATTTCCACTGCCCAGCTCTACGGCGGCACCTACCGCCTCATGCGCGACGTTTTCCCCAACATGGGAATCGCCGTCCACCACGTAGGCACCGATCTTGTCGGCATCGAAAATCTCATCACGCCGCGCACCCAAGTTCTCTACGTCGAGACGCCAACGAATCCCACGCTCCGCCTCGTCGATATCCACAAAGCCGTGGCTTTCGCCAAGAAACATAAACTCGTCTCCATTATTGACAACACCTTCGCGACGCCCGTCTTGCAAAATCCCATTGCCCTCGGTTACGACATGGTCGTTCACAGCGCCACCAAAGCTCTTGCTGGCCATTCCGATATCATCGCCGGGGTTGCCGTCGGCAACGCGGAGTGGATGGAACGCGTCCGTCAGATGATCATTTATCTCGGCGGTTCGATGGATCCCGGCGCTGCCTATCTCCTCATTCGCGGCATCAAGACTCTCGGCGTTCGAGTCCGGCGCCAATGCGAAAACGCCCTTGCCGTCGCGACATTTCTCGAGCGTCATTCGAAAGTCGCCCGCGTCCACTATCCCGGCCTGAAGTCCCACCCGGATCACAAACTCGCCAAAGAACAGATGCGCGGGTTCGGTTCCATGCTGGCTTTCGATCTCAAGGGAGGATTGCCAGCGGCGCGGCGATTCTGCGATCGTGTGCGCCTTTTCCTTCTTGCGGCGAGCCTCGGCGGGGTCGAGTCCCTTGTCATTCTTCCGGTCTACAGTTCGCACTACAATATGACAAATGAAGAATTGCAACGCGCGGGAGTGAGCCCCGGAACAGTGCGCGTTTCGATAGGCCTCGAAGATGAGGAGGACTTGATCGCCGACCTGAAGCAAGCGCTAGGCTAATTTTTTTAGGCCGTTGTTCTGATTGTGCTGACCAGTCTAATGGCTGGGGCTGCAAAAAGCGGGGAATCAAACGAGCTTTTCAAAAAGCCAAAAACGAAACGGCTTACTTTGCGGCTGTGGGAACGGGAGCAGCCCATTCTTCCTGCGCGGGGAGCAGGGATTTCACAATGTCCTCGAGTTCGTGCGAGCTGTTCACGTGTTCCGGATAATTGTGGACGCTGATGTCGAAAGCCTTGCCGTGCTTGGCGCGAACTTCCTGCAATTCTTCTTGCAGGCGGACCGCGACGCGCTTGGCATTCAGCGAATCCGTCTCCGGAAGCACCAGCGCGAAGAGATCGGTAGCGAGGCGATAGATCGAATCCGTGGGCCGCAGTTTGCGGGACATCGCCTTCGCCGCATCGCTCCAGGCTTCGGAACCATCATCACCTTTTCCTGCCGAGTTCGAGGGCTTGGCCTTCACCAGAAGAAGGGAGAGCGTCCGCTGCATGGTCATCGCGCGCCGGTATTCCATCGTAAGGCGATCCCAGAAATGATTCTGGTCCGGCATCGACTGCAGCAGGTCCACGCTGGCCTGATGTTGCAGCGTGACGTTACGCTCCAGTTCCGCCAATATATGCTGTTTGAGCCGCTTAACGGTTCGCTGGCGCTCCAGCAGGTATCCCACAAACAGCACCGTCAAGGCGCAAAAACCAAAGTAGGCGACGCGCAGCGTCCACTTATTCCCAATCGGATGCAGAAACACCAGGGGGTACATGAAGGCAGCCAGTCCGCTCGCCAGCACCAGCACGAAGACTGCTGCCAATATCGTCAGCTGCAGCTCGCGCCGTTCTAACCGGTCTAATTCCGTGCGGTTTAATGTACCCATCGAGTTTGTTGAAGCCGCGTCTTTCCCGGCCCTTTTGGCGCCCGGGACCTGCCTCGATCTACCCTTCCATGCTGGGGTGTGGGAAGGTGCTGTGCAATAGTCGCGCCGTACTATGTTACGGAATAAACAATGCCTCGCGCGGGCAGGAGTACGCCACCCAGGTGTTCTGCTAGAGAGTGCGGAATCACTCGAATGCGAGAATGTCTCTGCTCGCCGTAAGACGCTAGTCGGCGGCGGTGGAAGCAATGGTGGGTTTTTCTGCGACGGCGCTTCTGGACTTGCCGCGGGATGAGCCGAATCCCAATTTGACGTAGTGAACGCCCTCGGCGCCGTTCAAGTGCCCCAAAGCCCGCCAACAGTCGATTACCACGCGAGGTGCGGTGAGAGAAGTCCATCGCGCGGCGGGAATTTCAAGGAAGGCCTGCCAGGGCGTGGCCAGCACGACCACGCCGGACTCTGAAATACATTCCAACGCTGTTGGCGAGACGCGAATGCTCTTGTGGGCGCTCAAAGCGCGAGTGGCATCGCCGGACGGATCGTAAACCATCACGGAGAAATTCGTCGAGGAAAGCTCCTGAGCGAGCAGCAGTCCGAAGGACTCCTCCACAACGTCGGTATCGGGTTTGTAGGTGAGTCCGAGAATCCCGATAGACCGCGCACCGGAATGATGGCTCTTCACGATCTCCGCGACCGACTTGATCTGCGCGCGGTTAAAGATGTCGGTGGCTTCGGCGAGGCCTGAAGACGCGCCCACGCGGGACGCCAGCGCGGCAAGCGCGCGATTATCGCGAGGGAAGCACGGGCCCCCGTAACTCACGGCGCCCTTTAAGTATTTCGCGCCAATTCGAGTATCGAGCCCCAGCGCGTCGGTGACCACGTTCACATCTGCTTCGGGCAATTTCTCGCACAGGCGCGCCAGCATATTGGCGTAGCTGATTTTCGTCGTGATGTAGGTGTTGACGGCCAGCTTGGTGATTTCCGCGTTGATGAAATTCATTCTCGCGATGGGGGGTGAGTTCTTGCACACCTGCTTGTAAATGCTGGAGAGCAATTCGCCGGAACGTGAGTCCGATTCCCCAATTAAGAGAAAGTCTGGATAGTAGAAATCGCGGATCACCGTCCCCAGCGCGATGAACTCCGGGTTATAGCACAGGCCGAAATCTTCGCCGCAACGCTTGCCACTGGCGCGTTCGAGCGCGGCGACGACCGGCCCGCCGGTAGAACCCGGCATAACCGTGCTGGTGAGGACCACGAGGTGAAATGATTTTTTCGAGGCCAGGGCGCGGCCGATGGCTTCACACGCGGGAAGCACGGATTGCAGAGAAAACCCGCCGCTATCGTCACTCGGCGTGCTAACGACGATGAAGGTGGCCTCGGTGTCTTGAACGGCTTCTCCGATATTCTGTGTGGCGGATAGCAGGCTTCCCGCTTCCTTCATCAATTCTGCCAGGCCCGGCTCGTGGAGCGGGGGCACGCCGCGGTTTATCGCGTCCACCTTCTGCGGATTGAGATCCACTGCCTTAACGCGGATGCCGCGAGCGGCAAAGCCCGCCACCATAGGACCACCCAATTTGCCGATACCAATGACCGAGATGGACTTCACCTTTTGCCCCCTGAGAGAAGACCTAGTCTACCGTGAGACAGGCGAGGCTGGCGAGTGGTGGCCATGGAGTACAGAGTCAGGCAGCAGTTGCTTATCAGACGGCTTCGGCAGTGAGGCACAGGTGCCAGCCGAATCGGCGTTCGAGGGCGCGAAAGAGGGGCTGTGGCATCCAGCGGAAATACCACTCCTTGGTGTAGCGGTATTGAATGTAATCGGGAATGCGGTAAGGAAAGATGTGCTCGACGCGCGCATCCGTCACGCGGAAAGCATGGCGTTCGAGCAACTCGCGGCCTTGCTGGCGAGTATAGGAGTACGTGACAGGGCAGCCCGTTTGCGCTTCGGAATTCTTGGCGATGAGGCTTTCCAGCTTCCAGAACTGGCCTTTGCTCTCCGTGAGGAGAATCCATGCGACTTTGTAGGACCGCCGATGATAGACCATGATTTTGATAGTGGTGCCTGTTCGGGTGTACTGGCGAAGCTGTTCCAGCACAGCATCGGGATGCGGCGTGTGGTGAATTACGCCGAAGGAATAGATCAGATCGTAGGGCTCAAGGGGAAGAAAACTGCCGAGCTCTTCCGCATTACCGGGGCAGAACCGAATGCGGTCCTCGAGCCCAAACACGGCGCCGCGCTGGCGAGCGAGTTCCATGGACTTCTCTGACAGATCGACTGTGGTGACCTGAGCGCCGGCCCGGGCAAAGTTGATCGTATCTGTGCCAATGCCGCAGCCGATCTCGAGGACTTTCTTGCCGCGCCAGCGCTCAAACTCGGCGAAGCCAGGGATGTGGTATTCGACAAAATACTTACGAGCTTCGACCTGATCGAAATATTCCCTGGTTCCGATGGGTGCCGTGGAATGACGGATGTTGCAAGGACGTTCGTTCCAATAGTCCCGCACTCGAGCGATTTGCACTTCTTCAAAACTCATGGCTCTCCCATTCTACTTGCGAGCGGCCCATTTTTCAGCGTGGTACGCGACAGACGGACGGTTTTTAGAAACTACGGGGTCTGGAGATGGATAGCTCGGCCCGGTTGAAGTGGCGAAAAGTCTGGGGGAATGGAGTCCGGGAGGACGGCTTCGATCAGAGTTTGCCGGAACGCCGCAGGGCTCTGAAATCCTGCTCGGCCTGAAAGGAATCCTTTGCAATTTCGTGGTCGCGATCAGGATCCGTGAGCATCCAACGGAGCAGGGCAGCCACGAAAATGACAGTCGCGACAGCCAATGCGAGCAAGCCCCACCAGAACACGGTACTTACCTCTTTCACTCAGAAAAGCACGGCGCTCGAACCGCGAAAATGCCTTACGCCCCTAACCGGGGAAAACTAGCTGCGCGGAGCGGCTGCGGCCTTTTGCCAATATCTTCGTCGAAGACCGAGCAAATTGCGGAGACCGGCCGTGCGCAGCACGAACAGGTCCCATGCGAAACTCTTCATTTTGCGGATCGGTTTGCGGAAGCGCACTTTTCGGATCGCACCCGAACGCGTGAGCTCGTGAGTGACGTCGAGCAGCGTGTAGGCGTGCTCGATGCCGCCGCACAGTTGAAAATTGCGTTTGGCTTCCTTGCCGCGCCAGACCTGCTCCGCTCCGCCGGAAACATGATTGTAGTCGTGGTTCTGATGGAGAATTGGCGAAATCAAGGAGGCATCGATGACTGGGAGGTTCTGCAAACGTACGGCCTTGATCAGCCAGTGGTCAAACCACAGGCGGCCGATGGCAAACTCCGGCACCGTGGGATACATGCCTCTGGGAAAAACGAAGACGTCAATGCCGGAGTAATGTTCGTCCACACCGCTGACCCTGGCGCGCAGCTTGATAGCCTCTTCCCACCCGGCATCGAACGCCAGCGGTTCAGTGACTTCCAAATTGATGCGCTTGGATACGAGCAATGATTTTGGAAGCTGTTGCTGCACCACCTCCACGGCACGGAGGAAGCTGCTCTGTAGGATGATGTCGGCGTTGATGTAGCAAAGGACTTGGGAATGGGAGTCCGCCTCCGCTCTTCGAAAAAGGTCGTTAAGCAGCGGAGTGCCATATTCGTTGGTTGCGATATCGGGGATATGCCGGACCGCCAATTCGCGCGCCATCTCGGCGGTACCTTCGTCTTTGCCGAAAAGTAGGATCTCGGGCCGCGGTTGAAGGCGCGTCCAACTCTGAATGGCATTGCCTTGGATTACGCCGATATGTCCCTTGAAAGCTTTCGGAATGGAAAAGATGGTTAGCATCCGTCGGCCCCGCTCCAACAAGATAGCTGACAAAATTTGCCGCGGGCAAGCTCATAATTTCCCAGATACGTAGAAGTCAAGTACTTGGGCAGAATCCCGAACTAGCTCAAAACATTGGAGTTAACTGAGCAATAGAAATGAGAATGTATTACGATTAGATAATCTAGGAAGGAAAGCCTGCCGCGGCTCGCGAGTCCCAGTACTCCCTTCGCGCGGGATTCCCACGCCAAACGCCATGCCCGTCGGTTTGCCGAGAAAAACTCCGGCAATCACGCACGGCCCATGCTAAAAAGAGGTCGCACATTTCACCCAAACGACCTTCACTGGAGCGCAAATGATCCCCTCGGCATCTTCGATACCCCGGAAAGGCCGTCCCTAGATGCTTCTCCTTTTGGCCTTGGAAATTTTCTTCATCTGGTCTCTCCTTGCCCTCGTCCTCATCGGTCTCGGCTCCATTTTTCTCTCGCGATTCGCCAACAACCATTCTCTTCTCGATGCCTTCTGGCTCGGCCTCGCCGCTTCCGCTGCATTTCTCGAAATTTGGAATCTTTTGCTCCCCATCAATTCATGGCTGGCACTCTTCGTCTTCTTCGTGGGCGTTTTTGGCCTCCTTGCCAATCGCTCCGCTCTGCTCAACCGCCTAAGAACAGCTCCGCCATCCAGCCGCTGGCTGTTCTGGCCGGCACTCGCCATTGTCCTGTTCCTCGCCCTTCGCTCTTCCGGCCCCTGCGACTATTACGACACCGGTCTCTACGGCGCATCGGCCGTCCGCTGGATCCTGACCTATCCGGCCGTTCCCGGCCTCGCCAACCTCCATGGCCGCCTCGGCTTCAACAGTTCCGTCTTTCTTTTCGTGGCTGCGCTTCAGCACGGCCTGTGGGTCGGCCTCGCGCTTCATCTCTTCGGCGGACTCTTGATGGCCGCCTTCTGCCTCGCCCTGCTGCCCGCCTGCGCCCGCGTCGCCGGCTCTTCCCCCGCCCCCGTTGATTGGTTCTACAGCATTCTCGCCATTCCTGCCATCTTCTGGGCCACCCGCTCCAAAATTGTCGGCACACTCACCGATGAGCCCGCCGCGATCGCCTGCCTGATTGCCGCCGCGATCCTCTTCGAAAGCCTTTCGCACGCCAACGAAGACGCCCCTCGCCCCCCGGACCCTTCCCGCCTCCTCGTCGCCACCGCTCTTTTTTCCTTGGCCGTCGTTTTCAAACTATCCACCGTCGTCTTCGCTCTGCTTGCATGGTGCCTGGCCCTTCGCCAGATTTGGCTCACTGCCCCATCCCCGCCAAAGCGCAACCTCCACTTCGCTGCCGCCGTTCTCTTTCCAGCCGCAATCCTGGTCCCATGGCTCGCGCGCAGTATCATCCTCAGCGGCTATCCCTTTTATCCGGCCACTCTTTTCGGTTTCCCCATGGACTGGAAGGTCCCGCTTTCCGTAGCCCGTCTTTACGCCGTCGGCGTTCAATCCTGGGGCCGTCTCCCCGACGCCCCGATCGCAGACACGCGCGGCTGGGCTTGGCTCGGTGTGTGGCTCCATCAAGCGCTTCGCAACCGCGTCGGCTTTCAAGTCCCGGTGGCGATTTCCCTGGTTGGCTTGGCCGTGGTCTTCGCTCTCCTGCTTCGCCGCCAGCCTCGCTCCGCGTTTCCCGCGCTCTGGCTGCTGCTTCCTTCTCTTCCCGCCATCGTCTTCTGGTTTCTGGCTTCCCCGGACATGCGCTTCGGCCAATTCGCTATCTGGACCGTCGCCGCCACCTTGGGCTCCTGGGGAATTGTCTCTCTCACTTCCCAGCGCCCCGCCGCTCGCGTTCGCAACCGCGCTGCGTTCGCCATACTTCTTCTCTTGCTGTTTTGGTGTTTGGTCTCTTTTGGTTGGCAGCAGCCGTACCACGTTCTTCTCGCTGTCAAGGCCTTGCCGCCCCTGCCAAAGCCTGACCTCGTTCTTCGCCGCACTCGCTCCGGCTTCCCCGTCTACGTTCCCACTCAGGGAAATCAGTGCTGGGACGCCCCTTTGCCCTGCACTCCCTATTTCGACGAAACTCTTCGCCTCCGCAAACCGCCTTCGTTCCGTTGGGGATTTACGTCCCAGTTCACCGCCGGCGATCTCCAGCAATCTTCATCGCCCGTGACACCCTGAGCGGCGCGCCCTGCAATGGCCTCGCGCGTGCCAGCGTGATGAGTGAACAGCGGAGCGGCGCTTATTTGTGGGCGGCCGGAAGTGGGTGGTGGCTGTGGGTTTCGGAGAAGCGGAAACGAAAGTGGCGAGAGTCACATTTCAGGCAGCGGTAGGGATGGATCCGGAAAACCCAGCTCAGGATGAACTCGTGCAGTCCTTTCCTCCGGGATCTCGTGATTTGCGAACTCCCGCAACTGGGACAAGTCGGATGAGCGGTTCTCGAAAAGATGTACCTCATAACTTCACCTTGCGAAGGCGGGGCACTAGCTTAGCGCAAAATATCCCAGGAGTCAGCCCTCCAATGAGTGACCTTAGCCGTTCTCTGTGAACAACCATGTGCCGCCGACGTAAAAGTCCAGAGAATATTCCTCGACAGACGCCTTCCCGCAGTTCGGCAACATTTCGCTGCGCCTTTCGCCGTTTGACAGTGATTGCTTGTCTCTGATAACACCGGATGTCTATGAAATCTTCCCCTCTCTGGCGCATTCTTGCTGCGTGCGTCCTGCTCTTTGCCTTCGGCATGGCCGTCTATCGCGCAAAAACGCAGACCATCGCGCACGACGAAGCGCTGGAGTATGAATGGTTTCTAGACGGGGGCGTGGCGCACGTCCTGGAATACAACCCTGCAAACCACATGCTGTTCACGCTGTTGGCCAAGCCGACAGTGTGGACTCTGGGCGTAAGCGAGCTCCGGCTGCGCTTGCCGAGCGTGGCGGGAGCACTGCTTTACGTGCTGGCAGCGTACCTGTTGAGCCGAAGGCTGTTTGGTGGCGGTTTGTTGTTTTTTCTTTCAGTGGGTTTGCTGTGCCTGAATCCGCAAATCCTGGAGTTCATGCCTGCGGCGCGGGGGTACATCCTAGGGCTTGCGGGCCTGGTGGCGGCGATGTATGCGATGACGCGGCTGACTGAGCGGGGAGAATTCGATCCCGCCGCCAAAGAGTGGAGGCACGGCTGCGCGGTGGCCTCGCTGGCACTGGCAGTTCCGGTGATGGCGACGCCGACGAATGCGATTCCGGTAGTGTGCCTGGGGATGGCCTTTTCCATTGTGGCCCTGGGTGGATGGAAGAGGCTGCCGGCGTTTCGAGATGCGCGCATGCAGGAGTTTGCGAAGCGGTTTGTGGCGCCCGGCGCAGCGGCGGGATTCTGTGTGTTGTGGCCGTACTTGATCCAGATGCGGCCCGGACACTTCTACGCGGGGCTCAAGACTGCAAGGGACTCGATGAGCGACGTGTTCACGGGCTCGTTTCTGTACAAATGGACGGACGACGTCTGGGCGCCGAGCCTGGGAGGGGTGCCGGCGGTTCCGGGAAGCTGGCAGGCGCGGGCCGTCAACCTGGGAATCTATGTGTTGCTGCCGGTGCTGTTCTGGCTTGTGGCTTCAGGCGTGCTGCTGGCGCGGCGCAGCGGAAAAGGCCCATCCGCGAGTCCCACGAGCGCGGCGTGCCGGATTTTTGGAGGAGCGGCAATCGCGTGCGTGCTCCTGATTGCCGGGATGCACGTTTTGCTGAGAGCACATTACCCGAATGCGCGCTACTGCCTGTTCCTGGTACCGCTGTTCACCGTGGGAGCTCTGCTGGCGGGGCGGGAGATTGCGGCGCGGTATCCGAGACGGGCTTTGCGAGCGATAGGGTTGTTGATTACGGCGACGGTCGTGGCGGATTATGCGGCATCGATCCAGGTGAAGGAGTTCCGGTACAACGCGTACGACGCGATTTCGTTCAAGCTGTACCAGGCGATTGCGGAGGATGCACAAAACCACGGGCTGCCGCAGGTGCGCGTGGGAGGAACGTGGTGGTACGAGCCGGAAATCAACTTTTACCGGAGAAAATTCAAGAACGCCAGGATAGCGGAGTACGACGTCGTGGACAAATCGTATTTCTGGCGAAGCCCGAACGCGCTGGAGCCCTCACAGTACGATTATTTCGTGTTTGTCCCGGCGAGCGATCCGGGACTGGGTGGCGAGCGCGTGGTTTTCCGGGATGAGCTGAGGAAGCTCACGGTGATAGCGAAGAAATGACGCTATGAGGCTTCGGCGGAGAGGAGGAGGTGCCAGCCGAAGCGGCGCTCGAAGCTGCGGTGAGGCGCGTACTTTCGCAGTCTGATCATCGGGCTCCACCTTGCGAGAGCGGGGCACTAGCTTAGCGCAAAATCTCCCCGGAGTCAGCCCTCCTTCTCTTACTCACTGTCGTGACGATTGAAGAGTGAGGCGAGTTCAGCGATCCATGGGGTGGTGGCGGCGCTTAGAATTGCGTAGTGCGTCAGGGAGGGCGGACTGGCGTAAGCCGAGGACCCGACGGAGGGGGCGAGTGAAATTCAAGAGCGGATGCCATAGATAAGTCCTGAACCCGCCGCGAACAGTATTGTCGAAGTCGCGCCAGCGGCGTTTCGCGGGAGCGAGCCAATAGAAGGGATTCTTGACCACGCCTGCGGAGGTGAGTCGCCAAGGTGCGTCTTCGATGGTCATTAGCCGGGTGCCTCGCGTCAGTTCAATGTTTCGCTGAACTTCCTGGTCGTTCCACACGCCGGTTATACCTTGCGGGTGGTAGCCGTAGTCGTGATTCTGATGCACAGCGCAAACGCGGTCCGAGACATCTACCACCGGCACGCCCAGGGCGTGCGCCTCACCTACGAGCCAAGGGTCCCAGCCGACACGGCCAATGACCAAGGGAGGGATTTGCGCGTAGAGGCCACGGGGAAACAAGAAGTAATCAATGTTGTGATAGGCGCGTTGAAATCCCGCCGATCGTGCCAGAGCCACAATTTCGTGCTCCCAATCGTCCCGCGAGAAGTCGATGGGAGCGGCAAAATCCGTGTCCCAGCGGCGGCCGATCATGAGGAAGCGCTCGCGCCATTTGCGCAACTCTTCTAGGGCCGACGAGAAGTCGCTGGTGAAAACTATGTCGCAATTGCAGTAGCAGAGAAGCTCGCGCGAGGCGATTTGCTGGGCTTGGCCGAAGATGGAATCGAGGCGTTTGGTTCCGCTGGGATTGACGATGATGCCCGGCTGGTGACGGAGCCCAAGTTCGCGGCAGACTTCAGCGGCGCCCTCGTCGCCGCCAAAGAGAATAATCTCGACGGCGGGATGAAGGAGCTTCCAACTTTGCAGGGCGTTGCGCTGAATAATAGCGGCGTGGCCGCGAAAGGGCTTGGCAGTGGTGAAGAAGGTCAGCATTAGGAAGCGCCGGACGTGAGCTTGCGAAGCACAAAGCACGCAAGCGCATAAGCACACATATGCGGGTTAAATCGATCATTACGGGGTTCAAAAGCGAGAGCCGCCTCGCGGCTGGACGACACCCACTGGTTCTTAGCGTTCTTGGTCCAATACTCTTCCTTCTCAATGGAGAAGGATTGAAAGAGTCTAGGCAGACGTTGCGAGCCGTAAACGCGGCACCAAGGGGCTAACACCGTATCCCTGCCGCATGGCGCAGTCATCAAAAGAAGGCCGCTGGGCTTCAGTATTTCGGCGAGCCGGTTCATGACCTGGATGTCGCCGTCATCCTGATTCACTTCGATTCCATAACGGCCCGCCACGCCGACGTGCTCGACGGAAGAGCAGTTGATGGCGAGGTCGAAGTGGTTGCGGGGAAAATCCATCTTCAAGAAGTCGCCTTTGCGGAACTCTACGCATGGGTGCTGCCAAGTGAACTTCTGCTCTTGCAGATCGTTGGCTATGACGTGGAAGCCTTTTTGGGCGGCCACTAGACTCATGTACCCCTCTTCGCAGCCAAATTCAATGGCTTCCCCCGGACCGGAGGGCATTTCCCGACTGAGGAATGCCCACTCGATGCTGCGCTCGCCCCAGATAGTGATTTGAGAATCTGGAGGCGCAGGGGGAATGACGGCGCGCTTCAGTTTCACAACGGAGTTAAGAAGCCAGCGCGGCAGGTAAATGGGCACGAGAAGCTTTTCAGCCATAGGTTTGATCGAAGGTCTCCATTCGTTCGAAGGGAACCGCAACAAGATTGGCGTCGAACGAAACCTTACTCGAATTGATGAGAACTGGGTTCCCCTTTTCTTCGAGACTAAACCAGTTGTACTTGTGACATGCCAGAAACTGAACTATTTCGCGGCTCAAATAGCCCCAAGGCCTTGTCCGTACGTCGTAAACTTCAATCATGAAGACAGGACGCCCCGGATGATTTAGCAAGTGGGATGCGCCCCGCAGCACGTCGAGCTCTGCACCCTCTACGTCCAGTTTTATGAAGTCCACGTTTGTGACGCGGGCCCGGATAAGGAATTGATCCAATGTTTCGATAGGCACGCAAATCTTGCGCGTTTGTGCATCGACGACCGGAGGACGGAGACTGTTGCAATAGTCCTCCGCACCTTCGACGAGGAACAAGTCTGCTTGGCCTGCGGCTGCCCCTAGGGCCGTTTCTTCAATGACGACGTTTGTGCACGTGTTTATACGGACGTGAGTCTTTAACCGGATGCACTCTCGCGGAGATGGTTCGAAAGCGACTACTCTTCCTTGACTCCCCACCAGCATGGAGGCGAGCAATGTGTAGTAGCCGTGATGCGCCCCGATGTCTAGGACGGTCATGCCCGGCCGAAGAAGTTTTTCGACGAAACGGGTTTCTGCACTCTCGAATGTCCCGGATTGGAGCTGTGCGTCTAGGGCGCTTTCCTCCAAGACCCACTTCGCCCCGAATGGCAGTCGAATAGTGGTTTTCGGTTTCGGAAGTAAATTCCACAACCGGAACGTGAAGGTCTCAAATTTCTCTTTGGCGGGCTTCCTCAGGAATCCGCGAATGCGAGCAACGAGCGCGGCAGACGGTTCACGCATCTTCGACTCGCTCTGTGCACACCGAAAATTCGCTGGGAATGTTCAAGGCGCCCGCCCACTCGTCGCGAGGGTGCTGGTGGTTTTCTGTAGCGACCAGCATTCCCGGCACCGCGTCCCACATGTCTAGTTCCTCGTCATCGTCAAACAGGCTGACCAGCCAACTGTAAGGTCCAGGACGTAGAGGGAGGCATGGAAAGCTGTAGGCTAGCGTGTGCATTCCCGGTTCAAACTCGAGATTATAGGCTGCCGTGCCCCAGACAACGTTGCGGTCAGAATTATGCAAGGCTACGCCGTGAGTGCTGTGGCGGAGCTTCTCGAAGACTTGAAGGTAGAACTTGACGGTGACTGGACCAAGGGTTGTTAGGGAGTGAGGGTCAGAATTTTCTGGCGTTGTGATTCCCCATCGGATGAATCGGGCCTTCGTTCCTTGTTTTCTCTTCTGGTCGGTGCCGTTTCCGTTCCCGCGGGCCATGGCGGATTCGTACGCCGAAACTACTTCATGCGTCGGCCCGTCCTTGCGAACCGAGCCGTCATCGATCCACACCACACGATGGCACAGTCGCCGAATCTGGTTGAGCTGGTGCGACACCAGCACGACCGTGCGTCCCGCCCGCGCCACGTCGCCCATTTTGCCCAGGCATTTCTTCTGGAAATTGATGTCCCCCACGGCCAGCACTTCATCCACCAGCAGAATCTCCGGCTCCAGATGTGCCGCCACAGCGAACGCCAGCCGCACGTACATCCCGGAGGAGTAGTGCTTCACCGGCGTGTCAATAAATTTTTCCAGTTCGGCAAAGGCTACGATTTCATCGAATTTTCTCTCGATCTCCCGCTTGCTCATCCCCAGGATCGCCCCGGAAAGATACGTATTCTCCCGCCCCGTCAGCTCCGGATGAAAACCCGTGCCTACTTCCAGCAACGACCCCACCCGTCCGTGAATCTCCGCCCAGCCTTCCGTCGGCCTCGTAATCCGCGACAATATCTTCAGCAGCGTTGTTTTTCCCGCCCCGTTCCGCCCGATCAGGCCCAGCACTTCGCCTTCACGCACTTCCAGCGACACGTCCTTCAACGCCCAGAACATCTCTTCCTTTTTCCGCCGAAGCGACGCAAGGGGCGAGCGGATGAATGCCTCTAAGGCATGGCGCAGGCCGGGGTCCCATTCCAAGCCGCGGCGGTACTCCTTGCCGAGATTTTCGCCGTGGATCACCGTCGTCATGCCGCCACGCCTCCATTTCTCGTGACAACGACGAGAGAGTCCACTTCATGAACGATTGTCCACGGTGACGAACTATTGTTACGAAACGTCCGGTCGACAAAGCGTACCGGCCCGTACTCCGGCGAAGTCCACCCGTTCGCAAAAAGGCGCGCGTCGTGAAATACGGCCACTCCGCTCTCGACCACGTGCGGGCTCCAATCCGCCCAATCCTGTTCCACGGCGCTCTCCCGGTGGTCTCCGTCGATGAACAGAAAATCAATGGGGCGGCTCCATGGCCGCGCCGCTTTATGGCTAAACTCTTCAATCCACACGGTTTGCGCCCCGCCATTCCGCGAAACCGCTCGCCGCGCCGCCCGCCGCAGAAAATTCAGCAGCGGCACCCTCGACAAATGAAACGGGTCCACCAGGTACAAGGTCCCCGCCGGATCCATCGCCGTCCGCAGCGCCACCGCCGACGCTCCCTCCGCCACCCCGATCTCCACAACGCTCCGGCATCCCCGCGCAAACCGCTCCATTGCGTCGTGTTCCGCCATAGTATGCTGCGCTCGCGGCCCCCGAACCCCCGCCCACGCAAAAAACGGATGCTCCAGCGCCCGCGAAACCCACGACCCGCGCTCCGTCCCGCCCGGTTGCACCTCCGCAAACCGTATCTTTGCCGTCCTCACCTTACTTCCTCCTCTCGCCGCCACCGCCGGCGTTCCTCAAACCCGATCCGCGACCGCCGTCTCCATGCGATTGAAAAAGAACAGCCCGCCTAAAAGTACGACCCCGACGGCGACCGCCGACGCCAGAAGAGTCAGGCTTGGCGCTTGCCCCCGCCCGGTGATCGCCCACCGGAACCCGTCAATGACCCCTGCCATGGGATTCAACCCGTACAGCCATCGCCACTTCTCTGGCACCAGGGAGCTCGGATACGCCACCGGCGAAGCGAACATCCAGAACTGCACCAGGAACGGAATCACGTATCGCACATCCCGGTACAGCGCATTCAGCGCCGACAGCCACAACCCCACGCCTAGCGCGGTAGCCACGGCAAGCAGCAGCAGCACCGGCAGCCAAAGCGCCGCGATTGTGGGCCGGATGCCATATACGGCGGTGAAAATAGCCAGCACCGCGAATCCGATCGCGAAGTCCACCAGCCCGGAAAGCGCGCTGGAAATGGGAAGAACGAGTCGCGGAAAATACACTTTGGTGATTAACCGCTGGTTGTCCACCACCACGCTGGTGGTCATCTGCAGCGCGTAGGCGAAGTAAGTCCACGGCACCAGCGCTGCAAAATAAAAGACTGGATAAGGCAGCCCCTGCGAAGGCAGCTTCGCCAGCCGCCCGAAAAAAAGCGTGAAGACCAGCATGGTCAAGACGGGCTGCAAGATCACCCACAGCACGCCGATCGCCGTTTGTTTGTAGCGGATCTTGACGTCGCGCCAAACAAAAAAATAAAGCAGCTCGCGGTAAGCCCACACTTCCGCGAGCCGGAGTTCGAAAACGCCGCGCGGCGGCTCGATGCGGATCGTGGATGACGCACCGGGCTGCAGCGGGAGCGCCGCGTCCGGTTGCGTAGGTGCACTGACCGTAGCCATGATGGCGAGCGAAAACTCCGAGAAAGATTTGATGAACCCCGATAAGAGTATCAAAGAAAACTGGCCACAGTCGAAACTCAGAATTGGAAATTTGAAAATGAAAATGATAGTGACAATGAAGATGAAAAAAAGGATCGTCGCTTCCTTTGAGTGAACTCAGAATAAATTTTGGTCGCTCGCAAAAAAGGGTCACGGGGGCGGAGGATTTTGTTCGAGCTGCTGGAGGTCGCGGTCTTCGATCTGTTCCATGAGGGCTTTGCGGCGAAAGAGATAGGCCTGGAGTTTGCCGGATAGCTGGCGCGGCACGACAAAAAATTGATTATGGATCATTTCCGAGAACGAGATGGGGCCGCGCGCGGGAACGAGATGCGAACCCCATTGGAACACGAGGCCGGCATTCCAGAGAACGAAGAAGGCGAGAACGGCGCTGGCAGTCACGAGGGCAGCGCGGCGTGAGCGGAAAATCGGGGCGACGCGGTCGAGAAAAAACGCGAGACCGAGAATGAAGAGTGATGTGAGCGAAACGAAGAGACGGTTACCGTAAGAAGAGATGCCCGCCCAGTCCGGGTAGCATGCGATGAAAAGATAAAAGGCCAGGAACGCGGCAAAAAGCGGAGCGCCAACGCGCGGCTCACGCCGCCAAAGAAGAAATAGGCCGAGGATGGCGAAAAGCAGAATAGGCGTCCAGGAGAGAAGGCCGTGATTGGAAGAAAAAAGAACCTGGAAAAACGCGGGAGCGGACCAGAGCCATTCTTTGAGCGGAATATACCCGGATTCAAAGGGGCCGCCATAGATAAGCAGACGAGTGACGAAAGTGGGAAGCAAACAGATCAGAAGGATTATGGCGAAAAGAAAATGACGTAAGAGGAGATCAGAAACGCGGGGGTGGGGGAACGAAACGTTTGAGGCGCGTGAACGGAGCGCTGCGAAATATTGGCGGAGACCTTCAACAGCGAGAACGACGAGGACCATGGCGTTGGCGTAGTAGATGTTGAGCATGAGGCCGGCGATGACGGCGAGGAGCATCCACTGCGGAATGGAGCGCGAGGAGCGCGTCTCGTGCCAATACCAGAGAAATAGAGCGACGGCAAAGGCGGAATGCGCATGAGACCAGGAGGGATTGAAATACATATAGATGGGAAGCGAGCTGGCCCACCAGACGGCAATGGTTGCGAGAAACGCCCAGCGCTCCTCGGCGTATTGGCGGGCGAGCCGGAAAGAAAGAAGCAAACCTAAAAAGCCATAGAAGGCAGTAGCGAAGGCCATGGCGATGCGGTAAGGAGCGGAAAAACCGTCGGCGGCGACGGAAGAACCCAAGGCCCGGGCGAGAAGGACGCCGGCGTGAGCGAGGATGAGAAAGGGGCTCCAGAGAATCGCCGGGCCAATCGTAAAATGATTGTCGAGATGGCCGGTAGAAGTCCGAAAGTCAGACTTAGGCTGGCCGTGCTCGTCAAGACGAGGGCCGCGGAAGCTGGCGTTGGCGAACTGGTAGTCCTTTGCGAAATCGAGATTGTGTTCGATCAGCAGGGCGCGCGCGAAGGCGTAGTAGCCGACACCGTCGCCGCGGATCCAGGGATTGAGGAATGGAAGTGAGAACAGAAAGAGGAGAAGAAGCAGGCGCTCGAATTTGCGAGCGCGCGAGGCGGGTGGGAGGATAAATTCTCGCTGTTCCACGAACGAGGAACCCGTCGAAAGAGTCTTTCTGACCTATTCTTCAAGCCAGGCGCGGACAGATTTGCCGTCAACATCGAGCATGCGCCCCGAGTAAATAGACCTGATAACTAAAAACTCTTTACAGCATTGTACCCCACGAGATTACTCCATCGTTAAGATATCCGCTTTAAGTTAGTTGCTTGTATCGATCGGCCCTCTCGCCAATCTCGGAGGGGGAGAGGCACCCCCCCCACCTCTTGCGACACGACGACAAGGAGCGACATTCTGCAGGGCGGGCAGTATTGCGCTTGTTGTCGCTTGCGCGGAGGCACGGACGCTCCATGATAGCGGAAGACGAAATCGGGCAAGAGATGTTTCGGTCAGGTTGCCCGGGGAGAATGTGGATGCGAAGGGTGCTGTGGTTATCCGCGATGAGCGCCCGGCTGAAGCAGTTGGGCGCAGGGAACTCCGGAAAGGAGGGGCGAAACCAATGAGAAGCAAATCCAAGCCGCTCGGCGGAGGGCGCTCCCATGCCGGCCAATGGCAATGCAAAGGATTACTCTGCACGCGGGATGCACCGCGGATTCCTGCTGCACTGATCCTTGCGGTTGTAGCGCTGGCGGCAGGCTGCTCGGTGAAGAAATTTGCGATCAACAAGCTGGGCGATTCGCTGGCGAACAGCGGGACAACGTTCGCTTCGGACAGCGACCCTGAATTCGTCGGGCAAGCTGTGCCCTTCAGTCTGAAGCTAATCGAAGGATTGCTGGCGGAGAGTCCGAAGCATCGCGGGCTGCTTTTCGCGGCGACCAGCGGATTCACACAGTATTCCTACGTATACGTGCAGCAGCCGTCCGAAGAAATCGAGGGCGAGGACCTGGCGAAATCGGGCGTGCTGCGGAGACGAGCGCGCAATTTCTATCTGCGGGCCCGGGATTACGGCTTGCGCGGACTGGAAGTGAAACATGCGGGCTTCGCGCAGGCTTTGAAGCAGGAGCCCAAGTCGACGGTGCGCGCGGCGAGCAAACGCGACGTGCCGTTGCTGTACTGGACGGCGGTATCGTGGGGCGCCGCGATTTCTCTTTCGAAAGACCAACCCGAACTCGTCGCGGAGCAACCGCAAGTGGAGGCGCTGATTGACCGGGCTTATGAACTGGATCCTGATTACGATCACGGCGTGATAGAGCAATTCTTGATCAGCTACGAGTCTGCCAGGCAGGGAGGCAAAGGAGATTTCGCAGCGCGAAGCAAAGCTCATTTCGATCGAGCGATCGCGCTCTCCGACGGGCAATTGGCTGCTCCGTTTGTGGCGTATGCGGAAACCGTGACGGTTCAGAAGCAAAACCAGCCGGAATTTGAATCGCTGCTGAAGCGAGCGCTGGCGATGGATACTGAGGCCCGGCCGGAATGGCGGCTAAGCAATCTCATCATGCAGCGGCGGGCACGGTGGTTACTTTCGCGTGAAGGGGAGCTATTTCTCAGCGCGGAAGCCGAAGCAAGCACCCATCGCTGAACAGCGACGGGCAGAAACAGGAGGTTCGCCATGGAAGCGCTTACATCGCGGAAGAAGATTGGAAAGATCCTTCTGCCGCTGGGTCTGCTGTTCCTGACTCCGGGCAGATCACAGGCACAAACACGTATCCGTCTGGCCACGCTCCTTCCTCGCGGATCTTCGCATTACCACCTCTTGGAGGGCATGGGGCAAGAGTGGCGAACGGTTTCCGGCGGAGGGATCACGCTTACGATTTATCCGGACGGAACCATGGGCAGTGAAGAAGACACGGTGCGCCGCATGCGAGTGGGAGAGATTCAGGCGGCTACGCTTTCCGTGGCGGGGCTTTCCGAGATTGATCCCTCAGTAGGAGCCTTGCAGAAGATACCGATGGCTTACCACTCGCTGGAGGAGCTGGAGTACGTCCGCTCCAAGATGCAGCCGGAGATGGAAAAGCGATTGGAGCAGAAGGGTTTTATCGTGCTGTTCTGGGCGGACGCGGGCTGGGTCCACATTTTTTCGCGCAAACCGGCATTGCGGCCTGACGACTTCAAGAAAATGAAAGTGTTCGTCGGCATAGGTGATCAAGAAGAGATTGGGATTGTCAAGGGACTGGGATTTCAAGCGGTTCCGCTCGCGTGGACGGACGTCCTGACCAGCCTGCAGACAGGTCTGGTGGATGCGGTCCCTGCACCCCCGTTTTTCGCACTAGCCGGTCAATACGATCTGGTCGCCCGCCACATGTTGGAACTGAAGTATGCGGTTCTAGTAGGCGCGACCGTGGTCACGAAGAAGGCTTGGGAGAAAATTCCGGTGGAGAAACGGGCAGAGCTGCTGAAAGCCTCCGCCGAAGCGGGAAGACAAATGCAGGCGCGCAGCCGGATCGAAGCTAATGAGGCCGTCGAAGCGATGAAGAAGCGCGGACTGCAAGTTCAGGAGCTGTCGCCGGAGATCGAAGAGGAATGGCGGCAGTTCGCTGAAGGGGTATACCCGAAGATGCGGGGCACGATGGTACCGGCAGATACGTTCGATGAGGTGAGGCGTTTGGTGAGCGAGTACCGGGCGGCGCAGGGAAAAACCAACCATGAGTAGCCTGGTCATCAGTATGCGAGGACTGCCGGGAGCAGCGTTCCGGGAGTCCAGGCGATGGGCAGGGTGGGTGAACTGCGCTGAAGGTATGGCGGTTTCTGCGGCGCTCGCGGTGATGTTCTTGCTGCCTCTAGCGGAGGCGGCACTCCGCCGCACGCTGCACGTTTCCATAGCGGCTTCCACGACGATCGTTCAGCACATGGTGCTCGTTGTGGGGATGCTGGGCGGAATGATCGCTGCGCGCGAGGGGAGACTGCTGGCCCTGTCAACGTGGGGGGAAACCAAGCTGCACGGCAGGTGGAAGGAGATTGCGCGCATCATCACAAGCGGAATCTCCGCGACCGTGTGCGCTTTCCTCTGTGTCGCAGCTTACCAGTTCGTGAGAACCGAACGCGAGGCCGCAAAGATTCTGGCGTTCGGCATTCCGGTGTGGGTAATCGAGTTTATTTTACCTTTGGGATTCGCGATCGTCGCCGCGCGAATTCTGCTGCGCGCGTCAGAAAAATGGATGGCCCGCGGGGCCGCCGCGATGTGCGCTGCTTTACTTTCGGGGGTGGTGATCTTTTGGCCGCCCGGTTTCCACCAATTCGTTCCGGTGGCGCTCGGGGTTCTTTTCACCGCCTCGGTGCTGGGCGTTCCGGCGTTTGTTACTCTCGGTGGCACCGCGCTGATCCTTTTCTTTGGTGCGGATCAGCCAATCGCTTCCATTCCCATCGGTCATTATGCGCTGGTGACAAATCCATCTCTCCCGACGCTGCCGCTGTTTACCCTTGCGGGATATTTTCTGGCCGAAGGAAACGCACCGAAGAGATTGGTCCGAGTCTTCTACGCGCTGTTTGGACAATTTCGAGGCGGTCCGGCCATTGTCACCGTGCTTGTCTGTGCTTTCTTCACCTCGTTCACGGGAGCTTCTGGAGTGACGATTCTCGCGCTCGGCGGATTGCTGATGCCCGTGCTTGCCGGCGCACACTACAAAGACAAAGATGCGCTCGGATTGCTGACCGGCGCCGGCTCGCTCGGGCTGTTGCTGCCACCGTGCCTCCCGCTGATTGTGTATGCCATCGTAGCCCGCGTGCCCATCGAACGCATGTTCCTTGGGGGCATCGTTCCAGCGTTTGTCATGATGATTGCGACTTCCGTCTGGGGTATCCGGCGGGGCCCGAAACGCGAGGGAGTATCCAGGAAGGTTGATTGGGCAGAGGCGCGGAGTGCGCTTTGGGATGCCAAGTGGGAAATGCTCATGCCTGTGGTCGCTACCGTGCTGCTGTTCAGCGGACTGGCCACACCAGTTGAGGCCGCCGCGGCAACGGCACTTTATGCTTTCCTCATCGAGACGTTTATTTATTGCGATCTGAAAATTATTCGAGATGTCCCGAGAGTGATGTCCGAATGCGGCTTGCTCATTGGCGGGGTGCTGCTCATTCTAGGTGTGTCGCTGGGTTTTACAAACTACCTTGTAGATGCAGAGATTCCCGCGCGCGCCGTTGCGTGGACGACTCAGACAATCCATTCGCCAACCCTCTTCTTGCTGCTTCTCAATCTTTTCTTGCTGGTGGTTGGCTGTCTGATGGAAATCTATCCGGCGATCGTCGTGGAAGTTCCGCTGCTGATTCCCCTAGGCGCCGCCTATGGAATCGACCCCGTTCGTCTTGGGATCATTTTCCTTGCCAACATGGAATTGGGGTATTTGACTCCGCCAGTCGGATTAAACCTGCTGATGTCTTCCTACCGCTTCAAGAAACCCGTGCCGGAGGTCTTGAGAGCGGTCATGCCGGTAGTCGCAGTGCTCGCAGCTGGAGTGTTGCTTATTACCTACGTACCGGCACTCACGACGACATTGCCGCGCTGGTTTGGCCGATGAGACATGAGCGCTTACTGATGACGCAGCGCCGCTATCTTTGCGTCATCGGCGGCGAGGAAATATCCCACGGCGATCCCCATGGCCCCATCCTGCAACAGCTTGCCCGTGGGATTGTCGTACATGGCGGAAATTTTCAGGACATCTCCAGCAGCGAACTTGTATCCGCCTTCCTGGACAAACAGTTTCACCGGCACGGATTCCAGATGGCCCTGAGCGTCGACCTTGGCATCCAGCGTCGCCACTATCTCTTTGCGCGACGCGTCCTGCAGCACCACTTGCCTTCCGTAGTCGTGCAGATGTCCGCCGACGCCGAGAAGTAAGCCGTCATACTTCACCTTGACGGTTCCTGTCTTCTCGCTTTTCCCGGCAGGAAGGTCGTAGCCTGAATCGCCGCACGAAGTGACGTCCATCCATGCGGGATAAATGTTCTTCCGCGGAATCGCGTTTCCGCTCGCGTCCTGAAAAGGAATCAAGACTTCGAGGTACACTTTTTCGTAAGACGTCGCCGTGGGGTTGTACATCATCGTCTCGATGCGAATCTTGTCGCCCTTCCTCACGCGATATCCGTAGCCGGGCATTTCGGCCCAGTCCGTCATTTCGCTGCCCGCTCCGAAAATGTGTTCCTCCTTGTTGGGGCACAGAAAATCCGCGCGATTCTCATTCCAGAACGCGGTGTGATGCAGCACCGTTCCCGGCACCGTGTTGCCGTCAGCGTCCACGAGTCTCGGATGATACGCGAGCAGCCAGCCCTCCATCGGCACGCTCCAGGTTAGATCAGGCGGCTGGGGCATCTTCGTGTGATCAGTGTCTGCCGGCAAATTCATCGGGCCCACGCGCAGCGTGATCGTATGCGAAGCCATGTCGAAATTCGCATCGAGCGTCACGCCCTTCGCCACCGCATGGTGCATACTTCCCTGCATGAAGCCGGCGTGATGCTCGTGTTGCATGTGACTCATGTCCTGGGACGGCTCCGCAGGTTTTTCTTGTTTACCCTGAGCCTCGAAGGGCGCCAACGCAACGCTTGCGGCCAGCAAAGGCGCAAAAAGAATCGTGGTCGTTCGCATTTTCCAACTCCGTGCCGCGGTCCTTTGCGAACCCGACTTCTTCATCATAACGCCAATGCGAATAAAGGCGAGGTAGTCTGCAGGAATTCAGGCCGGTTCTGGAATCGGTTCCATTCGTCCCAGCAGAAAGACATAGCCAGCGATGCCAATGAGGAGAAAGGCTGTCGCCGCGGCGAACGCGCCGGAAAAAGAATGAGTCGCTTTGATAACGTAGCCGGTAACAATCGGCGCGGCGATGGCCGAAAGCTGGCTGCAGAAATTGACGATTCCGCCCAGTGTGCCCGCACTCTCGCGAGGTGCAATGAGCGATGGAATAGACCAAGCTACTGGCGAGGCGGCAGCTAATCCGCCGATGGAAATGCTGACCCAGAATAGCGCGGCAGCAGGAGTGTGCGCACGGGCGGCGCCAAGTATTCCCAGGCCGAGACTCGTTCCACCGATGAGAACGATTTGACGGACGCGAACAGGGCTCCAGCCGCGCTGTATCAGAAAGTCGACGAGCCATCCGCCGACAAAGAGGTCGGTGAACGTGGCGAACAGCCAGGGGACACTCGTATACAGCACCGAATGAAGTAAATCCATGTGGAGCGCAGAGAGAAAATAGGAGGGCAGCCAGGTCAGGAGCAAATAGAAAGTATAGTTGTAAGAGGCGAAGCCCAGGGCCAGGCCACAAACCCTGCGCTGGCGGAGAAGATAGCCGAGCGGGGCGCCTTTCGCGGCTTTGATGGCGTCTTCCGGTTGCGCGCCTCCCCTGGCGATGAATTCACGCTCCGCGGCGGAGAGTGACTTATCCTCGCTGGGGTTGTGATAAAACGCGTAAAACAATACAAGGTAAAGCACGCTGACAAATCCAGTCGCTGCGAAACTCCACCGCCAGCCAAAGTTCAGAAGCAGGATGCCAACCAAGGGCACTCCAATGGCAGAAGCGAATTTTGCCGCGGCGTCAAAGATGGCAGTCGCCAGGCTACGTTCCTGCGAAGGAAACCAGTAGCCGATGGCTTTTGCATTGGCAGGGAACGTGGGAGCCTCACCGATTCCCAGCAGCAATCGTGCTGAAAAGAAGCCGTAGATTCCAGTGGAAAGGGCGGCAGCAAAGGAAGCAATGCTCCAGAGAATCGTGCTGACGTAGCTGACCCGCCGCACGCCGAAGCGGTCGAGTAAGAGACCAGACGGCAACTGGAGAGCGGCATAGGTCCAACTGTAGGCGCTCAACAGATAGCCAAACATGACGGGGGTTATTCCGAAAGAGGCGTGCAGGGCATCTTGAGAAATAGAAAGGTTTACGCGGTCGAAGTAGTTGACGAGCACTCCGAAACCCAAGAGTAAGGCAATAACCCATCTTCGCCGAGGAACCATTGTGGTGATTGGAATTGCCGGTTCCGGCGCAGAGCCCATGGGAAGAGTTTGCGTGATCGCCTCCTGGAGCGGCGCGTGACTCGCGCATTCCAAAACCAGCCGAGTATCCCACAAGAGGAAGTCAAGTCGAGCTTGGTTTTGAGTGCAGAAGTTCGATAGCGAGCATAAGACTCTAATATTCTCGAAGCGATCGATCGTCGAAGAGTGATTGATTAATCCCAGAGGGAGCCTTTCGAGGAGAGCGCGCCCCGACGTGTTTCAAGAAATTAATGTAAACTCTCCGGGCCATGAATTTGAACGAAAGGTCCAGAGAAAATGCAGAGGCGAGAGAAGATGAAAAGAGTATGGCCGCTGTCTTTGATTGTAATTTCTCTCCTGGTTGCCAAATCGGATGAAACTGCGCGAGCCCAAGATTCCAGTTTTCATGGAGCTCCGCCTTCGGCCAAGGAATTAAAAAATCCCTACAGCGCTCTTCTCCCTGCAAACGCTAAAGGGCTATATCACCTGCGGTGTGCGCGGTGTCACGGGGAAAATGGAGAAGGATCAGGGAATATACCGGCTCTCGCCACTGGCCGGACTCAGTCAG
The DNA here is from genome assembly GCA_035704085.1 of Candidatus Acidiferrum sp. GTDB lineage: Bacteria > Acidobacteriota > Terriglobia > Acidiferrales > UBA7541 > Acidiferrum. Next base: position 338,472 of record DASSXG010000109.1, on the reverse strand, counting down.
CGACAGAGGGTGAACTTTTCTGGTACATCACCAGAGGCGACATAAACAACGGCATGCCGGCCTGGTCTACGCTGCCGAGGCCCCAACGGTGGCAGATCATCGGCTACCTCAGGGTTCTCGGCGGTTCGAAGCCCGGTTCCCCGCGTGTGCGCACATCACACACGGAAGCCGTTGCGGCAGGCTCGAACGCACCTCCGCCAAAGGCCCCCTTCACCGATTACCGTTTTGAAAAGCCCGGCAAAATTCGCAAGATCACTCTAAGGGACTTGCCCTTGCCATTCGCTACTTCGTCCGCGGGTAATAGCCCTCAAGTCGTGCCGCGTCCAGAAAAGGCGTGGCCGCAAGTTCCGCCGGGATTCAAAGTGGAGCAATACGCAACCGGGCTCAACGTACCGCGCTTGATTCGAACCGCGCCGAATGGCGATTACTTCCTCGCCGAAGAACGCCTGGGAAACATCAAAGTTTTCCGCGGAATTACCGCAGACGGCAAGCCTGAGCAGTTCGAAATTTTTGCCGAGGGTCTGAACAGGCCCTTCGGCATTAATTTCTATCCCCCGGGCCCCAATCCGCAATGGATCTACGTTGGAAATACCGATTCTGTCGTGCGATTCCCGTATCAAAACGGCGATTTGAAGGCGCGCGGCCCCGTGGAGCACATTGCCGACTTGCCGTCTGGTGAAGGCCATATGACCCGCGACATTCAGTTCACGCCGGATGGCAAGAAAATGTTTGTGTCTGTGGGTTCGGCCTCGAATGTGGACGACCCGGACACCACGCCCGCAGAAAAAAATCGTGCCGATGTTCTGGAGTTCAATCCCGACGGCTCGGAAATGCGCGTTTACGCCTACGGCATTCGCAATTGTGTAGGGATGGCCTTTAATTCGAATACAAACGAGTTGTGGTGCTCCGTGAACGAACGCGACGCACTCGGGGATAACCTGGTTCCAGACTACATCACTCACGTGCAGGACGGTGGTTTTTACGGATGGCCCTGGTGGTACATGGGCGGGCATCAGGATCCGCGGCACAAGGGCAAACATCCTGAACTAAAAGACAAGGTGATCACCCCGGATGTGATCCTTCATCCGCATAACGCGTCGCTCGGAATGACTTTCTATGACGGCAAGCAATTCCCAGCGGAATACCAAGGCGATATTTTCGCCGCCGAACATGGGTCTTGGAACAGGTCGGTTCGCGTAGGTTACGAACTGATTCGGGTGCCACTGCATCAGACGGGACACGCGAGCGGGGAATACGAGGACTTCATGACTGGATTCGTCGTGGACAATGGTCACGTTTGGGGACGCCCCGTTGGCGTCACCGTGGCTGCGGATGGCTCGCTGCTGGTTACCGATGACGGCTCGAAGTCCATCTGGAGGATTAGCTACACGGGAAATCTACACTGAAGATCAGCATTCACGCCGTCATGGAAGGCTGGTTGGCACCCAAAGTTGTCAAACTCGACTTTCTGAGCCCTGTTTGAGCAATTCTAAACAAACACCAATCGCAAAGAAAACAGCGAGACGATTCGGCAAACGTCCCGTACGGTGTTCTGCGCAAACTTTGGGAATGTGCAGAATCGGCTCGTCAGGAATCTGCTCCTGGGCCGATGGCTACGACAAAGTATGTCGCCGCCGTCGTGCCCACATTCTTAATTCCGTGTTCGTCGTTCGAGTGCACAAATCCGACCGATCCGGGCCCTAGACGGTAGCTTGTCCCGTTCACTGTAAGTTCCACGTTCCCTTCTCGGATGAGCCACATTTCGGAGTGCACGTGGTGGTGTGCTGGGTGCGGCGCGCCCCCAGGCGGAAGCGTCGTTTCGTGCACCTCCAAGGACTCCCCCGTGGCGAGTCTGCCTTTCAAAACGTGGCGGATTTGCGCGTTGTTCGGCCTCCGAATCGGCAATTTGTCAAACGGATACATCGCCGATGGCAAGGGCCCTCCTGTGCGGCCTGGCCTTCAGACCGCATGGGATTGGGTAAGATCGCCGCAGGAAACATCGAACACAACTCGCGGCGTGTCATGGACATGGGTTTCTCCTCTCGTTGCCGCTCGTAAACACACCGTTCAACGATTTCGAATAAATCGTAGCGAGAAGCCACTCGACTTCGGGACAAAGAATCTTTAGCATGCCTTCGTTTGTCAAGAGGCGCGTTTATTCTTTCAGCTTGTTGGTGCGGGGCGGGCCATGAAGTGACGGGGCACATTCGAACCTCCGGAACAGGCAACACTGGGAATTTGGCGAGTCCCCCCGCTCCCGGCGCCGCTGCGCCTGCGGAGATGAATCGCGAATCGCTCCAAATCGTGGGCGCTTCTTTTATCGTATTGTTTTGTATTGTGGGCATGGCCCTCTGGGGGCTTCCGTTTTATTACGATTTCATGGTTGAGCAGTTTGGATGGACGCGCGCGCAAGTCACATCCGGCAACGCCCTGAGCAAATTGGCCGTGGGACCGGTTTTCGGATTCATTGCCGGATGGATGGTGGATCGTTTCGGGCCGCGCCGTCTGATGATGGCGGGAATTTTAATGGCGGGTGTGGCGCTGATCGGTCTGGGCAGTATCTCGACGCTGGGGATGTTTTATTTTTTCTATCTGTTCAACGCGCTGGGCTACGTGTGTGGCGGACCGCTGCCGAATCAGGTGCTATTGTCCCGCAGGTTTGAGAAGTCACGCGGAAAAGCAATGGGGCTCGCTTACCTGGGAATCGGATTGGGCGGGGCAGCCGTCCCGTGGATTTCGCATGTGCTCGTGCACCATTTCGGCTGGCAAGCTGCGCTTCGCACCCTGGGCCTGCTGATTATACTGATTGCTTTTCCCGCCGCTTTTCTGGGGAAGGATCCACCGCAACGAGAAGAAAAACATCCAATGGCCGGCGCAAGAAAATTGCCAGGAGAATTTCGAGCCTTCTCTTTCTACTTGTTGACTCTCGGCAGCATGCTCTCCATTGGGGCGGTCAGCGGCACGCAGCAGAATTTGAAACTCTTCCTCAGTTTGGATCTTCACTTTACTCAGAGTGAAGCAGCGCGAGTCCTTTCGCTTGTCTTGACGTTCAGCATCGCCGGCCGCTTGCTGATGGGCTGGCTCGCCGACCGCTTTGTGAAAAAGTACGTCATGCTGCTGATTTACTTGCTTGTTGCGGGGGCCATCCCCCTGTTGTTTGTTGGACGATCCCGCGCAGCGGTGTACGTCTTCGCGTTGGTGTTCGGGATTGGACTCGGCGGTGACTACATGATCGTCCCGCTTGTGACCGCGGACATTTTCGGCGTCCAGCGGCTGGGGCTGCTCCTCGGAGCTATCGTAACGGTCAGCGGAGTTGCAGAGGCGGTGTCCCCTTTTCTGGTTAGCTATTTGAGAGACATGACTGGAAGTTATACAGCCGGTTTGCTGGCGCTAATTGGCATGGGATTGTTGGGTGTCGCAGCAGCAGCCGCTTTGCCCAGAGGTCAGAAACCGGCATGAGCGTGCGGCCCATTCTACGGCTGGGGACCGTCAAGGACACCGCGCGCCTTCTGGACCACTTGCAATCGCTTCGAATCACGATTCCGTGCGACAAAGAAATCGCGCTTGGAGAAGCGTCTCCGCTGCGATGGCCGCTGGTGCGCGGAGGAATCAAAATCGGCAACCGCATCGCGGTTCAGCCGATGGAAGGATGGGATGGCACGCCGGATGGAAGGCCCAGCGGCTTCACCTTGCGGCGTTGGCAGCGATTCGGGCGCAGCGGTGCAAAATTAATCTGGGGCGGTGAAGCGGTTGCTGTTTCGCACGAAGGGCGCGCGAATCCGAATCAGCTCGTTATCGCGGAGCACACGCGAGAGGGACTTGCGAGGCTGCGGGGAGCACTGATTGAAGAACATCGCAAGACGGCGGGGTCGGAAGACGGCCTGCTCATCGGATTGCAGTTGACGCATTCAGGACGATTTTCCCGTCCGAATGCACAAGACAGGCCCGAGCCGCGTATCCTTTATCATCATCCGATCTTGGATCACAGATTAGGATTGTCTCACGAGTATCCAATTTTGCCCGATGGCGAGATCGAAAAGATCATCGAAGACTTTCATCGCGCGGGGAAAATGGCATGGGAGCTGGGCTTTGACTTCGTGGACATCAAGCATTGCCACGGCTACCTCGGGCACGAATTTCTCAGCGCCCATACACGGGAGGGAAAGTACGGAGGAAGTTTCGAGAATCGCACTCGCTTCCTTCGTGAAATTGTGGACGGCATTCGCTCGATGGCCCCAGGCGTTCAAATTGGCGTGAGGTTGTCTGCGTTCGACTCGATTCCATTCCGGCCCGACTCCGAGCAGTCCGCGAACCGAAAAGTGGGTCCCGGAATTACAGAATCAGCTGAAAAATTGATACCGTACCGATGGGGATTCGGCGTGAGTCCAAATGACCCAGCGCGAATTGAATTAACCGAGACGATACGATTCTTGTCCCTGCTGGAAGGCCTGGGAATTTGGCTGGTAAATCTCACTGCGGGGAGTCCCTACTACAACCCGCATATTCAGCGGCCGGCGCTCTATCCACCGTCGGACGGATACATGCCGCCGGAGGACCCTCTGATTGGCGTGGCGCAGCACTTGGACGTAACGCGGCAGTTGAAGCAACGCTTTCCCAACCTGATTTTCGTCGGGAGCGCGTACAGCTACTTGCAGGATTTTCTGCCGCACGTGGCACAGGCGGCAGTTCGCGAAGGATGGGTGGACGCAGTCGGTTTGGGCCGAATGATTTTGGCCTATCCTGAATTGTTGTGGGACGCCACGGAAGGAAACGCCATCCAACATAAGCGGATTTGCAGAACGTTCAGCGATTGCACGACCGCGCCGCGGAAAGGCCTGCCTTCGGGATGTTATCCATTGGACAGCTACTACAAGATTTCCGAAATGGCGAAACAATTGCAGATCGCGAAGGCGAAGCGATGAAGATTGAATCCATATTGCAGAGGCAACAGCCCGGCCGCAAAGTGCAAGGAATTGCGGCGGCGCTGCTGCCGTTTGAAATGGATGGGCGCATTGCAGTTGCTGCTTTTCAGAAACATCTACTGGCCACACATCGAGCGGGCTTGATGAACGCGGTGAATATGGACACCGGCTACGTGAATTACCTGAGCGAGTCCGAAGGACAAGATGTGCTGCGATGGACCCGGGAGGCGCTGGGCAAAGACGTGCCGTTTGTGGGCGGCGCGTACATCGAGGGACGGCCCGGCGACATCGTTGAACTCTACCGCAAGCAGATGGATGACATTGTCGCCTATGGCGGAATACCGATCCTGTTTCAAACGAAGCGACTTCACGGAAAATCGGCCAAGGAGAAAGCGGCGGTCTATCAGGCCGCGTGCCAAGGATATGGACACGTCCTGGGGTTCGAGCTAGGGCCGATGTTCGCTCCGAACGGGGAAATTTTCGATGAAGGAACTTTCCGGTGCCTGATGGATATTCCGGAAATCAAGGGTATGAAACATTCATCGCTCGACAGGCTGATCGAATTGCAGAGGCTCGCTCTTCGCGACGCGCAGCGGCCGGACTTTCGCATCTACACGGGAAACGATCTCGGCATCAATATGATTGAGTGCGGCTCCGACTACTTACTGGGACTCGCAACATTCGCGCCGGAGAAGTTCGCCGAGCGCGACCGTCTGTGGGAAGCGGGGGACGCGGCATACTACGCTCTGTCGGATGCGCTGCAATATTTGGGCAACGTGGCGTTCCGCGAGCCGGTGCCCGCTTACAAACATTCCGCGGCTGTTTTCCTGCAGTTGACCGGACGGATCCCGGCAGATCGGACGCATCCCAACAGCCCTACACGCCCGCCCTGGGAGTCCGAAATCTTGCGAGACTGCGCTCGAAGGCTGAACGTTTGACGGTGCAAACAGGGAGATTTTCGGCACCTCCAAACCGAACAGAAAGGAATAAAACACCATGCAAAAAATCACTCCGTTCCTCTGGTTCAACGATAACGCCGAGGAGGCCATGAATTTTTACGCTTCCATATTCAAGAACGCAAAGATAGGAAACGTCAGCCGATTTCCGGAAGGAACGCCGGGACCCGCGGGCAAGGTAATATCCGCGACGTTTCAGCTCGAAGGACAGGATCCATGGCGCTCAACGGCGCTCTACAATTCAAATTTACCGAAGCCATATCGTTTTTCGTGAACTGCGAGACGCAGGAAGAAGTCGATGAACTATGGGAAAAGTTATCGGCAGGCGGGCAAGAAGGACGATGCGGCTGGCTGAAAGACAAATTTGGGTTATGGTGGCAGATCATTCCGTCTGCCTTAGGCAAAATGCTGGGCGACAAAGATCGCGAGAAAGCGAAAAGAGTGATGACGGCGATGCTGCAAATGAAAAAGCTCGACATTGAAGGCTTGAAGCGAGCGTATGAACAAAAATAATGTAGGTGCAAAGTAAGTCCTACCCCCACACGATTTCCGCGGAAGCAAACCGATGGTTTTTTGTTGCTAATCAATCGTTCTAGGGCGATTTGGCGGCCCGGTAGATGGATTCGATGAGGGCGATACTGCGGCGGCCTTCGAGGCCGTCGCAGGCGGGCGTGGTGTTGTGCTGGATTGCGTAGAGGAAGTCTTCGAGGACGGCCTGATGTCCGCGAAAATCGCTGACAGCGGCGGTCGAAGCGCTCTGGTTTTCGTCGAGCGGGGCGGATGCGATGGCGTCCGTCGGGGCGGAGCGAAGATCGGTGGCGACGATGCGGTCGTGCTCGAGGATGACCGTGCCTTCGGTGCCGGAGATTTCGACGCGGCGCGGATAGCCAGGAAAGGCGGCGGTGGTCGCGAGCAAAGTGCCAATGGCGCCGCTGGCGAATTCGAGGTTGGCCACCGCGGTGTCTTCGGCTTCGATCTTGTGAAGCATAGTGGCCGTGCGAGCTTGGACGCGGACGACATCGCCGAGCAGCCAGAGAAGTAAATCGACCGTGTGGACTGCTTGATTGATGAGCGTGCCTCCGCCGTCGAGAGCGAGCGTACCTCGCCAGCGCGAGTTAGCGTAATACTCGGGAAGGCGATACCACTTCACGCGCGCGTCGACGAGGATAGGTTTTCCCAGCAGGCCTTGGTCAAGCCAGTTCTTAAGCTGGCGAATGTGCGGCTTCCTGCGGTCCTGAAAAATCACGCCGAGTTTCACATTGGATTGTTTTGCGGCAGCGATGAGAGCGTCGGCGCGGGCGGTGCTGATTTCGATCGGCTTTTCAGTGAGGACGTGCAAGCCGCGCTTGGCCGCGGCGATGCCTTGTTCGGCGTGGAGGCCGGAGGGACTGCCAAGGATAACGAGATCCATGGGGCGATGCTGCAAGAAAGCGTCGAAGTCCTGGTAAGGCGTGCCGCCGTGTTTGCGACAGAGGCCAGCGACTTTTTCGGCGTTAGTTCCTTGAATCGCAGCGATTTCGACTCCGGGGATGGCGCGGGCGGCGCCAGCGTGGGTTTCGGTGATGTTACCGCCGCCGATGAGGCCGATGTGTATGGTCATTCGGAGTTGTAAGTTATTGTCTTTAAGTTCTCAGTGAGATCGTGGACGTATTGTAATCCTAATTTCCAAACTATGGCCTCTCGCAATCACTTGCTGCTGAACGGCGGGGCGCCTTCGTCAGAATCTCAGGTCAGATTGTTTCTGGCACGACATAAGGGGCGCGATAACTCCCCTTCAGCATACGATTTGCTTCGTTATCGCCGATGACTTGTTCCTGTGCAGGATCAAATCGCAGGGTGCGTCCGAGACGATACGATGCGTTGGCTAGATGCACGAGGGTAGCCGAGATGTGGGCTTCCTCGATGGGGGAATGGATGTCTTGGGCACGACGGCTGCGAATGCAATCGACGAAGTTCGCGTAGTGGTCGCCGGAGCCCCTGCCGTGCGGCCCGGGTTCGAACTGATCGCTTAGCCAAGTTTTGTACGAGTCGTAACCATCGATGGCGAGAACACCTTTCGAGCCGCAGAAAATATTGCCGATCGTGTTGGTCTTGGCATCTTTTGGCCCCAGCGACTCTTGTTTGTCAGCGGGCTTTTTGTTTGCACTGGAAGTAAGTCCGGCGTGAGGCACACCACTGGCTCCATAGGCGCCGGTGCCAATCTCCGCCTCGTGGTTGGTGATCCAGTGCCGGACTTCAAGCTCCATCATCTTGCGCTTCCCGTCCGGAGCATCGAAATAGTAGGTAGCGTTCAAGGTGTTGGGCGTTTCTTGGTCGTCCTCGAACATAAAGTGTCCACCCATGGCGGAGACGGACACCGGGAAGCGAACACCCAAACCCCACCGTGCGATGTCGAGTTCGTGAATGGCCTGGTTGCCGACTTCACCGTTGCCGGTGTCCCAGATCCAATGCCAGTTGTAGTGAAAGCGATTGCGCGTGAACGGCTTCAGCGGTGCAGGGCCGGTCCACAAGTCGTAATTGACGCCGGCAGGGACGGCTTCGACCGGCGCGCGCCCGATCGAGGCCCGCCACTTGTAGCAAAGCGCACGTGCCATGTAGACGTTGCCAATGGTGCCGTCGTTCAGATGTTGAATGGCTTCCAGCATGCCGGGGTTCGATCGCGACTGGCTGCCGTGTTGGCAAATGCGGTTGTATTTGGATACCGCGCGCACGAGTTGGCGTCCTTCAAACAAGTTGTGCGAGCACGGCTTCTCCACATAGACGTCTTTCCCGGCCTGGCAGGCCCAGATGGCCATCAGCGAGTGCCAATGATTTGGGGTGGCGATGGAGATGGCGTCAATCTCTTTTTCCTCCAGCAGCTTCCGAACATCGACGCAGGATTTTGGCTTTGGCAAACCGAGCTTCTCGATTTCCCCGAGGCGCTTGTTCGAAATGCTTTCATCGATATCGCAGAGAGCAACAATCTCAGTTCCCGGGACACGCGAAAAGCCCCGGATGTGATCGTTGCCGCGACCTCGCACTCCGCAGATGGCCACCCGCACGCGATCGTTCGCGCCCATGATTCGGGCATAGCTGGATGCTGTCACGCCCAGGGCTGTGCCGGCCACTCCTGCGCCCGTTACTTTCAGGAAGTCACGACGTGAAGCTTTTGATGCACACATATAACCTCCATGAAACGGGTAAGGACTCGGCAGAACTGACAGGCAAGTCTTCGAGTTGCAATCGAGTCTAACGCGCGAACGCCCGCGGATGCCGCCATCCTCCCAAGCGGCTAATGATAATCCAAGATAGAAATTTCCGCTGTTGAGACTTACTAAAGAAATCGTTTATCACGATTGAGTAGACAAACACCACGGGGGGAAGGCTGGCTCGAAGAGCGAGGAATAGACCGCCGAACGTTGAGCCCGGATGAAAGCTAATTCCAGTTTTTTCGGTTTGACACACGTAAGAGCGGTCTCTATATTTTCTGCGTTTCCAAGTGAATTCATACCTGACCGTTTGCATTGCAGGCAAAAGTATCGACCTGCCGGACGTTAAGGTAATCTTGTATACGTTGGATGGGTGCTTGAGGAAAGGAAGCACAAGTGCCCGCCCGGCCCACTGAGCGTACGCGCGTATGGAAGCTACATCCGTTAAACCATCGGATCTCAAAGAAGGATCCTCTTCCGGTCGCCAGTTGAAGAGCGAACAGATTCAGACGGCGGTGGAAGATGTGTTGTCGTCGACGCCGTTCATCGATATTCATACCCACCTGTTTTCGCCCGCGTTTGGCGAGATTGGATTGCGGGGGATCGACGAGCTCCTGACTTATCATTATCTTGAGGCGGAGTTCTTCCGCTCGTCCGATATCAAACCTGAGAAATATTGGGAACTTTCGAAAAGACAGCGAGCGGACGCTATCTGGAAGGCGCTGTTCGTTGAAAACAGCCCGATCTCGGAGGCCACACGTGGAATTGCGGCAGTCTTGAGCGCGTTTGGCCTACCGACTGATGGCTTCGACCTGAAAGAGGCACGGCAGTTCTTTGAGGCGCAATCCATTGAGGAGCACACGCGAAAAGTGCTTCAGATGGCGGGCGTGAGTTCCGTGGTGATGACCAACGATCCGCTCGATCCGGAAGAACAGCCGGTTTGGATGAATGGCGTACAGAAGCACCCGCAGTTTCACGCCGCGCTAAGGTTGGACCGCATCCTGTGGGGATGGCCCAACCACTGGCAGCAGTTGGCGAGTCAGGGCTTTGCGGTAGACGAACGAGCGTCGGGGAAGTCAGTTAAAGAAGTTCGCCGATTTCTCGCCGACTGGTGCGAACGGATGCAGCCGCTCTACATGGCGGTCTCGTTGTCAGACGCATTTCAATACCCGGAAGAAAGCATTACGAGCAAAGTTCTGGGCGAAGCGGTGCTGCCCACTTGCCGTGAGTTCGGGCTGCCGATGTCGCTGATGATCGGGGTGAGGCGGCAAGTCAACCCTGCGCTTCGTCTTGCCGGGGATGCGGTGGGCAGGGCTGACCTGCGCGCCGTGGAAAATCTCTGCCGAGGATTTCCAGAAAACCGGTTCTTGGTTAGCGTGCTGAGCCGTGAAAATCAACATGAGCTGTGCGTGTATGCGAGAAAGTTCAGTAACCTCATGCCCTTTGGTTGCTGGTGGTTCCTGAACAACCCATCCATTGTGGAGGAAATCACCCGAGAGAGGATCGAAATGCTGGGAATGAGCTTCATCCCGCAGCATTCTGACGCACGGGTGCTCGAACAGGTCATCTACAAGTGGAGAAACACGCGGCTGACGGTTGCACCGATCCTCACGAATGCCTACCGCCTCCTCCACAAAGACGGAGGCGTGATAACGCGACAAGGGATTCAGAGGGATGTGAACCGGCTCTTTCGAATGAATTTCAGAAAATGGACCGGATTGACCACCGGCTGAGGGCCGATGTCAATGACCGGCAATGAGATCGTGGCCGAACGGTTTCGCGCGAAATTTGGCACGAACCCGCGCGTGTACCGTGCTCCGGGCCGCGTAAACCTGATCGGCGAACATACCGACTACAACGAAGGTTTCGTTATGCCCGCGGCGATCGGGTTCGACTGCTGGGTCGCCGCCGGCCCGCGCGAAGACCGCAAGCTAGTGATTTACTCAGAGGAACTTGCGGGTATCACGGAAGTGGAATTGTCCTCGCCGGAAACTCGGCCGAGCAAAATGTGGAGTGATTATGTTGTGGGCGTTGCCCTGCAACTGGAGAAGGCGGGATTCCCGCTGCGCGGCACAAACATGTTCATTCACGGCGAAGTTCCGATTGGCGCCGGGCTGAGTTCATCAGCGGCGATTGAAGTGGCGACGGCGCTCGCACTAGCAGAGCAATCCGGGCACACCCCGGACCGAGTGCAATTGGCCCTACTGTGCCAAAAAGCGGAGAACGAGTTTGTCGGAGTGCGCAGCGGAATCATGGACCAGTTCATTTCGCTGTACGGCAGGAAAAATCATGCGTTGATGCTGGATTGCCGCTTGCTTCAGTTTAAATTGGTGTCGGTACCCGATTCGGTGCGGCTGGTGATTTGCAATACCATGGTGAAGCACGACCTGGCCTCAAGCGGATACAACCAGCGGCGCGCGGAATGCGAAGAGGCGGTTCGAAGGCTGGCCGAAGAGATGCCCGGGCTGTGCTCCCTTCGCGACGTCGCGCCGAATCAGCTTGAGAGGCATCGCGGAGTACTTTCCGAGACTCTCTACAAGCGGACATTTCATGTCATAACGGAAAATGCGCGCGTGCTCCATGGCGCGCAGGCGCTGAGCCGCGGAAACGTGAAGCGATTCGGAGAATCCATGGCGGCCTCGCACCGCAGCCTACGGGATTTTTACGAAGCGAGCTGCGAAGAGCTGGACCTGATGGTCGAGCTAGCCAATCAGCTAGAGGGCGTGTATGGCGCGCGCATGACTGGAGGTGGATTCGGCGGATCGACAATCAATCTGGTGGAGGCGTGCTGCGCGGATGAGTTCATGGAAAAAATGGCCAGAGCGTACCAGGAAAAGACGGGGATTGCGCCGCAGATTCATATTTGTGCGCCGGCTGAAGGCGCCGGGGCTGTTGCATCCGCTGGGCTTCAAGAGTGGGCAGGACAAGAATGAACCGGAGCGATCTTCGGGAAACGCCCCACCGCCGCTGGAATCCGCTGCTGCAGGAATGGGTTTTGGTCTCGCCGCACCGGACGCAGCGCCCGTGGCAGGGGCAAGTGGGCAAGTCTGGCGCCGCGCCGCAGCTCGAGTATGACCCGGATTGCTATTTGTGCCCGGGAAACGCGCGAGCGCGCGGAGTGCGGAATCCCGCGTACACGAATACCTTCGTTTTTGACAACGACTTTCCCGCTTTGTTGCCGGAACCAGTGGCATGCGAACTCCAGCAGGATGGACTGATCGTTGGGCGGATGGAGAGAGGGATATGCCGTGTGGTGTGTTTTTCTCCGCGGCACGACCTGACCATCCCGCGCATGAAACAGGAAGAAGTCCGGCTGGTTATTGACGCGTGGGCCGAACAGTATCAGGAACTGGCGGCGATTCCCTGGGTTCGGCACGTGCAAATATTCGAGAATCGCGGAACCCTGATGGGCGCGAGCAACCCGCATCCACATTGTCAGATTTGGGTGAACGGGGAATTGCCAAATCTTCCGTCGCGTGAAGCAGCGGCCATGCGGCAATACCGGCAAGATCACGGAGGCTGCCTGCTGTGCGCGTACCTGAATCTGGAACTGAAGAATCAGGAGCGGATCGTTTGCGAAAACGAGGGTTTCGTCGCCCTGGTGCCTTACTGGGCGGTGTGGCCGTTCGAGACGCTGATCTTGAGCCGCCGCCATGTTTCGAGCCTGGTGGGACTGCACGAAATGGAGCGCGAGTATCTTGCGGGTATCCTGCGACGTTTGACGATTCGCTACGACAATCTCTTCGAGACGGCGTTCCCGTATTCGATGGGATTCCATCAGCAGCCCACGGACGAGGAAGAACATCCCGAGTGGCATCTTCATGCGCACTATTTTCCGCCTCTGCTACGCTCCGCCACGGTACAGAAATTCATGATTGGGTACGAAATGCTGGCCGGGCCGCAACGAGATATTACCGCCGAGGGCGCAGCCGCGCGATTGAGAGAAGCGCCCGAAGTGCACTACCTCGATTCGAGGTCCTGAGGCAGCTAGAATGTCGCGAGCGGAGAGATGCGGACGAAAGCGGAAATGCTCGGTCAAGGCGATTTTATTCAGGGTTTTATGAATTGAAACAAAGGCAAGCTTTTGAGGTATGGCGTAGTCCGGATGATTCGCGATAGTTTACAGCGTAAGAGCAAGGGGCGTTGAGGAAAAACGGCAATGAAAATTGTTGATGCAAAAGTGATTGTGTGCAGTCCGGGGCGAAACTTTGTAACGCTGAAGATTACGACCGAGGATGGAATTCACGGGCTCGGAGACGCCACGCTGAACGGACGAGAGCTGGCGGTGGCGAGCTACCTGTCGGATCATGTTGCGCCGCTCTTGATCGGGCGCGACGCGCGACGGATCGAGGATATGTGGCAATACCTTTATAAGGGTGCGTACTGGCGACGCGGCCCGGTGACGATGTGTTCGATTGCGGCAGTCGATACCGCGCTGTGGGACATCAAGGGTAAGGCTTTGAACACGCCCGTGTATCAGTTGCTGGGCGGTGCGTCGCGTGACGGCGTTCTTGTGTACGGGCATGCGAGCGGGGAGGACATCGAGGAAACGGTCAAGGCGGTTTCGGAGTACATCAAACTCGGATACAAAGCGATTCGCGCGCAAAGCGGTATCCCGGGACTGCCAAGCACTTATGGCGTAGGGCGCGGCAAACTGTATTACGAGCCCGCGGAGAAAGATGCGCCGGTGGAAAACGCGTGGAGTTCGGAGCTGTATTTGAATTTTGTCCCGAGATTGTTCGAACGGCTGCGCAGGGAATTCGGATCGGAGCTTCCCTTGCTGCATGATGCGCACCACCGGCTGACGCCCATTGAGGCGGCGCGACTGGGAAAAAGTCTTGAGCCTTATTACCTGTTCTGGCTGGAAGACCCGGTCCCCGCAGAGTTGCAAGAAAGCTTTCGTCTGATCCGGCAGCACACGACCACACCGCTGGCCGTCGGCGAAGTGTTCAATTCCATTTACGATTGCCAGCAGCTTATCCAGGAGCAGTTGATCGATTACATTCGAACGACCGTCGTGCATGCGGGGGGGATTTCGCATTTGCGAAAGATTGCGAGCCTGGCGGAGATTTATCACGTGCGAACAGGGGTACATGGCGCGACCGATATGAGTCCCGTATGCATTGCGGCTGCGCTGCATTTCGATTTGAGCGTCCACAATTTCGGCATTCAGGAATATATGCATCACACCGAAGAGACCGACCGCGTATTTCCGCACTCCTACGGTTTTTCTGACGGAATGATGCACCCGGGCGACGCCCCCGGCCTCGGTGTAGAGATCGACGAAGCCCTGGCTTCAAAATGTCCCTATCGGCGGGCGTATCTGCCGATTAATCGGAAGCTGGACGGAACGATGCACAGTTGGTAGTTTTGCATTTGGGAAGAAATGAATCCAGTGCATCGCAGCTCAACATCCGGCATCTTGCGACCTCCGGCCGCGGGTGCGGTTACGGGCGAACAGTCTGCGGCTGGCGTTTCCGCGCGCAGCGGATATTTTCGGTGGGTCATCTGCGCACTGCTTCTGCTGGGAACCACAAAAAATTACATGGACCGGCAGGTCCTGGGAGTTCTCAAGACCACGTTGCAGCATGATTTTGGCTGGAACGAAATCGACTACGGAAATTTGGTGTCGGCGTTCCAGGTGGCGTATGCGCTGGGGATGTTGCTCGTAGGCCGGCTGATCGACAGGCTGGGCACGCGATTGGGTTACGCGCTGGCGATGATCTTCTGGAGCCTGGCATCGATGGGAACGGCTTTGGCGAATTCGCTGAGCAGCTTCGCGATGTCCCGCTATGCCCTGGGATTCGGGGAAGCGGCTGTTTTTCCGGCAAGCATCAAGGCCGTGGCGGAATGGTTTCCGAAGAAAGAACGAGCGCTGGCCACGGGGTTCTTTAATGCTGGAACAAACGTAGGCGCCATCATCACGCCGTTGATTGTGCCGTGGATCGTGCTGCGCTGGGGCTGGCGAGGGGCGTTTGTGGGAATCGGAGCGATCGGCTTTGTCTGGCTTGCGATATGGCTGATGGTTTATCGAAAGCCGGAAGACCACCCGCTGGTTTCGAAGAGGGAACTGGAATACATCCGCAGCGATCCGCAAGAGCCCCAGGGAAAAATCAAATGGGGCAGGTTGGTTCCGCTTCGCCAGACCTGGTCGTTTGCCATGGGAAAATTCCTGACGGATCCCATCTGGTGGTTTTATCTCTTTTGGGTGCCGGGCTTCCTACAGGTCAAGCATGGATTGGCGTTAACGGGAATCGGCATTCCGATTGTGGCGATTTATTTGATTTCGGATGTTGGAAGCGTCGCTGGTGGCTGGATCTCTTCTTCCCTGATGAAGCGAGGGCGAAGCGTTAACGCTGCGCGAAAGATCGCGATGCTGCTGTGCGCCATCGGCGTGATTCCCGTGGTGTTCGCTTATCGGGTGGAGAGCACGTGGTCCGCAGTCGTGTTGATTGGGCTTGCCGCTGCGTGTCACCAGGGGTTTTCCGCTAACCTATACACACTGACCTCCGACATGTTTCCCGTGCGAGCCGTGGGCTCTGTCGTTGGAATGGGCGGGATGGCAGGCGCGATCGGAGGGCTGTTGATCGCGACGATAGTAGGCCATGTGCTCCAGTGGACTGGGAGCTACATGATTCCATTCGTGATGGCGGGGTGCGCCTATTTCGTGGCGTTGGGGGTGATCCATGTTCTGGCGCCGCGGTTGGAACCGGCGAGAATCGACTGAAAATGGAGCTGACGATTAAACCGAAGAAAGAATGCCGTTGGGACCTGGTGAGTTTGGGCGAAGTCATGGTCCGGTTTGACCCGGGTGATCGGCGAATCGCGACGGCGCGGTCCTTCGAAGTGTGCGAGGGCGGGGGGGAGTATAACGTCGCCCGGGGACTCAAGCGCTGCTTTGGCCTTGACACGGCGGTGGTGACGGCATTCGCGGATGATCCCGTTGGACGGTTGCTGCAAGATCTGATTTACCAGGGTGGGGTGGACCAGTCGCTCATCCGTTGGGTGGAGCACGACGGCGTCGGCCGCGCGGCGCGCAATGGCCTCAATTTCACCGACCGCGGCTTCGGCGTGCGCGCGGCGCTTGGAAGTTATGACCGGGGGCATACCGCGGTCTCGCAGCTCAAGCCGGGCGATATCGACTGGGAGCACATTTTTGGAAAACAGGGTGCGCGCTGGTTTCACACCGGAGGCATCTACTGCGCGCTGTCTTTGACGGCCCCCGAAGTCGCACTGGAAGCCATGCAAGTTGCGAGGCGGCACGGCACGATCGTTTCTTATGATTTGAACTACCGGGCCTCTCTCTGGAAATCTCTTGGCGGCAAAAAGCAAGCGCAGGAGGTCAACCGTCGAATCGCTCCGCACGTCGACGTTATGCTTGGCAATGAGGAGGACTTCTCAGCAGCGCTGGGATACGAAGTGCCGGGAATGGACGAGCATCTTTCGGCGTTCGAAGTCGAGGGTTTCAAGCAGATGATCGCCAAGGTTGTAAGAGACTTTCCGTTCAAGGTTGTCGCCACGACGCTCCGCAAAGCAAAAACAGCCACGCAGAATGATTGGGGTGCGATCTGCTATTGCGACGGCAAATTCTACCAGGCGAAGAATCGCGAGAATCTCGAGATTTTTGATCGCGTTGGGGGAGGCGACTCGTTTGCGTCCGGCCTAATCTACGGATTTCTGGCAGGACAGGAACCGCAGTGGGCTGTGGAATGCGGCGCCGCGCACGGGGCGCTGGCCATGACCACGCCGGGAGACACTTCCATGGTCACTTTCCAGGAGGTGTTACAAGTGATGAAAGGAGTCGGGGCACGCATCGCGCGCTGACAAAAGAGCCGCCGCTGAAGAAGGGATTGCCGATGGACAAGCAGAAAGTTCGTGATCGCATAGTGGAAGTTGGAGTCGTGCCCGTAGTTCGCGCGTCCTCGCCGCGCGAGGCACGGATGGCTGCTGACGCCGTTTGCGAGGGTGGCATCCCGATCGTGGAAATCACCATGACCGTTCCCGGCGCCGTCGAAGTCATCCGCGAACTGACAAAAAGCGGTTCTTGCGAAGCTCTTGTTGGGGCGGGAACGGTTCTTAATGCAGAAACAGCACGCCGGTGCCTGGATGCCGGGGCGCAATTTTTGGTGAGCCCGGGGCTCAACCTTCAAACGGTTGAGCTTGCGGTACGGGAGAGGAAGCTGATGATGGCCGGAGCGCTGACGCCGTCGGAGATTATGAGCGCGTGGGAGGCGGGCTCTGATTTTGTGAAAGTTTTTCCCTGCGGCCAAGTCGGCGGTGCAAAGTACATTAAGGCGTTGAAGGGGCCGTTTCCGGAGATTCCATTTGTGCCGACGGGGGGCGTGAATTTCACGACCGCTGCGGAATTCATCGAGGCAGGAGCGATGGCGCTGGGGATAGGCGGCGAATTGGTGCAGGCCGAAGCTCTGAAAATGAATAAACCGGAGATCATCGCGGAGAACGCTAGGACATTCTTGGCCATCGTGAAAGAAGCTCGTCTAAAGATGGCGACATCCAGTGCGGCCGCCAAAAGCAGCAAGTAGTAAAGTTTATTGATTAACGCCGCTGGCCAGGATCCCCCCGTCGACGACCAGCAAATGACCGGTGACGAAGCTGGCGGCATCAGACGCGAGAAAGACTGCGGCGCCGGCCAACTCGTCGAGCTTGCCGAAACGCCGCATGGGGGTGCGCAGCAAGAATTCCTTGCCCCGCTCGGTTCCGTCGAGCAACGCCGCATTCAAACCCGTGCGCAGCACGCCTGGAACAAGCGCGTTCACGCAAACACCGGACGTGGCCCATTCGATCGCCAGCGTTTTGGTAAGCGAAGCGACGGCTGCCTTGCTGGCGCCGTATGCGGCGACCTCAAAAAGTCCCACGAACGAGGAAAGCGAGCCGATGTTGATGATGCGGCCATAGCGCCGCTCGATCATGTGGCGGCCGAAAACGCGGCACGCCCGCAAAGTTCCCCTCAGGTTGGTTTCAAAGATGGCATCCCACTCAGACTCCGGAAAGTCAAGCGTGGGCATCCGCTTGGTGCGGCCCGCGCAATTCACGAGGATCTCCACGCTCCCAAATTCGGTGCAGACCGATTGCAGTAGCTGCTCGATACTGGCATTGTCAGTGACATCGCAAATCTGTGCCAGCGAACGCCGGCCGAGCGCGACCACCTCGGCGACCGCGCTTTTCATAGGCTCCGCCCGGCGGCCGGTAGGCACAACATTTGCTCCAGCCTGGGCAAGTCCCCGAGTCAGCGCCAAACCGATGCCGCTGGTCCCGCCGATCACCACCGCCGTCTTGTTTGTGAGATCAAGAAGTGGATGACCCATGAAGCGCTCCTCCGGCACTCTGCGAAATTCGATTGTAATGCGAGATGAAAGCGTAGAGTGTTGAGTATTGTCAAAGAATTTGTTCACGCGTCCTGATTTGACACCCGCGAGCGGCCCATCTAAATACCCGTTTAACCCCTCATCGTGTGAACTAGATGGGAATGCAGTTCAGCTTGCAAGTGCACTTGCCGGGAGAAGCAGGTGGTCATCCTCGGAAAGATCTATTAAAATTGCAGGATTGGACCGTGGGCGTGTAGCTCAGCTGGGAGAGCACCTGCTTTGCAAGCCGCCGAGATAACTCCAAACCCTCTCTTGCTTCCTTTCACTTTTGTTTATTTCCAATAACTTGGGGCATCTGCTTTTCGCTCAAAAGCTAACCCCAACACTCAGAACAGATAGGGTTTTGCCACATTTCTGCCACAGCTGGAGCATATGCTTCCAGCCGAGGGACCAATTTAATCAGAGCTTGCTGGAGCTGGCGCTAATCGAAGGAATTCAGCAAGTTGCGATGAAACCTGCCGAATCACTTTCTCCTTCTTTATTCACCTTTCGTTCGTGTTTTGCTGCCGTTCACCATGATTAGCATTACGATTTTATGACGGCGCGACTAACTAGCGTACGCGTTTCTTTAATGTACAAATTCGAGTTGCGCGAGAATCGAAATGCTTGCTGCATCGGAAGGGTCGGTTGCCTCCTCGAATTCATGGTCTGTACTTAGTGTGAGGGCTCCGCGAGCATTCGCCTTTTCCCCCACAACTAGATCGCCATGCGTCCGGCGGGGGCTTTAAAGATGAACGATTTCGACGTCGCTCCACTTGTCGCGAAGATATTCGGCGACAAGGCGACGATGGCAATGTTCTGGCGTATCTTCACTACAGAGCAAACAAGCGTTCCGAAGGACTTCTCTCGATACTTCGCGCTCGATTTGCCGCTCACGCATCAATTCCAGAAACTGCTCTTCATAGAGCTGCCAGTCGCCGCGCTTTTTCTTGTAGCTATCGAGCATTTGCTGAGTCGGGGCAAGCAACGGCAGGTGAAGATAGTCGATGCCGCAGATGGCTTCTAGAAAATAACGGAGATCCTCTTTTTTCGCGAATCCGGCGAGTTGCGAAACGTTGTTGAGGCGCACATCTACGAGCCGCTCGGCGCCAGAATTCTTGAGGCGAGTAAAAAACTGCCCGGCGGATTTCTTGGTAAAGCCGATGGTGAAGAGCTTCATCGGCCTTTGGCAAAGGAGCGCAATTCTTGGTCTGGCGTCGTCGGCTTGTAGGCGATTCTCTCGCCTTGGATCCGGTACGCTTCAGAAATCATTTCGGACTTGTCTCGGAAGAAGTGACTGTCGTCCAGGTCGAGCAGTCGGGCGAGCCGTGCCAGGCTGGCTTCGTGATCTTCGAGACTGGCATCCCTGAGGATATGTTTCACCGCGAGACCGGCCTCGTGAAGATACCGGGAAACCAGGATCGCCCGGTGACACGCTAGCGGCTCCCCTTCGGCACACATGAGAGCAACCTGGTATTTCTCAATGCCTCGCCGGACGCGGGCGAGGCCCTCTTCGAAGCTTTCCGTTTGGGCCAATCGTTCGTATTGAACCTTGCCATTGACGTAGCAACTCGGATCATCTGTTCGTGCACCCAGTTCTTTACCGAGGTACACATAGGCGATTCTGGCGGCTTCGAGCGCGCCCGTCAGAGTCTCGCGATCGAACTGGGGATTAGTGTTGCTATATGGGTAGGAACGGACGTCTGCGACGGCCGTGATGCTATGGCTACGGAGCGCCGAGAGAAACGACTCGAAGCTTTGGTTTGAATGTCCGATGGTATAGACAGTATTTGTCACTCGCCTCGCCTTACGGGGTGATAATCCCCGCCACCAGTTTATAGCAATATCCGTCGTACGGTTCACCGATACTGATGCACAGGCGAGCGGCGCCCACCGGGTACTCGCCTTCTCCCTGCGCGAGATAGGACGGCGCAGCCACCGGATCCGTCACCGTGAGTGCATAGTTCGTGCCGCCGAGCGAGAAATGGGCGCGAGCGGTGCGCTTTGGATTGATACCTTCGAGGGCGACCGCGACAATGAGGCCCTCCGGTTCGACGAGTTTCAGAGAACTAGGGAGCGGTTGTGCCTGTGCAAGGGGAATGCGGTCGTTTAGACCGTTGTAGCTCGAATGTCCATCGACCCACAGCGAACCGTTGAATCCGTCAATGGCAGTATCGAGGTCGTGCCACGTAATGGTTCCCGTCTTGACCCAGCGAACAGTCGGGTCAATCAAGTGATTTTCGACCTGGTATTCGTGCGGAACGTGCGCCTGAAGACTGACTTCGATTCTGTCTAATAGCCGCGGCTCAGTTCCGTCCGCGTATCGCCGCTCGATCGGTGAGAGCTCTTGCTTGGGGCGACTACTAACAGGTCGGACCCAGGCTCCTAGCTGACATGTTGCCGAAATCTCCTTGCCGGCAACGCATCTGCCCGACAGTTTTCGCGAATTCGCTAAACAAGCGATGGTCTTCAAATAGGGCATGGCTGGACTGCACCTGGGTGCAAAAGGGTCTCGCCTCTATTGTATGCGTTTGTTCTGGGTCGCAACCGACGAACCGCCGACAGCTCTCGGCTCGCTTGTGACTTTGGATCGGAGCCACTAGCCTGTTTGTAGGATTGCTTGATCCACCTCGGGCACACGGCTCGCCCCTAAGATGAAGTTGTGCTGGCCGCCCCACGCTTTCTTAAAGTCTCTTTTCCGTTGCTAGCCTCCAATACTGATAACCTAGCGCAGTCAACCGACATGATTTTGAATTCATCGCAGCAAAATACATATGTTCTTCGCCAACAGGGACTACCAAGCCGACACCCACAAATTTCTGGAGGTCTTTCATTATCACAACCTTCGTTGGATTGGCCGCTTTCTCCGTAAACTCATAAGAGGGATCAAGTGCGTGTTCGTGTTGTGGAGTTGGGAAGTAAGTGCAAATTTTCCGCAGCGTCTCAAAAGGCACAGGTGGGGCTATAGAACGAAGTGCAGTAAAGCGGGTGACATTGGTTTTGAATATGGGCCGCTGGTCCCAGGGACCGAGAGCTTGGTCGACGTAAGCATATATGCTGCCAGGCGTAATATATCCCCGCAAATCCGCCGCCCCTCCTTGTAACGCATCGACAATCAGCGAAGTGAAGACACCCTTTCCGTCAATCTCAAGCGCTGATTCAGAATCACGGCTTGCCGTCAAAACAGACAGGCCCTCGCTCAGCAGAGCAACGTTACTCCCCGTAATTGTCGGAGTCCCTAACGCACCAGAATGGCAACAGTCCAAGAGAATTACCTTGTCTTTCGCCTTCGACTGATTCGCCAGAGCCAAAATCTCGTCCATTGAGACACCTTCATCGTATTTTTTGGCATCTGGAGTAACGATATATCCGCCCGTGCTCCTGATTAGACCGTGACCGGAAAAATAAAAGAGGCAGATGTCGCAATCTCCCGCGAAGAGCTTCTCTATTGCACCCCTAAGTTCGGCTCGACCAACGATGTCGCTCGGCGCTGTCAAAAGCTTCACTGCGAAGTTAGGTCCACCATCGCCATGTGTTCCGAGGACACTGGCAATTGCGTTTGCATCACTCAAACACCCCTGAAGCTTCGCTCCCGGGTAATCATTGATGCCGACAATCAGAGCTTTTCTCATTTCTACTGTCCTAACCGCGCCGACTGATGGAAACAACCGAGCAGACGGCGCTGCTTGCGTTACAGCGAGTCAATGAAATTGGAAATGTTCTCCCAAGTCCAATAGACCACCGGTGTACTCCCGAGTTCAGTTGGCTTACAGCAGGCATCATCCTTGTGAACCCAGAAGCCTTTAATGGGAATGCCTTCTTCCTTTGCACACTGTATCTCCCAGCACGCGCCCTCCGCCTTCGGTGTATGCCTGCTAATGAACGCGATAACTCCATCGCATCCTTTGATCTTTGATCGGCAATTGGTCTTCCACGCCGAATCCCATGGGTCTTTCACAGACATATCTGTGAAATCGAAGGGCACATCGCGTTGCTGTTTCGCTTGAAACACAAGGTTGTCCCGGGCGAATTTGTCCTCGACTGCGAAGGCTATGAAGACCCTCTTATTCTTTGTCATGGCTGCTTTTCTCCGATACTAGGTTTCTGATTCCGGTCCGACATAATCTCCCGATCAATTTTAGTTCTTCGCCGAGTCTCGTTCAGTGAACGGGCTGAACGCGAACTCCAAAAAAATAAATTACTTGATCCGGACATACACGTACTCGACTCCTCCCGATTCTGCAGCTGCTTCCCGCCTCAACAAAAACCCCTGTTCCCACAGCTGCTTGAACTTAGTACTGGCGTTCGTTATAGATACGTCTTTTGCCGACGCCGCATACTCAGCTGCTCGCGTCTCAGGCCTAGCCAATGCAAATCGAAAAGCTTCTGCATTCCCTTGGCTCGGCTCCAGCCCCAAGGTCACAGATTTGCCGCGTTCATCCCAACTCATGATCGGTTGAGCTGCCCGTTGGGCCGCCGCGGCCCAGTTTTCTTTCTGATCCGCGTCAGCGAGATCCACAAAGCAAAATCCTTTCCGCCCGCGATGTCGACGGGCAAGCTCCACAATCGTTTCGGAGGCGAAAGAGATATCAATTCGATGAACGCCGGCCAGAGATACCCTGAACACCAGCGATCCCGGGTGCGTTTCAACGAAATCGATCAGCTTCCCGTACGCCTCGCGGCCTGCGACTCGCCCCCATCCATCGTCCTCGCTCATGAAATCTCGCAGCCGTAAGGGTTGAGCTGCAATCTCGTTCATCGTATTCATTGAATCAGATCTATGGCTTTCAGTCAAGCTGCAAAGTGAAGCAGATGTGTGTGCCCCAGATGAGAGGGAGGCCAGAGTAACAAAAGGCTGTATTCGGCCGATATCCATCTTTTCCAGGGACAAGGAGAACGCGCACCTGGGGGAGTCGGACATCAAGGTCCGCCCGGAATTTTATCGCTTTGTCGGCGCATCCTTTAAGGCCGCATCCTCTTCCCGCTCCGTGGCGAGAGAGACCGCGCTTGAATACCTCAACTAGCAGGTCAATGTCTGACAGAGTGGCAAGGCGCGGAGCCTCACTGCGCAGGGCAGGGCGTAGAGTTTCCAGCATGCCCAAACCGCTGTCCGAGACGGCGACTTTGAGACAATTGCCCTTCGGATACACCTGCAAAGCGGCAAAACCGTCCAATGGCGTTTTGCTGTGGGAGAAGACGTTGTCGATTAACTCAGCCAGAATTGTCCACGCGGCACCCTGAAGCTCTTGAATGTCTGACCGCTGAGTGCAAGCCCGGGTGATCGCCATGGTTAGCCTGTTCTGGAGAGTGCTATCTCGCCGTTTCCTATCAATCCGTTCGATCTCGACCAAGCTTGGATTGCGGCCACGATACCGAGCGGCGGCGGAAAATATCGGGCGTTTTGGTAGCACTTCCACGTCTGGCGAAAGCGATTCGAAAAATCCAATCCGGTTTAAATATCCAAGGACTCCGCTTTCGTCCTCATCAAATTCGACGAGTACGCGTCGAGTCGAGTGGTCAAGCTGATTCATCAAAGATAAGAGTCGCACGGCCGCATCTGTCATTAGATGGCAACCCTTTGGTACGTGGAAGCGTACTTCCGAGGACGCGCTCAGGTGGGCAGACGGAGCGGAGCGCAGGGTATCTTCTAAACCTGACGCGTTGGTCCAACGCGGTGAGAGTTCGATCAGCGTCTGGTGCATTTGGATGAAACGATGCCCGTCAAACTTCTGGGCACTATTATATCCTTACGATCCAAAGGATTCGACGCCCACCGGTCGGGTTACTACCGACAAACGCGCCAGCAGTGAGCGACCAATCGCGGGCGAGAGCCGGCTTAAGGGGACCGATCCCGAAACAGGAGGTCTAAACGCTCCCTCTGACGCTCGCAGGTTTCTTACTGTTGGACTTCAGCACTGCCAGCGGCCCGCCAGTCGGGAGCCGACACCGGATGAACCAAGCTTGGGCAGCCGATGTCAGGCCGCTGCGCGTCTCAGGGAGTCGACGCCACGATGTTTGAGCGAGTAGCACGACTTATTCACGGATTTGAGACACCGCGAAGTCGTCAGTCACACGCGAAGGTGGCTTGGCACTTCGTTCGCAAATCGCCTTTGCAAGGTTCTCTCATGGTAGTTTCTCATCCACTCGTACTTAGACAGCACTGCGGGCGTTCCAGAATATTTTTTGAGTCCATCCCGAATAAGGTCCCGGTGGTGTAACACAAATATTGGATACTCCTGCTCCGGAACATTTAATTCCATTTCACACGCCCGCAAATAATCTAGGTAGGTCGTCGTCTCTTCCGTTTGTACCAGGGCGTCCCATTCACTCTGGAGTCCTTCCGCTTCGACAGCCCTCTCCATGAGACTGACTACTTCAGGGTCTATTACGATTCTTGGTGGCTGTCCTTTCTTGCTTTCAAGTAGATACGCTCGGACAACTGCTGGTCCGTACACAATGCCCCAACTCTGCACGATTTTCCCAACCGTGACCGCGCCGCGGATTGCGATCCCGCGTGGAATGAGAGCCATCTGCGCATATAAGATGCTCCTTAGCTCAGAGAGAAGCCTGCGGACGCAATCCTGGCCTTCTGGAACACTTCGAATTACGGTGTCGGAGAACTTCGTGAACTCAATCCCTTCCGATTGAAAAACCTTGTCAGGCTTGGTCGATTCGGCCAATACACGCAATGTTTGTGAGAGTTCGCCAGCCGTTTTGGTTTCTACCAGCTTTTGAAATCCCAGAATGTCCAGATATGAAACAATGGAGCTGATGTAGTGCACCGGCTTCGGTACAACTTGGTTGTAGAGCAATTCCCACGTTGCCATACATCTCTCCTAATAGCGCCAAGCCTTGTCACGCTTCCAGCAGTTCCAGATCCGCCAAGAATGCCTTACCCTGCTTTATTGTCGCGTGCCGACTTGTTCGTTCCTTCGGCAGGGTGGACGACTCGTCGTCGGTCTCAAGCTCCCGCTCTTCCGTTATATCGAGTTCCATCTCGTCAATCACTTTTTCTTGGCTACCGCGAGTCCCCTGGTCGGTCGTCAGCTTAGCCAATAATTCTATCGACGCTCCGAACCGCATCCGGCATCCAGTTATGCTGCTGCCATCGTCCAGCCCGAGTCCAACCGGGAAAGTGAGTTCATAAACTAGCCCTTCCCAACGCTCGCCCCGCGCATCAAACTGCGTGGTTGGAATCTCAGATAAGATCCGTTCGTCTTCTATCGAGGTCTCGGATGGAAACCACCGATTCGCAATCCTCGCCCCACCCGCCGCAATCAGCCCCTGCACGATCAAAATCTTCTTGAATGCGCGGATGATAGGTAGGTGAGTTTTTGAAATGATGTTGTAATAACTACGCTCTTCGGTCGGCGACGGATCCGCTATCTTTAACGTGCTTAGCCAACTCGAACTCTGGCCGGCAATTGCTACCCCGGCAAGCACTCGCTGCGCCACCAGCCCTTCGTTTTGAAACCGAACATTTTGTTTTTGCTGTCGTCCCCGCTGGAATTGTCTGTCGAGGTGAGACGGACCCTTCTGGTTGCCTTTACATTCAATCAGGTGAATTTTGTCTTGTCTATCGACGGCAAAAAAATCAGGACACTTGAATGGTCCTCTCTTTTTGCGTTTAACGAACTGTGCGACGCCTCCATCCCGTAAGGCTTGCATCGCAAACGCACCATGGACCAAATGCTTGTAGCGCATCCTCGCAGCAAGCCATTGGAGACTCAGGCCCACTCCCCAATCATCGCTCAGTACCGTCTTGTGATGGCTTTCCAGGTCATCGATGGCAGTGTGCAGTCGCAGTCTGCGTGTGCTCTGGTCGGCCGCAGCCACATACCTCAAGACCGCCCATTGCGAGGCGAGCCACCAGCGTGGGATTTGAATCGGTATCGACGTTACACCTATCCACAACATAGCGCGGAGGAAATCGACACGCGCTAGCGTCTGGTTCGACGCAAACGGACAAGTCTTTCTGTATTTCGGCGGACTGTTTGACCAACTCGCTAAATCAATCTCGATCTGCAGGGTTTTCTTCATACAAAGTCCACGCTCACGATTCGGAATATAATCTGCACAACAGAACTTAGTTATGGCACTTCACCGTAGCGCATGAGGTAAATGTATTTAATAATCGGAGCACTCGCCAAAAGAAAGCTTCGACATTCTTCTGCACACGCTCACCAACGCTAGTAAGTCATTGGTCAACAAGAATGGTAGACACGTTGAGAATATGTACTGCGGACCTCGATATCCTCAAATCGTCAGAAACAAAACTCCGCACCCGAAAGCCACGCCTATGACCAATAACACTCCGAACACGAGAATCCTAATCTTGTTCCTTTTGCACCGGTATGTAGCCGCAGTAGATGCAACGCGCACCCATCGCCGCGTGAGGGCGAACTAACGTCCTTCGGTGGCAGCGCAAACATTCTGAAACCTCGACATTTGGATCGCGACTTGTCTCGTCCAATTGTCTCGCGACAACGAGTTCGGCAGTTATAGCGATTTCCCGAATGCCCAACAACCGATGCCAGTCCTCGTCCGGCAACGCCTCGCCTAACCACAGTCCAAGTTGCGCATGGCTAAAACGATCGAGCAAAATAATTGCGCGCCGGCACGTGGCCAAAGCGGCGCGGTGATTGAATCTAGCCGTCCCATGCTGCAACTCATTCCGCCAACGACGCAGGCGCTTTAAGTTCGTCAACTCGTCGTCTTGCAGCCGAACCCCTTTAGCTGCAAGGCGCTTCAACACAGTAAGATTGTTGGGTTCGTCCCGTAACCCCACCCGATCAAGCTCAAGCAGTCTCGCCTTCAGCAGTAGCTCCGTTCCCCTGAATAGTTGTGGGATGGCATTGACCAACTTCTCTGACACCTTCCGGGCTGCCAGATATGAAGAGACTCCCTCTGCTATCGCATGACGCGCGTTTTCCACGAGGTCCACATCAATGGAGCCGACCACCTGAAATGCGGGCGGAGGCACGGTCGGAACAGGCTTCCAACCAGCTTCCAAAAGCTCAGACGGATCAGGCTGAGTCCGTCGAATTTCCTCTTCAATCTCCTCGGGCGACGAGCGCGCAAAAAAGAGGAAGTCGCACTTTGCCTCTTCCCACTGATCTGTTGTCCATAGCATCCCAGCAGTTTCTACTTCGCGAAAATCCAGGATGCTCAGATCGACCTCCTCTTCGTGACGACAACCATCCTCATCAAAGAAATCCGCCCACTCTTGCGCTGTCAGCAATCGTTTCGGCTGGAAGGACAGTGGTTTATTCAGCACAGCGTGCATTGCCCCGCAACCCATGCAGACCAATCGGTGAGCCGTTGTGTAAACCACATGCGCCTCGTGGCACCGACAATAAAAATAGTAGTTATCTTTTTGTCCGTGAACAATTGCTCCGATTTTCTCATCAGAGAACAAGTACGGTTCCATTATTCTTGCAGTTATATACGAGTATGTATATTCCTGACTGTGCTCGCCCATTTGGTAGGGGTTCTTCAGCCCAAAATACTCTCGCTCAGCTTTCCCCCACGGGTGATGCGGCCGCACCTCAAAAGGGTCGATCCCTTCAAACATCGCCTCAAGCGAATCTGTCATTTTAACGGGAGTGGTTAAAATCTGACCGTCCGCTAAAACATAGCCACGTCGCTTAGACAGCTTTTCGTTCACCTCAGCGATGAGCGCCTCGACATCGATGCCGGACGACATTAGAAATACGCGAGGAACCCAGAGCGTAATCACCTTGGGAAATGGGGTGCCACCATCCGTTTTGAGTGGTTCAGTCGATGGCTCGCCGACGCAGAACGCTAATGGCACTTGCTCAGGAACTTTTTCTATCATTGCGCTACACCTTATCTACGTTGAATTCTCATCGCCCTGGCTCGATCAACTTCGGAACACGGAATCGTTCTGCTGCGCGGAAATAGTCTGTCGGCTTCCGGCTTTCGATACCGGTCCGCAGCGTCCGCGTTGATACTTGACAAGGCGCTCGGTTCGAGCTCTACTAAGTGGGAGGGTCAAGTTGCTTACGGTAACTCCCAGCCAATGCCCGATTATCGCAAATCAGAACTTCATCGTCGCTACACGCGACGCGGGATACCGGAACCTTGCTACTGCGCTGGCGGAACTCCTTGACAATGGAATCCAAGCCGGCGCGACAAACCTGCGAATATTTCTCGACCTTACCCCTTCATCGCCTCTGATTGCCGTCCTCGACAACGGCAGCGGAATGGAGCCGCACGTCTTGCGCAACGCGCTCCAATTTGGAGGCAGCACCCGGTTCAACGATCGTACTGGTCCAGGCCGCTTCGGGATGGGCTTGCCCAACAGCTCTCTAAGCCAAGCACGACGCGTAGAAGTTTTTACTTGGAAGAGCCAACGCCGGATCTTCTTCTCATATCTCGATATGGACGAAGTAGTCCTGCAACGTCTTCACGAAATCCCAAAACCTAAGAATCGCCCCCTTCCCGCCTTCGCGGCGAACCACGCAAACAACTCTGGCACTCTTGTTGTCTGGCGACACTGCGACCGCATTCCAAACCTCGACGAGGCCACGCTACTCGATCACCTGCACGCGAACATCGGGCGCATGTACCGGCACTACATCTGGAACGGCATCAAACTGTCCATCAATGATCAAAAGATTTTTTCCATCGACCCATTGCTTCTTAACTCGCGTGCGAAATTTAGTGGTGCAGCAGAATTCGGCCGGCCTCTCGTCTATCGGATGAAGGTTCCGAGACAACCCGAACGCGCAGCGGAGGTCACGGTTCGATTTTCTGAACTGCCTATCTCAAAATGGCACGACCTTTCGCAGCAGGAGAAGCGAATCAGAACCATCACCCGCAATCCCGGCGTTTCCGTTGTGCGAGGAAAACGAGAAATCGCCATTGGATGGTTCTTCATGGGGTCCAAGCGCAAAGAGAACTATGATGATTGGTGGCGTTGTGAGATTGCATTCGATCCACAACTAGACGAATTCTTTGGCGTGACGAACACGAAGCAGCAAATCTCCCCAGTGCCCGAATTGCAAGAGGCACTTTCGAGGGACCTTGAACAAATCGCCAGGACTCTGAATGCTAGAGTACGATCGACGTTTAACACTCTTGGTAGAGACAGCAAGGCGATCCGCACCGCTGACCGTCGAGAACGGCTCCTACCTCCGCCAGCGATTAAATACCACTTCCGTAACCAATCGACCGAACCTGATCGCTACGGCTCCGGAACAGTACGATACAAAATAGAGCCTGTCGCTTCTGGCGATGACGCATTTTATTCATTTCGACTTGTCGGCCAGCGGCTCACTTTGTTTCTCAACACGGATCATCCCTTTTATCGGCGCGTATTCCACCCCGATTGCCATAACCCTGCTCAGCAGCGATACCACTGGGAGTGCCTGCTCCTCGCACTGGCAAGGGCCGAGGCCGAATCGAAAACCGAGCGAGAGATCGACTATTGTCGCCGCAAACGAATCCGGTGGAGCAACGCGCTCGCGACTTTCTTGGGGAATTGATGTGCTTCCGGATCAAACTGAACTGATCAACCTCCAACCCCGCCTGCGCAAGCCGGCGACAATCTTAGTTCGTCGCTTTGCGCGACAACTCCTGAATCATCATCAGGAAGACGCCCTCGAATCACTGAAACAAGACTTCTTCCTGAAGGCAAACGCCCGTGGTCGTCAATCTCAGGCGCTCCGTGTCGCCTTTTCTATGCTCGTGGACCTCAAA
Source organism: Candidatus Acidiferrum sp. (assembly GCA_035704085.1). Taxonomy (GTDB): domain Bacteria; phylum Acidobacteriota; class Terriglobia; order Acidiferrales; family UBA7541; genus Acidiferrum. The sequence continues at coordinate 308,317 of DASSXG010000109.1, read as the reverse complement.
CAGCAGGGATGGACGCTTCAGGTTTCTCGATCCGGGATATGGGGGCAACGGCCACAAACGCACAACTGCTCTCCTGAAGACGAAAAGCGCAGAGTCCGCGCAACTCATCTTCATGAACGCAACAATCAACTGCGTCAACCGGCGACACGCGAATTCATCAGAAAGATGGAACGGCCACGCTTAACGGGAAAGGGTTGGATGTCCATTTTCTCCCTAATGCGTGACGGGAGAGAGTTTGCGGACAGCTTGCGGCACGCAGTTACCTCCTCAAGTGACGAAAGTCCGCTTCAACGATTGCAGTCCTGTATATCTCCCTATATTCAGATGGTCGAAAAAGATTCCATTTGCCAATTCACAGGCTTGAGGCTTGGAGACATCTGGAGATATTTCCGCCACACATGGACAACCCCATACAACAGCACACCTGGCCGAAAAATGTGGATCCTTGTACGCGACGCCGCAGCGCGTAACCATCCAATAGTAGGCATCGGCGCAGTCGGGAGCGCAGTGGTCCAACTTTCAGCCCGTGACTCGTGGATAGGATGGAGATCGAAGGAATTTTTCGAACGATTAAGTCTGGACCCACCAGCAAAGTGGGCGAAATGGCTCAAAACCTCCCTTGCCGCGCTCTTGAAGGATATTTACAAGGAGGATTTCCTAAGCGAAGGCGTTCTTCGTCCGAAGGAATTGAGATCACCTAGCCAAGCAACAATCTCCAGACTTCTAGCGGTGTCCGCCAAAGCCCGAAGTCGACATCAGAAATACCCGCAATCTGATCGACACAAGGGACAAGGCAACCGGTCACGAGTTGCCTGGAAAGAGCAAACGTCCCTTAGTCTGTTTCGGGCAAAACGTGCCGAGAAACTGGCCGAACTGCTCGGCGCAAAACGTAAGCTCTCCCAGATAGGTTTCCGATCCGGCAGTCCGGACCAGTTCCGCACAGCCATCACGACCAGCCAAGGTCATCGCGCAATCGAAACCGTACTAAAGCACGTTAAAGCGTCCCGCGTGGGGATCGATATGCTCGATATCACTGTTTGCGGCGCCGTTGCTCCCTATAGTTCTCTCCTCGGCGGCAAACTTGTCTCCCTTCTGTTCACAAGCCCCGAAATTGTCCGGGCGTATGCCTCTCGATATTCGAGTGCCCCAAGTGTCATCGCATCGTCAATGGCCGGACGGCCCATATGCCGGACACCGAGACTGGTTTTATTGGGAACCACCGGACTCTACCGAGTCAACCCCAGCCAATACAACCGCCTACGCTTAGACGCACTGGAAGTTGGCGCAAGGAAAAGCGAAACGATCCGATTCGAGCACCTTGGCGAAAGCGAAGGATTTGGCTCCTACCATCTATCGTTTGACACTTCGCGCGAGATCGACGCATTTCTGGCGCAGAGTCATCCAGGAACGAGAGTGAACAGTATTTTTGGAGAGGGCGTAAACCCAAAACTTCGCAAACTGCGTGCGGGGATCGACCTCCTCGGTCTCGATTCGAATGTGCTGCTCAACCATCGTAGTTCGCGAGTAGTTTATGGAGTTCCGCTTGCATCGAATTTTCGCGATGTGCTCCTAGGCCTAACAGACCGTGCCCAATACATTCTTCCTCAAGCTCACCCGCGCAGAGTTACCGAGAAGATCGCACAATTCTGGATGCGCAGGTGGCTCACGCATCGCGTTCTCAATCACGCCGTGCTTGAAACCGCCGCCATCCATTCGTTGGCTCATCCGATTTCTCACGGCGCTCGAGTTGTGTTGCCACCTTGTGCCGAAGATGTTCCGCTATCTACAAGTAACGAGGACGGCACACCGCAGACCTTCGAGACCAGCCGGTTCCCATTGTCCGGCCTTAACATGGTTACGACTCCCTGTAGTACACAGCGCTGAAGACGGCTCACCCCTGTCTCTGGCCTGCAACCTCTTCCCTCCCAGAGGAGCAACGACCGGTCATGTCTTCGAGTCTGCTGGCTTGGCAGGAACGCCTGGAGCACCATTTCCTGGCGCTCCGAAAACAGCGCTCCGACGCTCTGGGCGACCGACCTCTCTTTGCTCTGGAACATGACCTCACAGAGTCGGAAATCTCTGACCTCTCGAGCATCGTCCGCAAAAGCGCACCATCAGATCGCTACTGGCTTGTCTGGACTGTTTATGCCACCGAACTCGGCTATCAATATGAAGGAGTCGAGTACTGGCCTTCTTTTGAAGAAAACACGCCTGGATGGGCACTGGGCGGTGACCGTGGATGGTTGAGAGACTGCTTTTGGAAGTTCGCCAAGACCTACGGAGGCGCTCGTCCATCCGGCCCTTGGGCCACACATTTCTCCATCATCTGTTGGCCAATCACGCACGCCATCCTGTCGGAAGATCTCCAACGGCAGCTCGCAGAAATCCTGTACCAGATTCGATATCTGTTCCGAAAGGAACTCTTTGACTCCCCGGAATTGTTGGGAAATGAGATCGCAGCGCGCAGTTGGACAACGACCAGACGCTTCCAAATGGTTGCTGAGGAACCGCTCCTATTGGGACAAATCGCCGCGGCCCTACTCATCGGGGAGAAAGACCGCGCTAAGAGTCTGATCACGCCCGATACATTGCTTCGCATCGCGAAAAACCTCAACAAAGAACGCCGGGAAAGAGAATGGCTGAAAGATGCTCGATCCGCTGCAAAGGCCAAGCTGACCGGTATCTCCCTTCCTAGTGCGAGGTTGCCCGTCAGCAGCGGGCCAGGCTTGCGACAAGAACTACGCAACTTAGGGATTGAACCGCGGGTCTATCTCAGACCAACCCTTCAAGGCTCTTGGAATGTCGTGCTGGAAATACCGGATCTCGGCCCACTCCTGTCCAAATTTCCAGAGCTACAAGAGACATTGACCGGCGCCTGCGTTGTGACAGGGTCCAGTGGACGTCCACTCGCTCGCGGGCGCTTACTCCACTATGGTCCCCAGTCTGTCATTCTAAAGAGATGGCCCGATCCCTCCGAAGTCCTGCTGCACTTTGAAAACCAGTCTCCCGAGTTGGAATACATCCTTAGTGCCGAGTGTATGTTGAGGCCCAGTTCGAATTGGCTCTTCAAGATCTCTTCTGATGGAACAGCCCGAGAAATAAGGGGCGGAATTATCCGCCCGGGAAGTCGATACATCTTGCTCAGTCGCGATGAAATCCCACCTCACGCTGACGCACGAAGCGCTGCGCTGGAATGTGAAGCAATTTCGGCGACCTATCTCGATATAGACCCTATTTTCTCTCAGGATGGCCTGACATATTTTCAGAGTCTCGGACTTGCACCCGCCAGGCAAGTCGACGTGAGACCAGCAGGACTGCCCCCTGTGCTCTGGGACGGCGAAGGGTATGCCGAGTGGTTGTCCACCGATCAGCCTTCCATCTGCGTTTCCAGCGACCATCATGTCGATGCCATAACCCTCAATTTGGAGGGAACGGCACCAGCACGGCTGGATCTCATTCCACAGCAGCCGGGTGAACGCATTTTCGTTGAAATCCCTCAGCTCCCCACGGGCAATCATGTTCTCCACGTCCTCGTGGGGTCCGCCGGTCAGATCTTGCTCGGGCAACTCGAAGTCGCGATCCGCGACCCTCGGCCATGGAAACCGGGACTTACCGAGCAAAATGCCCTGCTGGTCATCGCCGACCCGCCAAACCCTTCTCTAGAACAAGTGTGGGAAGGACGGGCAACGCTACAAGTGCAAGGACCTCCGGCAAGACAAGGACGATGTGAAGTGGTTCTTACACACGACGTGCGCGGAACCTCGCACACTTTTCGAAAGCAGCTGCCTCAGTTCGTTTTACCTTTGCCCCCGGGAGCCTGGGAAGGGTATTTTGACGCTAATGTTCGGGCTGACGACGTGATTCAGAACATTTACGATGCTGCGTATTCGTTAGAGATTCGGTTTGCTGCTGAAGAACTCGGCCAATCTACAGTGCATTGTCGGCGCGAGTTCGCGCCATTGCGTTGGCTCGTGAAGTGGGAAAACCATGGATACGTCGTACGACTAAGAGATGATACCGGACTCTCCCAACCTGCGAGCCTCACACGATACGAATTCGAAAGGCCGGATGAACCCATTGCTCTTCAGATGCCCTTAGGGGATCAGCCGTTCAGAGTATCCGAGTCCGGTGGCCTATTTTCCGCGCGTTCTGGCGATCTAAAGCGCAGCGTAATTCTCCCCCCATTGGTACGCTCGCTTTCACAACTCCGAACAGACTGTGTGCTTCACCCGCACACGAAATCCGCAGAGGATCTCAACAAATTCATAAGCCTGTACGAGCTTTGGTCATCCGCTCGAATCACTGGAGCCACGCTTTCCGCCACAAGGCGTGATGACGTCCTTGCGGCCTTCATGCAGGCGCTCGTTCACCTTACCTGTGGGAACGAGTGGGTTTCTGGTGAAATAGAATTTGAGCGCAGGACAAACGATCTCGCCACACTCAAATCAACTATTTCACGGAGTCCAATCCGCACAGGATTCGGAGCTGCGATATGGCTCAAACGAGATGAACTTACGGACCAAACAAATACCAAGAGAGTCTGCGTATTCTGTCAGGTCGCCAAGAGCTATCTTGAGTTGCCTCCGCTCGGCCACCTTCCTTCATCATTGAGCGACCCGTATCTCTGGATCGCTGAATTTGCGTTACGCCTCATGACTCGACCTGATGCACTCACTCGCTGGGCTGCTTCTCAACTCAACATCGGCCTTCAGTATCTGCTCACGACTCCGACCCTAGCACGCGGAGCGCGTTTCCTTGGGCTTGCCGTTGCATACTCCAAAGCGCATGACCGGTCGCGCCTAATTAACCTTCCAAATTGGGAGTGGCAATGAAGCGCATCTCCGCCCAAGAACTTCATGAACGGTCCATTCGCAGTCTGGCGATGGACTCCTCGAGCCTTGACCTCACAACGATCGAAGGAATCGCCGGGTTGCTCCGCCGTGCCGCAGGGTTTCTTTGTCCTTGTGCAGAAACAGAGTTGAGTGATGCAGTATTTCAATCTCTCCGCGATCTTTCGAACGATCCAGAGCACTTATTCGAACTGATTCATACCACCCTCGCGAATGTCGTCGCGTACGGCGACCTCATAGAATCCCCAGTGCCGCAAGCTCAAGACGAAAATAGCCCAGGGACAATTCTCTACCTAACGCCTCCGAGTTTCGTAATGCGAAAGGACGGGAGTGCTTTTCTCCTCGGAATCGCGCCAGACAACCTGTTCCCTCTCCCGGAAGACTATGCGAAACGCGTCGAAGTCGATGGCCATGTGAAACGCATGTTCCCGCTACCTGATGAAAGTCTCCGCACTTCTCTTTCGCAGTTTGGCTTATTCGAACTGCCAATGGAACAATGGGTGCGGACCCCTTTCCGGGAACCAGCCCAAGAGCATGTCCTCCGATTCAACAATCTTCTCGGTCTTGCTCCATCCTCTGGCGATCTTTCCGGCATTCGCATTATTGAGCCGTCTAAACCCGTGCGTTACTATCCCGGACGTTGGACTGAATCACGAAACCACACCGGGAGGTTTGTTGCTAGGCGCCCGCAAGCGTACGGAGCTGATCTCTGGTGTTACTTCCAATTGGAAAACGGGCATCCCCAGAAGTTCATTGATCTCCCTGCGTTCGAAGGGCGTTGGCGAGCGTGCGATGAGGCATGGAGGCTGCAAGCGGCAATCGATGCCTGCAATTCGACACCACAGCAATTCCGGGTTCGCCCGGGACCCACAAACACCACATCTGTCCTCGATCTATTCTCACCCGTTCCAGCTTGGGCTCAGCGCCGATGGGACCTTGTCGGCCGTTCCGTCCCGCGCAATGGAACCTTGCTTTCTTATGTCCTTCCGACGTCCGCTATCAAAGAGGAAATTGATTTTATGAAGAGTCTCCTTTGGCTCGTCGATCTGAAAGAGGCAGGCTAGTTCATGTCGGAAACAATTGGCCAAACAATTCAGCAGCTTCACCGCTCACTACGAGACTACATCGAAGCGGCTTACCATATCAGCAATTCTAAGCTCATCGAGCAACGAAAAGCCCTGCTGGACCAATTAGGCGTCATTCACCAGCGGCCATATCTGGAGAGCACGCGTAGGTACCAGACCAACGAGAAGTTCGGCGCCATAAAAGGCCTACACGAGGCGGTGCTCGAAATAATAGCAACCGTATCTGCTCCCTCCGATGGCCTGCCGCTGATCATCCATGATCCTCCGTTTGCTCACCAGGCCGAAGCAGTGCGCCAAACACTGGTCGAAAAAAAGAGCCTCGTAGTCACTACTGGTACGGGCTCAGGTAAAACGGAGAGCTTCCTTCTGCCGATCCTTGGAAAAATCGCCATCGAAGCCAAGACCAAGCCTAGTGTTTTTCAATCGTCCTCTGCAGTAAGGGCGATGATTCTGTATCCAATGAACGCGCTCGTAAACGATCAGCTCGGCCGACTGAGATTGCTCTTTGGTGACCGTAGATTGGCCGGGAAACTTACGGAATGGACAGGTAGGCCGGCACGATTTGCCCGATACACCAGCAGGACGCTCTATCCCGGCGTTCGCACAGCCAAGAAGGATCAAGATCGACTGGCACCAATCTCCACCTACTACGTCCGCAACCTTGAGAGAGCACAAAATCCGTCCGACCCTCAGCATATTGCTGCTGCGAGACTAGTAACTGCGCTCCGAGAGCGCGGTAAGTGGCCCTCCAAGCCGAACCTGATTTCATGGTTCGGTACAAGTGGCTCCAGGTGGCAAGAATCGAAGTCCGGAAAATTCCTGCGCTGCGTTACTTTGCTTGACGACCCCGAGCTACTCACAAGGCATGAGGTACAGGAAGCGCCCCCGGATGTCCTGATAACAAACTATTCGATGCTCGAATACATGTTAATGCGTCCCCTAGAACGCCCGATTTTTGATCGAACAGAGCAGTGGCTCGAAGATAATCCTGACCAAACCTTTCTCCTTGTTCTCGACGAGGCGCATCTCTACAACGGCGCCGCAGGAGCCGAAGTCGCATTACTCATACGTAGATTGCGAAAAAGGCTGGGGATCGACGACAACCGTCTTCAAGTTATCTGTACGAGTGCTAGCTTCAAAGACTCAACCTACGCGTCTGCGTTTGGAGCGCAACTATCTGGGAAGAAGACCGCTAGCTTCGTCACGATACGCGGAGAACTTCTTCTGCGAAATCCAGCGAATGGGGGCACTCTCACCGATGCTGAAGCACTTGCCGGAGTGGACTTAGGTCGATTCTACGAAGCCTCTGACTCACAGCGGCTCGAAGAGGTGAAACCGTTTCTCACTTATCGCGAGACCCCCGCTCACGGTGACTTGGAGCTTGCTCTGTATAAGGCCCTAGCTTTTTTTCCGCCGATGAACCGCCTCATCAATCTGACAATGAACGAGGCGCGGCCAATCGACACTCTGGGTGAGGATGTATTTCCAGGTATCGACTCGACGCTTGCTGCGAGGGCACTCACGGTCCTTACTGCGCTGGGGAGTCTGGCGCGAAAAGCCAAGAATGAACCGAGCCTTCTCCCTTGTCGCGTCCATTCTTTCTATCGAGGGCTGCCCGGCTTGTGGGCCTGCTTGGATCCAACATGTTCTCAGCTGCCCCAATCGGAACGACGGGGTCCCACGGGGAAACTCTACGCACAACCCCTGGAAACCTGCCCATGTGGATCTCGCGTATTGGAGCTTTATACCTGTCGAAACTGTGGCACTGCGTACGCCAGAGCCTACACGGATAGTATTGCCGAGCCGAACTTTCTCTGGAGCGAGCCAGGCTCCGAGTTTCGGTCGTTTAAAGGGGAAATCGCCGAGCTCGAGCCCCTGGACCTCTTGCTTGAAACTCCGATTTCAGAAGAGGTCGAACCCGCAGACTACGATTTGGTTACGGGAAGGCTCAATCCTCAGAATCCTGGCGAACGCCTCCGACGCGTTTTTCTCAGGAAGAATCGTTCTGCCTTAGTCGCAACCGACGACGAGGGTGAGACCGAACGAGAAACGCAGCCCGGGGAATTCCGGCCTTGCGGTGTATGTGGACAGAATGCCGCCTATGGCAGAACTTACGTCCAAGACCACCAGACAAAAGGTGATCAGCCGTTTCAAGCTCTCATCGCAAAACAAATTCAAGTCCAGCCCCCGGGGCAAGCTCCCGCAACTCGATTGGCCCCCCTTCGCGGACGAAAAGTTCTCATTTTTTCGGACTCGCGGCAAACAGCTGCACGCTTGGCGCCTAACCTGCAAAAGTACTCCAATCTCGATACTCTCCGTCCTCTCATCTTGGTCGGCTACCGCACCTTGCAAGAGATTCAGCCACTGAAGCAAGCTCTGTCCCTCGAGGATTTGTATTTTGCGGTTCTTCTTTCGGCAAAGTTACTCAAGGTTCGGTTGCGACCGGAATTAAAGAGTGGCGAGCACTTCAACGAAGAAGGGCTCGTCGAAGACGCGCTTAACAAGGGCGCTCTTAATGATCCAGCGCAACTTCTAATACTTTGGGGCAATCTCCGGTCAGCCTCCATGCCCGAATCTCTCCTCCTTGCTATTGTTGATGCGTTTCAGGACAGGTACTACGGGCTCGAATCGCTTGCACTCGCATCAGTCGTTGAGCGAGCGTCCCACTCAACGAATATCGCAAGTTTGCCGAACATACCCGGCGTTGCGACCGAAGAGGCCAGCAAGCTAGGCGTTGCAAGAGCGTGGTTTCGAGGTTGGCAGCGCTTGGGCTTTTGGCTGGGAAAGATGCCTGCAGGCTGGTGGAAACTTTACATTCGCCCTCACAGCACCGGGAATTTCACTTTCCTTACCAACTTCCTCCGTGACAAAGCGGCGAGATCTTTATTTCAAAAGGAATGGTTGCCCCAACTCCTTACTTGGTTTGCTGAACCAGTCCCAGGCAACCAGTTCCGCCTAAAGGGAAGTGAACTGTCGCTACTCATTTCAGGTGAATGGTCCTATTGCAAAGTCTGCCGTACAACTCAGCGCCCCATCGTGGGCCTCTCCGTGTGTGTCAATTGTGGAAAAGGCAGCGCCGACCCTATCAATCCTGATAGCGACCCTGTATTCGCTGCCCGCAAAGGATATTACCGCGCCAGTTCCGTCGAGGCGCTGCATGATCCGCCCGTCTCCCCGATGTCACTAATTGCGGCTGAACACACCGCGCAACTGAACACTGCACAAGCTAAAGAGGTCTTCTCCAAAGCTGAGGAACACGAGTTGCTCTTTCAAGATGTTGACCTCGGACCAGATGACTCCAAACGCGAGCGGCCAGCGATTGATGTACTTTCTTGCACCACAACAATGGAGGTTGGAATTGATATCGGAACTCTTTCCGGTGTTTCTCTTCGCAATATGCCCCCGGCCAGAGCTAACTACCAGCAGCGAGCCGGCCGTGCGGGGCGTCGTGGAAACGCGGTCGCCACGGTTACGGCGTTCGGTAGTGCCGACAGTCACGATGAGCACTACTTCGCTCATCCTGACCAAATGATTCGCGGCGAAGTAGATGACCCTAAGCTCACACTCGATAATTACGAGATCGCGCGGCGCCACGTAACCGCGTATCTGTTGCAGCAGTACCACTCAGAGCGCCTGCCAGATATTCAGCCCGAGGATCAGCCACAACTCTTTGCCGTATTGGGTACAGTTGCCAGCTTCAAGAATTCAAATTCCATTCTGAATCGCAACGACCTCGAGAACTGGCTCACAAACAATCTCTCGGACCTCAGAATAGCCATCAATGACTGGCTACCATCCGAACTGCAGTCCGAGGACCGCGAAAGGATCCTCAACTCCCTGGTTAGTGAAACCATGGCACCGATCGACAGCGCCATCGACTTCGATACCGGAACTCCCGGCACAGCTCCTCAACCGGATCCTCGGCCAACCTCTCCTTCTGATGAAGACGAGGCCGACATGGAGGTTGCAGCCGAGGAAGGCGAAGAGAAGCCCGGAGGCGATCCCGCCGCCGACAACCTACTTGATCGATTGCTTTACCATGGAGTTTTACCACGGTATGCGTTTCCAACGGACGTTGCGACGTTCTACGTTTTCGATGTTGACCGATCGACAAGATTCCGGCCTGCCTTCCAATTCACTCCGTCACAAGGTCTCTCGGTCGCATTGAGTCAGTATGCCCCTGGCAAAGAAGTTTGGATCGCAGGAAAACGATATACGTCGGGAGCCATCTATTCACCAGTTTCAGATGACCGATTCCGAGCATGGAAGAACAAGCGCCTCTATTACGAATGCAACGTCTGCCACTATGCATGCGCAGTTTCACTTGAACAGGGTGTACGAGGTGAATTTCTTGACTGCCCAGCCTGCGGAGGGGCCGGCACGTTTGGTGCCGCACGTTATTGGCTACGTCCACCGGGATTTGCGCATCCGGTTGATTTGAGCGAACAAACCTCGCTCGATGATCAGCCAACACGGAGCTATGCCACTCGAGCCAAACTAGTCGCGCCAAGTCCTGCCGAGGAAAACAAGTGGGCCCTCATTAACGACAAACTCAGAGTGTCGCACCTCAAGGATCGCCTTCTCGTCACTAATCGTGGTCCTCGACAGGAAGGGTACAACTACTGCACAAAGTGCGGCCGCGTTGAACCCGCTGTCGCCACGGTGAGCACAGTCTTTTCCGGGCATCGAAAGCCCTTTCCAGATGATCGTGAACCGAATTGCCCTGGTGGAGGAGGAACCAGAAATATTGTTTTTGGGACCGATTTCATCACTGATGTCCTCTTGATTCTGTTGACTGTCGAAAAGCCAATCACACTGAAACCCGGGCTTCTCGGCACTGACATCGTCCTCCGCACGCTCAGCGAAGTTCTAGCTAAGGCCGCATGCGCGATCATGGAACTCGCAGCGACCGAAGTCCAGGCAGAATATAGGCCCGCCCTCACGGAATTCGGCCAAGCTGGTCGGCAGTCGGAAATCTATCTCTACGACACGCTACCCGGCGGTGCAGGTTTCGTTGCGCGAGCGGGCCGTCTCGGAATTCCTCTGTTCAACAGGGCTCTGAACATCCTCGAAGACTGTGCTTGCGACGGCTCCTGCTACCGATGCTTGCGCAGCTACAAAAACAAGTTTGAGCACGACTTGTTAGACAGACATTTGGGAGCAAGCCTTTTGCGACACCTCTTGACAGGTGCTCCCGCCGTACTCGATGAAGCCAGAACAGCCAAGTCCACTGACCTCTTGTTTCAAGACCTCGACCGCCAGCGAATGCCCTCGATTGCAGTTGAACGAAATGCTTCACTGGTAGTACCGGGCTTAGGAACTCTTACGGTCCCGATTCTCGTAAGGCACGCTGGCGGCGACCTACGGGCGATAGGTATTCATGCCTCCCTAACACCGGATGTCCCAGTTAACGATGCCCTTCAGCAACTCAAGGAACATTCAGTTATTCCAGTTCGACTTGTTGACGAAATTGAAGTACGCCGCAATCTGCCCAGGGCGACCAGTGACTTGCTTCGCGAGTTTGTTTAGGTAACGCGATGGTTGAGGGAAACATGCGCCCAATCATTTGGGCTGACGAACCTGCCGAGTGGCCCACTCTGCCTGATTGGATGAGTTTCTATCGTCTTTTGGAAATTGAGCGCTGCCCCAGGCGCGCTGCTCTCCGTGCTGCGAACTACTCTGACGTCTGGGCACGGCATGGTTATCCTCCAAAGCTCCGTCTTTCCAATCTTATGGGGCAGGTCGTTCACTCGTCTGTGAGAACAATCGGCACGAATCTTGCGAATGGTGGCTGCCTTTCAGCCTCGGACGCTCGAGCGGTTTCCCTACTGACTCAATGGGGCGGGCTCACGCAACTGATCCGGCAATCTCTCGAAGATGTACTGAGCGAACAATCAACAAATCCGCGCGGTATTGCCAGGCGGCGAGCGTTGCATGAAGCCTTGGAGCAACGCATTCCGGTTATGCGCGAACAAGTCCAAATCACCTTGAGCCGGCTACCTCTTGCCGCCTCTGTTTCCGCGCCTCGCGACAAGTCCAAGCCAGCTGCCGTTGATTGCAGATGGCTCAATACACACAGCGAATTGGAACTCCGCTCGCCAGCGCTTCATTGGGTTGGGGTCGCCGACTACGTGAGCGTGAGCGAGGGTCATTGCGAAATCATCGACTTTAAGACTGGAGAACCCAATGAGGAACACAAGCTCCAAATCCGCATCTATGCCCTCCTCTGGGCAAACGACCAAAGACTTAATCCGGCACGGGTCCTGGCAGATAAACTCACACTTTCCTACGGCAGCCGAAGCATCGACGTGCCGGCCCCTCACGAAAGCGAACTTGAGAAATTGAACCAAACTCTTGCAGACCGAACTGAAACCGCACGAAATGTTATGCAAGTACAACCCCCACACGCTAAGCCCAGTCTCCAAAACTGCACATTTTGCGATGTTCGACATCTTTGTTCTACGTACTGGACTCCGGAAACGCAGCGGCAGCTGTCAGAGCACCTCTCACCTACAACTGAATACGCCGACCTTCAGTTAAGAATTACCTCGCGCCAGGCTGTGAAGTCCTGGAAAGGAATCGTATCTTCGTCTTCAACTTTGGCGAAAGACGCGCCCGTGATTCTCCGCACGTCCGTTTTTGATAGCTCCATCGACGACGCTTTGTCGGCCAATCCAGCCAAAGAACTGAGATTGTTGGACGTGCGCGTTAGCAATGTGCCCACAGATGGTTCACCAGCCATCCTTACCGCTTCCGACAGAACTGAAGGATTTCTGCTTCGTTAGCGTTCTTTAGCCCGTCGCTCGCGCAGCGCCTTCCATCTGTATTTTGCTGTTTTTCTTGATAGGACGATTTCGGCAGCGCTTGATCCTACAACCAGGAACTTCCGAGACCGCGGAGGAATCAAGCTACGTTCTGGGAACTGACTCCGCCGCAACGCTGGCATAGCCACGAATCACTCCACTCGGCGTGTTGTCTTGGGTAAACCAAATGGTTGTGTCTCCAGACGAAGAACACGGAGACGACAAATCCTATGGCGACGACGAACATCCCGGCCATAGCAGGCAAGGAAGAAACTCTTGTGGAGCTTCCGAAGACGGAGCGCACATACGCGATCAACATCACGAAGGAAACCACGACAGACCAGCCAATCACCTTCAGATAAGACCACTTTTTCGGCGGTCGAAGTCTCTTTGAAAGTTGCGTCTGTGCAATCCCGTTCGTGGCGGCCGTTCCTACAATAACGTTCGGCCCATCGTCTCCAAACGCTACGCCACGCAGCCGGCTCTTTGCCTTGATCCGCGACAATCCTTCTTCGTAGGCCAGCGAAACCTTCTTCCAATCCGAACTGCCACATTTCGGGCACAAATCCATCGGCCTGCCTCGGGGAGGCCGAGGCGAATGAATATGAGCCTCCCTTGGTATTGCGTTTCCAACTGCTCGAATGTACCGATTCTCCGCAACCGCCTTCATGAATTGCCGACCTCCGCTTCTGAACTCATTGTTCGATCTGAGCGACCGACCTCCGGAAGTCTGACCCCGGACCCTCTTTGTACCCGCGTGGCCATTTTCCGAGCAATGAACACCAACAGGTGCTGGTCCTCTTCGCGCATCCGGCCCAGAAGCCCCCGAATCTCTCTGACCAACCGGACTTGATTCCTTCGGCTCCATCTCCGGTTTACATTCGTCGCAGTCCTTGCGGACACTGTCCCTACCTGTGCGGGCTCCTCCCCGTCGTAGAGCAACCGGTAGACGGGAATCTCAAGTGCATCCGAGATCTTTTCGAGAGTCTCAATCGTGGGGATTGCCCTTCCGTTTTCAAGCCATGAAATTCGACAGCGGGGAAACCCCGTTCGCCGCTCTATGTCCGACTGGGAAAGATTCTTGGCTTTCCGTTCAGCCCGCAAGCGGGCGCCGACATTGATCCGCACTTTCTTAACGCCTCACTTCTCTCAGAAGAACCACACGCTTACCATTCTCGAAACGCAGCGATTCATAACACTAGACAATACTACCATTACAATAAGTGAGGTCACATTGGTTTTTAGTGGCGCTTATTTTCTGCCAGTGACCCGGCGCGCTCGCTCAAGAGCTGCCAATGCCACGAAGCTGCTTAGACTTCTGGACTCCCGCTTCGCGGCCTTTTCGATCAATTGGCGCTCCTCCAGCGTGTAATACGAAAATACCTTGGCTCGCATAGGTCGACTGGCAGTGCGCCGGGAAGGAACGTTGTGGACGCTCTTGCGCACCGCAAGAGAATGGTAGCACTAGCTGGCTGTGTTTTTGCACTCAACAAACACACGATCCGGCGTCGTTCGTGCCACCCCGCGGAAAACCTTCCGAACTGAGCCGAAGTTAGACTCTTCGCGCAGGTAACACGGAACCGAACTGTCTTCACTCCTCACTGCCTTCCTGGCTAAAGCCTGCGCCTGATCCGCCCGCTTCCTCTGTCAATGGTCTCCGCTTCGCTCCGATGAACGCATAACCCGCGCCATTGACAGCGCGGACGGACAGTCGCGTTGGCCCGCCATGAAGGCATTTGTTTTTTATGCACCGCTCCGCGTTGCCTAAAGAGCAAAAAACCACACCTTCTGAAGGAGAAAAATCCCATGCAAGAAACGACTAACGCAGCTTTATTTCCGCTCGGCCAGATTGTTGCCACACCGGGCGCTCTGGCCGCGCTCGAAAAGGCCGGACAAACCCCGCTCGACTTCCTGTCCCGGCACGTGCGCGGCGATTGGGGAGAACTCGACGAGCACGACCGCAAGGAAAACGAACTTAGCCTGAAACGCGGCTTCCGGCTCTTGAGCAGTTACCGCGTCTCTTCCGGTGACACCAAAGTGTGGGTAATCACCGAGGCAGACCGTAGCGTTACGACCTTGCTCTTGCCCGAAGAGTATTGAGACGGCGAAGGAGAACAAAACCATGTCTCGCAATGGACACCGACTGACGATGGACCAATTTCTAGCGCAGGACGGGTGCACGCTCGAAGAGATTTGCGAGGCCGTCCTCGTGGGCGAGGAAAACGCTCCCGCGCTTTGCGACGAAGGTTGCGAAGTCGAACCGGACGGCGTTTGTCCGCACGGCTGCCCCTCGATTCTACGGGCTGCCGGGATGATTTGAAAACCAATCCACTGAAACCAAGCCAATGACATTCAGAAAAGGAGAAAAGCAATGAGCACGAACGAAGCAACGAAAGTCACGCAGGAGTACCGAAACATTCCGATTGCGCAGTTGAAGGAATCGAGCACCAATCCCCGCAAGACGTTTGACGAGAAAGGGCTGCAGGAACTCGCCGAAAGCATCCGCAGCAAAGGTGTGCTCTTGCCCCTCCTTGTACGGCCCGTCAACGGGCACTATGAAATCGTTACCGGGGAGCGCCGCTACCGGGCCTCGAAACTGGCCGGGCGTGGCAGCGTCCCCGCGACAGTCCGCGAACTCAGCGACGAAGAGTGTCTTGAAATCCAACTGATCGAAAACCTGCTCCGAATGGATTTGCACCCGTTTGAAGAAGCGCAGGGCTTTCGTGCCTTGCTCGACCGCGAGCAAGGGGCCTACACCATTGAGAAGCTCGCAGCCAAGACGGGCAAAAGCGCCTCCTTCATCGCCAAGCGCCTTTGCCTCTTGGACCTCATTCCCCCTGTGGCCGACGCGTTCACCGCTGGGCAAATCGGCGTCGAACACGCGCTCTTGATTGCCAAACTCGCGCCCGAGGCGCAGGAGGAGGCGCTCCGCCATTGCTTCGATGGCTACTACGCTGCCGAGGACAAGGAACGCAGCCTCGTTCCCGCTTCCCGCTTGCAGACATGGATTGAGCACAACGTTTATTTGAGCCTCAAGTCTGTGCCGTTCTCGAAAGACGATGAAACCCTGGTGCCGGAAGCCGGCAGTTGCGCGAATTGCCCGAAGCGCACCGGATTCAACAGGCTGCTCTTCTCCGAAGTGCGGGAAGATTCCGATTGCTGCACCAATGCGGCGTGTTTCAATCGCAAGCTCGATGCGCACATCGCGCAGCGCGTCGCGAAAATGCCGAATCTTGTGCAGATTTCGCATAACTACCGCGCCACGGATGAAACTTCTGCTCTCCCGCGCCGCGAGTACGTGGAAGTCGTCGCCCGGAAGAGCCAGAAGGGCAGGGACGCGCATCCCGAACACAAACTCTGCAACCATCTGAAACCCGCCATTCATACAGATGGCAAGGAAAAAGGCCGTCTTGTGAAAGTGTGCGCCAACCCCGAGTGCAAGATTCATTTCGGCAACCGACAGAAGGAGGAAGAGCAGCAGCTTCGGTGGAAAGCGGAACAATTGGCCGCAAACCGGAAGGCCAAGCAGACGGTAACACTAAGACACCGCATGCTTGGCGAAATCCTCAAGCGTGCGAAGCCGCCGTTCGGCACCGGCGAACTGCGTGTTGTCGCACAGCACCTCGTCGGCTCGCTTTCCCACGACCTTGCCTGCCGTCTCGCCAAGCGTCATGGCTTCGAGCCATCGAAGAAGGGTCAGGAGTGGGAATTGGCCGACAAAGCGCGGTCGCTCTACAAAACGGCGAATGGTGCCCCGCTCGCGGCTCTCGTATGGGAAGCGATGTTGCTGCCACTGGCTGCCAATACGACCGAGGCCAAGGACGACCTATTGAGTGACGCCGCCAAACTCTACAAATTGGACGTGAAGGCGCTACGAAAGCAGATCGAGAACACCGAGAAAGAGAAAACCTTGAAACTCAAGGCTGCAATGGTCAAAAAAGCAAAGACATCAGCCAAGGCAAAGCAAGCCCACAAGTAATGGCCCTCCAGCCGAGCGGGGCCGTCCTTCACTGGATGGCCCCGCTTTTTTCGCTTTCTTCTAGAATCTCTAAACGCCATGGGTGGCGCTTTCGCCGACACCCGATCCGCGTGACCGTCAGAACGGAGCGAAATTGTCTCCGGCGCTGCGGACACTTCGCGAGCTGTCGCTTGCGAGGACTGCGAGATCGATCCGCCCGCCAAGCTTCCGCCCCTTGTGCCCTCCCTTTGCCCACTGTCCCTAACTTGCGTGAGCGTTCCAAGTCGCCCTTTACTTCCGGCCACTGGAAGCCGATTCCATGATGCGATGCCATCTGATCGTGGACTAGGTGCCCTTCCTTCACTAGGCACCGTGAGGATTCGGCGTCCCCTTTGCATTTTGCTTTCGTATTTCCCCAAACGCCCGCTGCGATTTTGTCCGTACTCATCTCCATCCCACCCTCTCCATTGGGCACGGCTTCGCGGGAATTCCTGCGCCCGGCGGCTTCGCGGCTTCTGCTTTCACGGTTCCTCCCCGACGACAGCAGCACGGTTCCCTCCCATAAAGCAGCCGCTCGCCTTGGGAGCAGACCCGTCTCGCTTTCGAGTGCCCCAATTACAAGGGCAGAAATGGAGATTTTTCAAAAATGTACGAAAATCGCGTGGAACTGATGGGCTTTTTGGGCAAGAACCCCGAAAGCAAAACCACAAAGAAATCGGGGCGCAAACTCGCTATCCTCTCGCTCGCCACGAAGACGTGGTGGACGGATGCGAACGAGCAACGCCACGAAAAAACAGAATGGCACCGCATCGTCATTTGGAACGGCCTCGCGGAGTACGTGGCGGACAAACTGAAGAAGGGCGACCACGTCTACGTCGTTGGAACGCTCGTCAGCAACGTCTACGACAAGGAAGTGGGCAAAGGGAAGAGCAAGGCCAAGGCGCAGGTCACCTCGTGGCAAATCAAGGCGTTCTCGATTCGCAAGCTTGATCGCAAGGATACTGCTCCGGCTTCGCCGTCCGCAGCCGCCGCGCAAGCGCAGATCGACGAAGACGCCCGGTTCTGATCGCCGCACAAAAAAAAGGGGTTCGGCCCAAGGCCGAACCCCTTTTTTCCTTTTCGAGTTGTCCGTTTTATGGAACTTCCCACGCCTCGCGGTGGGTGCCGCTCAATCGTCTCCGTCAGATTTGGCGCGGGCCTTCCTCTTTTTGGCTTTAAGAAAGCCGCTATAGTCTCGGTAGCACGGCGAGCAAGTGGAGATGTGATTGAGAACGGATTCCTTGGCTTTGCGCGGATTGTCGGCTAGCAATTTGAGCTCGTTTGCCGCAGGACAGCCTTGTCGCTTTGGATTCGGAAAATCCCGGGCAAAATGTCTACGCCCCAGCTCCAGAATCTTCTCTGCTGGCAGCGTCTTCTTTCGTGTCTTCGGCTTGGTCCTCGCTCCCGGCAAGGCGAAAGTCCTCCTCAATCCGGAGTTTGTCGCTTGGCGAGGACTTTTCGTGCCTGTGCAAGAGCTCTGCTATACCGCGCTTCCGCCGCGTGAGTGGTAATGCCGAACTCCGTGCCAATCTCCTTCCACGAATAGCCCTCTAGACGGCGATAAACGATCTGCCGGGTGACCTTATCATAGGTCGCCATCACCTCGTCGAACAACAGCGCGATTTCCGCCTCGGCAAACTCAGTCCGGGCGGGTTGCTTTGGCGCTTTGGCCCGCAGAGACTTATCGAGGCGGGTTTGCTTCCCTCTGACCAGGCTTACTTTCCGGAGATAGGTGCGAAACAAGTAGCGTTCCATGTTCCGAACCTTGCCGCTGTCGCCAGTCGTTTTTCGCTTCAGAGCTTCGGAAACGGCCGCTGCGGATTCCTCCAAGAGATCCAGTGCGAGCGCTTGGTCCCCGAGTAACCGTTCGGCATATCTCACGGCGCGCGGACCGATTTCATGAGCAATTGCCAGAATCAAGGGATCAATGGCTCTGCCAAGCCGGTCAACCGAGCTCAAGAAAAAGGTGCCAGACCCACTTCGTGCTCGCGGTGATTTCATCGGGGACCCTCGTTTCACGCGTCACAATGTGCTTACAGGTCTGAGCGCCACGAGCCTTACCTTGGGAGGTAGTTCCGGTTAACGTCCATTCCTAATACACACCCATATTCTGACAATAGACACAGGATTCAGCACAAAAGTTTTACGGAAAAATTAATTCACGTTTCCTGTTCGCTGCGTAAGCGCGGAGAGATTTGTACCAACACAGCTAATAAATATTTTGTCGCTCCGCATTCACATAGCTCTTTCATCTAATAGAGATCAGTTGTATGTTTTCTCTCACTTTGGTTGTCGGATAGTCATGCAGAGCAAACAGTCACCACGGACCTGACCTTGTTGCGCTGCATTCCGGTGTGTTTGTGGAGTTTGTGGATGTGTCGAGTGGAAGGGGCGAGATAATGTTCGGGAAACGACCTAACGCTCCAGAGCAGCTTCGCTCTCTCCCGGATGAAGCTTTGTGCCGCGAGGCCACGGGCGGAAATCACGACGCGTTTCTAGTGCTCTTTGACCGGTACTGCGAGGACGTATTTCGGCTTGCATATTCAGTGCTTCGCAACAAAGCGGAGGCTGAAGATCTGGTACAGGGCCTTTTCCTTGAAGTGCACACAACCATGCTGCGGTACGACGAGCAGCGAGGTTCATTTCGCACGCTCTTGCTGCGGTACGCCTACACGCGCGCGATCGATCATCGGCGTCATTTGGAAAGCCGTCGGTACTACACCAGCGTACAGATCGAAGAACTCGAGTCCGAACTACTGGTGCGGGACGACACAGTCGCGTCCGGTCTTTCTCTTGAGGAGGGTACTCGCCTGATTGAACAGGGTTTGGAGCGCCTGGACGACAAGCAGCGAGTAGCAGTGACGGCCTATTTCTTTCGCGGGCTGTCTGTGGATGAGATTGCACGCGAAATGGGCGAGTCATTCGGGAATGCGCGGCATCATCTATATCGGGGTCTCGAAAGAATGCGCAGGGTCCTAGCGCCAAAAGACGAAACGGAAGAGTCCTCAGAACCCGACCGAGACGTCATCTTGAAATTCCATCATCGTCCTACAGAGCGGGTGGCTCCGGAGGTGTCAGTTGTCAGAGCACGATCGATTTGAAGAACTCGCATACTTAGCGGCGATTGGTGAACTCTCTCGTGATGAACACGAGGAGTTCATTCGCCACAAAAAAACTTGTCCCAAGTGCCGCGAAATCGTCGCGGAAACCAACTCCGTTGCGACTGCCGCGTTCCTGGCAGGTTCACCCAAAAACGAGAACCCTGCCGAGCAGATGGAGCGGTACCGTCGCTTGCGCGACGGTATTGCTCGGCGTCTTCCTGTGGGTGTTCCAGCTTCGTTTGGCGAACGGTATAAGCATCTTGTCGCAGCGGGAATTGCGGCAGCATTCCTGCTTGGCGCAGGAATTGGAACAGCGGTTGGATACCGTGCACTGCCCGCGCGAATCATTAAAACATCCCTTCCAGTTGACCATCCCGTAGAAGCACAAGTGCCGAAGGCGCCAATTCTTGTTCAGGATGAAGGCTTACGCTTGCAGACAGTTATCGCTGATCTGCAAAAACGCATGGAAGAGACACATGGAGACAACGTCGCATTGCGAGACAAGCTGGCCCTGTCGGACCGGCACACAACTGAACTAGAAGCGAGGCTTAACGAGGTCGAGAAGCAGTCCGCCGCGCAAGGCCAAGAACTGGTCCAATCGCGCAATGATCTGAGTGCGGCGCGAACCGAGTTGTATCAAGCGAAAGAGCTAGTTTCCGTAAGTCAGAGAAAGATTGACTCGTTGCAGTTCGCACTGGCTGACAGGGAGACACGTTTAACCGAGGTTTCGGCAAGTGTCGAACGCGAGCGGGAAATGCTATCGGCGGGGCGCGAGATTCGCGACATCATGGGCGCGCGTGACCTGCATATCGTGGATGTTATCGATAGAGATGGGAAAGGCCGCGCGAGAAAGGCATTTGGACGAGCCTTCTACACACAAGGGAAGTCCCTCATCTTCTATGCCTTCGACCTACCTACGAAGAATACTGCGGATGGAAAGTTCGTATACGCGGCCTGGGGAAGCAACAGCAACAATCTGAATAACAAAGCGGCCCACAGTCTTGGAATTTTCTACAACGACGATCAGACGCAGCATCGCTGGGCGATGAAGTTTGATGACCCTAAACTTCTTGAAGAGATTGACACGGTTTTCGTGACTCTTGAACCCGCTGGTCGGCCCTTTGCGAAACCAACGGGAAAGCCCCTCCTAGAAGCGTACTTTGGCACGCCTCCCAACCATCCGTAGGTCTTAGATAAACTGACGCATGCTCAGCCCCATTCCTCCATTTCGCGATCTCTTGAATTCTAGAGATGGCGAAATGGAGAGTGAATTGGCAAAAGCTCGTAGGTCTTTCTCACAGCTTATTCACGAAAACAGGCGGTACAAACGCGCTGGTCTCACGCGCAATAGAGGTAGAGGAGAAATTATGCCTACTGCCATGCGCATGAGGTTGCTGTTTGTGCTCTTAGTTCTCTGTCTCTGTACCAGCTACGCAGCGTTCGCCCAGATGGAAACCGCCACACTTAGCGGCGTCATACAGGACCCAAATGGTCGCGTCGTCCCGGATGTCGAAGTAACTGCGACGCGGATTGAAACGGGCGTAGTTGTGACAACTAAGACCAACGGGGCGGGCATCTACTATTTCACGGGCTTGATGCCGGGGCGCTATCACTTGATGGTCCGGAAGCCGGGCTTCAAGGAAGTAGCAATCAAGGAATTCCAGCTTTACGTCCAAGACAAGCTAGAGCAAAACTTTGCGCTTGAGATTGGCTCTGTATCGGAAACCGTCACTGTAACCGCTGGCACGCCACTCATCAACACAGAAAGCGCGACGGTGAGCACAGTAATCGATAGTCAGTTTGTACAAAACATCCCTCTCAACGGGCGTAGCTTTCAATCGCTGATCGCGCTAACTCCAGGAGTGGTTCTAACTTCTCCAACCTTCGGAAACGAAGGGCAGTTTAGCGTCAATGGCCAGAGGGCAAATTCCAATTACTTCAACGTGGACGGCGTCAGTGCCAATATTGGTGTGCCGTACGGCTCCAACATTGGGCAAACGCTCGCTGGTTCTCTCCCGGGGCTAACCCCTGCTGGAGGGACGAATAGCCTTGTTCCCGTTGATGCTTTGCAGGAATTCAGGATCGAAACGTCGAGTTACGCCGCTGAGTTTGGCCGCTCGCCCGGCGGTCAGGTTTCGATCGTTACTCGTTCCGGGTCTAACCAGTTTCATGGGACGCTATTTGAGTATTTGCGAAACGATGTGCTGGACGCGAACGATTGGTTCAACAACGCCACAATCAATCCGGGAACTGGGAAAACGACCCCTCGCGGGGAAGAGCGGCAAAATGACTTTGGAGGAGTAGTGGGCGGTCCGATAGTTAAGGATCGTACCTTCTTCTTCGGATCTTACGAAGGGCTCCGCCTGCGTCAGCCATTCACACAACAGATTTTCGTTCCATCTCTTCGACTGCGCAGCATCGCCGCGGCGGGTTGGCAGCCAATCCTCAACGCATTTCCTCTCCCCGAAGGTCCTGAGACGTCTGTTTCGTGTAATCCGTCAACCGATCCTAGCTGTCCGCCCTCCGGCCAAAAACCAACGGGCGCCGCGCCTTTCACTTCTTCGAGGTCCAATCCGTCGACAGTTGATTCAGGCGGCATTCGAATCGACCACAAAATTAGAAATCGCCTATCGCTGTTTGGCAGGTACAGCTATTCTCGGGCGAATAGCGGAGAGATTAACGTAATACAGTTTACGCACACAGAGTCAAACATTCAGACCGTCACCGTCGGGTCCAATTTGCAGATTCTACCCAATGTTAATAACGAGTTGCGATTCAACTATAGCCGAAATCATGCTCAAGTATCAGATTCCCTGAGCACTTTTGGAGGTGGCACTCCGTTTGATGTTTCAACGTTGTTTCCTTCCTTTGCCACACCGAGTACGGGTGTAATTGGGGAAGAGATACTATTGTTCTCTCCTGCTTTTGAGCTCTTTACGTTTCAGGTGGGAAAAGGCTCCGATGTAGTGCAGCGTCAAGTCAATCTTGTGGACAATCTTTCGTTTGCGAAAGGTGCTCACGCCCTGAAATTTGGAATTGACTATAGACATCTCACGCCGACTTGGACTTTTAGACCTTATGATCAAGTGCCTATTGCTTTAGGTCAGTCAGATATTACGGGCGGGACCGCCACGATCCTTGACATCGAGACCAACGTTCCCGTAAAGCCTCGTTTTCAAAATCTTTCTCTGTATGCACAGGACACTTGGAAGATTTCACGGCGTGTAAATCTCACCTACGGTTTGCGTTGGGAGTTGAATCCTGTTCCTAGCGAAGCCAGCGGTCGAGAACCATTGAATGTAATCGGGCTCAATAATCCAGCTACGGCCCAACTGGCTCCTCAAAACTCGGCGCCATACGAGACAACATATAACAACTTTGCTCCTCGGATTGGCTTGGCCTATCAGTTGTCGCAAAAGGCGACGCACGAAACCGTCTTGCGGGGGGGCTTTGGTGTGTTTTATGACTTGGGTAACGATCAGGTAGCAGAAGGGTATCGGTCTCTTCCCTTCACGCAGTTCTATCGAGTTTTCGGCGTCCCGATTCCCGTGCCTCCGAATATTGCGCAACCTAGACCGATTACCCTGACTCCCCCGCTAGATCAAATTCGCGCGATCGATCCCAACCTCAAGCTTCCGTATACCTTGCAATGGAATTTTGCACTTCAGCAGGCTTTAGGGGCGAGTCAAGCTCTTACGCTATCTTACGTCGGATCCGCCGGACATCGACTTCTCCGTCGCGACAACTTGGTCAATCCCAATCCGAATTTCGTTGAGGTGCTGGCCCTCAGGAACGCTGCAGAATCGGATTACAACTCGATGCAAGTGCAGTTTAATAGGCATTTATCCCGGGGCCTGCAAGCACTAGCTTCATACACGTACTCCCATTCCATAGACGACGCTTCGGACGGGGCCAATCCAATCAACGCCTTTGCATCGTTTATGAATCCAAGACTCGATCGAGGAGCATCAGATTTCGATGTGCGTCACACATTCAGCGGTGCCTTTACGTACGATATACCCAGCCTACGCGAAAAGGGTCCACTAAAAACCATTCTTGGAAGTTGGTCGATAGATTCGATTCTGGTCGCTAGATCTGGTTTGCCTGTTGACCTCGTCGGCGCGTCGTCTCCATTTGTGAGCACAGTGACAACACGGCCGGATGTGGTGCCAGGGAAGCCCCTGTACATTAGCAATGCATTGGCACCAGGGGGAAAGCAGTTCAATCCTGCTGCGTTCCTTCCCACACCCACGGATGCAAATGGGAACCCGTTGCGGCAAGGAACGCTGGGGCGAAACGTACTCCGTGGATTCGGTGCTTGGCAGGCGGACTTTGGTGTTCACCGTCAGTTCAACATATCTGAACGCGTCAATCTTCAGTTTCGCAGTGAGATCTTCAACATCTTCAACCACCCCAACTTCGGGACAATAAATCCCCGGGTCACTAGTACATCATTCGGTCTAGCCACGTCCATGTTGAATACCGCCGGAGAAGCAACCCAGGTTGGGAGCGGTGCATTCAGCCCACTTTATTCCTTTGGAGGACCTCGTTCAGTTCAGTTCAGCTTAAGACTTGCCTTCTAATAGCAATTCCCAGTGCGCGCCCTCGAATCGGAGGATGCGTGATGGTTTGCGGGTATTGGGGGTATGCTGCGGCTTGGGATCACTCATTCCAGCATGAGCGCGTGAAGAAGATCTCAAGATGATTCAAAGCCCGAGCAGCCGACGACAGCCAGGATTTTCGCGCACTGAAAGAGGCACATTAGATTCAATCCCAGAGGTGTTTTGTGACGGCGCAAAGACTGTGGACTCGTTTGTCGAGATTGCTGATCCCGTCGACGTTGTGTGTTCTTGGGGCTTTGCCAGCCAGCGGACAAGACAACTCCGGTCAAGGGAAGCGCTCCATCACCGTTTCCGATGCCATCGAAATGACCCGCGTGGGAGAGCCCGATCTCTTCAGTGAGAGTGAGTCGAAGGAGCGCGTGGCTCGCTTCTCGCCCGACGGTCGGCAATTTGTCCTGGTCCTTAAGAAGGGAAACGTCGAAAGGAACATCAACGAGTATTCTCTGCTTCTCTTCCAAACAGGCGAAGCATTTCATTCGCCCAAGCCGATTGTTCTCCTGACGATGTCATCCTCATCCAACCGGGATGCGCTCCATGGAGTCAAATGGCTCAACGACAACGAAACGCTCGCCTTTGTGGGCGAAAAGTCGGGCGAGCCTTCTCAGGTCTATACCTTCAACATCCGAACAGAAGTTCTCACGAGACGCACAAACCATCCGACTGCAATCAACCACTATGACATCACGTCTGACGGCCAAGAAATCGTTTTTGCTGCTGATCCTCAACCAAGCACGATTGCAGGCAAGGTAAAGGGCCACGAGGACGTGATCGTCGTCGCCGACCAAGGTTTGAGCGATCTACTGGCTGGAGACTGTCCGAAACCGTCGTGGCAAAACAAGCTCTTCTTACAGAAATCGAACGAGTCGCCCACGTTCATTCCGGTCGATGATGCGATCTATCACAGCAATCCGGTTTCCATTTCGCCCGGTGGCCGGTATGCATTGATAGCTGTTTACGTGCGCGACGTCCCTACGGAATGGGGTGCATACAAGGATGAAGACATTCAAAGGGGTTTGTTTAGCGGCTCGCGCCGGAAGGGGCAACTCACGGGATGGAAACGATACCTCCTGCTGGATACAAAGACCGAGGCGCTGACCCCGCTCCTGAATACGCCCATGCCGGCCCCACGTCCCTTCGTCTGGGGCCCTGATGGGCACTCGGTCTTCATGAAGTCGTACCTTCCCTTGAACGTGGTCGACCCGGCTGAGAAGGAGGTCCGGTCAAGAAATGAGTTGCCGGCAGAAGTGACACTTACGAATAGGCAAGTGCGGAGAATTACACCTGAGGAATGGGAGAAAGCCCGAGCGGTCAAAGCGAACACTCAAATCGATGTGACGCTAGTACAGGACGTAAATCAACCACCGAGGGTATTCGTTTCGGGTCCGCGGACGCAGCAGAAGACACTACTCTTCGATCCTAATCCGCAGTTTGCTGCGCTAGAGTTCGGAGAGGTGGAAGCCGTTCAGTGGAAAGCAACGGACGGGGTCAGATGGAATGGAGTACTGTTTCTCCCGCCCGCCTATGCCCCAGGAAAACGATACCCGTTGGTGATTCAGACGCACGGAGTCGATGGGCCTGGCGAATTTTCGATGGATGGCCGGTCCGAATGGAGCAGCGCGTTTGCCGCTCGACCCCTAGCGGCAAGGGGGTTCATCGTTCTGGGGGTGGGAATGCCACAGACCCAAGACTACGCGATGTTAAAGAGGGACGGTTTGTCGCCCAGAGGATCGCTTCATCACATGTCGAAGATCGAGGGAGCGATCGACTATCTCGACCAGCGAGGGATGATTGACCGGAATCGCGTTGGGATCAACGGCTTCAGCATCACCGTGCTCGATGTGAGCTACACGCTAACGCATTCCAAGTACAGCTTCGCTGCGGCCAATCTTGTGGACGGTATTGACGGTGGATATCTTCAATATCTGTTATTCCCTGGTTCTGATGCTGACTTCGATCAATACAACGGCGGTCCACCCTTCGGCGAGGGTCTCAAACTGTGGTTAGCCAATTCTTCGGGTTTCAATTTGGATAAAGTCCATACGCCTGTCCGGCTGCTGGCACTTCAAGACAGAGAAGGCCTTCTGGAGATGTGGCAGTGGTTTGCCGGCCTCAGAAACTTGGGAAAGCCGGTTGACTTCACGTGGGTGCCGGATGCGGATCATTTTGTCGTCACGCCGAGGCAAAAGATGGTCGCACAACAGGGTCTTGTGGACTGGTTTTGCTACTGGCTAAAAAATGAAGAAGATCCAGACACATCCAAGCGCAAGCAATACGAGCGCTGGGAGGAGTTACGCAAGCCAAAAATGTAAAGCGAAAGATAGAGGGGCTCTGAGACTACATCGCCATGAAATTTCGGCGAACACCAAGTCCCCCTTGCGCTGATCAGTTTCATTGTGGTGAAAGTTGGTTTGCGTCATCGAGATGGACCGGCCGGGATTTCGAGCGAGTGATTCGCCGAACGTGGATGCGCGGATAAAAATAGCCCTTGATCTGATGCAGCGAGCATCGTCAACTGAATTCTCGTTAGGCAGTATTTGTCGACTTGTGAACTTATCGCCCACGCGCCTCAGACAACTTTTCAAAGAGGAGACGGGTCGCACGCCTCGGCAGTACCTTAGGGACTTGCGTATGGGTAAGGCGGAACAATTCCTATGCAGCACATTCTTGACTGTCAAGGAAATATCGTTCCTCTGCGGCGTTAAAGATGTAAGTCATTTTGTGCGCGATTTCAAGAAGCAGTTTGGCTTGACTCCAAGCGAATTCCGAGCCCGCAACCGTCAGTCGGAACGCAATTCGTAAGCTGATTGACCGAGTGTTGAATCGGCCAACAAATAGTCAGGTCCGCTAGTAGGAAAAACTGGACGAGCACGTTGCTCCGAGCTATCAATGCACGTGCGAACGCATTTGTCATTAGCGCGTTTCACGGAAGCTGAAGGCCAATCGCAAAGGAGGCGCTATGCACAGCAAGTGGGTCAAGATTGCGGTAATTTCACTTTTCTGCGCAGTGGTGGTAAGCGGGCTAAGCTATGGAGTGCTGGTTTTGACTGCGATCCCTGCTTATGCTGCCGATTGCACTCCTCACTGTCCGACCCTCGACCAGTATGCAATTGCCACATGCCACTTTCACGGTGGCTTAGCAACGTTTCAGTGTCCGTTGCCAGGAAACAACAACTACTACTTCTTTCGCTGCAACGACGGGTATCAGGAGGAGCCATTTTGCGCGAATTGAGAGACGATGTCCCTCCTGTCTGGATCGTTCGAGGTCCCTACGCTTGCTTGGCCACCGACAAGAGGGTGTGGGTAGTCGAACGAGAGCGCACTGAAATGAGTTCGTCCTTATAGGATCTGGCGGTTTCGATGAGAGTTTCTTTCGCCGATTCTCGGTTCCGTCTCCTCGGAGCACTGGCAGTTGTCAGCATTGCCCTGCTGGGGTCGGTTGTAATCAACGTTCTGCTCGCTCACAAACTCCATACTTTCGTACACAGCGGAGCCGTTGCGAGAGAGCGAGCATTGCTTGTGGCCGGAACATTCGCGCCGCCGCTTCGCTTGAAGGGACTGGATGGACGGACTGTAGAACTTACTTATGCTGATGGAGGCAGACCCACGCTCTTGTATATCTTCACTCCTTCATGCTCTTGGTGTGCGCGTAACTTGGACAATTTTAAAGCGCTGGTAGACAAAGAGAGTGGCCAATATCGTTTCATCAGCCTCTCGTTATCAGAAGAAGGCTTGGCGGAGTATGTCGCAAGGAACAACCTGAGCGTTCCTGTCTATTGTGGTCTGTCGCCCGAAACACTCGCGACCTACAAGTTGGGCAATACTCCCCAAACCATCGTGGTTTCTCCCAAAGGCAAGGTCTTGCAAGACTGGGTCGGCGCCTATGTCGGCGAGCAAAAATCTCAGATCGAAGCCTTCTTTCACATTACGCTCCCTGGCATTCGGTCGGAACCATAGTGATTCGCCGCACTCTACTTGGGGCTGGCGTTGCGTTTCTCCGTTCGTTCGTGCTTGCTAGCCTTTTGGTCGCCTCCTCGCTGGCTGGGCAAGAACCCACGCGAAGCTCGCCAGACAGCACACAGAAGAAGGACGAGTGCAGCATCGCGGGCATGGTCGTGAACCTTGCCGGCAGCGAGGGGCTGACTAAAGCTAAGATTCATCTTCAAAGCGTGGAAGATCAGACTCGCGTTATTTCCACGGTTACTAATGCAGGAGGCCGATTTGAACTCAAGGGGATTGATCCGGGACGGTACCGGCTTACCGTCAGCCGCGTTGGTTTCGTCACGCAACAATATGGCCAGCGAAAAACGGATGATCCAGGGGCTGTTCTTTCTCTGCGGCCTGGGCAGGAGCTAAAGGACGTTCTATTCCGCCTGATCCCCTCCGGCGTAATCGCCGGACGGATACTCGACGAAGATGGTGAGGCACTTCCGTCGGTGAACGTGACCGCTTTGCGGGAAGTCTATTCAGAGGGAAAGCGGGCCCTTTCTATGGGGGCTACGGCCGAAACCAACGATTTGGGCGAATACAGGCTTTTCGGGTTGTCACCTGGTCGATATTTCGTCAGCGCCGTGTATCCGCGCTGGAGCCGATTCGCTGGCGAAGAAGTCTCAGGAGGTTCGGAGTCTGACCAACACGGTTACGCAAAGATGTACTATCCGGGTACAGCGGATGCCGGGAAGGCAATTTCTATTGACCTCAAGGGAGGAGAGGAAGTACCTTCCATTGAGATCCTCCTCCGTAAAGTGCTTGCGTACCGCATCCGAGGACGCGTCTACAACCAGATCACACACAAACCTGGGACCGGAACAAACATATTGTTAATGCCCAAAACGAATCGTCGCGAGTGGGACTCTGTACAGCCCGCCAATGTAGAAAAGCAGGACGGTTCGTTCGACATTCCCGAAGTTCTCCCCGGTTCCTATGTGCTGACCGCCTTCTGGTTCGATGAAGGAAAGATTTACTCCACGCGGATGCCTGTCGAAGTCGGCAATGCCGACGTGGACGGAGTTGCCGTAACGATCGCGCCTGGAATGAGCATTAGCGGGCAAATCCTTTGGGACGGGAAACCTGCTCTGGAAAAAGACGAACTCAGCGTGAGGCCGAAGCCGGTGGATTTGAATTTGGGTTTCCAAGGCAGTACGCGAGTAACCCAGGACAATTTATTTACGCTGAAGGACATAGGCGAGGGAACATACCACGCAGAAGTAAGTGGTGAGTCCAAGGATTGCTACATCAAAGATGTTCAGTACGGCGCTTCCAGCGCGCTAGAAGAGGGCTTCACCGTGGTACGGGGAGCGCCCGCCCCGCTAGAAATCACAATCAGCTCGCACGGTGCGCGAGTTCAGGGAGCGGCGTCCGACGCAGATGGTTTGCCCGCCGTGGGGGTGTGGGTCGTACTCGTGCCTGAGGTGAAGTATCGCGGGCAATACCGCTTGTATAAGACCCAGACGACTGATCAATACGGACACTTTGATTTGCGAGGGATTTCACCCGGCGATTACAAGTTGTTCAGTTGGGAAGAAGTCGAAATGGGTGCGTGGGAGGATCCGGAATTCCTGAAGCCAATTGAAGAGAAAGGAGGGGCGATCACGCTACAGATAGGAGATCAGAAAATGCTCAACCTCGTGACCATCCGTACCAGGAGTCATGAATAGTCAAAGCCGTAAGGAAGAAGACAGAATCTATAATTATGTCGACAAGCATCTCGTGAATTGTTATGCCGTCCTGCGCGGCACTTATCCAGAGTGGTAGAGGGTACAGGCCCGATGAAGCCACAGCAACCAGGCCCGAGAGCCCAGGTGCTAATTCCTGCCCGGTAAGGGAGAGATAAGGTCCCACACTGACCGAATCGGTCAGAAGACTCTTGCTCTCGAACTGAATAGCCGTTGCAGCGATGCCGCATTTGAGCATCGCTGTCGCGCTGCGCGAGGCTCTGTCGTACGTGCGCAATTCTGCGCCCGATTGTGCGGATAAGGATTTCAAGTTGAGAGAGACAAACAGGATGGACGGTGGCAGCTTGCGAAAAACCGTTGTGAGTAAGCTTGGCGGCTCGGTTCTCGTGGATGCCGATTCCTATGGGCAGGCTTCACGATTCATTGTGCGTCGCTTGCATCGGCGACCCGAAGAGAGACTTGTGGTCGTGGTTTCGGCGCAGAAGGGTCACACTGACGAACTTGAAGAGCTTGCGCGCGGGATTACGAATCATCCCAATCCTAGGACCCTTGATTTGCTCTGGTCGACGGGAGAAATGCGTTCTGTTGCGCTACTTACGCTTCACTTGGAAAAACATGGCGTAGCGGCCATTGGGTTAAACGCTCATGAGACGGGATTGCGTCTTAATGGCTCGGCCCACGCAGATGCAGGAATCGATTCACTCTCCGGTGAGCTTCGCAACGCATTTCATTACCATTCCGTAGTAGTGGTTCCGGGGTTCTTTGGGACCCTGACGAGTGGGACGTTGGTTTCCCTCGGCCGCGGGGGATCAGACCTCAGCGCTGTGCTCCTCGCGCGAGACCTTGAAGCCGAACAATGCGAGTTGATCAAGGACGTGAGTGGCTACTTCACGGAAGATCCAAATGTAAACGGACAAGCGGAATACCTGGCGCGGCTTTCTTACGAACAAGCCTTGGACATGGCTGATGCGGGATGTGAGCTTGTGCATCCTGGGGCAATCCGGGCTGCCCGCGCCGCTGGATTGCATCTGGTTGTTCGGAGCCTTGACGACGCGGCACCCGTCAGTATCGTTTCCGGCGATGGGCGCGCGACAGAACGGTCGCCGTATGGCGAAGCCAGCAAGAAAGTTCGCTAGCATCGATGGCTACCGTCTACGTGCTCACAACCCAGGCGATTTGTCTGGGCCGACGCCGAAACACAATGATTCGTGAGAGCCATGTTTGTTCCTTAAGCTTCAACCGGACGTCGGAACAGGCACATGATTGACAGGAATTCCAAATGGGACCGGCAGGAACTTTATGAAAAGGTCTGGCAATTTCCGCTTCGCAAACTCGCGGCAGAATACAGCATTTCAGATGTCGGTCTCGCCAAGATCTGCCACAAGCTGAAGATTCCGCTTCCCGGTCTTGGGCATTGGACACAAATAGCGTGCGGCCACACCATCCCGCAGCCTCCGCTCCCCGAGGTGGAAAACCTTCCGGTTCTGATCCGGCAAGTCCGCGAACCCAAAACCCCCATCCTGCCCGAGGATGCGCCGAAGCTCGAAGTAATCGCGCGCGTCGAAGCCAGCACGACTCCGACAGTCACGAAGGCCACGCTCGCCCATCCGCTCATGGAAAAAACTAGGCTGGCTTTGAGTGAGGGCCGCACCACCGATCATGGAAAGCTGTGGGCAAGCCGAGAAGCCGAGTGGCTCGACCTGCGCGTCACGAAGGACTGTCT
Source organism: Candidatus Acidiferrum sp. (assembly GCA_035704085.1). Lineage (GTDB taxonomy): Bacteria > Acidobacteriota > Terriglobia > Acidiferrales > UBA7541 > Acidiferrum. The sequence goes on along the minus strand of DASSXG010000109.1, from coordinate 276,464 downwards.
GGCGCGAGCACTGCGTATTATGGCCGTGATCATTCACATTCTGGAGGAGCAGGGTTTTAGAGTTGTCGTGGCGAAGAAAGAGACAGAGTCGACCAGCGCCATCGTTTACGGCGAGAATATTCGTTTCGGCGTCGTTGAGAAATCACGTCAAATCAAGTCTGCGACGACGTCGGGAAGCTACACCTACAATCGGGTCAGGCTTGAGCCCACCGGAATGCTGTCGCTGGAAATCTGGAATTACTGCCCAGAAAGACTCCGGAGAGCCTGGCGGGACAGCGAGCGCGCGAAGCTTGAAGAACACTTGCCGGCTTGCATCGCCGGGATGATGAAGATTGCGCTCGCAGCGCGATCTCGGCGTGACGCCGAGGAGAAAAAAGAGCAAGCGACACAGAAACGCATCGATGAGGTGCGAGCGGTACTGACACAGATCGAGAAGGAAGAGACAAAGATAAAAGCGCTCAGACGCGAAGCCATCGCATGGCATCGCGCCGAACGCATTCGAAAATACGTCGCCGCGGTGCATGAGAGCGCAGTGAGGGACGCAGAGTGGGTCGCATGGGCCGAGCGTCAAGCCGATCGGATCGATCCCTTGAAGCCAAGTCCGTCTTCCATCGTGGACGACAAACCGGAGGTCCTGCGGCGCCTACGTTCTGTCGAGCGGGGCTGGTGAGGCTGCTGTGCTGAAAGCGGATATCACACCGGGTCTGGAGTATGCATTTCGTGAAAAGCGCTCCCCAGGTGTCCCCTTCCAGCGCGTGCGCATCGTCGAACACATCCGGGGAAACAAGTGGAAAGCGGAATGGATCGATCCCAATCCGGGATTGATTCACTACGTGGAGTCCAGCCAATTGATTGTGGCGTGGAAGGAGCACAAGGCGTTTTTGAGAGAGGAAGGCGATGCGACGCGGCTTATGGAGCATAACGCGCGGAGCGGCTATCAGTGCGATTCGGCCCTCGACAACGCCTTGTCCGAAGTGTTTGAGACTGTGGGCGACGGTGTTTCCTTTTACAGAGGCACGCTAAGGGGCAAACTGGAGGCGTTCGAGAGAGTGAGAGTCCGAGCAGGGCTCACGCCAGAGCACAATTCACCGGTTGCGTATTTTGATCGAGCAAAGACTCTCCACTTGCCATTGGATGAATCACTCGAACTTGCTCAAAAATTCTGTGCCGCCGAACCTGCTACAGTTCTGGCCAAAATCGAAGCAGCTGAACGGGAATGGGCAGAAGAAGCCCGGCGTCCAGGCGAGGAATACATCATCCCCCTGCTCAATAAATATCGTGCCGCTTGGGCCTTAGTTCGGCAGTGGGCGGGCCATGATGCAGCGGTAGCCGAACGGGAGGCCCACATTGTAAAACTAGAGCGACTGGTGTGGGACGCCATCTATGCACTGCAGAAAGCCAAGCTGGACAGCGAAGCCTCGCGGCTCCGCCGTGCCCTCGAACGCAAGTGATCCGTCGGCTCCGATCGATCGAGGGATATTGGTGGGCCGAGCCAGTTCCAGATGAGGACGTGTGAAGCGAAGCGGAGCGCAGCACAGGCAATCTGGTAACATCGGCTGTTCCCTGGAGAAAAAATTTGGTTCAGAGACCGGAAGGCCTAAACAAACACTACTTCGATCTTTTCGAGAGGACGCTCAAGGCTAACATCCCAGAGTACGATAAGGCCGAAAAGCGGTTCATCACCCCGTTCGGGACGGCCGAGACCATCTCGGTTCTCGACCCAACAGGCCGATTTGCTGTCAGTCCGCCTAAAGTTGGCCAGTGGAGCGATTACATTTATTTCCAGGGACAATTGTCAATCCACAAAGCTGACTATGAGGTGGAGAGCGTGGCTCGAATGTTAGCGGAAAGGTTGGCAGTCAGCGTGGAAACATTGAGCCGCGATAGTGCCGCCCACGGTGCGCCGATTTGCTACGACCTCTTCAAATTATCGGACGGCTCTCCCAATCTGCAGACCTTTTACTGCGTCAAGGGAAACGAAGCGACCCTTGACGATCCGACCGGCTCAATCACTGGGTGGTTCGCATACAAGGTCCGATTCGCCGTCGATACGAAACCGAACACCGGTACGATCCGATGAACCGTCTTGGGAAGCAGACCTTGGTCAGCCACGCAGCGCCATTTAGCGCAACTAAGAAGCACTCGGTATCTCATCACCATTCTTAGAAGTGTACTTTTCTAGAACGCGGATGTGATTCTCCAGCCGAACAAGCAGTTCATCGTAGGTAATTACGGTCACGTTCTTGAGTCCATGGGATAATAGCCGGAAATCATCCCGCTGCTTCTGAGAAACAAACTGAGCAGAGTTGCCTGCAAGAATGAATCCCCTCGGGCGTACAACTTTTAGTTCCAGCCCATAGGTATCTTTGACGAAGCTTCGCACTTGGGCGGCTTGATTGGAAATGTGCTCCAGGTAGTTCTCGACCTGAATGATCGCGCGAGAAATTTCCGTGTCCCAGTGATAGTTGCCCCGGCTCTTGTCCTCCTTCAATATGATGGTATCGGGCTTCTTAATTTCGAGAATGTCCAGATAGTTGTCGTGCGTCACCAGGGCAAAATCAGGGAACTTCGTATTACCGATAGCGACGTTCATCTTCTCGACGGGCCGAATATAACCTTGCTGCATAATCAGAATTCGGGCTTGGATATAGTTTTGCCACCAGCTCTCGGGATGTTGATTACCCAACTCCGCCTTGAACTCTGTTGCGAGCCGCTTCAAGCTGTCGATTTCAACTGCCTTGATCGCAATGGAGGACATTGCTTCCGCTTTCAAAAAATCCGGCAGAATTTGGTTAACGGCGTCTTTATCTTCGGAGGAAAGCTTCGGCAGGACGCCGCCAGTCAGGATCTTGGCGATCGAGCCGGGGACATATGCGGCTGGAGGCGGCGTAGTAAACTGGGACGGAAAGGCGTAAAAAAATCTTCGCTGCACGATTTCGTTCTTAACTTCGCGGCTGCGCTCGAAGTTCTCGCCGAACATGCGGTCAAGCATACGCTTCGAAGTCCGCACGTGGGTAATACCGTACCTGACCACAATCTCGTCGGTCTCCTCCGTAATGGTCCAACGAAACCTGGGGCCGAACTTCTTGCCTAGAATCTCCAATATGATCTTACCGAACGTTATGCGTCCGTCATCGCCAAGGCGCGTAGGTTTCTTACCCTCGAAGTAGATGCGTTGGCCCTTTAGCGCTTTGCCGTAGCTCGAATTCGACACGACGACATAGTTTTTCCGCGGCTTCTTTTTTGCCTTGATGTGTTTCGTCTTGGCTTTCGACATGTGGCTGGATTTCTTTTCGACTGCCGCTGCCACGAAGAGTCCGTAATTCGAGTATATGACAGCTCCTGAAGTTAGTGGCAGCTCTGCGCTCCCATCCGATAAGTGAGAATCGCAAGGGCGGCAGCAAGAATAATGATCGACGCAAACGACATCCACAAATGCGGCCACAGGTCTCTGCGCATCTTCCGCGCTTTCCGGACACTGAGCGGAACGCAATCGTCCAGATCCGGTTCGCCGTCTTCGCTAGACACGCCCGACGGACCACTGGGCACTGCTTCTTTGTCCGAGTTCATTCGGCCTCCTGTTCCTGATCTCCCCATGCTGCCCGCATAAGACGCGGGCAGCCAAAATTTTTTCGCACTGCCACCGTCGCTCAGTGTATACGCTTGCGCGCCCAGGTTGACGGTTGGCGACGCCGGAACGAGACTCGTAGGTTGTTGATATTAAGGGCCAAAACACCACATCTCCGGCAACCCTCATCGCCTGCACCACCGGCGGAACTCACCGCCTATCTCTGGTGAGTCCGTATCTTCCCATGCCAGCTCGCTATCCCTTTGACCGTGCTCAAAGAACATCCGAGAACCGGCGAGATTCGTCACCTGGAGCGTCGGCGAAAGTCATCGCTTCGACGTGGCGAAACTCGTCGCTCACTGGTCACGGATTGAGGTACACTCTGGCCGGTGAAGCGTTTCGTGAAAAGATCTCTGCCCGATGGCCCGACCATCCAATCGAAGCCAGATTTCTGCCCGTCTTGCGATGGGCGCCGGATCGTCAAGCGCGGCTTGCGCAAAAACAGTCTCCGGCACCTTCAAATTTACTTCTGTAAGGACTGCGGCAAGTACTTTTCCTCCCTGGCCGGTCTGAAAGGTGTCAAATATCCTCCGCGCCTCATCGCCCGAGCGCTGTGCCTATACAACCTCGGCCATTCTCAGGAAAAGACCGTGCGACGCATCGCCTCCGAACACCGCGTGAAGGTACCGCGCCGGACCGTTTCCGATTGGATTTCTGGCTACCGATCCATTACCACTTTCCATCGCCTTCGGGCAGCAACCATTCAACAGTTCCCCGGCGGGATGTTGAAGGCGCGAAGGCTAGAGCATCAGCAGGTTTATGAATACAAAGTCCACTTGGCGAAGCTCGCGCTTATGCCACATGCCGTCGCCCGAGACGTCGCCGCGAAGGTCGAGAGTTACCTGCACAGCATTTTTGAAGATTTCCCCGACGTTCTGTTCCAGGAGGACAAGACCGCGAATCTCGACCAGCAGGCCGCGCCGGACCACAGACCGCCGGAGCCATCTGCCGGCATGAGGTCGTCCAAGTCGCACTTTGAAATACTCCCGCTCGCCCGCATTGAGAAGCAGAATCTTGCGAATGACCTCGCCGCACTGGGTCTGCTGCTCGCCCGCAAGACCAGAGACCGCCACCCCTCGATCCAAGATTTCATGCTGGCCAACGATTCCTCGACGGTTGCCTGCGAAGTACCTGTTTATCTGACTGCGGAGGAGATTGGCTACTACAAGTCGAAGGGATTTTTCATAACATTGCCAGAGTCAAAGAAGCCGATCACGGGGCACATCGATGTGGTGCAAGCGAGAAACGGCTTCATTCATCTTCTCGACTACAAGCCGAAGGCTCGCGAAATCGACCCCGTAAACCAGTTGGTTGTGTACGCGTTGGCCTTCGCCTCGCGGGCACGGCTTCCCGTGAAAGTGCTCAAGTGCGCTTGGTTTGACGAAAAGGATTATTTCGAGTTCTTCCCACTACAGGCCGTCAAGGCCAAGAGCGCCCAGGCATCAGCCTGAGCTGCTGCCCGTCTTCTTCGCTGATCCCTGCTCGCGGCTTATGCTGTTGCGCCTTATCGTTGGCTCGGCTGAGAACTTTTCTCACCTCCACGTGAGGCTTTTCGCTTTTCTTGCCTCAATGTCAATGAGGGGAGTTCTCGTCGCATTTTTCCCCGTGAGCCGGCCGGAGCCGCACCACCTCGGTCAACCGTCCAGCGTAGCGTGCCGCTCGCAAGTCCCGAGCCGGGCGCAAAGCTAGAAACCCTCTGCACGGAGCATGTGCTCTACGTGTGCTTTGAGAAACGACCGAGGCACTCCTTCGCAGGCCAGTGGTTCTCGCTCGCGACCGTCCACCGGGAACTCCGGCTGGGCGAACACGGCGAGAACTCTCCGGGATCTTGTCGCGAAAACACGCATATCTCGAAGAAGGAGAACCATTCAATGAAAAGAATTTGGCGAAACACCGTTCGCACTTCCCGCAACCTCGCCGGGGTCGCCCTGGCCTTGCTTCTGGCTTCACCGGCCTTCGCACAGACGGGAAATTCACCGTGGGAAAACGCCGTGAATGTCCTCCAACAAGCGTTCACGAGCACGATCGCGCGCGGCCTCTCGCTGGTCGCCATCGTTGTGGCGGGACTCACGTTTGCATTTGGCGAAGGCGGGTCCAAGAGAATCCTGGCGGGCGTCCTGTTCGGAGTCGGAATGGCCATTGCCGCCGTGAACTTCCTCTCGTGGCTCTTTCCGTGAGAGTCGCCGAATAGCCCATTTAGGTAACGTATGCCAAATATCAGGCGAGTCAACACGGTCCACCGGTCGCTCTCCCGCCCGCTGACGATTCTCGGTGCGGAGCGGAAACTCTTTTTCTTCGCCATGTGTCTGGGCGCCGCCACGTTCAACCTCCTGGGAAGCTTGCTGGGCGGACTCCTGGTCTTCCTGCTGCTTTACATGATCGCCCGATGGGCGACGAGAACGGATCCTCAAATCCTTCGGTTTCTTCTCAGCGCAGCGAAGCTGCGAAATCAATACGACCCGGCGAAGTTTAGCCCGGTTGCCATTCGCCGGATCGACCATGCTTAAGCTGAAACGAATCTTCAAGAACTACGAGGAAACCGGCTCGCTGAATGACCTCGTGAGTCTCTATGGGTTCATTGACGATCATGCTTTTCTCACAAAGACCGGCGCATTGGGGATGGTGCTCGAAGTCCGTGGCGTTGATTACGAATGCCTTGATGGAAGTGCGCTGGATCACCTGACAAAGCGTCTGGAATCGGCCCTGAAGCTCTTTGACGAAAACTACCGCGTCTATCAATACCTGTTTAAGAGAAACAACGAGACGATCCCATACCAGCGATACACAAATCCCGTCGTTGCTGCCGCCATCGCAAACCGAATCGCGTATCTCCGGAGCAGATCTGAAAACCTCTTCTCACTTTCCATCTATTTTGTCGTTCTGCTCGAAGGCCCCACTCACGCGAATGCCGTCACGAACACGCTTGGCCAGTTTCCCGATGCGCCGCTTAAGACCCTAGGGCGACTCTTGGCGCGATTCTCCGGCAAGAAACAGATCGTATTGCTTGAGAGAGCGGTGAATCAAGCGCAGGCCTCGCTGCGGCAAAAGATCGACAGCTTTATCCTCCAAGTCAGCGATTTCTTGCCCGCCCGTGTGCTGGACAAGCACGAAGCTTTCCGAATAATGAAGAGGACGCTGAATTGCGCTCCGCAGAAAATCGAGCTCGCCAACTTAAGGCACGACACCTTTCTCGACTACTACCTGCCCGAATCGCACCTGGAATGTCACCGCGGACACTTGCGGTTGGACGACTACTACGTCAAGGTTCTTACTCTCAAGGAGCCCTCCGCCCAGAGCCTTCCACTGATCTTCAAGAGCCTTCAGGAAGTGCAGGCCAACTATCACGTCGTCACCGAATGGAAGAGGGAAGATTCCGGCAAAACCCGCCGCACCATCCAGGCAAAGCGGCGGCACTTCCACAACACCAAGCGCTCGCTTTTCAGTCAGGTCAATTTGAATGACACATCGCCTCACGATGTTCTGTTGGACGATTCGAAGGAATCCCAGGTCCGCGAGCTGGGCGAAGGAATCAAGGAAATCGAGCTGCGCGGAAACTACTTTGGCCAGTTCTCCTTGACCGTGGTGATCTACGACCTGGACCTTGCCAGAGTGGAACGGGCGTGCGCGGACTTTTACAAGGTATTCAGCGTCCACGATGCTCAACTCTACGAAGAAAAGTACAACCTGCTGAATGCCTTTCTCGCCGCGGTCCCCGGCAACTACGCCTTCAACCTTCGCTACCTCTATCTGCTCAACACGAACTATGCCGACTATTCGTTTCTCTTCACGCTCCACTCTGGCGAGCTTCGCAACCGGCATCTCCGGCAGGAATACTTAGCGGTTCTTGAAACGAATCATCACACTCCTTACTTCTTGAATCTGCATTACCGCGACGTTGCCCACACGATGATGTTGGGCCGGACCGGTGCTGGAAAGTCCTTTCTCCTTAATTTCATTATCACCAACCTCCAAAAATACGATCCGCACACTTTTATCTTCGACCTCGGCGGAAGTTTCGAGAACGTCACGCATCTCTTTGAAGGCTCTTACGTGCGTGTGGGTCTCGAGTCTCAAGACTTCCGAATCAATCCCTTTTCACTTCCACCCACGAAAGACAACCTGGACTTTCTCTGTCTCTTCCTGAAGGTGCTCATGCAGGCATCTGGCGGCTGGGAGCTGGAACCGGCGACGGAGCGGGATCTTTACCAGCAGATCGAAAACATCTACACCGTGGATCCGTCGCTGCGCAAGCTTAGCGTGCTTGCAAATACTCTCCGTCAGGATTTGGCCGGACGTCTAGCCAAATGGGTGCGTGGAGGCCAGTTTGGTTTCGTGTTCGACAACGCCGACGACACCATCTCGTTCTCGCGGTTTCAGTGCTTTGATTTCCAGAGGATGAGTCAGTACCCGGAAGTTCTAGAACCCTTGCTCTTCTACATTTTGCATCGCGCCAATGCCCTGATCACCGACAAACAGCTCGTCGCAACCTTTAAGGCGTTTTTCATCGACGAGGCGTGGATCTTCCTGCGCAACCCGAACATTCAGCGCTATGTGGTCGAGGCGCTGAAGACCTGGCGCAAGCACAACGCAGCGATGATTCTGTCCACGCAGTCCCTCGACGAACTGCGCCGCTCCGACATCCTTGATGTGATCGTCGAGAGTTGCGCAACCAAGATCTTCCTCGCGAATCCCGACATGGACCGCGAGCTCTACCGCCGCCAGTTCCATCTCAACGACACGGAAGTCGAACAGATTGCCGGCCTCATTCCCAAGCAACAGTTTCTCGTCAAGACGCCTGACCTTGCGAAGGTCGTGAATCTCACGGTGGACGCGAAGAGCTACTGGCTCTACACGAACGATCCTTACGACAACCAAAAGCGGAAAGATGCCTTTGAAAGGTACGGCTTTGCCAAGGGTCTCGAAATCCTTGCTGGAGAGCACCCATGACCTCGTCTTTCGCCACAATTGCTGGCCTCATTAGCACGCCGTCGCGTTATTTCGCGCTGCAAGATCCTTGTCCAGACGTGTGCGTGGTCGGCCTCGTAGCTCTCATTCCATTGGCGCTCGCGGCCGTAGTTACCGCCTCGGTCTTGCTGACGAATTGGATTCTCAGTTCTCCCAGGGACAGCAACAGAAGTTCCTAGCACCAAAAAACAACAAGGAGCAAACCATGAACCGAGCAACGTCAGTTCGAAGGAAGTCCATTCTCCATCGGATAGCCGCACCGGCTCTTTTCAGTGCTGTCCTCTTCGTTGGCAGTTCACCGGGGGCCGCGGCTGCGCCGGATGGCGCGCGCGTTGTGAAATATTCCAAGGAAGACATCATTCCCGTTCACGCCAAATTGCGCTTTTCAACGCTCATCGTGTTGCCGGACAGCGAAGAGATTCTCGATTTCACCACCGGGGACAAAGAGTTTTGGATCATCAACGGAGCCCACAATCTCTGCTACGTTCACCCCGCCCAGGCCGGCATCCGCAGCAATTTAAATCTGATTACCGCCTCAGGGCACGTCTATTCCTTCTTGCTCACCGAGACCAGCAACGACCCAAACTCTACGCCGGATTTGAAACTGTTCGTTGAGCCGAAGGAGGGCACTGGTTTCACTGCCGAACTGCCTCTTCACGGCTATGTCCGCGCCACCGAGAGCGAAGCCTACAAGAAGGAACTCGACACACTGCGCGCGCAAACAAGTGAGCAAGTCCGCGCTACCCAGGCCGATGCCGCACAGCAGGTGAGCAAGTTTCGCGCCGACTACCAGTCCAAGTTGCAGTTCGACTACAGCATTGACAGCAAGGCCCTGCGTGAACCGTTCCTCGTTTCGGTCATTTACCACGACGACGCCTTCACCTACATCAAGTGCGCGGCTCGGGAAAAACCAACGCTCTATGAAGTGAAAGACGGTAAACCGAGCCTCATCAATTTCCAGGTCGCAAATGGTGTCTACATCGTGGCGAAAGTGCTCAATGCCGGGTACCTCGCTGTGGGCAAGAAGAGAGTCGTCTTCGCGCGACGGACATCCGCTAACTGAAAGGGGAAACATGAACGAACCGATTACCGAAAAGAGTCCAAAGCCGCCCGGCCTTTTGCCGAAGAACGTTCAATCCTGGCTGCTCGTCAGCATCGCGCTGGGAATGGTCCTCATTATGTGGCTCACCGGTGGCAAGAAGCCCCAAGCCACGCCCAAAGCAAGCGTGCCCTTGTCGGCCGTTCCGGCACCAGTGGAAGTCAATGAAACAAAGATCGCGGAACTGCAAAGCCGTATCCAGGAGCTCCAACGAGAACAACTCGTGGCGCAAACCGCTCTTGCCCAGCAGAACCGCTTGCTCGGTTCTTCCCCGCAGGACTCCGCAGCGACGCAACAATCCTACCCAACCGGCACTGCGCCAAGCGAACGCCCCGAAGATCCCATTCAGGCGGAGCGGAAAAGACGCGATTACCTTTCGCTCTTTGCTTCGAACATTGCCGTGAGTTATCGCAAGAATGCGGCCGCCGTTGTGGGCCCGGCCACCTCCGATCCGAACGCGACAGGCACAAATACGTCGCCTGCGGGTCCGGACGCAACGCAGGTAGCGCAGGCTCTCAAAGACTTATTGCCTCTGGCCGCTCCCGTGTCGCCCGCGTTACCACATGCGACTCCTACGGTTTCGGCATCGCAAACCTCTTCCGCGGAAGCGCACACCGAACGAAAGGAGGATACGCGCCCTGCCGCCGCGTCAGGTGGAGTAGCGAACGCGGCGGCAGGGAAGACCTACGTCATCTTCGAAGGAACCATTCTCGAAACTGTCCTCGTCAACCGGCTCGAAGGGCAATTCTCCGGTCCCATCGAATGTCTGCTAACCACCGATGTCTACTCTCACGACCGCCAGCATCTCCTCGTCCCTGCGGGCACCAAAGTTCTTGGAGAGGTGAGAAAAGTGGAGAACTCCGGGCAGACTCGTCTCGCTGTTGTGTTCCACCGCCTCATCATGCCCGATGGCTTTTCCATCAGCCTCGACCAGTTCAAGGGCCTCGACCAAATCGGCGACACCGGTTTGCGCGACCAGGTCAACAACCATTACCTCCGCATTTTTGGCGCATCGCTCGCGATCGGCGCTCTCGGAGCGGTCGCCGAGGCAGGTACGGGCGGCATCTCGACTGCTTCGGGAAGCGGCCTCATGCGGCAGGGATTCGCAGCGAGTACCGCGCAGTCCTCCGCGCAGATTCTCGACCGCTTCCTCAACGTACTTCCAACCATCACCATCCGCGAGGGCCACCGGGTCAAGGTGTATCTCTCCGGTGACCTAACTCTACCCGACTACAACAACCATCAGATGCCTTCCGATTTATGAAGGCAAGAAAGGATCGCAGTTCGTGAAAAGGACATTCTTCGTTTGTTTGCTGATTTTGGGGCTCTGCGTCGGCACCGCATCCGCCCAGTTTGGAGGGGTCGTTTATGACCCGACGAACTATCACAACGCACTCTTGCGCTATTTCCAGTTGCAGCAGCAACTCATTCAGCTTCGAAACAGCTACGCCCAGCTCGTCTCGCAATACAACCTCGCTGTGCAGATGGCTCGGAATCTCCAGAACATGCCGGCACGCTACCGGGCCCAGTTCTCGCAGTGGCGAAACGGCGTCGCGCAAGATACTTACGCTAATACCGGAACCTGGATCACCGGAATTAACTCCGGCACGCTTCCTACGGTGAACGCTGGTTACCGGCAAGCAACAACCACGCTCCTGCCGTACGGCCAAGACCAGCTCTCCGGTATGACCGCCGATGAACTCTCCCGCGTCAAGTCGCAATACGCATCAGTCGAGCTCTCGGATGGTGCCAACACGACGGCGATAGCGACGATTGGATCGATCCGCGGAAATGCGGAAACGCTCCAAGCGCAGATCGACAACCTCGAACACGACTCGTTGTCCTCCGATCCGAACCTCAATTCGGAAGTCTCCGTTCTTAATAAGATCAATGCCACGAGTGTGCTCACGCTTCGCACGCTGCAGGATTCCAACAAACTGCTGGCGTCCTTGCTGGAAGAACACACCGTCCTCGCCAAGCAGCAGCGCGAGGCGACCGCGAACACCATCAATGCTGACATCGCTCGCCGCGCGAACCTCGCTGGAAACATGACCCAGGTCAGCGGCAGCTTAACCGACTCTCTTCAAAACTTCCGGATGCCGTGAGTTAACCCCCACATCGAAGGAGCCGAGATGCAGACCGATTTCTTGCAATTCATTTTTCAGGCGATCAACAACCTGCTCACGCAGAATCTCGGCTTCTTCGACGCTATGGGCCAGAATCTCTTTCGTGGCTTCGCCACGATCCTGATTGTTTGGTACGGAGTGAAGTCCGCGCTTTCCGCTGCGGGCGGGAGACATCTTCTTCACTTCGATCACTTCGCAAGCTTGTTGCTGACCATCAGTTTCGGCTTTGCGATGGTCAACTACTACAGCGCCCCGATCCCTGGCATCGGCACCGGCTTCCACAACCTCGTCACCGATGAATCCCAGTTTCTCGCCAACCGAATCAACCAAGCCGAGTTGCAGACGATTGTGGCTCGCGTTGCGGACTTCGAATCCCGCATCGATTCCCCTGGTGTCGCTGATTTTATCGGAACTATCATCTACGCCATCGTCATCATCTTGCTCGCCGCAGCACAGGCCATCGCCATCGTGGTCATTGCCTACGGTTTTATTGCCACTGCCGTGTGCGTTCTCGTAGGCCCGATCTTCATACCTTTCTTTATCGTGCCCAAACTCGAATGGCTGTTCTGGGGTTGGCTCAAGTGCTTCATCCAATATGCGTTCTACCAGGTCATTGCCTCAGCCGTTGTTTTCGTCATTGGGAACCTCATCCTGGGAATCCTGGGCCTGCAGCCCACAGGCACGATTTCTACTGTTCAGCTGATTGGATGGTTCCCCGTCCTCTTTATTACGTTTCTCGCGGCTATCTACGCCCTTCTTAAGGTTCCCGCGCTCACGAACCACATCTTCAGCGGCACCGCCGGCGGCTCTTCCGCTGGAATTCTTGGAGGTCTACTCCCGTGACCGATGACCGGAGTTTTCACGACGCCAAGCGGCTCTACCTCGAACAGTACGGAGACCCCATGGTGGCGAATACCTATTTGAAGATTGCGCTGGTGCTCGTCTCCCTTGTGGCCCTCGGCCTGGCGCTTGTGGACCTGCGCACGATTCGCACGTTTCAGGATTTCCGTCCTTTGGTGATCCGCATTGACGATTTGGGCCGCGCCGAAGCGATCAACTATCACAACTTTGAGTACAAGCCCCAGGACGCTGAGGCCAAGTATTTCCTGAGCCAGTTTTGCACTCTGTTTTATCGCCGGAATCGCTACACCATTCAAGATGATTTCTCGAAGTCTCTTTACTTTCTCGACGGCAAGCTCGCGAACGGCATTTTGGACGAATACCACAAGACCGACATCGTCAGGAAATTCCTCACCAACACCGCCGCGCCGGAGATCGATATCGAAGTGAAAAAGGTCGCGCTCGAAGAGCTGCAGAACCCGCCCTTCCGCGCGAGGGTCGACTTCTACATGGTCTACTACTCGCCCGCCGACCATAGCGAGCTCAAGCGCGACCTGTACACCGCGAATTTTCTCTTCGTGTTCAAGACCCAGGTTCCCAACGAGTTGATCCCCATCAACCCGCTTGGACTCACGATCACGTACTTCCGTGAAGACCAAGCGTTCAAATGAACTCTTTCACGCCAGTCCGAGGAGCAGAGGTCGCGGTCCGGCACCGGGCAACATCCGCCCAACCTCCGCGCGCCGCTCCTCTCTTCCACCTGTGGTCCTCCTCACAACGTGCGCCACATCCCTTCCCATCGACCGTGCTCCTCGATACCCCAGGCGCGCTGCTGGAGGGCCTCCGTTGCTGTCCGGCTGCCTTCCCGCTCCCAATCACGATTGAGCTTCATGGAAAAAACAGCAAGAAACGTCCGGGAGATTCAAAATGATTGCCAACGCACTCTTTTTGACGGTTGCCATCCTCCTCGCTTACGGCTTCTGGCTTCTCGACGAACTCAAGTTTATGGCGCCGTACAAGACGGTCTTGTTTCGAGCCTACGGGCATACGCTTCTCGTTGCCTTGGCCGTGCTCTTTCTCAACGTGTTCGGCGCGGCGCTGGCCATCAATCGCAAGTTCTTCCTGAAAGATACCGGACGCAAGCTCTCGCATCTCGACAGGCAATTCCAGGTCGAGCAAAACGAAACCCCTGAGCCACCCGAGGAAGAGGAGTTGCACTGAGATGTCGCGGGATAGGTACTCCTACGATCCACAAGATGCGCGGGACACTATTCCGCACGATTCAGCTCCGCGTCATCGGCGACCGGCGCGAGATGAGCGCAACGACAGGGCAGAGGGAGTCGGCATGGCACCATCGGAGCTCGCAGCCCGAGAACCGCGCCGCCCTCCTTTGCAACCGGAACGACTCGATTCCCAGCGCTCCTACTACGACCGTGACCGTACCTATCTGCTCCGCGAGTCGGAACTTCGCTCCCTCGCAGAGATCGGCACATTTCGTGTGGTGACGCCCGGCGATCTAGCCAAATACGCGTACGGCGGCGATGCCGCCCGCATGGAGCGCGACGTTCGGCGGCTCAAACAGGCGTCTTTGCTCACGGACAAAACCATCGAAATCTCTCGGAAAAAGACCCTCCGCGTTCTGGCTCTCACCAAACAAGGACACCGCCTTCTCCGAAAGACGGGACGGTTGCCCGAAGAACAAACCATCTACCACGGCCTGGTGAAACCGAAAGAAGCCGAACACGATGCAGCGTTATATCACCTTTACCAGAAGGAGGCGGCCCGAATTGAGCGTGCCGGCGGCCGTCCACTGCGCGTTGTTTTGGACTACGAATTGAAACGCGATCTGAACCGTGAGCTGGTGAAAGTTCACGGTCAGGAGGAAGGTGATGAATCGCGGGAACGTATTGCCGAGCGGCACGGTCTCCAGGTCATCGACGGCAAGATTCCATTGCCCGACCTTCGCATCGAATACGCGAACGCAGACCTCGAGCCGCGCCACGTTGACCTCGACCTGGTGACGCGCGACTACCGGCCGCGGCAAGTCTCCGAGAAGGCGCGGGCCGGTTTTTCCCTCTACAGTCCCACCGACGATGCCCCTCGTCTTCGCCGCATTCTGAATGACCGCGAGCTCATCGCGGAAATCCTTTCACTATGAAGATTTCCCAGGCCCATCTCGAAGCTCTCGTCGCCTTCGGCTACAGCGAAGCAGAGGCTCGCTTTCTCTACCTTGTGGCCACTCACTCGGGCTATTTCGTGGCCCGGCAGTTTCTAGAATTCAGCGGGGCCCATTGGGGAAAACGAACGACCGGATTCTGGGCGAAATTGCAAAGCCTCCGGCACGCCCGGGTCGAGCGCTTTCCGAAGAGTGGCGTTGTCTATCACGTGTTCTCCCGCCGGCTGTACCGGCAGATTGAACGCGAGAACATCCGCAACCGCCGTACCCACGAACTCGACTTCATTAAGAAGCGCTTGGCCATTCTCGATTTCGTTCTCGCGCATCCAGAGCACCAGTACCTCGAAACGGAGCCGGAAAAGGTTCGCTTTTTCTGCGGAACCTTGGGTCTCGAACGGCATAACCTTCCTTCTCGGATCTACCTCGGAAGTGCGCAGGCAAGACCCACCTTGCGCTACTTCGTGGACAAGTTTCCGATGTATCTGCTCGATCAGCCTTCCTCTCTTCCACCTGTGGTCACGTTTACCTACGTCCATGCAGGCGTGTCCACCCTTCTGGACTTTACGCATCATCTCGAAGCCTACCTGCCTCTGCTCCGGCAACTTTCCGAGTTCGGATTTGTCTACGCTTCACGCACCGACGCATGCTTCCGAAAAGCTGCGGAAGTCTTTCGTTCCCTCGTAAAGATCCCCCTCGAAGACCAAATCGTCGACCAACTGTTGCGGTATTTTCGGGTGCGTCGCGCCTGGGACGAAAAGCAGTACGGCGCAGTGACGGATGCCGACCTTTTGTTCCGCAACGCGGTGCAATCCCGCTTTTCCGGTGAACGCTTCGAAGCGCTCTATCGAGGATGGAAGCGAGAGCGCATTAGCGAGGACGGCATTTGGCGCGAATTCGGAAGCAATCCACGCAAACGGACTGTGACGTTCGGAACGTGCCTGTTGAAGAAAACCGCTGAGCAAGAGGGCGAAGAACCCGAAAGCGGGTGAAGAACGCAGAAATTACCCTCTGCACTTTTTTAGGTGCACGTTCTTCACCTCCGCAGACGGAAATTCAGTGACCGGCAACGAGATAGAACCGGAGCAGAAACAAAAGAGGCCGTGGAAAAAAGTCAAATCGGGCGGGAGCGACCCCACTTTTTCGGCTTTCCGCCGCCCAAGTGAGGCATGGGTCGCTCCCGCCCTCCGGCACACAAATTGTGCCTGCCTTTTTTCCACGGTTAGCGAGTTTCGGAAGTACCGCAATTTCAGTACAGGAGGAAATCGAAAATGCCGTTGATCAAAAAGCAAGCTGTCATCGTCCCGCGTGAAATCCGCATCGAGGCCTCGGTCGGAGAGCTACTCGATGACTATGCGCGTTTCATCGACAGCAGCCCGGACCACGTCGTCAACTCCGTGCTCAAGAAGTTGTGGCGAGACCAGGAATACCGGAAATGGCGTGACGAGCGCCGTAACGCTCAACATGCATCACAACTCGCCGACACCAAGGGGCGCGGATGATGCAGAGAATTCTTAATTCCCGAATCTTTCTAGCCGCACTGTTAGCGATGGCGACGGGAGCATACCTTTTCTATACCTACCCCTTTCCCGGTGACCAAGTCTTCTTGCGGGTTGTTTCGATCCGGGCGCCGTATGTCTTTCTCAGTTTCAAGTACCTGTACGGCATCTTCCTCTTCACGACGCCCTACATGGCGTACGCAACGATACTCTCCGGGCTCTACATCTTCACGTTGCGATCAACCTGGCGCATCACGCCGGGCCGGCTTCCCCGGTACATCGACCCGCGCAAACGAAAGGACCTTTTCCTTGTGCTTGGCGAAGTGCATCACCCACGCAGACCGATTCCGTCGAAGACACCTTTTTGGCTCACCATTCCCGAGCGCGGACTCTTCACGGGCATCGCGATTCTAGGAGCAGTCGGTTCGGGCAAGACCAGCGGTTGCATGTATCCATTCGCCGAGCAGATTCTCGCCTATAGAGCTGACGACAAGGAAAAGCGGATCGGCGGGCTGATTCTCGAAGTGAAGGGCGACTTCTGCCGCAAGGTCCAAGGCATCCTAACGACACATGGCCGAAGCGAAGACTATGTCGAAATCGGCCTCGATTCCGAGTATCGCTACAACCCGCTTCACAATGACCTCGATGCTTACGCATTGGCCTTCAACATCTCCTCGCTTCTCAACAACCTTTTCGGCAAGGGAAAGGAGCCCTTCTGGCAGCAGGCCTACACCAATCTCGTCAAGTTCATCATCCTTCTTCATAAGGTCGCCTACGACTACGTCACCCTCTTCGATGTCTACGAGTGCGCCATCTCTCCTCCACAGCTTGAGGAACGAATTCAGGAAGCCGAAGAGATCGTCATGGGCCGTCATTTCGTCGTCATCGTTCCGAAGGTATATGGCGAACGCACCGCCGATGTCACTGGCCTCGGGTTCACCCACGATCCAAAGGAAGACTGTTACCTCGCGCCAGCAACCCCCGAACTGCGCGAGACCCTCAAAAACCGCAACGTACCTCACGAAGCACGTTTGATTCTGGACCGGGCGTACGCCGAGCCCGATCGGCTCGACCAACTGGACGCCGTAAAGCGATGGTTCAATGACGATTGGAGACGCATTGAGCCAAAGTTGCGAACGTCGATTGTCGAAGGCATTTCGGTCTTTCTATCTCTCTTCGACGACAACCCGAAAGTAAAGAAAGTCTTCTGTCCGAAACGCGAGTGCTACGATCCAAAAAAGAACGCCAATCATGAATTCGGCAAGCCGCTGCCATCGTTCTCCTGGCTGATTGAAAGTGGTGCGGTCTGCGCACTGAATTTCCCGATCGGCATGAATCCCGGTCTCGCGAAAGCGCTGGGTGTCATGATGAAGCTCGATTTCGAACGCGCCGTGGTCAATCGCGTTCCCGAGATCGAAGCGCATCCCGAGCGCCATTTCCGCCAAGTTCTGTTCCTGTGCGATGAGTATCAACACTTCGCCACGGTCGGAGAAAACGATCCCACTGGCGACGAGAAATTCTTCAGCCTCTCCCGTCAGCCGAAGTGCATCCCCATTATTGCCACGCAAAGCATCAGCTCCCTGCGGTCGGCGCTCCCTGGAGATAGCTGGCGGACGTTGCTCCAAACCTTCCGTACGAAGATATTCCTAACGCTCTCAGATGATTTCTCCGCGCGCATCGCCAGCGAACTGTGTGGACGCGAAGACCGCTTCAAGCCTAGCTACAACTTTTCCGAAAGCGGCCATAACGCGCGCGTGAGTTTGGTCACGGGAAAGGCTCTCTCCCATCGGGCCAACATCACCGCTTCCAAGAGCTACAACACCCAAAGTGACTTTCGCTTTGACACGAAGACATTCATGGAACTTCGGAACGCGCAGGCCGTAACGATTGCGTACGACGGTCTGAACCCTAAGCCGCCGATGTTCTGTTACCTCAAGCCCTACTACAACGACCCGAACAAAAACTATTTCACACAATTGGCCGAAGGAGTGTTGTGATGAACGGGTTCGAACTAATTCTTCCTTTCTTGAAGCCGATCGAACATCTCATCCTCGACGATGCGATCAGCGAGGTCATGGTGAATGGACCGGACCGTGTCTTCGTCGAGAAAGCTGGCTTCCTTCAGGAAGTTCCTGGCGTTTCGCTCGGCGCGCGTTCGCTCATGGTCGCCGTCAAGAACATTGCCCGGCGTCTCGGCGACGACATCTCCGAAGCCAAGCCCATCTTGGACTCGCGATTGGCGGATGGAAGCCGCGTCGCCGCCGTCATTCCGCCGTGCAGCCTCACGGGTATCACGCTGACCATCCGTAAATTCAGCGCACGGCACTTTGAGATCGAAGACCTCATCCGCGTGGGAACCCTGGACCGGGCACTCGCAAATCGTCTCGAAGACTACGTGCTCTCCCGCAAGAATTTGCTCATCAGCGGTGGCACGGGGTCGGGAAAGACTACGCTCACGGCCAGCCTCGGGCGTTTCATTCCGCCTGACGAACGAATCCTTCTCATTGAAGATACTGCCGAGATTCAACTCCCACACCGAAACCTCGTCCGTTTTGAAGCCCGCCGGGAACAAAACGGTCTTTCCGCCGTATCGATCCGCGACCTGCTAAAAGCGGCGCTCCGCCACCGCCCTGATCGGATTCTTTTGGGCGAGATTCGCGGTGGGGAAGCGTTCGATCTCCTGCAGCTCTTGAACACCGGGCACTCCGGCACGCTCTCCACGATTCATGCAAATTCGGCGAAGCAGGGACTTGCCCGATTCACAAGCTGTGTCCTACAGAGTGGGATTGACCTGCCGTACCGAGCCATCAAGACCAATATCGCGGATTCGCTCCATGTCGTTGTGCAGGTCGAAAGAAGGCCGGGACGTCGGTTCATCTCCGAGGTGCTTGAAATCAACAGCTACGACGCAGACGCCGACCTGTTTGACTACTGCATCCTTTACTCGGCGAAACGGGAGTCTCCATGAACTCTCAGTCGCCTTTCACACCTAAATCACTCACCTCTTCCGAATATGTTCTGACTCTCTTTGGCCCGTCCGACAATGTTGCAATCCTTGTGCGCAATCGCCGGCTCGGTCACACCCTTCAGCGAATCACTAAGGCCGAGATCATTGCGGCCCCCGAGTTTCAATCTGCCCTGCTAGAACAGAATCAGGCGGGCGCCGACATCTTCATTGGCATGAATCCGGTTAAAGACGGGGCCTACGCCAGAACCAAACAGAACCTCAAAGAAATTCGCCATGTCTATTTGGACCTCGACCGAAACGGCGACCGGACGCTACAAGTCATTCGCAGTTCCCCGGAGGTTCCACCTCCAAACTTTGTACTGAACACTTCGCCCGGAAAGCACCAAGTCGTTTGGCGGATCGAAGGTCTTACCCTCGAGCAGGCGGAGGCTTTTCTGCACAGCGTGGCGAACTACTTTGGCGGTGATCTTGCCGCCACCGATGCCACTCGCGTTCTGCGTTTGCCCGGCTTCGCCAACCGAAAGCTTGCCCAGGAGTTTGTCGTTCAAGTCCTCCAACAAACCGACAAAGTCTATTCCCACCGAGATTTCAACGTACCGGAAGAGTCGCCCGAAGCGCCGCGTTATCTCGGTGATGGTCACGGAAGCCCTCGACCGGCTGGTCATCGGAGCCAATCGGAACGCGATTGGGCTTATGCGAAACGTGCTCTCGCCCGCGGCGACAACCCGGAAACCGTCATTCAACGCATTGCGGACTTTCGCTGGGACGACAAAGCGGACCCGATCTACTACGCTCGCTTGACGGTCACCAACGCTCAAGCTGCTCTCGAAGAACGAGGAAATTCTGTTGACCGTGGCGAAGCGACATCCCACTCCAACCCCAGAGAACTAACATGACCACTGATTTGCTCGCCATGCGTGAAAAGCGAAACGGGACAAGCCTCGACGAACGCCCCTTGACTGTCCGAGAGGCTGCCAATTTTCTTGGAGTCAGCCCACAGACCGTGTATCTTTGGGTCGAGCGAAAGCAGATTCCCCATCTCCGTGTGATGGGTCGAAATATCCGGTTTCTTAAATCGGACCTCGAACCATTCCGCGCTTCTTTCAAACAGGAGATGGAGAATGGGTAGACCAGTACAGCACGACGGCATTGTCTTCCGGCGTGAAGGATCAAGCTTCTGGTGGATGTGCTACCGGGATAAAGCCGGTAAACGCCAGAGGGAGTCAACCTTCACTCAAGACTGGCAGGAAGCCCAAAAGGTATTACGCAAGAGGCTTGAAGCCAGGGATGGCAATGTCTTGCAAGTTGTTCGTAAGGGAGAAAGCCTGAGTTTTGGCGAGTGGGCGGATTTCTTTCTCGAGAATTATTCGAAACCACCCGTCCGCCGGCCAGGCACACACCACGCGAACCTTCGTTGCGTTCAGCATTTGAAAAGAGCCTTCGCCACTCGCCGCCTGATTGACGTGGGGTCTGACGAGATCGATTTGTATCTTCGTGAGCGACTTCGTCAACGGATCAGAGTGAGAATAAGCAAAGGCTACCGCGAGCATGGCCTGATTAAGGCCACAACGGTACATCAGGAGTTCCGAGTGCTTCGGCGAATGTTGAACGTGGCAGTTCGAAAGAGGCTACTGACATCGAATCCCTGTGCGATGGTGGAATTCCCGGTAACACTCAAAGGGCTCTTCCGTCCGCACTATGTTACTTGGTCCGAACAGCAGCAGATCGAAAACAACGCAATACCGCACCTGCGGAATGCTATCCGCATCATCGCGGAAACTGGGTTGCGAGTGAAGCGCGAACTACTTCCGATGAAGAAAGACCAGATCGACTTCCTCAACGCGGTCCTCTGGATTCCAGATTCCAAGACACCGAATGGTGTTGCGGAAATCCCGTTGACGAAGCTCGCATTGGAATCGTTCCGAGAACAAGTCGCAATCTCTGGGAATGGAGAGTTCCTCTTTCCTAGCGACCTAAACAAAAACGGACACTTGAGGTCCCTACGAACCGCGTGGAGAAAAGCTTTGAAGAGAGCTGGGGTCCCGTATTTCAGACTCTATGACCTGCGATCCACTTATGCGACTCGGCTTAGCGCCGGTGGCGTAGCGGATGAATGGGTCATCCAGATGCTTCGTCAAGGTGATTCCCAGGTGTTCAAGAAGTATTCGCAGATGAAGTTGCAGATGAAGAGGGAAGCATTAGACAAAATCAATCGCCGAGCCAACGAAATGTCAGGAGTTTTGACACACAAGGGCTCTGGCGACAGGGGCTTTGACACAGTTCTGACACAGTAGAGGGCAAAAAAGTGGTGTTTCGGAGTTTGCGAACGGGTGCAAATGCTTTAAAATCAATAGAAGTTCCCGCTGTGGGCGTGTAGCTCAGCTGGGAGAGCACCTGCTTTGCAAGCAGGGGGTCAGGGGTTCAAATCCCCTCACGTCCACCAACCATCTGCCCGGAATCAATCACTCACTAATTTTGCCTCAGTTCAGCTTCGCCATGCTTGGGAGCAATTGGGAACAATTGCTTTTCGAGTTGGTTGCCGCGTACCTTGTCCTAAATCGATGAAATTGACTTGAGCGGCAATGGTGACACGCGTCGCTCACCGAATGGAGCCCATTGCCAAGAACGTAGAACTCATGAACCGCCGATACGCCGAATACCGAAAACTGTACTCCGGGACTCGAGATATCCGTCGCTAAACTTAATAGGGGAACTGTGGCTCCCATGGTGCAGGAGGCCGTCACGCGCTACGTTGGCTGGGAAATGTACGCGCACGAAGCGCCTCTGCGCGAGCTTCCCGGTAGCTCCACAAGCGGCAATTCCAGGCAGGTTACTTCGTGATCTTGGCGATGAGGGCGGAATACGGTTCCATCGGCACGAATCCGCTTGTGGGTGGGAGCGGCTTGTGAAAACTCGTCAGCAGCACGCTGACTCTCGGCATGGGGAATCCCGCGGAAGAAAAGTCCGGCCTCACTTGCTGGTCCGTTCCAGACATGTTGAGCATCACAAGGATGGCTTCGTCCTTGTAACGGCGCACGTAGGTGAACACATTCGGGTCGCTCTCGTTCAGCGCCAGGTAATCTCCCTCCAGCAAAGCCGGTTCGCTATGGCGCAGCGCGAGCAACTGCCGGTAGAAGGCCAAAACAGAATTTGGATCTTTCATTTCGCTGGCAACGTTGTGGGTCTTGGCGCTCGGCGGAACCGGCAGCCACGGTTTTGCTTTGCTGAATCCCGCGTTCTGGCTGTCGCTCCACTGCATGGGCGTGCGCTCGCCGTCGCGGCCTTTTTCCAGCGGCCAGCCTAGCTTACCGATGGGGTCTTGCACTTCGTCCTTGCTCTTCGGGTCGTTGTTCTCCATGCCGATCTCTTCGCCGTAATACATGATGGCCGTGCCGCGCAGCGTCAGGTACATCGCCGCCATCATTTTGGCGATGTCGTCATTATGCACGCCGTCGGCGTAGCGAGTGTAGGAGCGCACGATGTCATGATTGGTGATCACGTAGGTGGGCCAGCCTCCCGCTGCGTCCACGGCGCCGATGTGCTTGCGGTATTGATCCGCGGAAAGCCCTTTGAAATCCGTCATCATCAGGTCCATCGGCAGTTGCAGTTCGTCGTTCTTCCCGCCGTAGTAATCCTTCAGTTCAGAAACATTTTTCGTCCACGTCTCGCCGATCAGCACGGAGCCGTATTCGTCGGCAGTGCCGCGAAGTTTGCGCATCACGTCGTGCACTTCCGGCAATTTCTTGTTGTACTTCTCTTCCATGTTCGGCCGGCCGTACTTGTCCGTGCCTGAAAGTACCGGGTTGTCGGTGAGCTTGGGATCTTCATAGAGTGTGTCCACGGCGTCCAGCCGGAACCCGGCAACGCCGCGCTTGTACCAAAAGCGCGTCACGTCCAGCATCGCTTTTTCGACCGCCGGATTGCGCCAGTTCAGGTCCGGCTGCTCCGGATAAAAATAGTGGTAATAATACTGATTTGTTTTCGGATCGAGCTTCCATGCGGAAAGTCCGAACGTGGACTGCCAATTGTTCGGCGGCTGGCCGGGACCTTTTCCGTCACGCCAGATGTACCAATCGCGATGTTCGGAGGTCTTCGAAGATTTTGAATCCTGAAACCACTTGTGCTGATCCGAGGTGTGATTCACGACGAAATCGAGGATGACTCGTATGTTGCGCTTCTTGCCTTCGCTCACCAGGTGATCGAAGTCCTTCATCGTGCCGTACATCGGATCGATGGCTTCGTAGTCGGAGACGTCGTAACCGAAATCCACTTGCGGCGACGGGAAGCACGGCGTGATCCAGATGGCGTCCACGCCGAGTTCCTTCAAGTAGTCCAGCTTGGAGGCGATGCCGTTCAGGTCGCCGATGCCATCGTTGTTGCCGTCCGCAAAACTGCGTGGATAAATTTCATAAAACACTGCGTGTTGCCACCACTGGTGGCCTTTTTCATCGACGGCCTTCTGCTGCTGGGCTCCCGTCCAGCCTGCAAGAACGCCTTGGCCCAAAATCAACACGCCGACTAAGAAGATTCTTCTAAGCACGCCTCTTCCTCCCTGGCATGGCAGTGCGAGATTCTCGCGACACTCAGCCACAAAACGAAATGCGTTGTCATCCTGAGGGCATCCGAGGAGGATGCCAGAACGATCTCGCGCAAAAATCCACCACCCACTTTCTTCCTGCTTCTTCAATGCTTCGCCGGTTTGCCTTTATTCTGTCCGGCCGCAAAATGGATAACCACCTTAGCGTGCGGATACAGCTCCGCATCGCTTTGCGGAATCCGAATTCGGATCACAGCATTCGAATTGAACTCCGCACCCTCGACGCTCTGAATCTCCCCCGGATTCCATACGCTGAGCCAATATTCACTTCCCGCCTGTCCCGAGACCTCCAACGCAAGTTGATCTCTCGAAGCCGACCACATCTCCGAAAGCACCCGCAGCCCTCGGCTCTCTCTTCCGAGCGCCGGTAAACTGGATTCTTCGCTCAGGCCGAAATCATTCGACAGCCGAATCCGCAAATTGTACTTTCCCGTTTTGACTGGAAACTGCACCACGATGTGCTGATCATCAGCGCGCGTCTCTACCTGGAAAGGAATTGCCTTCCCATTTAACTCCACCGTCTGCACTTTGGTTCGCAGGCTGATCGCCGGACGAAATTCCAAGGAGCACTCTTCACTCCCTGGAATTAGCCCAACCCCCAGCGTGATTTCCTCGCCGGTCTTGCTGTAATTGAACGTCAGTGTTTCCTTGCCCAGACGTACATTCTCGATGCCAAGCCGTGTCCAGTTCGCCGGAATATGCGGGGCCAATCTCACGCTGCGGCGGATTGCATCCGTCTCCAGCCCCAGCATGCCACGCAAAATTGGGCTCACCACCATCGCCGCCGACCAGATCTGGTGCGGCGAACTGGTCGAAAGTGGTTGGTAATAATCTCCTGAAAGAACTTCCGTGACGTGTCCGAGCGACCCATCGAGCGCAAGCAGCGCGTTGGCCCGGAGATTCGCGTACGCCGGAAATGCCTGATGATAGCGATACTCCGCCATCGAAGCCCACCCTGTGAACAGCGGCCATACCGAGCCATAGTGATAGCCGCCTCCGCTGAAAAGCGGCGAGCGACTCGAAATGATGCGCATGCCCCAATCGGCTTGATGATCTGCTCCCGCCAATTGCTGGATCATCGGAACCGCATCGGCCTCGCCGGGTAGGCCAAACCACATCGGCACCGTTGCGAGCACGGTCGGCTCATCCACTTGCTTGTCGTTTTTGTCCAGCGCAAAAGCGAATCGCTTTTTGTTTCCGATCCAGAAGCTTTCGTTGACCAGTCCTCGCTGCTTCTCAAACTCCTTCGCGAGCGTTTTGCTTAGCTCTTCCTGGCCGGTCACCTGAGCGAGATTCGAAAGCGCCCGCAGCGCCTCTGCTCCCAACCCGCTCTGGTAGTATTCCGTCTTCACAGGCAGCAGCGGCCCGCCTTCCACCCAGCCGTGTCCCACGCCGAGATTCTGCGGCAGCCCGCGCGCATCATACGTGGATTTCAAAAAATCATACGCCTTCTGCACATTCGTCCATTTTTCTTTGGCGAATCCCGCGTCGCCGCTTTGTCTGACGTAATCCTCCATCGCGATGATATAGAGCGGCGTCGCGTCCGCCGACGCATACGCGTACGGATAATCCTTGAACCAGTTCACGAAACTCGCCCCCTGTGAAATTTCATGCGGAATTTTCCCGTCTTCGCGCTGAAACTTTCCGATGAACTCCAGTCCCGCGCGGGTGGTCGCAAAATCCCCCATGGCATTCAGCGCAAACGACGACCACTCTGAATCCCGCCCGAAATACCACGCGAACCCGGGCCGCTGGCTCGTACCGGACGTGCGGTATCCCGCCACCAGTCCCGTACCCAGGGTGGGATTCGTTACCAGTCCTTGCAGCACGCTCACTCGCGCCCAATCGTAGGCTTGTTGCAGTTGTTGATCTGGTAGCTCCAGGCTGACGGTTTTGTCCAAATAGTCTTGATAATACTCCGCAGAATCCTTTAACAATTCCGCGTAATCCGAGGCCAGATGCTGATAGGTTTTCTCTGCTGCCGCTCGTCCTTCCATCGAGCCCGCAATCACAATCAACTTCCTGTCTTTGCCCTTCGCGGTCGGTCCCAGCCGAAACGAGCTTTCCTGCGATTCGGCGTAATTCGTCTGAAATTCAGAGTGCGGCTCCGCCGCCGTCGGCGAACCGACCAGCGCCGCGAATTTCTTTTGTTCCTCGCCAAAATAAAACGCGCGCTGCCCCGCACTCCATTCCGAATAAGTAGCCCCCAGCGCCGCCGGCCATTCCAATTGGAAATCGCGATGGAACGCCGCCTCGATCTCCAGCGGCTGTTCCGTTTCCACGTCGAGAAAAACCACGGCTCCTTGTTCCTTCACCGGAACAAAGAAAGTCTCCCGCGCTGTAAAAGTATCGCCCGCATAGAGAATCGTCGCCGATTCCGGCCGCACTGTCAGCGTTCGCGCCAGCGATTCCGCCGGAAGCACGCGCCCTTCCGTATGAAAATTCAGATGAAATTCGCGGAAAATCTTCAGGGGATACACCCACGCTTCCATCCGCCCGGTTTCACTCCCCAGCAGCCCTGCGCGCGTTCCCGGCACTGGCAGAAATTCCCACGGCCGTACTGTCCGCGAAAGCTCAAGCTGGCGCGGCTTTTCAGGGGTTCGCTGGCTCCGCCCGATGGGTGCGCAGAATCCGGCGATTGCTGCACCTGCGGCCAAGGCGCTCATTCGCCTGATCCATCGCGATTCGGTTAGTTTCCAGCAATGATCAGGAATACCCGGCATGCTGTGCATTCGGTCGGCCCCCGCTGCGTCGTGTGCTTGCAATGCCTCGTTGGCCTTACTATAAAGGAAAGCGCCGGATTCTAGCACGGCGCTCGCTGGGAAAGGTATCGCTTCTTTTGTCCGCCACTCGCCGCGCGTTTCTCCAATCGCTCAGCCGTTCCGCGCTCGTGCTCCCGCTCGAAAAAGTGCTCGCCCTCGCGCTCCCGAAAAAGTGGATGCCTGCCTTCCTTTCGCAAGCTGGGGCCGCTCCCGCAAGCGATCTCGGCGTAACCTTCCTCAACATCGCCCGCGAATCCGGCCTCAACGCCAAAACCATTTTCGGCGGCGAGCACAAGAACAAATACCTTCTCGAAACCACCGGCTGCGGCGTGGCCTTCTACGACTACGACAACGATGGCTGGCTCGACATTTTCCTCGTCAACGGCACGCGCCTCGAAGGCTTCGCCGCCGGCCAGGAACCCGCCAATCATCTCTTCAAGAACAATCGCGACGGCACCTTCACCGACATTACCGCCAAATCCGGCCTCCTTCATTCCGGTTGGGGCCAGGGCGTCTGCGTCGGCGATTACGACAACGACGGCTTCGACGATCTCTTCATCACGTACTTCGGTAAGAATGTCCTTTACCACAACAACGGCAACGGCACGTTCACCGACGTCAGCGAAAAAGCCGGTGTCGCAGGCACTGGGAAGCGTTGGAATACCGGCTGCGCTTTCGTGGATTACGATCGCGACGGCCACCTCGACCTCTTCGTCGCGAACTACATTGACCTCGATCTGAAAACCGCTCCCGTGCCCGAATCCGGCCCCTGTCTCTACAAAGGCGTCATGGTCGCTTGCGGCCCTCCCGGCCTCACCGGTGGCAAAAACATTCTTTATCACAACAACGGCAACGGTACCTTCACCGACGTCAGCGAAAAATCCGGCATCCTCAAAGCCAACGGCACTTTCGGTCTCGGCGTCCTCACCGCTGATCTCGACAATGACGGCTGGCCGGACATCTACGTCGCCAACGATTCCACAGCTAGCGCGCTCTACCAGAACAAAAAAGACGGCACTTTTACGGACGTCGCTCTCGAAGCGGGCTGTGCGCTCAGCGCCGACGGCAAGCCCCAGGCCGGCATGGGCATCTCCGCCGCCGATTACGACCTCGACGGCAATCTCGATCTCGTCAAAACTAATTTCGCCGGTGACACGCCGTCGCTCTACCACAATCTCGGCGGGGCCAATTTCGAAGACACCACCTTCCAAGCTGGCCTCGGCAAATACACGCTGTATCTCGGTTGGGGCTGCGGCTTTTTTGATTTCGACAACGACGGCTGGCCGGACATCCTCCTCTGCAACGGCCACGTCTACCCCGAAGTCGAGCAGCTCAAGACCGAAGCCGGGTACCCGCAGCGCAAGCTGCTCTACAAAAATCTTCGCAACGGCCGCTTCGACGACGTTTCGAACGGCGCCGGTCCCGGCATTTCCGCCCCCGTCGCCGCGCGCGGCTGCGCCTTCGGCGACTTCGACAACGACGGCGACCTCGACATAGTCGTCAACACCGTCAACGATTTCCCCCAGCTTCTCCGCTGCGACTCCCGCACCGGCAACAACTGGATCAAAATCAAAACCATCGGCACGAAATCCAATCGCAGCGGCATCGGCGCCCGCCTCAAGTGCATCACGCATCTTCCCGGCGAAAAAACTCTCCATCCTCAGATCGACGAAGTCCGCAGTGGCGGCGGCTACTTCTCGCAAAACGATTTGCGATTGCACTTCGGCATCGGCAAAGCCGAAAAAGTCGAGCTACTCGAAATCCGCTGGCCCAGCGGCCTCGTCGAAACGCTCAAGGACATCCAGCCCAACCAAGTCATCTTCGTCAAAGAAGGCGAAGGCATCATCCGCACGATGCAATTCGATCCTCCCAAATCCCCCAAACCCGCCACTCCGCCAAAATGAATTTCTTTCCCGGTAGTGGCGGGTCTTCAGACCCCGTGCTTTTCGCTTTCTTCGA
Source organism: Candidatus Acidiferrum sp. (assembly GCA_035704085.1). Lineage (GTDB taxonomy): Bacteria > Acidobacteriota > Terriglobia > Acidiferrales > UBA7541 > Acidiferrum. The sequence continues at coordinate 247,848 of DASSXG010000109.1, read as the reverse complement.
TCAGAACAAATATCTCTTGTCATCATCCTGGCGTACACTTTCCGCATGCTGCACGATTCTCATCGCGTTGGCTGGCTCCTAACCTTCGGGTTGCTTGCCCTCGCCGCTTCGCTTGCCTTCGCCGCGCAAACCGCCGACCTTCCCTTCGGCCCCTGGACCCGCGCCTCCGACGAACCCATCCTCTCTCCGCTAGGCAAGACCTGGGAATCCGCCGGCACCTTCAATCCCACCGTTGTTTATGTACCGGCGACGCGCGAATACTTCCAGGGCGCGCCGCACGCGTCCTATCCGCCAAAATTCGTAATGTTGTACCGTGCGCAAGACTCCGTCGGCACCTCGCGACTTGGCTACGCTGAGAGCAGTGATGGTATCCACTTCACTCGCCGCCCGCGGCCGGTATTGTCCCCAGAGACCGACTATGAGAAGGATGGTGGCGTCGAAGACCCCCGCCTCCAGAAATTCGGCGACACCTTCTACCTCACCTACACCGGCTACAATAGAAAAGACGCGCAACTCTGCCTCGCCACCTCCCGAGACCTCATCCATTGGGATCGCAAGGGCGTGATTCTCCCCGCCTACAAAGGCAATTGGAACAAGGATTGGACCAAATCCGGCGCCATCGTCCCCGAAAAAATCGATGGCAAGTATTGGATGTACTGGCTCGGCACCGCCGCGGACAAGACCGACCAGATGGGCCTCTCGTGGTCCACGGATCTGATTCACTGGACGGAAGCCACACCGACGCCGGTTCTTCCCCGCCGACCCGGCAAGTTTGACTCCCGCGTCGTCGAGCCCGGCCCTCCGCCCATCCTCACTGCTCGCGGCATCGTCCTCATCTACAACGCCGCCGACGACTCTCTCGTCTATCGCGCTGCTATTGCCGTCTTCGACCGCAAAGATCCCCGCAAGCTCCTCTACCGTTCCGACGCTCCCATCTTCTCCCCCGAAAAAGAGTGGGAAAAAGTCGGCCAGGTGCCCAACGTCGTTTTCATCGAGGGATTTGTCCTGAAAGGGAATCGCTACTTCTTCTACTACGGCGCCGCGGATAAATTCATCGGCATCGCCGAAGCTCCCATCGCGCGTTCGGAGTAATTAATACCAGCACGACTTGCTAATCTCTAGTTCTCTCTTATTTCTCCTTGTTTTCCCGTCTGATTTTTTTGCACACCCGTCCACAGATTTGCACAACGTTTCGCTCACAATTTGATTGACGCCGAAAACAAGAAGCCTTATCTTCCGCACCAGATTGAACCGGAAGCTGAAGAACTTTACGGCTCAGTTTAGAAGGTGTAGCAAGCTTAACCGCACGCTGCGCCGCGAAATTGAACTGCGAAGCTCGCAGCCTTTTCGATTCCGTCGGGAAGGAGCGCCTAGCCTAACGGCGGGTTGCGACACCAACCGGTTTCGGAAGGGTCAGAAAGTGTACGGCTCAGTTTAGAGGGCGCAGCTTGCCTAACGGCGGTTGCGCCGCGAAATTGAACTGCGAAGCGCGAAGCTTTTTCGGTTCCGTCGGGAAGGCGCGACTAGCTTAACCGCACGTTGCGCCGCCAGATGGAATCGGAAGGGTAGAAACTTTGCAGCTCAGTTTAGAGGGCGCAGCGGCCTGACGGCAGTTGCGCCCTCGATTTTTTTTTAGCCTTCCACACCAGCCGCCCCATCGCCGTCATTTCGAGCGAAGCGAGAAATCTCTCTTCGCTAAAGGGCAAGTCGATTTTCGCGTGAGTGCGTCGTCTTCAGGTTCCACTACACGGAGAGTCCGCGCTCCCATCAGGCATCTCTCTAGGTCATCAATTAGCACAGACTCCAGTCTGTGTCCTCCCCGTTCCTTCCCCCCTCTCCGCGCCCCCCTTATCCGATACTGTTCCCCTCAACACCACCACTATCGCTTTCGTTTTTCCAGCTCTTGTAACGAATCCCTCGCTCGCCTCACGACCTGTCAGGAGCTACCATTCGCGAACCTCGTCCCGAGGAACTTACGGTCGCCGTAACTCACATATCCCTGAGCCGGTAAACTGCAGCCGGAAGGAATATAATCTCCGATGGGCTCCCGCTGCGGGCCGGGACGTAAGTGAAATCCGTGCCGCAAAGATGAACTGGTGCAAGGGGCCATGGTGGGTCTTCAAATCTCAATCCGGGAATCTGATGATGTCACCATACTAGATCTTCTGGGAAGATCGACAATTGGCGGTGAAAGCGAGCTGCTGAGCGGCCATTTGCAAAAACTGGTGGCCAACGACGTGCGCAAGCTCTTGCTGAACCTGGCAGACCTGACACAAGTGGATAGTTCTGGCGTCAGCGCCATCGTAAGTACGTATGTCTCCCTTAGACGTCAGGGTGGTGACCTGAAATTGCTGCGTCCGCGCGGCCACGTACGGGAGGTGATGGTGGCGATCCATCTCCTGGACATGATTCCGGCCTTTGAGGATGAGACCCAAGCGCTGGCCAGCTTCGGTCCGCGAGGTTGCTCCGCAAAACGCTGATCCCGTGACCTTAATTGCTTGTAACACGCAAATCGCACGAGTGGAATTGCCCTCGCCGGTCGGGTGGCCCGGACCACAAATCCTAAGATGAATTTGGGTGCCCAACCCTCTGTTTTCGGGGGCGGAGACTCTTCTAATACCTACTGTTAAGAATATTTTCCGACAGTTATCATCCTGTGGTCACCCGACTTATCCAGTAACCAGATGATCTCGCAAGTTGGCATCCTGGCTTTTGAGGATTTAACCGTCGAGCGAGCTTCCCGAAAGGACACCACCTATGGAGAAAAAAGAGATCTCCAATATGGAAGAGGCCCAGGAGTTGCTCCTGCGCCTCGAACAATTCTACAAAGAGCCCGTGCTGCGCCTGGACAGCTTTTGCCAGGCGATGGAACTCTGGATGGACTGCATCGTAAAGAACAATACGGACCCGGCCCTCATGCAGGGAGGCTTGGCGCACGGCAAAACGTACTTCAAGTCCCTGAATCACATGAGGATTGACATACGGAAATCGAACCTCTTGGGTCGGCTCCTCTTTGCCAAAGAGCCGCTGCGCACTCGAATGTGCCCGTTGCACAAAGGCCACTACAACGGGCAGGCGATGTTTTTCGAGAAATGCCCTCATTTGTGCGATGGGACGGGATGGCTCAGGGAACGCGAGCAAGATGGAGGATATACGGGGATTTCCATCCAGGAAGGAAAGATCGAGGGCGGAGAATTCAAGGTCAGGGATCCAGAGACCGGGGAATGGAAGAAACTGGAGTGAAGCCGCGTGCTGAGGGGGTCGAGTACTCTTAAGCCGGTAAGTAAATCGCAAGAGGAGCCGGCGGGCTCGCCGTTTTTGGTGCTTCTTTTTTTTGCCGCGATTGTAGTTTTCCTGTATTGCCCAAAGAAGTTGCCCACCCTCGGTCGCATGGTACTCGCGTTTGTCGCCACAGCGCAGCTGATCATGATTCCAGCCGCGCTAGCGCGCAGGGGCGCCCCCCAGATGTGGGGAAGAATGGCTTTTCAGATCAGCCTTGCGACCCCTTCAAATCATCTGGAACTGAGCCAATGGGAGCGGGTGAACATGCCTGGGCCGATTCTTCATTCGTTACCTTACCGCTGCTCGGGTTTTTTCTCTGTTGTTCCAGCAGGCACGCCGGAGCCTTCTTTGACGGTGTGGATGGCATCAACACGCAGATTTTCGAAGCGTTCTACAAGCCCGCTGGGCCAGCGGACCTGCACCCAATCGATCTTGCTGGCGGAGCCGAGGCCGAAGTGGACGCGCATGTCGCTATTCGAGATGTAGCTCGACCCGCTGCGCACTTCGTCAACGAAAGTGCGGGCGCCCGCTTTCATGGTGATCTTTGCGCCGATGCCGTCGCGGCTCGTTCTCATTCCTTTCGATTCGGAAGAATAGGACGTTCCTATCGTACGGAACGCAATCCAATGATTCCCGTTGCGCAAGTCATTGACGAGCAGAGACGGCGGCGCGCTCATGTTACTGATTACCGCGGAGATGCGGCCGTCATCCCACAAGTCGCCGATGGCCAGACCGCGAGAAGAACTCACCGCGGTGATGGCTAGCCCGGCGCCGGCGGAGATATCGGCAAAAGTTCCGTTGCCATTATTGTGGTAGAGGATCTTCGGTTCTTTGAAACTGCTGCCGAGGTGCTGGCTGTCCACTTCCGGGTAGACGTGGCCGTTGACGAGCAACAAATCCGGCCACCCATCATTGTCGAAATCGAGAAACATGACGCCCCAGCCGAGGTATTGCGTGTTCAAGCCGAAACCAGCGGGTAACGTCTTGTCGTCAAAGGTGCCGTCGCCGTTGTTGCGATAGAGCGTGGAAGTGTCGTCGGAGAAGTTTGTCTTGAAAATATCGAGCCGGCCGTCGCCATCGTAGTCGCCAACTGTCGAACCCATGCCGGCCTGTTCCCGGCCGTCGTCGTTGAAGGCCGCGCCGGAAATGACGGCGACATCGGTAAACGTGCCGTCGCGATTGTTGTGGTAGAGGATGCTAGCGGTGCTGTCGCAGGCGACGAACATGTCCGGCCAGCCGTCGTTGTCGAAGTCCAGCGTGGACACGCTGAAGCCGTAATGCCCATTGGTCTGATCCATGTGCGCTTTGGTGGAAATGTCCTCGAACGTGCCGTTGCCGAGATTGTGATAGAGGATGTTTTTTCCCCACGGCAGGCCGCGCGGGCCACACATCACGGGAACGCCCTTCCACATGCAGGAGGCTTGGGTGCCAGGCGTGAAAGCGGTCGCCGAATCGTAGTCCACATAGTTCGCGACCATCAAATCGAGTTTGCCGTCGCGGTCGTAGTCCACGAACGCGCAACCCGTGCCCCAAGCCTTTCCGCTGCCGGCAACGTGCGTCTTTTCGCTCACGTCGGTGAACGTGCCGTCTCCATTGTTGTGGTAGAGAACGTTTTTGCCGTAATAGGTGACATACAAATCTTCGAAACCGTCGTTGTCGTAGTCGCCGACGCAAACGCCTTGCCCCCATCCTGTGTGAGTCAGGCCGGCTTTTTCAGTGACGTCGGTAAACGTGCCGTCGTGGTTGTTGTGATAAAGATGGCTTGTCGGCGATTTCCCGCTCAGTGGAGCTTCGAGCTTCGTCCCGTTCACGATGAAAATGTCGGGCCAGCCATCGTTGTCGTAATCGAAGATCGCCACGCCGGTACCGGTCGTTTCGATGATGTATTTCTTTGTATTTTCCCCTCCAAAGATGACGGGCGCGGTGAGCCCGGCTTTCTCCGCGACGTCAGTAAAATGAGCGATCGGTTTGGCATTCGGCTTCGCCGGATGATCGGGAATGGCAAATGGGCTAACGGCAAAGCAAAGCGTAAACAGGGCCGATGGTCCCAGCCAGGAAAACCGGTGCAACGAGGAATGAAAAGTCATCAATCTCCAAGGATACTAAAGTCCGGTGAGTCCGGGGTCAAATCTACGACGAAATCGCGATGAATTTTCGAACAGCACCGGGCACTCGGATAAACATGTTAGTATTTTTGGTGTAGCTTTTCCGAGTCTCTTGCCCGTGAAATTATCTTTGGTTCATTTTCGGATGCCTGCCGTCCGACGCCGAATCCTTACACTGGCATTTTTTATTCCTTCGACTGTGCTGTGGGGTGCGCAATCGCCGCGTACGCCCCGCGGGGATGCGACTTCGAGAGCGACGGCCGCTTACCAGGAGGGACTCTCAGCGCTTCAGAAAGGCGACCTGGCTTCCGCGCGCGCGCGCTTCGAAAAAGTCGTGCAGCTTGCGCCGCAAAGTCCGGAGGGACATAACTCGCTCGCCTGGGTGCTGCTGGCGCAGGGTGAAGTTGATCTCGCCATCAGCCATTTCCGGACCGCAGTGAAAATCAAGCCCGATTTCGCGCTGGCGCACATGAATCTTTCGAATGCACTCGTTCGAAAGGGAGACGTGAGCGGCGGGCTGCGCGAGGCGCGGGAAGCAGCGCGGCTGGCTCCCGGCGATTCTGAAATTCACCATACGCTGGGGCGCGTGCTGGATTTTTCCAAAGATTATGAAGGCGCGATCATCGAATTGCGCCAGGCCATCGAACTCGAGCCGCAGCGGCCGGAATTGCACGATGAACTCGGCACCGTGCTGGTACACAAGGGAGATTCTCAAGATGCGGCAGGAGAATTCTTGGAAGCTCTGCGTTTGCAGCCCAATTTCGCAGAAGCGCAATTTCATCTCGGCGTCTTGCGCTTTCAGGAGAAATCGCGGGACGAGGCCAGCGAGCATCTTCGAGCGGCCGTAGAACTGGACCCCGAAAACGCGGACGCTCATTATTACCTCGGACAAGTACTGCGAAGCAGAGGAGAGACGGAGGCGGCCATTCGGGAGCTGCAAGCCTGCGTCGCCTTGAAGCCTGATTATCCCGATGCGCAGAACAGCCTGGGGTTGCTGCTGCAGCGCAACGGGGAAGTGGAGCAAGCCGTCACGGCGTTTCGCCAAGCGGTGAAATCGCAGCCGGATAATCCAGCTACGCACAATAATCTTGGGCTGGCGTATTTGCAGAGCGGAGACGGGCGGGGGGCCATCGCGGAATTTCAAGCGGCGCTCCGGCTGCGTCCTAATGACAGCGGGTACCGAGGGAATCTGGCGGCGGCCTATCTGCAAGTGGCCGATTTCGACTCCGCCATGGACGAACTCCAGGAAGCGCTGAAACTGTCTCCGCAGGATGCAACGCTGCGCTACAATCTGGGGCTCGCGCTTAAATTAAAGGACAAACTTCCGGAAGCAGTAGCGGAATTTCGCAAGGCGGAGGAGCTGGATCCCTCTCAACCGGATGCGCATTACACGCTGGGTGTGACGCTGTGGCAGCAAGGAGATTTCGCGGCGGCGGCGGAGGAATTGCGCGCAGCGATTCACGCAAAACCGGATTATGCCGAGGCGTATTACACGCTGGGAACAGTACTGAAACAGAAGGGCGAATTGGCGGACGCGGCGGCCGCGCTGCGGGAAGCGATTCGAATCCAGCCGGCGTTCGCGGGCGCACACACGACGCTCGCCGCGGTGCTGCGTCAACTGGGCGATACGGAAGGAGCGGCAGCGGAAGGCCGCGCCGGAGCCGAAATCGCCAAACAGAAAACAAGCGAGCAGGCGGCGCTGTTTGCCACAAATTCCGGGCGGCGCCTTTTCAAAGTCGGCGACATCGAAGGCGCGATCTCGCAATTTCGAACGGCGATTCATTCGGCGCCGAACTTTGCGGCCGCGCACTTTGAGCTGGGGCTGGCTTTACGCCAGCAAGGACATTTGGAAGAAGCGCAGAAGGAATTTCAGAAGGCTGCCAGTCTCGACCCCCGGCTTATCCCTCCGGCCGCTGAAAAAAAATAGAAAAGAACGACCGAGGGTGACTAAGCAGGACCCTTATGGAGCGCGACAAGTTCCGTGCCCACCGGCACTCCACGGGCTACTTTCACGCGAATCACCGCTTCGAACGGTTTTAATTCTCCGGAATTCGAAACAGACAGGCGCAGGAGCAGCTCTTCGAGCGAATTTTGCTGACAAACATACTCGACGGCGGCCTGGGTACCGATGGTCGTTGCGCCAGCAAGAATCAGGACCGAATGAGTGGCATCCAATCCTCGCCTCAGAGCAATGACAGCATAATCTTCGGTCAGAGGTTCATCTGTCGGAGTCCTTAGAAACTCCTTTGGCTCTCCGGGTTGCGGGTGCGCATTGATAATGGCAACGCTGCCCCGGGAGATTCCGGCGGTGACCATTTGAAACAAGAAGTCTTTGGTGCCGGGAATGTCGAGAAGTGTGAGATTTTCAGAGGGGGAGCCGATGAAGATGAGGTCGTTGTTTTTCGCGTCGTCCAGCGTGAAGAGGCTCCCCCGCTTGACGCGAAGATCTTGGTGCAGGGCGCTGAAGACCTTGTCCAGAGCATGAACGGCAAGAACTTCCCCGACCCCGGTGTAATGATCGAGAGTGGGTGTACGGGCATCACGGGCGGCGTTGTAGTAGCGCATTCCGGTGTCCGGGTGGCCGACGAACGCGGCATTGCTGAAAATCACCCATGGCTCCTGAGGGCCGGTGAGGAAACCCTTCCAGAAAATGCGTAATGCCAAAGGCGCTTCGGGAGTTTCATTGGCAGCGTGCGCCGAGCCGATTCTGCGCACGAGGAGGCGATCGGTGGCGACAGCCACAATCGCCGTAAGAACCAGCGCGAAAATGACCAGGGCAGCAAGCCATCCCCGGGAGGGGCGGCCAAGCGGGAGGGAAGCGGCTGCCACTTCGGCGGCCGCCCCACCGTTGTGCCGCGAGTGATTCGGAGTCCTGGGATGGAAAGTGAGGGCGTAGGTGCCTTTTGGCAGTTCAACTAGGATGGGGTCCTCAGCGCCTTCCGAAGTGTAATATTCCGCCAACTTAGTTCGGAGACGTCCAGCCTGGACTCGCACCATGGAGTCTACGTGCGGATCGAAGTCCTTCGGACGTCCAAAAACCTCGGTCGCAATCTGGTACTCCTTTGGGGAGGCGCCGGGATGATCCAGAGAAAGAGTCGAAAGATAGCGAAGCAGCTTGCACAGAGACTCCGAGCCATGGAGAGCATGGCTGCCGAGGATTTTTTCGATTTGCCTGAGATGCTGAGCTTGCTCAGTCATGGGGGACCGCCGTGACGCATTGTAACACCAAGGTAACGCACTGCGCATCCCTTTGTGAAAGAAGAGCTTACCCTGCGTAACAGTATCAGACTCTCCGAGACTTTTCACGTTACGCGAAAAACTGATAGAAGCCATCATAAATTCCACGTTGCCCGGGGTTCGGGTGCGCGCGTCTCTCTCTTCATTGAGGACGAGAGAGATGGATCCTTGGGAAGGGTCTTGGCGTGGGCAGCGAGGCGACACAAGGTCGAGGAGTTTGGGGGCTGTTCGCTACGAGCAAGCTGGTTTAACGAGTTTCCGCATTTTCCAATTTCACTTTGACGACTACCCCGCTGCATTAAAAGCGCGCTGAGAGGTGGGGCTGGTGTTAAACCAAGCTGGGAGGCCAAGCGGATACTTTTCGTGGAAAATTCAGGTTCACAACGAAATCGATAGGCAGGGGTCCTGAGGAGGGGTGTGATGAGAAAGCAAGCGATTATGGGTTGCGTTTTGGTTCTTTGTCTTGTGTTCGGGATTTGCGCCACGACGTCTCTGGGGCAGGCGGTGTTTGGGAGCATCATCGGGACGGTAACAGATCCGCAAGGGAATGTGGTCGCGGGAGCCAAGGTTACGGTGACTTCCACGACCAAGAGTTTCACATATGATACGACGACCAATGAAAGCGGGAACTACTCCGTCACCCACTTGATCCCCGACACCTACAAAGTACACGTTGAGGCGCCTGGATTCAAAACTGTAGACATACCTAGTGTCAGCGTTTCAGCCGACAGCGCAGCTAACATCAACGCTCAGCTTCAGGTTGGCGCGGTGACCCAGACCGTCGAAGTTACAGGCGACATCCCTCAGCTCCAAACCGACCGCGCCGACGTGGATGTGGAATTTAGCCAGAAGTACGTCGAAGACCTGCCGGTGCTCAACCGCAACTTCACCAGCTTCGAGTTGCTGTCACCGGGCACGCAGAAATTACCCGGGTTCAACCACGCGGCCACGGAGAATCCTCAGGGCGGAGGCCAGATCAACGTCAATGGGCAGCATTTCTCGGGCACCAACTTCGAGTTAGACGGCACGGATAACCAAGACCCAATTCTGGGAATCATCGTAGTCAACCCGAACCTCGACGCCGTCGCCGAAACCAAGATCGCTCTGCAGGATTACGACGCAGAATCGGGCAAGGCGACTTCCGGCGTGATTCGAGTGCAGACCAAGTCCGGCTCAAACGAACTCCACGGGAGCGGTTTCTACTACCACCGAGACAGCGCGCAGCAAGCGCGCGACCCCTTCTTGAACAAACCTGGGGTCGCTCTCCCCTCAGCGGTTTGGAAGCAATATGGTGGCTCGGTCGGTGGCCCGATCATCAAGAACAAACTGTTCGTTTTTGGGGACTACCAGGGCACAAACCAAACGTCAGGCATCAGTAATCTTTACACGGTCCCAACAACAGAAGTAGTGAAAACTTGCAATCCCGCTACAAACGGTGCGAGCGATACCGTCGGGTTCTGTAATTTGGGCGAGTATCTAAATGCCTTTGGACCCCCGGTGGCTGGTGTGCCTAGCGGCCAAGTCTATCAGCCTGGAACTTTTGTACCCAGCCTTGTTGCAACTAGTCCCTGCTTCGATACCCCGACCAATAGGGCTGCGGCACTGCTATCCGGCAACTGTAGGGCGCCGTTCGCGGGTAATAAGATACCCATCGGCATGATCGGCCAGAATGTAGGGAATGTCCTCGCGTTATTTCCGACTCCAAGGTCCAGCGATGTTAATAACAATTTTGTGGCCAATGGCTCAGGCCCTTTTAAGCAAAACTCGTTTGACACCCGCATCGACTACAGCGCGCCCCGTAACTATCAGGTCTTTGGCCGCTTTAGCCTCGACTACTTCTCCCTTTCCGGCGCAGGCGGCCTCGGGCCTCTCGGATCAGCGGGTTTTGGACCCGGCGGTTTGGGCGGCAGTTCCACCGTCCACAACTACAGTTTGGCTTCCGGCTTCACAAAACCGCTCGGCACCAAGTTGCTGACGGACTTCCGTTTCGGATACTTCAAATACAACCCGAAAACGGCGTACCCCGACCAAGGCACCGCGTCGATGGATGCGCTCGGGTTTCCTTGTCTGAATAGCACGAAGATCCAGACGGTGAACGGCGCCCCAACAAATTGCACTACTGGAACTATCCAGGGCCCGCCTACTACCGGCGGGCTTTCGGCCTTCAAGTTCAACAACAACGGCGGAAATAACCCGAACGGCGCTCTGGGCAGTAACGTTTCTGATGGTTCCTTTGGCTTCGGTGATGGTTTGAGCCCCGCCCGTTGCAACTGCCCCTTGACCGAAAGCGAACAGCAGTTCCAGTGGGTCAGCAACTGGACGCTCAGCCACGGCAACCACACCATCAAGTTCGGCACGGACTTTCGCTTTGCGGAAAACCTTCGCGTACCCAGCGACCAGAACCGCGCCGGTATCCTGTTTTTCGATCAGCAAGGCACCGGGAACGCGGGGTCCAATGGCCTGGCGCTGGCCACATTCCTTCTCGGAGACGTTACTTCGTTTCAGCGCTACGTTAGCGTGTCCTTGAACGCCGCCGAGCGCCAGAAGCGGTGGTTTTCTTACGTTCAGGACTCCTGGCGCATCAGCCCCAAATTGACGCTGACCTACGGCGTCCGCTGGGAAATCTACTTCCCCGAAACCGTCAACGCCAAGGGCAACGGCGGTTTTGCTAATCTGGAAAACGGACTGATCAAAGTCGCCGGCTTCGGTGGTGTCGCCTCGAATGGAAATGTGGCCAATACTTATAAAGCGGTTGCGCCGCGCCTGAGCGCTGCCTATCAATTCGATTCCAAGACAGTCATGCGCTTGGGCTACGGGCGTGGCTTCGACATCGGCGTGTTTGGCTCGAACTTCGGCCACGTCGTCACCCAGAATTTGCCGGTTCTCGCGCGCCAGGACCTTTCGGATACCAGCTTTAATACCGCCGCAACAAACAATCGCAGCGCGATTTTCACTCTGAACCAAGGCCCGACGCCCTTTAACTTTGCGCCAATCTTGGGCGCCATTTCCGGCGGAACGCTGCCCATCGACGGCATCGATGGCCTGACGACCGCTGGAGCACGCCCGCTCGTTCAGCGGCTGCCCACTATTGATCAGTGGAATGCCACCGTTCAGCGTCAAATCACTCCGACTCTCAATCTTACTGTCAGCTATATCGGGAACAAGGGAACGCACGTTTTTGCGGGCAACGGCCCGTCCTACAACAACAACGAACCGGCGGTAATCTCCGGCACCAACCCCCTCGCTTGTACGAAGGACCCAGTAACGATGAAGTTTAACTGCTCGCTGGCAGGATTTACTGCCCTTAGCCCGTCCTCGAATCGTCGTCGTTTGTTCCTAAATGGGGTGCCGGCATTCACTTATCCAACATTTAGTTTCACGGACGCGATGGGAGTATCGCACCCCACGCCCCCTTGCTGCGCAGTGGACACCACCTATTATGGCAATGACGCCGACAATAAATACAACGCCTTGCAGGTTAAGGCGGAAAAGCGCATCAGCTATGGACTCCAATTCATCGCGCACTACACTTTCTCCCATGCTTATCAATATGATGCCGGCTATTTCTCAGTAGACAAGAAGTTAGCCTGGGGTCCAAACGGGTTCAACCGCAATCAAGTATTTGTGGCCAACACGATCTACGAACTGCCCATTGGCAAAGGGAAAAAATACATGAGCGACGCCGGCCGTATCACGGATCTTGCCATTGGAGGCTGGCAGATAAGCAACACGCTAACCTACGGCACTGGCCTTCCGTTTACTCCCAGTATTGGGGAGTGCGGCACGCTCACCGACGCTGGACCGTGCCGTCCTGACGCCATTCGGGGCGCTGGAAAGCTCCACACCGGTATTACTCATGTTAATGGTGCCACGTTCTGGTACACGCCAGTGGCGGCGCTTGCGTACCCGCAGACGTTAGCTCAACAGGCGACCGATCTGACCGGTCTCGAAACTTGTTCGCTGGCTCGCCCGACCTCCGGTCCGTTCGCTCTTCCCGGTTGTGGGCAGATCGGCAATGTGGGCTTCGATTCGTATCGTGGCCCCCATGCCTTCTACGATGACGCGGCGGTCTCGAAGACCTTCACCATCACCGAGCGCGTCAAGGCACAGTTCCGCTTCGATGCCTACAATCTGTTCAACCATCCTGTCCTTAACTTCCCCGGCAACACCTGCGTGGATTGCGGCGGCAGCGCCGGCCAGATCACGGACATCGAGGCCGATTCCGCCCCCGGCGCCCCCGTTGGCATGCGGCAGCTCCAGTTCGGCGTGCGGGTGACTTTCTAACAAGGACGAGGACACCCCACCACCCCAACGGGGAGCCTTTACGGGCTCCCCGTTTTTTTTTGTATGCTTCGTGATTCCGCTTTGGCGAGGTTGTACTCTAGGTTTGGGCATGAAGAGAGTTCCCTACTTCATCACGATTCTCGCGGCCGGGCTGGTCATTTGCTTATTGCCCGCCTGCGACACGGTCTCGGCGCGTGATATTTTGCGTAAAGAACCCTCGCAATCGGGTGAGCAGGCCAAGCAACCGCAGGACCCTTCGCCAGATCAGGTGTTCGCGGAAGCGCGGCGCCTTTCCCAAGCAGGAAAATTCGATGAGGCCCTGGCGCAAATCGTAGCTCTTGAAACGAAGCAACCAGATTTAAAAGGTCTTGCGCATGAGAAAGGCGTCGTTTACTACAAGAAAGGCGAATACCTCAGAGCCGCCGCCAGCTTCAAGAAAGCGCTAGAAGAAGACCCGGGCGACAATGAAGCGGTGCAGTTGCTGGGGCTTTCGTATTACCTCGCGGGGCGGCCCGCGGAAGCCATTGCTCCACTTGAAAGGGTTCAGACGTGGTTTCCCAGCGCGAATGTGGACGCCTCCTACATCCTCGGGATTTGCTACATGCAGACGAAGGATTACCCCAGCGCGCGAAGGGCCTTCGCGAAGATGTTTGCCGTGCCCGCGGATTCGGCTGCGAGCTACCTCTTCACCGCGCGCATGCTGCTCAGGAACGACTATGATCCGGTGGCCGAAGAGTACGCCAAGAAAGCCGTGGAACTGGATCCGAAGCTTCCCCGCGTGCATCTGTTGCTCGGGGAAGTCTATCTCTACAAGTCCCGCCTTCCGGAAGCCATCGAGCAGTTACAAAAAGAGATGGAGCTGAATCCGGGGGATGCCGCGGTCTACTACAAACTGGCGGACGCTTACTCCCGCTTGCAAAAGTACGAGGAAGCGGAGAAACTTTTGCAGAGATCCATCTGGCTCGATGCCACTTCGACCGGGCCGTACATCCTGATGGGGAAAGTCCTGGAGAAGAAGGGAGAAACCGCGCTTGCGGTGCGGGCGTTGCAGCGCGCGCTGGCTATGGATCCCAACAATCCCATCCCGCATCACTTGCTGGGACAGGCTTACCGCGAACTGGGCAAGACGGAAGACGCGGAGCGTGAACTCAAGACGGCGGAACAACTGCAGTTGCAGCAAAACACAAAGCCGTGAGCGGAATTTCTCACCAGTTCAAGAGATCGCCGTAAAAAGCGCGTGCCAAGCATGAGCAAACGCACGTTCGTCGGACTGGGTGAATTGTTGTGGGGTCGCTTTAGGGCTGTGAGCCGAAACACTCTAACGCACTTGAGGAACGCTGTTTCCCTGTTCACTGGCAAGTTTCCTCACTAGCTCCGGGGGCAGATCACGTAAGAGTTCCAGGAACACGCCGTTCGTCCAGCCGAATCCAACGATATTCATGTGATAGCCGGCAGTCACTTGCGTTTCGGAAGAACGCGTGACGGCGTTGTATTTCTCTCGAATCGTTCCGTCGCGGCGGAAATTCTCCGCCACCGTCGAAAGAAATTCATAGGAGACGCGATCGGCCTCTTTGTTGAAACCGTAGCGCCGCAGGCCCTTGTCTGCCAGAAACTGATTAGGCGCCCACGCATAAGGGTAGTCCCATTGCCCGCCAGTTTCATACGGGCTCATTACCAAGCCGCCGGGCCGTTCGAAAATGGAAAGATGCTGTACGAGTGCTTGCGCCTGTTCGGAAGTTGCGAGTCCCGCCCAGAGCGGAATGAAAGTCGTCACATAGTCGTAGGACGAGCGCGCTTGTTGAACGAAGTCATAATCCACGAACATGCCGCGCTGTTCATTCCATAAGTACTTCTGGATATTCGCTTTGCGCTCTTCCGCGCGCGTTCGCCAATGCTCCGCGTCTTCCTCGCGGCGCAGGATAGTGCTGATCTGCTCCAGGTCTTTTTCTGACTTATAGAGCAGACTGTTGAGGCAGACCGGAGCAAAGTGATGCGTTCCGGCGCCGTAAGGACCGAACCGGAAGGAAATGTCGTAGCCCGATTCGCGCATGGAGCGGTCGCCCTTGTAGAAGTCCGAACTCAGGGCAACGTCCGCAGCGACAGTGCATTCGGGTTTGGCCATGGTGTGCGCAAGATCGCACACCTGCAATGAATAGGTTGACCCCACAGTGAGCGGGGTAGTTTGCCCGGAAGGTTTTCTTACGAGCAGGCTGTGGTCTTGTTCAGGATGAGCCAGGAAGTACGCCACGACTTCGCGATAGTGACCGGTTTCGTCCTTCACACTTTCCGGAGCCGGTCCATCGCCAAAATCAAAATATCGCGCAAGGCCCGTGGATCCGGCGAGGTGCGGATCCTTGATCCACAAATCATGATCCTTGATGGCAAGTTCGTAGGCCTTCGCCAGCCAGGCGCGATCTTCGTGGCCGGCGGCCTTCTCCGCGTCGTAAACCGACATGACCATGGAGGTGAGAAATGGCGGCTGGGAGCGCGTCAGGTAGTAAGTCCGGTTGGCATTCAGCACTTCGCCGTAGTGCTCGACCTCAAACAAAAAGTTGTCTACCATCCCTCGAGCCAGATCGACGCGGCCATCGCGCACCAGTCCCAGAATGATGAAGTAGCTGTCCCAACCGTACATTTCGTTGAATCTTCCGCCCGGCACCACGTACTTTTTTTCCAGATAGAGCAGTCCCGGCGGATCAATGGCCGCGACTCCCGGCTTTCCCAAACGATCGCCGGAGGGGGGAAGATTTCGCACGTGGATTTTGCACCGCGTTTCAAGTTGTTTCACCGATTCAGGCTCAGAGAAATCTGACGGGAGGTAAAGCTGAGGCGCGGTTGTAAGTTTCGGGTCAGCAAAAGTGGCGCAGTCGGAAAGAGAGCGCGACAGAGTTTCCCATCCGGTGGAGATGTACGAGCGGATCGGCTCGAGCCCTGCGCTTGAGTTTTTCTGCGGCTGTTGTGCCGTCGCGACCGTTGCCGAAGTTTGCAAGAGAATGAAAGCGAGAGCCAGAAGAAGAAGCGGGCGCTTGCTACTGGCCCAACGGGCAAATATAAAGGATGGAGCAAGCCTTTCGCGGTGCATGGCTTGAGCGAGGATAAACCGTTGTAAGTCTTTTAGCAACAAGAGTTTGCGTGGCAATGAAGACTCACGTTTGCAGCATAAACCGGAGACCAAACTCTGGCCGCGTCTAAGCGAGCGTGCCCCGAAGAACTTCCCGAAGAAGATCCTGTTTCTGGGCGGTGAGTTTCTTTCCCTGCCCAGTCAGATAAAAAACGTCAATAGCCTTCTGGCCTTCCGTGTCAATCAGCGCGACCTCGATATTGCATCCCAGCCGCGCCAGCGCCGAACCAATCTCGTACAGCAGACCTGGATGGTCTTGCGTGACGATTTCCATCAATGTGCTGTGCGCTGAGGACGTATCGTCGAAATTAATCCGCGTCTCCACCGTAACTTTGGGCATCCGCGATCGGCTCGCGCTTTCTCGCCCCTTCAACAGCGGCTCCAAAGCGGCCTTACCGCTGACGACCTCTACCAGGCTTTTGCGAAAACGCTCCACTTCACTGGGATTCAGCTCCAGGGTGCGGTGCAAATCTGAAAAATGAAACGTGTCCAGCACCACGCCTGCGGAATTGCCGAAAGCATCTGCCTTCACAATGTTCATGCCCCAGCCGGCCAGCACGCCGGAGATGGTGGCGAACAACGCCGGGCGGTCCGCCGTAAGCAGCGTCAAAGAAAACGCGTGGCGCGAGGACGTCAATTCGGTTTGCACCGGCTCCTCGCTCAATTTCCGATAAAGCGCGAAATGCGCGGCAATCTCCGCCGCGGAATGCACAGCCAGGTATCGCCGCGGGAAGCCTTCAAGGAATCGCTCGATTTCTTCCGTGCTCACTTCGCCCGCCAACGTTTTGACCCGGCCGAGCAGCGGCACTTCATCCTGGGCGTGCAGGCGATCGCGGTCCAGCGTACGGCTGAAGTGGTTCGATGCCGCCACGAAGAGCTGCCAGAGCATCTCCGCTTTCCACGGCGTCAGCGCCTCCGGATTTACGGAATGAATGTCCGCATACGTCAGCAAGCACAATCTCTGCAACCGCTCCTGTGTCGCAACCGAGGCGGCAAATGCCGAAACCGTGGCGGGATCGAAGATGTCGCGGCGCTGCACGGTGGCGGACATATCGAGATGGTGTTCGATGAGGAATTGAACCTCCGCTTTTTCTTCCGGCGAAAGCTTCAATCTCTTCGCCGCGCAATCCAGCGCCGTCAGGCTGCCGGTGATGTGATTTTCTACCGGCATGCCTTTGCCCACGTCATGCAGTAGCAGCGACAATATCAGCAAGTCCCGCCGCTCCACAGTCCTCCACAACGGTGCGAAATGCGTCGCCCGCTCATCCGGCGGGTCGGCCAATTCCTGCAAGTGCTCGATAGTGCGCAGCGAGTGTTCGTCCACCGTGTAGCGATGATAAAAATCCCTCACCACCAGTGAGTCAATCATTCCGAATTCCGGGAGGTTCTGGACGAGAAGCCCGAGCCGTTGCATGGGCCGCAAGGCCAGGCCGGGATACTCGGAGCCCAGGATTTCGCGCAGCATCTCCCAAGACATTTCCGTGTTGCGGGGCGGCAATTCCGGATGAGTCAGGATATAGCCGATGCTGCGCTCCGCTTCGCGGCTCAGCGGAATGCCAGTGCGTGCCGCTTCCGCAAAAAGCGAGTAGGTGATCGCGCGGTCGGCGAGCGCCGGCAGGTCCACGACTTCCAGCAAACCGTTGCGTACGGCGAAAAACTCTCCTTCGCTTGATTCCATTTTTGCTGCTCGTGCCGCGTTAAATAGCCGCTGCCGCAACGTCAGTGGAACAGGGGCCTTCTGCTCGAGGTAACGCAGGAGTTGCCGGTTCAGCGTGCGGGCATGACGAAAATATCGCCGCATCCATTCCGATGGAGTTCGCGCGATGCCATCACCGTTGCCCAGCGCCCTGGCGGCTGCCGCCGCCTGCAATTCGTACGTCAGGGTGTTGTCGTTCCGGCCGTTGCTGTAATGCAGAAAGCATCGAATGGCGCTGAGAAAATCAACTGCGTTCGCGGAAAGTTCTTCTTCCACCGCGGTAATGCCGCGGATTTCTTTTTTCTCGTCCACAATGTGCCGCAGCCAGACTGTGGCCTGATAATCGCGCATACCCCCGGGCGACTCTTTTACATTGGGCTCGAGGTGGAAAATGGTATTTCCGTAACGCGTGAGCCGTTCCTTTGTCAGACGGTGAAGTTGCGCCAGCAAAAATGGCCGCGCTTGCTTTTCTGATCCGGGCAGCACCTTGGTATCGAGCTTTTCAAACAGCGCTGAATCCCCCGCAAGGAGTCTCCGGTCCAACAGCGCCAGATGGAACTCCGCATTGTCTTCTTCGATTCGCCTGCACTCTTCGATCGTCCGGCCTGCCGAACTTACCCGGAACCCCAGGTCCCAAAGCATCCTGGAGAACTCGGCGATGAGCGGCTTCGATTCCTGTTCTGCCTTCTCACTGCCGAAGAGGAAAAGAATGTCGAGATCGGAGTAAGGGAAAAGCATCTGTCGTCCGTAGCCGCCCAGCGCGAGCAGGCAAAGCCCCAGCGGCTCGCGGTCGTGCACGCGCAGAAGCTCGCCAAAAATCTGCTGGACGTTGCGGTCTGCCAATTCGCAGAGCGCGTGCAGCGTTTCTCGCGCACTTGTACCCGCTTCAAATTGCTGCCGAATGCGTTGTCGTTCCGCTTCGGCCTGTGAGGCCAGCACGGAGAGCGGCGTAGGGGAACCTGCCATGTTCTTGTGGGGTGGGATGCCCGGACTGAGACCGGGGCGTGCGGCGGTCGTCATTGGGCTAGAGCGCGTTCTCGCCGCGCTCCTCATTGCGAATCCGTATGGCTTCCTCAACCCTTGATAGGAATATCTTACCGTCACCAATCTTTCCTGTCTTGGCCGTCTTCAAGATCGTGTCCACCACGCGGTTCACAATCGCGTCCGGCAGCACCATTTCCAGTTTTATCTTTGGCAGCAAGTCCACGGTGTATTCGCGGCCGCGGTAAACCTCGGTGTGCCCCTTCTGTCGTCCGTGCCCGCGCACTTCCGTCACCGTCATTCCCTCGACGCCGATTTCGCGTAGCGCGTCTTTCACGGATTCAAATCGCGAGGGCTGAATGATTGCCTCAAGTTTCATCATGGATGTTTCGCTCCGCCCCCTGCCTCACGGCCCGCTTTCCCTAGGTCTCAAGGTTATAAGCCTCTTCGCCATGTTGTGTAACGTCCAATCCCTCGACCTCTTGCTCTTCCGGCACGCGCACGCCGGTCAGCAAATCCACAATCTTAAGCAGCACGATCGTTCCCACCAGCGCAAACACCCATGCAATCAGGATGCCCACGAGCTGGTTGCCGATCTGTCCCCAATGGCCGTCCAGTCCCCCCAATGCCTTGCCCGCGCCAAAGATGGGATTGATCACTTGCTGGGCGAAGACCCCAGTGAGCAGCGCGCCAATCGTTCCGCCCGCGCCGTGAACGCCAAAAGCATCGAGCGCGTCATCATATCCGAAGATGGCCTTGACCTTTGTGACCATCCAGTAGCAGCAGACCCCGGCGATCAGTCCAATCGCCAGCGCCGAAATCGGCGCAACGAATCCCGCAGCGGGCGTGATCGCGACCAGTCCCGCCACCGCGCCGGAGATCGCGCCCAGCGCGCTCGCCCGGCCGTTCTTCAGCCACTCCGCCGCGCTCCAACTCAGCGCCGCGGCCGCAGCCGCGAAGTGCGTCGCCACAAACGCGCTGGAAGCCAGCGAACTCGCAGCCAGAGCGCTCCCCGCGTTGAACCCGAACCACCCCACCCACAATAAACACGCGCCGATAAAACTCAGTACCAGACTGTGCGGCGGCATCGGTTGCTTCGGATAACCAGTGCGTTTTCCGAGATACAGTGCGCACACCAATGCGGAGACGCCCGAGGAAATGTGCACGACAGTTCCGCCGGCAAAATCCAGGGTCGGAAATTTTCCGCCGAGCGAAGCATTCAGCAACCCGCCCTTTCCCCAAACCATGTGAGCCAGCGGCGCATAGACCACTAAGAACCATAGCGTCAGAAACAGCACCGTACCGCTGAACTTCATCCGTTCCGCGGTCGCGCCTGTAATCAACGCCGGCGTAATAATGGCGAACATCAACTGGTACACCATAAACGTCATCTGCGGAATCGTCCCCGCATAATCCGGATTCGGCTCCGCCCCTACTCCGCGCAAAAATGCGTGTTCGAATCCGCCAATCACCGCCCCGTTCCCGCCGAAGCACAAGCTGTATCCCACCAGCGCCCACAGCACGGTGATCAGCGCCATCAGCGCGAAGCTCTGCATCATGATCGCCAGAGTGTTCTTCCGGCGCACAAGTCCGCCGTAGAACAGCGCCAGCCCCGGTCCCGTCATCATCAGTACCAGGGCCGCGCTCACCAGCATCCAGGCGTTGTCGCCCGCGGACTGCGCCGCCTTCACGTCTTTGTCGAGCTGCGCCAGTTTTTCACTCACGGCTGACGCGGGTTCCGGGGTCGCAAAGATGGCGGCCAAAGCAGCGGAGCTGGATGAGGCAGGTGTTATGGCTGGAGCGGGTGTCTGTTGGGCAAAGAGGGAAACTGCGGCGGGCAGGATGGCTCCAAGTACCAGGACAAGGCTGAAACTACACTTCCATCCCGCGCACTTCATATATAGTTCTGCTCCGCTGGTTCTGGATTCGACTGCCGGGAACCGCCATTTCGTCGCCCAGAATTATACGCATCCCTTTCAAGCATCACAGTTTGAAATTTTCATGCCGACGATTCGTTTTTCTGATGCATCAGCACGGCTCCGCCCGGCGATGTCCGCCTAGCGACTTCCGCTGGCGCTTCCCTTTGTGCAACCCGCCCTCCAGCGTATAATGCCGTGCGGCCAGGCGAATAGCAGCTTACGATGGGTAGACAGCTTGACCTTTAGCCATGACTGAACGATTGCCCATGGAAATTCACGTCCGCGAGTCCGGCGGCGTATATGTTCTCGACGTCCACGGCCGCCTCACCATCGGCGAGCCCAGCGACCAGCTCCATAGCGCCCTCGAATCCGTCATCTCCAAGGGCGCGCGCAAGGTCATCGTCATCCTCAACGGCATCCCCCAGATTGACAGCTCTGGCATCTCCACGCTGGTGCGCATTTCCATCAAGCTGGCCCGCGAAGGCGGCGTGCTGCGGCTGGTCGTCGGCCAGGGCCGCGTCCGGGACTCCCTCACC
Source organism: Candidatus Acidiferrum sp. (assembly GCA_035704085.1). GTDB lineage: Bacteria > Acidobacteriota > Terriglobia > Acidiferrales > UBA7541 > Acidiferrum. The sequence goes on along the minus strand of DASSXG010000109.1, from coordinate 226,687 downwards.
GTCACCCGCCTCGTCGAAGCCATCCCCACCTTCGAAACCGAATCCGCCGCCCTCGCCAATTTTGCGTGAGCACACTTATTCACGAATGAAGCGCTGGAGTTGTTGTAATTTGGGATTCCTAAGAAAGGATGTTGTAATACTGATGCGCTACCCGCCCTTTTTCAATTCCGTCAGCACAAGCTTCGCCACTTCTTTCAGCGTCTCAAACACCCCCAAGCCCTGAATCGCCACGCCTTCTAGAACCGGCTCGCCTTTCTTCTGCAGTTGTTTGGTCAACTCCGCCACAGGCATGGCGTTCGGCAAGTCGCGCTTATTCAGCATCAGCACATACGGAATCGTCGCGAAATTCAAATTATGTTCTTTCAAGTGTTCCTGCAGGTTTTCCATCGTTTCGAAATTCGCGTCCAGCCGCTCTTCCTGCGAATCCGCCACAAACACCACGCCATCCGCGCCTTTCAGAATCAGCTTGCGGCTGGCCTCATAGAACACCTGCCCAGGAACCGTATATAAATGAAAGCGCGTCTTGAACCCCCGCACCGTTCCCAAATCCAACGGCAGGAAGTCGAAAAACAGCGTGCGGTCCGTTTCCGTGGCCAGGGAAACCATTTTTCCCTTCTGGTTCTGCCCAGTATGGTCGTAGATCCACTGCAGGTTGGCCGTCTTTCCGCCCAGACCTGGACCGTAGTACACCAGCTTGCAATTGATTTCGCGCGCAGGGAAATTGATGAAAGGCACTTTGTCGTCAACCAGTAATCGGCCACAAACTTATAGCATACGCGGCGCAGGCAGGCCAGTCTCTCACCCCCGTCTGTCACCCGTTGAACGTTGCTACAACCAGTTTCCGCGAAAACCGCGCGAACTCCACGCTCTATTTTTACCCATGCCTCCGTTCGGTAACGCCCGTGGGTTTCCTGATCTCCTTTGAGGAGCGCTAGGACGGTACGTTGACGTGCGAAACCTCCTCTGTTAGCATTCGCCTCATGGCAAAAGCGCGCAACTCATCTTCCGGCTCCTCCGGACATTCCAAAGGTATCGCGCGAAAGCAGTCTAAGTTGCTGAAAAAGAAGCCATTAGGTCCACCCCCGCCCGCCCAGCGCGGCGGCGTCGAACTCGTGGATCCGCGCGTTCAGGCGCAGCTCAAGATCTACGATGAGGCCCTTGCTCTATTTCATCAGCAGAAATTCGCCAGGGCCAAGCAGGAACTTGAAAAAGTTGTGGAAGGTCCCAGCAAAGAACTTGCCGATCGCGCGCGCATGCACGTGAAGATCGCCGAGCAGCGCATGAAGCCCTCGCAGGAACAAAATCCCCGCACCGCCGAAGAGCACTACCAGCGCGGTGTCGCCATGATGAACATCGGCCGCTGGGACGATGCCCGCGAAAGTCTCGACAAAGCGCGCAAAGCTGCGCCCAAGGCCGACCACATTCATTACGCGCTGGCTGCGCTCGATTGTCTTACCGGGGAGGCCGATTCCGCCTTGGCCAATCTCAAGGTCGCCATCCAGTTGCGACCCGAAAATCGTTATCACGCGCGCAACGACGAAGATTTTGCCTTTCTCCAGGAAGATCCGCGCTTCACTGAACTCCTGTATCCCGAAAAAGACGGCCTCGCCAGTTAGCCAGAGATCAGAGAAAAGAGATTAGAGAAGAAGAGATCAAAGATTATTTTTCCAGACTGTAGACTCCTCTACCCGTTCCCCCTTCTCGGTTCTGTTCTCCGTTCTCTGCGTTCTTTGTAATCTCTGTGTTAAATTCTTTGTATAAGCTGCGGCGGCTCGAGCGGCTCCGAATCTCCGCATGAAAAATCGCGCCTCCAATTCGAAACCTTTCACGGGCGGTTTGCGCGTTGTCGCTCTCGGCGGCGGAACCGGCCTTTCCACGCTCCTCCGCGGACTCAAGGAACATGTTTTCGCCCGTACCGAACAAGCCAGCGTCGAGCGTCCCATCGCCGATCTCGCCGCCATCGTTACGGTCACCGATGATGGCGGGAGCTCCGGTCGTTTGCGCCGAGAAAACCGCATCCTTCCGCCCGGGGACATCCGCAACTGCATGGTCGCCCTTTCGAAAGACGAAGCCCTTCTTGGCCACCTCTTCCAGTACCGCTTCAGCGCGGGCCGCGGCCTCAAAGGCCACAATTTCGGCAATCTCTTTCTTGCAGCGCTCACACACGTTACTGGCGATTTCACCGAAGCCATCCGCGTCAGCAGCAAGGTTCTTGCGATTCGCGGCCGCATTTTTCCTTCCACACTTTCGAACGTTCATCTCGTTGCCTTGCTTGAAAACGGCCGCACCGTCCACGGCGAAACGCGCATCACCGCCAGCCGCGCGCCCATAAAGAAGCTTGGCCTCTCGCCCCGGCGCGTTCGCCCTCTTCCCAAAGCCATCGAAGCTATCCGGCAAGCCAACCTGATTCTTCTCGGCCCCGGTTCGCTTTACACCAGCATTCTTCCCAATCTCCTCATCCCGGAAATCGCCGGTGCCATCGCCAAATCCAAAGCCCCGCGCGTCTATATCGCCAATCTCATGACCCAGCCTGGCGAAACCTCCGGCTACGCCCTCGCCGATCATCTGCGCGCCATCCAGAAGCACGTTCCGCGCCGCGTCATCGATTGGGTCGTCGCCAACCGCCAGACCGTCTCGCCCGAGGTGGCCCGCCGCTACCGCGCGGAAGGCGCCGAGCCCGTGGCCGTCGATCTTCCCCAGCTCCAGAAGCTGGGCGTCCGCGTCATCCTCGACGATCTCCTTGAGGAGCACGCCGTCATCCGGCACAATACCGGCCGCCTATCCCGTCTCCTCCTCGAAGAATTCCTCCGCGGCTAGCCTGGAATCCTCTCAAGTTTCACCGTTGCTAACATTTTCCTTGACCAATTCTGCCTTTTCCGTTATCATAGCTCCTGGGTAAAATTGTTTTTGGTGGGCGGTAGCCCTGCTGCCGTTTCTTCTGGCGTCCTCCCAATTTTTTTCGATCACCTAGTTAGCGGGCAAACACCCCAGGAAACGCTCGATTTGCACAACCTTGGCGCAATTGTAACTCTATTAAAATCAACACTTACAAAAGTCTATCAAAACAAACCACTTCAACCCTCTTTCTAGACATAGACATACAAAAAACATAGGGGAGGGGGTGTTATGGTTAACTAGAAATCCGGCGACGATTTGATGCCCCGATGGAGCTTTTGTTTACGTCCACCCGATACATTGACCAAAGAGTTCTCGTTGCCCGGATCAGTTCGCATGGAAAAAAGCGGCCCAAAAAGCAGAAGGGCTCCCCGACCAAGTCGGGGAGCCCTTCTGGGCAAGTGTAAAAGGTCGTGCAGCCGTTAGAAGATGACCTTTATGGCGAGCTGCAGGTTGAAGGGTTCACCAGGACCGATGCCAGGAGCGCCCTGGAAGTCGCCAGCCGTGTCGGTAACCTGTCCGAATCCTTTAGCTGTTGTGCAGAGGAACGGGTTTGCGGCTGTCGGATCCAGGGTTGGATGGCATGGACTGTTGGCCACGGCCCCGACGCTATTGGCAAGATTTTTCCGATTGAACAGGTTGAACATCTCTGCCCGCAGTTGGACCTTGAATCGCTCTGTAATAGGAATATTCTTAAACACCGAAGTGTCCACGGTGGCGAAACCAGGGCCAAAGTACTTGTTCCTGGAAACGTTTCCGAGCGGATCTGTCCCGACTCCTGCCGGACAAGAGGTGATTGTGGCCGAGAGGACGCAAGGTGCAGAGAAAGCCGCCGCATTGATCCATTGCACCCCGGGAATAGTCTTGTCGAAGCTGTGGGAAACGCCCTTGAACGGGTCGCCAACCTGGTACAGCCCCGAGAGAACTTCATCGTACGGTTGGCCGGTGTTGAATTTCCAGATGCTACTGGCCTGCCATCCATTGACGACATAGTTCTTCCAGCCAGCCGCCGCCCACTGCGCCTTTGGAAAGACGTAAGTGAGGCTCGCAGCGAGTGAATGGCGAGTGTCATAGTCACCGTTTGCGTAGTCGCGCTTCCGGTTGAAGGCGTCGTCCAGAATAACTGCGCGGTACTCGCTAATCTCGTCCAGGGCATGTCCCCAGGTATAAGCGAATTGAGTGGTCAGACCGTGCCACTCGCGAATCCGAAGCGTGGATTGCAGCGAATTGTAGTTGGATGTGCCTGCGCTGTTGAGCTGCAAGATAGATCCGAAATGCGCAGAAACCGCGTTACCTTGGTTGATGTTGGAGACGATATTCAGCTTGCGGCCTTCGCTCCCAACATACCCGATTTGAAACACGGCTTTGTTGCCGAGGCCCTTCTCCACCTGCAAGCTGTAATTATAGAAGTAGGGCGTCCTGAAGTTGTGGTTGACGGCGAACAAGTTGAGCCCATTGGCTATCGCGTTGCCGTTCGTATCTTTCGCGCATAGAGGATCGGCGCAGACGAGAGCTGGCCCGAAGACCGATTTCGTCGAGTTGTTGGCGCCGCTGGGAATGGAATATCCAGCCGGGCATGTGGCTTGCTGCACGGCGTCCCATTGAAAAGTGCCATTAGCGAGAGTGCCGCAAAACGGTGCACTGAAAGTGGAAACCGCGTCAGGACCAATGGGGTTGCCTTCAATACCCTGCGCCGCAGTGATGGGCGGACGGAAGTCCAGGAACGGGTTCATGTTGATTTGATCGTAGAAAACCCCGAACGCACCACGCACCACGAGATCCTTAGCATAGCCGCCATAGCCAGGTTGATAGGCAAAGCCAAAGCGGGGCGCAAAGTTGTTCTTATCCGGATTGAAAAGGGAATCGAGCCCACTGCCCTGGATCATCAGGCCCGGCCCGGGAATGAAGTTCGCAAGGTCCTTCCTGCCGTCGCCGTGCAGTGGGCCGAAGTATTCGTAGCGCAGACCAAAATTCAGGTTGAGTTTCTTGGTCACCTGCCAGGAATCCTGGAAATAAAGGTTAAACGCATTGACGACCACATAGCGTGCCGGCCCGATTCCCTTTCCGACAGCGATAGTAGAGGACGCGACATCACCGGCCAGAAAGTCCGCTAGCGGTAACGCATCGCCCAACTGGCCGCTGTTGAATAAGGCCTGGCATCCTGAAGGGCCCGAAGTGGCAGTCGTTCCCTTGCAAGTGGCGGCCCATGGCCCCGAGGTTCCGTCGAAAGTGAACTTTCCCGTCCCCCGCCGATGATAGAACTCATTTACGTGTGCCTGGCGTAATTCGCCCCCAAAACGAAGCTGGTGAGCTGCTATGGTATGGCTGACGATGTCCGAGACGTGCCAAGTGATGTCGTTCCGGCCTTCCGGTGGCGTAAGGCCGATCTGCTCGAATCCGCTGATACTTATGTTTGGAGCGCCGACAATGTACTGGCCCTTGTTGGTGGCGTCCGGGCTCAGGAAAAGACATGTCGGGGCACTTGAGCCGCACATGGTTTGCGTATTGAAACCATGGTTAGCATCACTGAAAACTTGGTTGAAGTAGTTAATTCCCACCAGGAGCTGGTTCGTCCAACTTGTCGTCAACGCGGAATTCGCCACCAACGAGTAGTTGAATACATGGATAGGTGCGGACTCGAAATAGTATTTCAAGTTCGAGCTGGCCGTTCCCAGCGCGGGACTCGCACCCAATGGAGCGATTTGGTTGCCCTGGCCTCCGAAGAAGCGGAGATAGAGCTGATGCTTACTGTTGATTTTGTAGTCGGCCCTGCCAACACCGTTGTAGCTATAGCCGATGGACGCTACCGGGGCGAAGTAGTTGTTGGGCGTTGCAGGCAAGAGGGAAATGGAGCCGGCGACCGATCCTCTCGGCCAGAACCCACTCGGTTGGATGGCCGCCGTAGAGAAAGTACTCTGAGGGACTGCCGCGTACGTCCCGTATTTCGCGCCCGGGTTGTTTAACAGGTCTTGTGCCAAGGTGATCCAGGCGTCCGACGGCTCGGTGGCTATTCCTGACACGCCTATCAAGTACTGCTGTTTTTCATAAGAAACAAAGTAGAAGAGCTTTTCCTTGCGAATAGGTCCGCCAAAAGACATCCCGTAGTTTTGATTGCGCAGCGGAGGAGCCTTCGGAGTCGTGGAGCTAGGAGTGAAAAAGGGCGAGTGCGCAGCAAAAGCTTCGTTCCGATTGTAGTAGTACACAGAGCCATGGATCGTGTTACCGCCAGATTTGGTCACCACGTTCACCGTACCGCCGGCATTGCGCCCGCCCTCCGAGCCGGACTGTGTTTGCGCGGAGAATTCGTCGATCGAATCCACTGGCAAAATGATGCCTGCAATGCCGGAAACGCCACCTTGGTTGACCGCCGGAATGTTATGCCAGAAGTCGTTGTTGTCCACCCCGTCGATCTGCCAGTTCACCTGGTTTGGTCTCGTCCCATTCACCGAGCCGAATCCTCCAACGTTATAACCGCCAAAACCGGGCTGAATCGTGATTAACTGCGTGAAGTCCCGTCCGTTCAACGGCACATCTTGCACCTGACCCGAGGTAAGATCCGTGCTCTGTGTGGTATTTGTCGTCTCCAGCGTCAGCGCTGCCGCCGATACTTCCACCGTGGTGGTTTGCTGCTGCATCTGCAGTTTTACTTGCAGAGTGTAGATTTGGCCCGCACTGACCTCTACCTTGTCAACGACATAAGACGGGAACCCCGTCGCCGTCACCGTGACCTTATACAAGCCGAGCGCGATATCCTGGAAGGAGAACTGACCTTCACTTGTAGTGACGGTCGTGTGATTGAAGCCCGTCGCAGCTTCCGTGGCTTTCACCGCCGCGTTAGGAACTGCCGCGCCAGACGGATCCGTCACCGTTCCGTTGATGGCGCCGCGAAATGTTTGGGCGTTTGCTGCCACTCCGAACGACAGAATTACAAGAATTGCCAGCACTAAGCGTTTCATAGAATCAACACCCCCTGTTCGAGATCAAGAAAATGCTCACGAGCCGCTTTTGGCGGCACGCTTCAAAAACGAAAATAATCACGAGCAAATTTCCTCGTGAAATCTTCATTTCTGTTGTAAATTTCAAATTCTGCTTTTGAACACTTGGACAAGCCCCCCGGACCAGCTCGCCCCTCCGCTTCCAGCACTCGACAATAATGCCAAGCCAATATGGCTGTTGTGCGTAAGATTTAACCTGCACTTTGGGCCAGTGTCAAGGATTATCAATTGCATTAGGTCAACTCAAAAATTTCATCCTGGGCGCGTTGCCGGAAGTGATTCCTTGCCCTGGCCGCTCCCTCGAATTGCTGCTAAGTTGTGAGCCTCAGTTCCCACTCATGAATCTTCGGAGACCCTCATGGCCACATTCGCATTGATTGAATACAACGACGCCAACCCCGAAGTGCGCGCGATTTACGACGACATCATGGCCACGCGCAAAATCGACTGGATCAACAATTTCTGGAAGGCCATCGCTCACGACCCCGCCTTGCTCCGGCGCACGTGGAAAAGTATCAAGCAGGTCATGGCCCCTGGCGCTCTCGATCCCCTCACCAAAGAGCTGATCTACATCGCCGTCAGCGTCACCAACAACTGCACCTACTGCATCGCCTCGCACACCGCTTCCGCGTTCGGCAAAGGCATGACCGACGCCATGTTCAAGGAACTCCAAGCGGTCATCGGCATGGCCAATGAAACCAATAAGCTCGTCACCGGCTATCAGGTCGAAGTGGACGAGCGTTTCAAGCCTCCACTTCCGCGCTAGACGTGACAAATTCATCCATCACTCGCGCCTCTTCCAACCTATACTCTGCGTCACGTTGCATTCGCTTCCAATTTCTTGGCTGTCCATAGGGACAGGTGTTCCGGTGTAGTACGCGCGTACTATGGCTGGTGCTCGACACAGAAGCAGAACATATAGATGTTAGTGCGAATCCCTGTTCCTACAGGGCAAACACTAAAATCTTGCTTTGCGAGTGAGCCCGTCATGCCACCAATCGCCAAAGAAAACGAAGCCCTGACCGCTTCGCCGGCTAACCCCGCCTCCGCTGAGGCCAGTTACAAACCGCAGCCCGTTGCGGTGGAAGTGCCGGTCACCGTGAATGGCGCGCGCGCTGTCGAAGGCAGCGACAAGCGCGAACCTTTTTCTGAAAGTACAAAAACCGTTTTGGTCTTCGGCAACGGCGCCGTCATTCGCCTCGCTTCTTCCGTGGCTCCGGGACAGCTCCTCTTCCTCACCAACGAAAAAACAAAAAAGGAAGTCGTTTGCCAGGTCGTCAAATCTAAGAACTACCGCAACGTCAGCGGCTACGTCGAATTGGAATTTACGGAATCGGTCGTCGGCTTCTGGGGCATGCGTTTCCCCGGCGATCGCATCGCACCAGCATCTTCGTCTTCACTTCCGCAAACATTCGGGTCGCCGGCGGCAGGCAGCGCTCCTCCAGCTCTGCGGACGGTCGGGCCCAAAGTTGAGACGTCTGCTCCAACGGTTGCCTCTGGCATTCTCCCGGCTAAGCCGTTCGTTCCGGCGCCCGCGAGTGCGGTTCCCACAATGCCGCGCCGAGTCGAAGAACCCGCCGCGAATAAGCCGGTCCCGCCTGTCGCGCAGATAACGCCCCCTAAATCCACCTCCTTCGATCCGGAGGCTGCGCTGAATGCCGCTCCGGTTCAGCCCGACGGGCCAGTATCTCCAGTGTTTGACATACCAAGAGCATCGGATGCGCAAGCTTCTATTTTTGCGCCACCGCCGCAAGGACCTGCCGTCGTATCTCCAATCGAGCCTTTGAGCTTTTCTTCCGTTTCCGACGCGAAACTTGCGGCGCCATCCGTCGTAAATTCTTCGCAAGCCCCCGTTGCCACCAACGCGGAAACCGAAGAGCTGAAACAGCACACCGTGCGCTTGCAAGAACAGCTTTCGAGCATGCTTTTCGAGGAAGTTGCTACTGCGCCGCTGGCAGTCAAGCCCCCCGCCGCTGCTAAGGGGATTGAACCCGTGATGCGGGCGGATGTACCTGCCTCCATCCTGGAAATTCCCACGACAGAACCAGCACCACCACTGGTGAAGCCGGCCGGCATGCTGGAGCCCGCGTCCCTCCCTGCAAAATCGTTGCTAGACGACGAAGAAATGCAAATTCCCGCCTGGCTTGAACCTTTAGCGCGAAACGCAGCCGCACCCTCCTCCACGCAAGAACTGATTGAGAGAGAAAAATCAAAGCGTCTGGCGGAGCAGGCCAAGGTGGGAGACGTGGAAGAAGTGGAAGAGATCTCCGCCGCAACTGTTTCTCCCGTGGAACATGAGCGCGGTTTCGAGCTGCAAGCGCCGGCATTCGGCAACACTCTAAACTTTGAACAAAACCTGAGCGCCAGCGAGAGCGAGGCCAAGAGTTCGGGCAAGGGCTTCAAGTTCGCGGCCATTGCGGCGAGCATCCTCTTGTTGGCAGGCGGCGCGTGGTGGTACATGCGTCCGCAATCCGATGGCGTGGCTGCGAGCCCCGCCGCTCCAGCGAAGTCGCAAACCCAAACTACAGCGTCCGTTGTTTCTGTCGCGGCGGACACTTTGCAACCGCAATCACAGAAGGTGCTAGAAGTCAGTTCGCCCGTCCAGAGCAGCCCGGCGGATCGCCCCAATACAAGCTCGCAACCGAAGCCGGCCCAGAACGGCGCGGGACCTACACTTGCCAGCGGGCGGGCGGCCCCATCGCACAACGATAAAGCCCCAGCAAGCTCGCGCAACGCCAGCGCCTCCCCCGCGGCAGTAGCTTCCTTGCAACCTGCAGCTACTCAGCCCAAGAAGCTCGCCCTCGGTGAAGTGCGCCTGGCGGCTCCCACAGTAAGGAAGAAGCGCGGAGGCACGCAAGACACTGCGGAAGAAGATGCGACACTGGCTTTGAGCTCGGACCGGCCAGAATCCAATAGCGAAGCACTTGGAACTGAACTCGTCGCGAACACGAAGGGACCCGCCGCACCCGCTGCGCCAATCCCCGTCGGCGGAGACGTAAAGACCGCGAGGCTGATCACTTCTGTGCCGCCGGTGTATCCGGCGCTGGCCAAGACTCAGCATGTTTCTGGCAACGTTCTCGTCGACGCGCTGATTGATGCAAACGGACGCGTGACCACGATGAAAGTTGTATCTGGACCGACGCTACTGCACCAGGCCGCCATGGACGCACTCAGGCTGTGGAAGTATCAGCCCGCCCTGCTTGATGGCAAACCCGTTCCCATGCACCTGACGGTGACCATCCAGTTCCGTTTGCAATAACAGAGAATAGAGAAGATTTCCTCGGCCCCCCGTCGCACACGTCATGATCATTGCCAGCGAAAAGCGGTCTCGCCAGTAGAATTTTCTTTCGTACTGATACACCAATCGGCGATCTTTGTACGCCTTCAGTGCGCTGCTCTCCGTTTTCAATACGTACCGGAGTATCGCCGTGATCGTCCTGGTGCAGCTCAACTATGCCATTTGCACCGCGGTTTCGGCGGGCGGCGTGACTGCGGCGAGAAACTTTACCGGCTTCGCCACCGAGAGCTTGACAGCGCAGCTTGCGGCAGACCGAGGACGTTCGTATACTGGCGGCCCGGCCAAATGGCAGGTATCGCGGTAGGGTAGACCGCTAGGATTCACCTTCCTTGGCCAGAACCAAAAACACTGAGTTGGCTACAGAACGAAAGAGAATTTTCATCGCGGAGAAAACCGCGAGCGATGGTGAAGCAGTGTCCACTCCGTTCGAATCAACGGATGCTTGGATGTAAATCGCAAAGGAGAATTTCGCATGCCGCAAGCGCCAGCACCGGAAGAAATGAATGTCTACCAGAACGCGGAGGCGCGCTTTGAAGTGGCAGCAAACAAGCTGGGGCTTGAGCAAGGCCTTTACCGGTACCTGAAATATCCGAGCAAAGAAATCACGCTGTACATCCCCATAGGCATGGACAACGGATCGCTCGAAGTGTTCACGGGCTATCGCGTGCTGCACTCCACAGTGCGCGGACCGGGGAAAGGCGGAATTCGTTTTGCGCCGGATGTTTCGATTGATGAAGTGCGCGCACTGGCAACGTGGATGACGTGGAAGTGCGCCGTGGTGAATATTCCGTTTGGCGGAGCGAAAGGCGGAGTGATTTGCGATCCGCGAAAAATGTCGCGCGGCGAGCTGGAGCGCCTGACGCGGCGTTACACGGCCGAGTTGGCGGATTGGCTGGGCCCTGAGCGCGATGTTCCTGCGCCGGACGTGGGCACCGGTGAGCAGACCATGGCATGGGTGATGGACACCTACGCCATGCACGTGGGACAAGCCACCACCGCCGTGGTAACCGGCAAACCCATCGAGCTTGGCGGATCGCGCGGACGCCGGGAAGCCACCGGGCGCGGCGTTATGATCTGCTGCGACAAAGGTCTGGCGAAACTGGGAATGAAGAAAAACGGATGCCGCGTTGTCGTTCAGGGTTTCGGGAATGTGGGTTCCCTGGCCGCTGAACTCATGCAGAAGGCGGGATACAAGATCATTGGCCTCGCAGACATCGGAGGAGGACTGTACAACGAGAAGGGTTTCGATTTGCCGAAAGTGATCGACTGGGTCTACACGCAGAAGAAAGCGTTGCAGGATTTTCCGGGCGGAGGAGCGAAAATGAGCGCGCGGGACGTGCTATTTCAACCGTGCGAAATTGCTATCCCCGCGGCGATTGAAAACCAGATCACGGAGAAAAATGCTAACCAGGTTCAGGCCAAGATTCTCTGCGAGGGCGCCAACGGGCCTACTACGTGGCAGGCCGACGCGGTCATAGATGCAAAAGGAATTTTCACGGTACCGGACATTCTCGGCAACGCCGGCGGTGTCACGGTCAGCTATTTCGAATGGGTGCAGGATCGCCAGGGATTCTTCTGGCGGGAGAGTGAAGTGAACGAACGGTTGCTCGACGTGATGGAAAATGCGTTCGACGAAGTTGTGAAATTCGCGGAAATGCACAAGGTGAACAACCGCATCGCCGCTTACATGCTGGCCATAGACCGGGTCGCCCGGGCCCTCAAGCTCCGCGGAATTTACGCCTAGCTTCTTGAGCCGAGTTGTATTAGGTTCTTTCTCGCTCAGTCCGGTCTTCTGGGGGACTGGTTTGAGCGATACCCGCAACTCCGCTGCGGGATGAGCCGAACTAATTCAACCTGAGTAGCCCGTGACGGCATCCGGGCTAGGAAGGAGTACTCTCTTGACCGCGGAAGATTTCATGTCGGGTCACGCGAAGAGCGAGAAACAGCATCGGCGCGAGATTTGCATCGCGGGGCGCTGGATGTACGACCGAGGATACATCGTCGCTTGCGAAGGAAACCTCTCCGTGCGGCTGGAAAATGACCGCATCCTCACGACCCCCACATGCATGAACAAAGGGATGCTTGCTCCTGAGGACTTGGTGGTTACCGATCTGGACGGGCGGCAAGTCTCCGGCGATCGAAAAGTTTCCTCGGAACTGGCCATGCATCTCTTGTTTTACCGCATGAGGCCGGACGTGAATGCAATTTGTCATGGGCATCCCCCGACCGCTACAGGCTTTGCCGTCGCTGGACGGTCCTTGAACAAGGCGTTGCTGCCGGAGGTGATCGTAGGGCTCGGCCAGATTCCGCTCGTCCAGTATGCGACTCCGGGAACACCGGAGCTGAGCGCCGCCATCGAGCCTTTCGTGCCGCACTACGACGCTCTTCTTCTGGCGAACCACGGCGCGGTGACCTGCGGGCCGGATCTTCTGACGGCCTTCTTTCGATTGGAGACCATCGAGCATAGCGCGAAGATTACGCTGGCTGCGGAAATGGCCGGAGAGCCCACGCTGCTGTCCAGCCGCGAAGTGGCGAAACTAATGGCCGCGCGGCCGCGCTACTTCGTCGCCCCGCCTCCCGGTGGAGGGGCGGAATTGCCCGTCACCTGCGACAGTGGGGAAACCGCCGATGATCATGTCACCTTGACCCGCGACGAATTGGATGCACTGATTGACGAGGCCGTGCGCAAGGACCGCAGTCGACGGTAGTTTCCTGGAACTACCAGCCCGAATCCAACAACGGATCACTCTTACGGAGCCTTTCGCGGGAGCAGCTAGATACAACGTGGGAGGCCTCTGCGAGTCCTCGGAGCTGTCCGAGAAATGGTCCAGGAAGGTGCCGGTGCCGAAGAAACTTGCCAACCTGACGGCCTCGTTCCTTTGCTTTTCGCTGGCAGCTCTTGCGGCGCTCAGGGCCCAAGAGAAAGGAGGCCCCACGTCTTTGCGAATCACGACACCGGCTTTTTCTGCAGGCGGAGATATACCCAAGAAATTCACGTGCGACGGCCCGGACGTTTCGCCGAAGCTGGCTTGGAACGGCGCGCCCGAAAAGACACAGGCGTTTGCGCTGATCGTGGACGACCCAGACGCGCCTGCCGGTACGTGGGTCCACTGGGTGTTGTTTGATCTTTCCGCCAACGCGAGAGAACTTGCCGAGGGAGTGCCGAAGCAAGAGGAGGCTCCCGGCGGCGCGAAGCAAGGCCGCAACGATTTCGGCAAAATCGGTTATGGGGGACCGTGCCCGCCGCCCGGCAACCCGCACCGCTATTTTTTCAAGCTCTACGCGCTCGAGGCGAATCTAGGTCTGAAAGCAGGCGCAACCAAGGCCGAAGTCGAACGCGCCATGAAGGGCCACGTCCTCGCGCAAGCCGAACTTATTGGCAGATACGGCCGCTAATATTCCCATGCGCGTTGACGGGCGAAGGAAAAGCGGCAATACTGGCGAGCGATGATTGGCCAGCTTCGCGGACGGCTCGCCGAAAAAAGACCGAATCAAGTGCTCGTGGACGTGGGCGGCGTGGGCTACCTGGTGCAGGTGCCGCTTTCAACCTACGCCGCACTCGGCGAGCTGCACACCGAAGTTACCCTGCTGATCCACACACACGTGCGGGAAGACGCGCTGGCGCTGTATGGATTTGTTTCCTCGCGCGAGAAGCATTTTTTTGAATTGTTGCTTTCGGCTTCCGGCGTGGGGCCGACGCTGGCGCTAAAAATATTGTCAGGGATGAGCGTCGAAGAGCTGGTGCCGGCGATTCGCGGGAGCGACCTGGCGCGATTGACGAGAATTCCCGGCGTTGGGCGGAAGACTGCGGAGCGCATAGTGGTTGAACTGAAAGACAAATTGGAGGCTGTAGCGGTGGAGACGGAGAAGCCTGCGACGGCGTCGCCGGCCGGCATCGAAGCGGATGTGGTGTCCGCGCTCGTCAATCTGGGATACGACGGGAGAGCGGCGGAAAGCGCGGTGGCCGAAGCGAAGCGCGAGGCGGGTGCGGGAAATTTCGAAAAATTGTTGCGCGCGGCGTTGCAAACGTTGAGTGCGCCGAAGGGCAGAGCAGCGCGATCGGGATAGTTTCGATATGGCAGATGGAACGGCAAAACGGATGATGCAGCAGCGGCAGCCCGGGCGGATTGTGTCCGGCCAGGCGTTTGACGAGGACGCGCGGATTGACGTGAGCGTGCGGCCTAAGCGGCTAGACGAATACATCGGGCAGAAACGCGTCAAAGAAAATATTCAGATCGCCATTGATGCGGCGCGCAGCCGCGGCGAGGCTCTGGACCACGTGCTGTTGTATGGCCCTCCGGGACTTGGGAAGACCACGCTGGCGCAGATCATCGCCAACGAATTGAACGTGCCGATCAAAACGAGTGCGGGGCCGCTGCTGGAGCGCAAAGGCGACCTGACGGCGATTTTGACTTCGCTTGAAAAGAAAGAAGTCTTCTTCCTGGATGAAATTCACCGGTTGCAGCCGGCGGTGGAAGAAGTGCTTTACCCGGCGATGGAAGATTTTCGGGTGGACCTGATTATCGGGCAAGGGCCTGGAGCCAGGATTCATCCCTTCCCGCTGGGGCACTTCACGTTGATCGGTGCGACCACGCGTGCGGGATTGATTACCGCCCCATTGCGGTCGCGCTTTGGTATCGTGCACCGGCTGGATTTCTACGAGCCCGAGGATTTGCTGATTATCATTCATCGTTCGGCAAAGATTCTGAATATTCAGCTGGATGAGGGTGGTGGGGAAGAGATCGCGCGGCGGTGCCGCGGAACACCGCGGATCGCCAATCGGCTGCTGCGCCGGTCGCGGGATTTTGCCGAAGTGCGCGCCGCCGGACGCATTACGCGTGCCGTGGCCCAGGAAGCCCTGCAAATGCTCGGCGTGGATGAGCAAGGGCTCGACGAAGTGGACCGCAACTTGATGCTGGCGCTTCTCGACAAGTATGCCGGCGGGCCCGTCGGTTTGGGCACGCTGGCCGCTGCGCTCAGCGAAGAAGAAGACGCGATCGAAGAAATGTATGAGCCCTACCTGATGCAGATCGGAATGATCGACCGTACGCCCCGCGGGCGCGTGGCCACCGCACGGGCGTATGAATATTTCGGCAGAGAATCGCCGAAGCGCCAGCCCCGCCTATTCTAATAAGTAATCGGGGAGAGAAGTTGCGCCAGGACAGGTTCGGAGACGGTGAAGTAGGAGCCTCCGATCAGAGCGAATGACTGAAAAAACCGTTTATCTTTCTCTGGGATCGAATTTGGGGGACAGGGAGAAGAATCTGCGCACGGCGATCGCGGCGCTTTCGGGGGCAGGGGTGCGCGTCACGCGCGTGTCGTCGTTTTACGAGACAGAGCCGCTGGACTTGCGGGATCAGCCGTGGTTCTTGAATTGTGTGGTCGAGGGGGTGACGGAAGTTCCGGCGGTGACCCTGTTGAAAGAGTTGCGCAAGACCGAGGCGCAGATGGGGAGCAAGAAAGTGGTTGCCAAGGGTCCGCGCCTGATCGATCTGGACATCCTGCTCTACGGCGACGAAACCATCGACACGCCTGATTTGCACGTGCCGCACGCGCGGATGATGGAGAGGCGATTCGTCCTGGTGCCATTGGCGGAACTGGCGCCCGGTTTGACGCACCCTTCCTGGGGTGCCACTGCCGCGGAAGCGCTGGCCCGCGTGAAAGACCGCAGCGAGGTTCGTCCGTGGCAGGCTGGCCCCCCGGGCAGCTAACTCATTCGCGGATTCCGTACTGGCGTACCTTGACCCCTAGCGATCGCCCTTTCATCCTTATGACAGCAAAAGCACGAGGAATTGCCAAACCAAAATATCTTTAGGGGCGGGTGAAGCGTGAGACGCATTTTTTCGCTGGCAGTAGTCCTTTTGAGTTTTGCCTTCGGGGCACAAGCGCAGTCCGGGCCGGTCAAGGTGCGCGTCCGGGTCATCCTGGTGGACAGCGAGCTGAACCAGAAGCCCGTGCCCTTCTTTGTCGTTTCGCTTAAGACCGGGGGCAAAGCGACGGAAGTAAAGACCGGCTTGGATGGAACCGCGGAGACACGCTTGCCAGCGGGGAAGTACACGGTTGCCACACCCAAGCCCATGGAATTGGGGGGTAAGCGCTTTTCCTGGAGCCTGCCGGTCACACTCGCTGGCGCTGAACAGACGATCGACCTAACCAACGACAATGCCAAGTCTGAGGAAATTTCCACGTCTGCGGTGGCGAGCGGAAGCTCGATCGGCGACCTGACCGAGCAGTTCAAGAAACTCAAAAACAGTGTGGTAACGGTGCGGAGCGAAGAGGGGCACGGCACGGGATTCTTCGTGGACAGCCGGGGATTGCTGCTGACTAACCAGCATGTTGTGGGCAAATCGGAGTACCTGGCAGTGCAATTTGACCGCGAGCACAAAATCCCGGCCAAGCTGATCGCCGCCGATGCCGAAAAGGATGTCGCGCTGCTGTGGGTAAACATGGCCGCGTTGCCCAACGCGATGCCCGCTCCGATCTATCGCGCGGGATCCCGCAAAGTGCCCGTGCAGGAAGGCGAGCGCGTGTTCACCATTGGCAGCCCGCTGACGCTCGACAAGATCATCACCACCGGCATCGTCAGCAAGGTCGAGCCGCACACCATCATGTCGGACATCAACATTAACCCGGGCAATTCCGGTGGTCCGCTCTTCAACGGCGCGGGCCAGGTGATCGGCCTGACTACCTTCGGCACCCGCGGAGAAGGCGGGCCCGGAGTCGCAGGCATCGTGCGCATCGAAGAAGCGCTGGCCCTGATTGAGCAGAACCGGGCAAAAGCCACAGGAACCCCGCCGTCCGGGGCGCTGCTTCCGGTCGAGCCGCTAACCCCGTATCCCGTCGAGGGCCTCAAGGAAGCTTTGAAGGCGGAGAAAATAGATTCTCGTCCTTACTATTTGACGGCGGGCGACTTTTATATCGCCCTCTCCACGCCACCCTTCGATTATCGGGAGGCGGAGGAGCGGCGGCTGCAAGCGGAGCGCACGCAGAAGAAGCGCAACAAAAGAAACGAGACGTCGTCGGAAAGCAGCGAAGATGCGGAAGCGCCCAAGCAGTGGGAAGAAGAAACCGGAGGCCATCCGGCGATCCTAGGAATCTATGTGATCCCCAAGGCCAAAGAAGGATTCGGCTCGGCGCTGGGCCGGTCTTTTAGTCCGAACTCTGCGGCAAAGCTGAAGTTCAAGTCCGACTTTCAGAGGATGAAACTGTTCTGCGGAGGCCACGAGGTGCAACCGGTGCATCCCGGGCGGGTGCCGCTGACAGTGTCGGTTCGTAACCGCTTGGTGCGAATGGAGGATTCCACTTACAAGGGCGTGTACCTGTACGCGCCGGAAGCGGTGAGTCCGCAGTGCGGCGAGGTCAAACTGATGATCTATTCCTCGAAGGGGGAGGAACCGGAGACTAAGGTTCTTGACGAAAAGAGTGTGCAGCATATCTGGGCCGATTTTGACGCCTTCCGCCGCGTCCAGCAAACGGCCAACGCCTCGAACACGCAAGAGAAACCGTGAAGCCGAATGGGCCGCGGCGACATCCCGGCGCTCAGCTCAGGAAAATGAAATAGGAACGGCGCCGAACCTCGGAGCCGTTTCGTTCTTTAAGAAGTGCGATGCAGCATCAACCGGTGCAGCGTCATAGGCTTGGGCTGGAGGGCATCGAGCTCGATTTGCGCGAGATGGCCTTCCTTGATTTCGCGCCAACGGTAGACGCCAGGCTCAGTTTCCTGAGTCTCGCGGCCATTGAGAGAGCGCAGGAATTCGTAGGCATGATCACGCGATGCAACCTCGCGATACGTGGGACGGGCCAGAGCTTCTACCGCGTAGCTGCGAAGAAGCTTGTGCCAGTAGTGATCGAAGAGATCGCCTGAAGCAAAGATGTCGCTCCAGGCGACTTCGCCCCCGTAAGCGACGACCACGCCGACGACGCGTTCGCCTTTCAGACCAGAAGTGCCGTGCGAGAAGCGGCGCTGCACTTCTTCCACAAAATCATCGATGGACACGCCCACCGCGCGCGACTGATAGATTTTTTCGTAGGCTTCCGTGCGGCCATTCGTTGCGATAGCGCCTTGAATATCGCCCATCGTCATGCGGGCAGAAGGAGCGGAAGGAGCCGCCTTGGCAGTCGTACCGCTGCGAACGGCGTCCCATACCTCGTTTTGCTTTTGATCTACCACTGCCCTTTCACGCACGCTGGGGTGGACGATGGTTAAGGCGGCAGCGAACTGCGAGCTGCCAGTCCAGCGGCCATGTTCGACGCAGAAGACGTCTAGAGGAAGCGGCGGAGCGCCAGCGGGAACGATGCGATCTTTGCCGATGATGCGATCCTGCTTGCCGCCGCTGACGAGTTCACCGGCCAGGAGCAAGAGCGGGCGTCTGCTGCGGTTGATGAGCACAAGCTGGTTCACGGAAGCATTGGTGTTGTATTGCGGAATTGGTACGGGCCGGCCGTCGCGTCCCCGCACTATGCCTTCGGAGCCTTGCTCGCGGACAATGACTTCTCCGGTTGCAAGACCTTCCTCGAGTGTGAGGAAGGGGCTGGTATCCTGGCTGGAAGAGCTTACGACGGGGAAAACAGAGAGATTTTCGTAGGTTACCGGGTCTAGAAGGTGCCATTCGCGTTCCGCTCTAGGCGCGGGAGGTTGGTGAGTTTCCGGGCCGGAGTTTTCCGGATGTTCCCAGACGAATGCCAAGCCGCCAAGTGCGGTCAGTCCCAAAAAGCCACCAACGAGGGCGGAAAAGATCGAGCGTTCCATACATGCCTCCAGTTCTTATGCTCAGAGTGAACCTAAATAAAACTTTCGATAACACCACTCGGAGTTAGAACGAGGGAGCCGGAGTTTCTTGCAGAACCGGAAATCGGAGGGTCTAGAGATGAAGAAACGGAAGAGCCGGACAAAAAGCCGTCAAAACTCAGCGGTCGGAGCCGCCGCCAAGATTGGTGCGGGGCTTATTGCGCCTGGACTTGGAGGCTTCACTTTCCGCGCGCTCGTATTCGGCCAGCTCTTCGTCCGTGTAGGAGAAGGTGTCGCGCGAAGCGAACATCGCGTTGGCGCGGCCAGCTTGCTTCTTCTTCTTGCGTAGGGCGCCGAATTCATGGCGGACTTGGCGCAGCGGCGCATCGATTGCCTTCACCTCGACAAGGAGGTCGCTGACTTTTTCCAGGAAATCGTGGAGATGATAAGGGCGAACCACGTAGGGCAGGCGAGAAAGTTCAAGTGGGCCGATATACTGCCCGCCTGCCAGTTCCGGAATGAGATAGAGGGCGCGGACCCGTCCCCCATCGGCAGCAGGCACGCTGGCAAGCTCCCGCAAAGTGATGAAAGCCGCGCCATCAACGCCGGTAATAGCGACGTTGGCGATGACGAGCGACCATTCCCCGGTTTTCAGCTCGGAGAGGAGCATACGTGTGTCTGAGACTACGCGGACCCGCCACCCTTCGGAGTCGAGGATCTGTTTGACGGCACTTGCTCCCTGGGATTCGTTATCCAGAACAAGAATGCCCACTTGGGGCGGGGTCGTTGTGGGACTAGTACTCACAATACTCAGCATATACTTACCGACGCCAACTTGGAAAGCAAAACACTGGGCTGCATCCTAAATGGCAATGCTGTTTGGTCGGCTAAGGCAACAGTCACTCCCGAGCTTTACCTATTGGCCGATCACGAGGCGCGTGCCCGAGGAGTATTTCTTCAAACCTGTTCCGTCCCAGAAAATGCGGTAGGTGCCCGAACCCTTTGAAGAATCAATTCCTGTAAAGAAGATTTGGAGCCCGTCGCGCGACCATTCTGCGAGTTCCGCCCAGGTTCCGGGCGGACTCAACACAACTCGCCGATTTGATTTGATCTCATAGAGGAGAAGCGCTGGGGAATCCCCTTCGTGTTTGTTGAGCGCCGCTTCGCCTGCAGGAGGTACATACCAGAAGGAGACAAGGAGAAGATCGGGATTCATCGGGCTCAGGCGGAAGGAATCGATGCGGGAGATGCGGTAGACGCTCCCAAAAATCTGCTGGAATGGCAATTCCTGGCGGTTGGATCCGTCGTCACCGACCCACAGGAGGCTCTGATCGTTGCCTGCCAGAAACGTGTGTTCGTCAGGCCAGCCATATAGTTCCAAAGATTTCCCTGTTATGACGCTTGAGGCTGCTTGGGGATTGTCCGTCGGTATGGTCAAAAGCGACCATGAGGAGTTCTCCCATTTGAGAAAGGCAATTTTCTTGTCATCTGGGGACCAAAAAGGGTCGCGCACGTTCGCGTGGATGAGGTCGTGTTTCGCAGAAGCATCGAAGTTGTACTCATACAAAGTGCGGATCGGCCCAGGCGCATCGTCTGCCGTGAAAAGAATTTCCTTGCCATCGTGTGAGACTGACAAGCCGGATGATAGGCGGGTCGAAACAACTCGTGCAATCTGGCCGCGCTTGAATACTAGCTGCTCCGTGGCGTTGAAGTACGCAACGGCGACGGGAGATTTGAAATTGGTGACGGTTGGGGCGGGAGGCTTCTTCTTGGCTTCCTCATCTTCTTCACCGGGTTGGTTATTGATCTTGGGGAAGAGCTCGGTCGCGATGCGGGCGCAACCCTTCAGACTACCTAGTTGGGTATGCTCGACGGACACTCGGAAAGCGAACTTGCCGCTTGGCGGAGGGGTGGCAGTTAGAGTGTCGGTCTGGGCGTCCGTACAGGCTTCACGGGCGAGATGGACGGCAACGGCTGCGCCGGTAGCGGAGTCCTTTGCATGGTAGGTCCAGGAATCGGCAGTGGTTTCGTGGGTCACTTCGGCTGGCTCGAGTGGAATGGGGGGGTAGCTGGGACGATCGAGGCGCTCCGGGCCCTTAAGACCAATCCGCAGGCTCCAATTCGGGTCGTTGCCAAAAGCCAGGAGAAGAATCGGGTAGTGCGTAGACTGCGGGGAGGGTGGACCAACCAAGGGCTTCTTGCCAGGCGGCGGATTCTGGCCCAGCAGGGAGGGAACCAGACCCATCAGCACCGCCATGGTTAACAGAACGCAGTTTGATCGATGGGACATGCCGACGACTCTCCTCCGGGACAAGGAGAATACCCCGCGGGCCCCGCGCGAGGCAATTGCTGGGCGAGATTTGGCATGGCTGGTGTATCGAGACGAGCACGGTAGGAAGAGTCGGCAGGGTCACCTAGCCTGCACGAATAAAAAGCGAAACTAAATGTTGACATGGCGAAGAAAAAGCGAAATACTGGCGCCGTGCTTTGAGGTGGGCTATGTCTCCAGTTCACTCCTTATCGGCACCGGGCTTTTCCATCCGGCGCCGCCACGCTTCACCAACCACAGTACGACTCTTTCCAGAGTGCCCTGATGTCATAAGCCCAATGAAAGCGGTCAGCAGCCCTGCCCCGGTTGCGGACCAACGCGGCAACATTTCAGATCGTACGACGATGGATTGCCCCCCGTCGTCCTCGGCTGCGCATGGAACCCAAAACCGTGCGAACGGCCGGGTCCGAAATTCTGCTGCGCCGCTGGTTGGCATAGCCCGCCTCGCAGCATCTTCACCCGCCGCGGAAACGCGGCGGAAATCCGCCGAGCGCCCGGAATACTTCGTGCTGCCCGTGAAATCGATTTTGAACCGGTGCGATTCGAACCGCGTGCCGTTCGAATGGACGATCAATCCGTACCGGGGATGCGAATTCGCCTGCAAGTACTGCTATGCGCGGTACACCCACGAGTACATGGAGCTGGATGGATCCGAATTTGAAAAGAAAATTTATGTGAAGAAGGATGCAGCGCCACTGCTGGCTTGGGATGTCGCGCACAAGTATTCTTACACCTCGGAAGCGGCGGGGGGAGCGAGGCCTGAGCACATCGCAATAGGGACGGCCACCGATCCGTACCAACCGGCAGAACGAGAATACGGGGTGACGCGCGCTTGCCTGGAGGAATTGGCGAAGAAAGAGGGACTGAGCGTTTCGATCATCACGAAATCGAATCAGATCGTTCGCGATATCGATGTGTTGCAACGCCTTGCGGCTCGGTCAAGCGTGGCCATCGACATCACGATAACAACTCTGCGCGCTGGACTGACGCGGTTGCTGGAGCCGCGCGCACCGAGGCCCGACCTGCGCTTGGCGGCGGTGAAGCAGTTGCGCGAGGCGGGGTTGGCCGTAGGTGTTTCCGCGTCTCCCCTGATACCTGGAATCACGGACCGCGAGGGGGACCTGGAAGCCGTCGCGGCCGCAGCGCGGGAAGCGGGAGCGCAGTGGTTTTTTTCTGGTGTGTTGTTTTTGATGCCGTCGTCAGCCAGGCAATTCCTACCGTTCGTGCGGGAGAAGTTTCCTCGTCTGGCGAAGCAGTATGAACAGTGGTACGCGAAAAATGGATACGCGCCAGAAGAGTACCGGCGAAAAGCCTCGGAGCGGGTGGCTCGGATTCGGGAAAAGTTTGGTTTTGCGTCGCGGCCATGGATTGATGCGAAACATACGACTCCCTGTGCACAACTTCCCTTGGCTTGGGACGCAGCGGCACCCGCGCAACAGGCGGTCATGGGACGATGATGCGGGATTCTTCGCGCTTGAGCTCGCGCGCTTGGGGAAACTGGCCACGGAGAAATTCAATGAAGCGGCGCGAACGCGGGCGGCCATTGGTGCGCAACAAACCCATTCGGTAGAGAAAAACCAACAGATAAAAGATATCTGCGTCCTTCAGGCGGGCGGAATTGGCGCGCTCGGCTTGCTGTTTCCTAACTTCGGCGAGAAACGCAGCGAGAGCGGCGTAGAGCTCACGAGGCAGCGGAGCGTCTGGCGATTTTTCGTAGATAATGCCGGAACTTAGCGTCTTGTGTGTGCGGGCGAGAGCCTGGATGGCTGCGAGAACGTCTGCGTCCACCGCGGTGGGTTGTGCAGCGCAGAACTTGGCGATGGAAAAGGCCAGCGCGGACATGAGCTGCTGGTGGGTGTGAACAATATCCTGAGGAATTTTCTCATCGAGCAGCGGAGTGTCCGCAGAGAGAGAACGTTGATGCTCGTCTTCATAGCGATGCGCGGCGACAAGATACGGGCAATCCGTGGGGCAATCGATCGTAGCTTCGCGGTAGGTGCCGCAGCAGACGGCACAAATTTTCTCGCCTTTGGCGGGGCAGAAGCGCTCGGCTTTGCGCTTCTCACAGATCGGACAGACCACGGAATCTCCCAGGCATACCGACACAATTCAGCAGAATACGCCGCGCGCAGAGAAAAAACAAAAAGAGCCGTCGCTCGAATGCGTGTTTCCGCGTTTGCGCGGCGTGGCGGAGTTCGAACGAAGCGCGCTACTTCGCGGCTGTCTCCTGGCTAAAAAGGCAGACCCACTTGCCTTGCCGCTCGATCCATAAAGCCGAGACGTACACTTGGCCGGCAAATTCCTTGCCATGAGACGTTCCCTTTTCCGTCAGTTTGTACGCGATCAAGCCGGAGTCTGCAGAAACAGGGACGAATCTCACATCTTCCATGGTGTATTCCGTCAGACGAAATTCGCCGGTGTTTTTCACAACCTCATCTTTCCCGGCGGAACCGTGCGCGTCCACAAAGACTGCGTTATCAGCGAGCAGGCTGAAGAAAAGCTCCATGCTGCCCGTCTTCAGAGAGTCCAGTTCTTCTCGCTCCTTGGAAATGATCTGTTGCTGGAGAGAATTTACCTTTGAAAACGGGTTACCTGGATGCGCGGCCAACCGCGCCAAGCCGATTGACACCGAAATTGCGAGGAGGGTTATGAAGAAAAGGCGGGTTTTCATCGGCGTTCTCCCACTGAAACCAAAACAGTCTACCTCCGGAGGTTCGCGTTACGCCATGATGACTTTGTTCTGGAAGCGACGGGCGGCGACGATGAGGAGAATTGTGCCGAGGGCGCAAAGAGCAAGTCCATCTTTCCAAAGGTGGGTGATATTTGCGCCGCGAAGAATAATGCCGCGGGTGATGTTGATGAAGTAGGTGGCCGGAATCAGGTAGCTGAGCGGATAAAGCAGGGTCGGTATGGTCTCGCGGGGAAAGATATAGCCAGAGAAAAAGACGCTTGGGAGGATGGGAAGAAAAGCGAGCTGCATGGCTTCCGCCTGTGAATTGGCCTTGCTAGAGATGAGGATTCCCAGCGAGAGGGCGGCAAAGAGATAGGGCAGCGAGAGAATGGCGAGCAGGATGACGCTGCCATGAATGGGCACGAGAAACACGAAACGCATGAAGAAGAGAATCAGGCAGAGCTCGAAGAAGCCTATGCCGAGGTAGGGAAGGAGCTTGCCGAGGAGAAGGCCGAAGGGACGCACCGGAGTAACGAAGAGCTGCTCGAGAGTGCCGCGTTCTTTTTCGCGGACAATCGAAAACGCTGTAAGGAATGTCGTAACGTTGAGCAGCATGATGGCGGTGAGTCCCGGAAGAAAGAAATTCGGGGAGCGTGAATCGGGATTGAAAAGCAGCTTGGGGCGCATGTCCACGGCAAAGGCCGCGCGGTCCGCGACAACGCGCCGAAGCGATTCATCGAGGCCGATGGAAGTGGTGACGTTGATGGCTTGGCCGGCGACCGAGGAATCCGAGCCATCAATGAGGACCAGGACCTGCGCGCTCATTTGGTGGAGAAGCCGATCGGAATAGTCGACAGGAATTTTGATGCCCACGCGCGCTTTACCGGCGATGATCATATCGTTGAGGTCATGGTCGTTTTCGACGTAACGGATGACGTGAAACGTGTCGGAGTTTTTCAGGCGGTCGAGAAGTTCGCGGCTTTCGCGCCGGCCATCCGCGTTGTAAACCACGGTGTTGATTTGCCGGATGTTTGTGTCGATGGCGAAGCCGAGAAGAAACATCTGCAGCAGCGGCATGGTCAACGAGAAAAACAGCGTGCCCGCATCGCGCCGCACGTGCAGGGCTTCCTTATAAAAAACGGCCTCGAATCCGCGGAAAATGTTACGCACGAACGGCCTCCAGCTGAGCCTGATGCTTGTATGTGAGCTCCACGAATACGTCCTCGAGGCTCGGGGCGAGGGGGCGGATCTCGGCGACGGCGATGCCGTTCTTCAGGAGTCGCTCGCGGAGATCGTCAAGGTTGAGCCGGTCTTCGATGAGCGCGTGAATGGATTGCCCGAAAATCGTTGCACTACGGACACCCGGGATTTGCCGGACGAAGCGAAGGGCACGGGTCACTTCGGGCGTGGTGATTTCGACGCGCAAAGTGCCCGGGGGCTGGACGTCGGGAAGTTCCCTCAATGAATTGGGCGTGCCGTCGGCGATGATTTTGCCGTAGTAAATGTAAGCGACGTGGCTGCAGCGTTCAGCTTCGTCCATGTAATGCGTGGTGACGAAAAACGTAATGCCATGGCCGGAGAGCTCGAAGAGCAAATCCCAAAGCTGGCGGCGCGCAACGGGGTCGATGCCGGCCGTAGGCTCGTCGAGAAAAAGCAGTTTTGGTTCGTGCAACATGGCGCAGCCTAGGGCCAAACGTTGCTTCCAGCCTCCGGATAGCTGCGCGGCCAGGCGATTGAGATACGGCGCCAAGCCATTCAGTTCGACGATTTCATCTATGCGGCGCTTCAGGCGCGCCGGTTCCAGGCTGTAGATCCTTCCGTAGAACTGCAAGTTCTCCGCGACGGTGAGATCGAAGTAGAGGCTGAAATTCTGCGACATATAGCCGATGCGTTCGCGCACCGCTTCGGAATCGGTGCGGACGTCGAGGCCTTCCACACGACCGTTGCCTCCGCTCAGCGGCAGGAGGCCGGTGAGCATTTTGATGACGGTGGTTTTTCCGCTGCCGTTGGGGCCGAGGAACCCGAAGATCTCACCCTGCTCCACCCGGAAACTGACATCGTTGACGGCGGTGAAATTGCCAAATCGCCGCACGAGATGCTCGGCGGAAATAGCGGGCTCAGGAGCAGGTTGCTGCATGCTAACCATGGGTTTAGTTCCCGGCTTTCAATTTCACATCGGCAGCCATGCCCGCCATGACGCGGCCCGCAGGATCGTTGATGCGAATCTTTACGCCGAAGACTTGATGCACGCGTTCCTCGCGGGTCTGCACGTTGCGCGGGAGAAACTCAGCCTGCTGGTTGATTTGTTCGACGACGCCGTCGAAGAAATGTTTCGGGAAGGAATCCACACGTACTTCGGCTTTTTGGCCGACCTTCACGAGTCCGTACTCTGTTTCCGGAATGTAAATGCGTATGTAGATCTGATCCCGCTCAAGGAGCGTGGCCACGGGTGTATTGGGGGCGATGATGTCGCCGGGACGCACATCCAAGACCTCGACTATGGCAGCGGAGGGGGCTGTGACCTGCCGTTCGCGGAAGCGCGCTTCGTCATAGGCATAGGCGGCCTTGGCAAGCTCCACATCCTCGCGGCGATTGCCGCGTTCGAGTTTCTCCAGCGTTGCTTGTGTCTGCTGATAGCGTGCTTCCGCGGACGCGATTTCTTCAGGACGGTAGCCACGCCGCAGTTCTTCGAACTTGTGCTGGAGGCTTTCTACCTGCGCAACCGCCACTTTCCAGTTGGCTTCGGCGGTATCGCGCTGCTGTTTCGAGACCAGATCTTTTTTGGCGAGAGCATCGTACCTGTCGTAATCGAGATGCGTCCGGGTTTCGTCGGCTTTCGCGCGGTCGAGGTCGGCTTGTGCGGCGGCGATGTCTTCCTGGCGGTAGCCGTTCCTTTTCATTTCGTAATCCGCTTTGGCTTGCGCAGCGGCGGCGTGGGCCTCCGCAATCTCCTCCGGACGAAAGCCGCGCTGCGCCTTCTCTGCGTTTGCCCGGGATTGCTGGAGAGCGGCTTGCAGCTCTTTGTCGTCGAAAGCGATCAAAATCTGACCGGGTTGCACGGAATCGCCTTCGCGCACCAAAACCTTGTCAATACGGCCTCCGATTTTGGAACCTACGCGAATGTTGCGCGCCTCCACCGTGCCGGAGCCTTGCAGAGCTGTATCCCGATGGAACCAGCTTGCATAGAGCGCCGTCGCGGCGAGAACAGCCGCCGCGGCGAAAATAAGCAAAATGCGCTTGCGATTCATGGAGTTCTTCTCCTAAGTGAACAAAGGCGCGGGCGGCAATGGGCCCATCCTTGCGTCGCGAGGCGCGAGGCCGGTCCAAAGCACTTTGAAAGCGCTATCCATTCGTTCGTTCAAAGTTGCGTCGCCATAGAGCGACCACATCAGGAGCGTGCCAAAAATGGTCTGCCGGAAGACTTGCGCAATCTCCGAGGCGGGCAGGTCGCCGCGAATCTCTCCGCGCTCCTGACCGATCTGGAACATCTGAGTATGCAAGCCAAGAACGCGCCGTTGCATGTCCATCATGGCCGCGCGCACGGAGGTGGTTGAGAGATAAGCCTGAAGAATGGCGCGGATGATGGCGGGGTTGCGCATGGGCTCCTGCGTCATCCGTGTCACGAGGTTTTGAGCAAAGGCCGTCATGGGCTCGTTAGTCTGGCGCGCCATCTCGACGGCCGACTCCAGCTTTCCAATCTGCATTTCCCCAAAGGACAGGAGAATGTGGTCCTTGCTTGGAAAATAATTGAAAAATGTGCCCTTGCCGACGTCGGCGACTTCGGTGATGTCCTCAACGGTGGTTTCTGCGAAACCCTTCTGTGCAAAGAGGTTGAGGGCTGCGTGGAAGAGACGCTCACGGATTTCGGCGCTGTGGCGCTGGCGCCTGCTAAAGCCGGGATTGGGCTCGGTTCGGGAGAGTTGCGTGCGTTTTTTGGAACGAGTTTTCATGATGACCTACGCTCACTAATGACTATAAGTCATTCGTGGTCCATAGTCAAGTCTATTTCCACGGGTCAAAACTAGAAACCCCGGTCGAAAGCAAGCCGGGGTCTCCAATCATTATTCAGATGGATCTAACTATTCTTTCAGAGAGTTGGGGTCGGAAAGGTTCTTTGGAGACTTCTGATTTAGCGTGGCCACCAGTTTCTGGGCCGCTGGGGGGACGGCAACCACACCCTTGAAGACGATGTCCTTGGCATCCACTTCTTTGCCATAGAGGCGTTTGTTGGCATCGTTGTCCGGCCGGACGGTTGAACCCTCAAGAGAAATTCCCGCGAAGAGGCCGCGAGCGCGGGAATACGTAAGTACTTCGGCACGCAGGGTTACGTCGGTAGCGGCGGAGGCATCACGGCCCTTTGGCCCAGCGGCCGCGGAAGCATCCGCGCCCAGCTTGACCTTGCTGTTAAGAATTGACCTCGCTCCGCGAGGATTCATCACCAGCAGGACGAAGTCCGTCGCCTGTCCGCCAATTTGGAAACCCACGCTGCCACCCTCAAGCGCCATCATGGTTGGAGCGCTCCACGGGCCGGTAAAGTGCTCGCCGGTGCGGCAGGTCATCGCCCCGCGCCCATAGCTGGCGCCGATAATAAAAGCCGCCTTGAGAACTGACGGATAGACGATGACGCATTCGGCCTTATCGATCAGATCCTGCGGAATATCGTCGGGGATATCCATGATTTCCTTTAGGACCGTTCCGCACTCTTCGAGACGATCGGTTTCCTTCTTGTCCTCTTTAGCACTGAGGGGCAGAGCTACCAGAGCAAACGCCACCAGGGAGGAAATCATTCGTTTTATCACAATTCACCTCATTTTAATTTTCTGGGCAAGAGCATCATAGAGCGCCCGTGGGCTGGGCGCAACCTTGCAACTGGGTAAAGGGCTTGACGCAGGAATATCTTCCATAGTCTACGACGCCAAGGGGACGAATTGCGTTGCCTTTCGACTATAATTTCCGAGGACGAAATACGGCGAGCGAACCATGAATAAACGGAAAATTCTGCAAGGGTGGGCGGCGGTCTTCTTGACGGCCGTGTGCGGATCCGCCCAGGAGGCTCAGAAGTCGGCGGCGCCGGCGCAAACTGCAAGCGGGCCGGCGTGTTGCAGCGCCAAGAAGCCGAGTCTTTCCACGAAACAGGCCAGGGCTAAATTTGCAGAGCGGGCAGACGCTTTGCTTGGAACTGGTTCTGCTGGCAAAGGTGAATGGGGCCTGCTGATTGTGGACGGCGAAAGCGGGGAAACGCTCTTCGAGCAGAACGCCGACAAATATTTCGTTCCAGCCTCAAACATGAAACTTTTCACGACGGCGCTGGCGCTCGCTAAACTCGGGCCCGAATACCGGTTTCACACCACTCTGGAAACGGATGGAACACTGTCGAGCGACGGAGTGTTGACAGGGAATCTTGTGCTCGTCGGGCGTGGCGACCCGAATCTTTCAAATCGGAAATTTCCGTATGACCTGAAGGAAGAATTCGACGGGCCGCCGGAGAAGGCCCTCGCCGAGTTGGCGGATGCGCTGGCGGCAAGAGGCGTGAAGCAAATCTCGGGAGATGTCATCGGCGACGACGGTTATTTTCCGCGGGAGCGTTACCCGAACGGGTGGGAGATCGACGACATGGTATGGGAGTATGGCGCCGCCGTCTCCGCCATCGTTGTCGGCGACAACACTGTGGCGTTGACGCTGACGCCTGGCGAAGAGGCCGGCAATCCCGTGCAAGCGGCCGTAAGGCCCGCGACGCCGGACTTTCTCGTCGAAAACAATGTTGTGACCTCCGCAACGGAAGTGAAATCGGATTTGACCCTCAAGCGCGAGCCCGGTGCGAATCGGGTCGTCGTGAGCGGCACTTTGCCGGCGAAGAGCGCTCCGCGAAAACTCATTCTTGCGATTGAAGAGCCGGCGCAGCACGCGGCCGCCCTCCTGAAGAGTTTGCTGGAAGAGCGAGGAGTGCGAGTCGTCGGAGTGGCCAGGGCTCGCCACGATTCTAGCGATAGGACCGGTGATCCGGCGGTCCTGGCCGAGCACGTTTCCGTGCCCCTCGGGGACGCGGTAAAGCTGATCAATAAAATCAGCCAGAACTTGCACACGGAAATGTTGTTGCGAACGGTGGCTCGACAGAACGGCGTCTGGGCCAAACCGGAGGATCTCATGAAAGCGCCGGCGGATTTTTATGCGGCAGCGGGCATTGCTCCGGACGATGTGATACAGACGGATGCCTCGGGATTGTCGCGGCACGATTTAGTGACGCCCCGGGCGATCGTGACGTTGCTATCCTTTGCCCGGAAGCAGCCCTGGTTTGAAACCTACTATGCATCTCTGCCAGTAGCGGCAACGGATGGCACTTTGGAAGACCGCATGAAGAATACGATTGCTGCGGGAAGGATTCACGCGAAGACCGGCTCTGTCACACACGTAAGTACGCTTTCGGGATTTGCGGAGACGCCCGGCGGGCGCCGGCTAATCTTCTCCTTCCTGAGCAACAATCGGGGCGGAAAGAACCACGAAGCCCCGGACGCCATGACCGGGCTGTGCGTAGCCATGCTCGAGGAGTTTAATTTGGCGCCGCCAAAGCGTCGGATGGAACACAAGCATCCGCAGTGAAATCGAGAACTACACTTGGAAAAAGAAATCGTCATCACGGTGTTCGGGAGTTCCCGGCCTCGGGAAGGAGACGCGGATTACGAAGATGCGCGCGTCCTCGGCCGCGCCCTGGCGAAGCATGGATTTGCAATTTGCAGCGGCGGCTATGGCGGCGTTATGGAAGCGGCGTCGCGCGGAGCGAAGGAAGCCGGCGGAAAATCGTACGGCGTGACCGCGGATTTCTTCAAGGCCGCAAAGCTAAATCCGTGGGTTGATGTGGAAGTTCGCATGAAAACCTGGGAAGAGAGATTATTCGAATTGATTCGGCGTGCGGATGGTTTTGTGGCTTGCAAAGGCGGCACCGGAACGCTTGTGGAGCTCGCCGTGGTTTGGGAAATGCTGAATAAATCCGTGATGAATATGAAGCCTTTCGCCGTGCTGGGGGAATTCTGGCGGCCGGTACTGGACCGCGTTCGAAAAGTGGAGCTGGGCCATCCTGCGCCGTGGGGCGAGGCGAAGGGGCAGTTGGTTTACGTAGCAGAGACGCCGGGCGATGCGGCCAACCACCTGCGGAGTAATCTGAAGTAGCGGGGCAATGTCACGCACAGCACAAGACGTCTTGGAGTTCGACAAGCTGCGAGAGTTGCTGCGGCTGCGAACGACGTGTGTGCCGGGGCGCCGTGCCGTGGATGCACTAGAACCTGCGAGGGAGCGCACGAAACTGGAATCCGCGTTTGCAGTAATTCGGGAAGCGCGAGAGTGGCTGCGAGCAGATCGCGAATTGGGATTCGGCGCGCTTGCCGATCCGCAAGGATGGCTCGAACGAATCGAAGGACCCGGAGCTGTTCTCGAGCCCGGGGAAATTCTCGACGTGAGCTCTCTCCTCGAAACATCTGCGTGGCTGCGCCAACAATTCTCCGAGGAGGCGGCAAAGTTTCCGTTGCTGGCGACACG
This sequence comes from Candidatus Acidiferrum sp., assembly GCA_035704085.1. Lineage (GTDB taxonomy): Bacteria > Acidobacteriota > Terriglobia > Acidiferrales > UBA7541 > Acidiferrum. Next base: position 195,241 of record DASSXG010000109.1, on the reverse strand, counting down.
GGCCGCTTCGCTCGCTGATTTTCGCGATGCTCATGCCGCCATTCGCCGGTGCGTGCTGCCGAACGGCGAAATCAGCGACGATGCTTCGGTAGCGCTGCAGCGGATTCGTGTTAGCATCACGCAGACGCGCGAATCCATCCAAAAAACACTCAAGCAGATTCTGCGCGCGCGCAATGCGGAGGCGGGCGAAGACTACGTCACTCTGCGGAATGACCGCTTCGTCATTCCCGTCCGAGCCGAGCACCGGCGGAGTGTGCCCGGCGTGGTGCACGGAGCGAGCGCGACGGGACAAACGGTGTTCACGGAACCGTTTGAAACCGTGGAAGCCAACAACCAACTCGTGCAGCTCGCCGAGGACGAAGCAGCTGAGATCGCGCGCATTCTCCGCGAGCTCACGGAAAAATTGCAGGCGATTCGAACGCCGCTTGGGGAGGCGGCCGCGACGATCGCCGAACTGGACGGTGTGTTCGCTCGGGCGCGATTCGCGCGCGAATTCGACGCCGCCATGCCGGAATTCTCTGGGACTAACGAGCTATCCCTGATTGACGCACGTCATCCGGTGCTGGAGGCCAAACTACGCAAAGAAAACCGCGCCATTGTTCCCATGACCCTGTCCCTTGGCGGCGAAGAACGCGTGCTCGTCATCAGCGGACCAAACACCGGCGGCAAAACCGTGGCCCTCAAAACGATGGGAATGGCTGCGCTGGCCGCGCAGTCCGGAATTCCAGTGGCGGCGCAGCGCGCGGTCTTGCCTTTGTTCGACCAGGTGCTGGCGGACATTGGCGACGAGCAATCGATTGCCGCCGATTTGTCCACGTTTTCCGCTCACGTGCTGAATCTGAAAACCATGCTGGAGGCTGCAACTCTCGAGTCGCTCGTGCTGGTCGATGAAATGGGCACCGGTACCGCCCCGGAAGAAGGCGCGGCGCTGGCCGTCGCCTTGCTCGATGAATTTCGCGCGAAAAAGTGCATCGTACTGGCCACCACGCATCACGACCGGCTGAAAACGTACGCCGCCACCACTCCGGGCGTCGTGAATGCGGCCGTGGAATTCGATGACGTAAATCTGCGGCCCACGTATCGCCTGATGGTAGGCGTGCCCGGCGGTTCCAGCGGAATCGCAATCGCGCAGCGCTTGGGGATCGCCTTCGGAATCATTGAGCGAGCCAGATCGCTGCTCGCGCCGGAATCGCGCGAGGCGGCAGACCTCATCGCTTACTTGCATCGCAGCCGCGACGAACTGGACCGCCTGCGGCAGCAAATGACTGCCGAACGTCACGCCCTCGAAGAAGAGCGCAAGAAATTGCGAACGGAATGGGTTGAGCGCCAGCAAAGGCGCATAAAGGAGCTGGAAGCGCAATTCGCGGAAATGCAAAAGCGCTTCGATGAAAACGTCGCGCGTGTCCTTGAGGCAGTGAAGGAGCGCGAACTGCGCGCGCAAATGGAGAAAACCGCCCGGCGCAAGATGCAGGACGCGCGTGGCGAAGCGCGCGAAGAACTGAACGCGGCGGTGGTACAAGCCATTTCGGATTCGCAAGCCGATCTTGGCGTTCATTCCGCATCCGCTCAGGCCGTCACTGCGGATCGCTTGCAGACCGGCGCGAAGATTCGCGTTCGGGGATTTTCCAAAGCAGTGGTTTTCCGCCGCCTCGACGGTTCCTCCGCCGAGATCGAGGCCGGCCCGCTGCGTATGAAAGTGGCGCTGGAGGAAATCACCAGCGTGGAAGGAGAGCCATCTACAACGACATCCGGGGCATCCGCCACCAAGTCTCCAAATGTGACGGTCAGTGCGCCGCGCGGTGAAGGCAGCGTGACGGACGAAATCAACGTGATTGGCATGACCGTCGAAGAGGCCACCGATCGCCTGGACAAGTTCCTGGATGATGCCGCTTTGGCCCATCGGCCGCGCGTTCGCATCATTCACGGCCACGGAACCGGCGCGTTGCGCAAGGGCATCGGTGAATTTCTCGCCTCGCATCCTTTGGTTGAAAGGCGTTCGTTCGAAACGGAAGACCGCGGCGGCAAAGCCATCACCATCGTGGAATTACAAAAGTAAAGGATTCGAGATTCAAGTTGCCGGACCAGGCTCGCTCCGTTCCCTAAGCGATGCGTCCACCGGGGCTTTGGTATACTCCCACCGTTCGAGTTGTGAATTCGCAACGAGGTGTCTTGATGAAAGCTTCACAGAAATCATGGTTGCGAGCAAGAGGCTTGCGCCAAATCTTCAAGCTGGGGAGGGCTATCGTTCTAACTGCCGCGATGCTGACCGGAATGGCAGCATCCACTTCCGCCCAGGCCCCGGCGGCGAAGAGGACGATCCTTCGCCCCGGGCGCGTGCTCGATGTGCGCACCGGAGAGTTGCGGGCAAATCAAGCCATCGTTGTGGAAGGCGTCAAGATTGTGCAGATTGCCGCTTCCGGCGATGTGAAAGCCACTGCTGGTGACACGACGATTGAACTGCCCGACGGCACTCTGCTTCCCGGTCTAATCGATGCGCATACGCACTTGACCTTTGATCTGAATTCGCTCGGCTACTCAGGGCTCGGAATTTCGACGGCGCGCGAAGCGCTCCATGGCGCAAGAAACGCGCGGCGCACACTCGAAGCGGGTTTCACCACGGTGCGAAACGTTGGCGCCCGCGATTATGCGGACATCGCGCTCCGCGACGCCATCAACGATGGCGACGTCGTCGGCCCGCGCATTCTCGCTTCCGGGCCGGCACTCGGCATCACCGGCGGTCATTGCGACGAAAATTTGTTGCCTCCGGCATTCCATTTTCAGGGAGAAGGAGTGGCCGACGGTGTCGAGGGCGTGCAACACAAGGTTCGCGAAGTCATTAAGTACGGAGCGGACGTTATCAAGATTTGCGCCACAGGCGGAGTGCTTTCCAAGGGCGACGACCCCAACGCTTCGCAGTACACGCTCGAAGAAATGAAGGCCATTGTGGCCGACGCGCACAGGTTGGGCCGAAAAGTCGCCGCACACGCGCATGGCGCCGAAGGTGTGCGTTGGGCATCGGAAGCTGGTGTGGACTCCATCGAGCACGGCCACTTAATGGACGACGCTGCCGTCGCCACGCTGAAGAAAAATGGAACCTATCTCGTCCCAACGCTTTTTCTGGGCGAGTACATGCTGGCGCATCTGGAGCACAGCGAGGTGCCGGATTATTCCAAACAAAAGATGCGCGATGTTGCTGCGGCTATGCAGAAAAACGTAAAGAAGGCGTTTGACGCCGGAGTAAAGGTGGCGTTTGGCACCGACGCCGCAGTCTATCCACACGGACTAAATGCGGGCGAGTTTCACGTTTACGTTAAACTGGGAATGACGCCGCTCGCAGCCATCCAGACCGCCACGATCAACGCCGCGGATCTGCTGGGATGGACGAAACAAGTTGGCACACTCGAGCCCGGCAAGTTCGCAGACATCATCGCCGTCGACGGCGACCCCACGAAAGACGTCACGATCCTCGAGCATGTCAAGTTCGTCATGAAAGGTGGCGCTGTCTACAAAAACGAGTACATGAAAAAGTAAGCTGCTGCCGAACAGCAAAATGGCGGAAGCGGGATCATTCGCGGAGAAAGTGAAACAGCAGGCGGACATCGTCCGGGTGGTGGGGGACTACGTCCGTCTGAAGAAAACCGGGAAAGACTTCAGCGGGCTTTGCCCGTTCCACCAAGAGAAGACTCCGTCTTTCACGGTTTCCCCGCTCAAGCAAATCTTCTACTGCTTCGGTTGCGGCAAGGGCGGAGATATCTACAATTTCGTGATGGAACTTGAGAAGTGCGAGTTTCCCGAAGCGGTGAAACTCGTCGCAGAGAAATGCGGGATTGCCATTCCGCGGCCGAAAGAGCGTTCTCCTGAGGAGCGCAAAGAAAATCAGCAGCGTACCGTGCTGGTTGAAATGCATCGTGAAGCCCAGACGTTCTTCGTAAAACAACTCGAAACAACTCCCGAAGGGAAAGCCGCGCGGGCGTATCTTGAAGATCGCGGCCTGGACAAAGACGCGATTGCTCGCTTTGGAATTGGCTACGCACCGAGCGGCGGCGATGCCCTGTTTCGTCATCTGAAATCGAAATACTCGGAAAAGGTGCTCGTGGATTCAGGCCTGATCTCGCGCGATCAACAGGGCGGGCGTCTCTTTGACCGCTTTCGCCGGCGCATTACGTTCCCCATTTCGAATGAATCGGGAAAAATCGTCGCCTACGGTTGCCGCGCGTTGGGCGAGGATCAGCCCAAGTATTTGAACTCACCCGAGACACCCATCTATTCGAAAAGCAGCGTGCTCTATCACATGGACCGCGCGAAGGAAGGAATTCGCCGCCAGGATTTCGCCATCCTTGTCGAAGGCTACATGGACGCCATAGCCGTGGCGCGCGCGGGAATTACCAACGTCGTGGCAAGCTGCGGAACGAGCCTCGCGGAGTCTCAGATCAAGCTGCTCGGGCGTTTTACTCGCCGCGTCGTCGTGAATTACGACCCGGATGCCGCGGGACAATCCGCCACGGAGCGCTCCCTTTCGCTCCTGCTGGAGCACGACTTCGAGGTTCGTGTCCTCGCGCTGCCGCCCGTGGGCAACAAGAAGGCCGATCCCGATCTCTTCATCAGAGAAAAAGGCGCGGAGGAATATCTCAAGCTGTTGAAAGAAGCTCCACCGTATGTGGACTATTTGATTGCGCGCGCTCGGCAGATGGATTTGACGACCGGTGAAGGAAAACTGCGTGCCGTGAATTTCCTCCTGCCCTACGTTCAGAAAATCCCGAACCGCATTTTGCGTTCGGAATGGGCCACCCGCATCGCTCAACAATTGCGGCTGGATGAGCCAGTGGTGCGTGCAGCGTTGAGTAAAGCCGCTGCTGAGCGCCGCAGCGAAGTGAAGCTACGGCCAGAATTGGTGGGTAGCGCGGCCAAACCCGTCGAGCGGCGCCTGATTCGAATGCTCGCGGAAGCCCAAGGCTTCCGCCAGGAACTTGCCCAGCGCCTGCAAAATGCCCGGTTGTATCACGGCCTGGAGACAGAAAAGATTTTTGCCGCGCTCGTAATCGCCACCCTCGCCGGCCAGCCCTTGCAAGCCACGGACGCGGCGGCGATGCTGGAGGAGCGCGACCGGCGGCTGTTCTTTGAGATTCTATTCGAAGAGGCCAGCGAGCCGACCTGGGAAGAGGCGCTTAGCTGCATCGAAACTTTGCAACACCGCCAGGCGGAAAAAGAACTGGCGGACGTGCAGCGCAGCATCGAGGCCAACCCATCCGGCCCGGAAATGCGCGGCCTCCTGGAAAAGAAGCAGGAATTGATGCGCCGCCTCGCCGCCGCCCGCTAGTTTCCGTAGCGTTTTTCTAGTGGCCGGACTTCAGTCCGGCTCTTCCCCCCTTGCCCCCGACAGGTTTACCTTGACTCTTTAGCGCCGTCCCGGAATTTATCCCGATCGTAGATCCCGATCCCGTCGGGTCTGTAGGGGCGGGGCCTGCCCCGCCCTCGCTGCGCGCGTGCTCGTGCGTCAACTCGGCTCACGCATCCCCAAACGCCAAGCTTTCTCTTAACACGAATTTGCGTCTAGAATCGCTTATGCTCGCCAGTCTCCGCGGTAAGGAGGCGATCATTCAGCTATGGAAAGAGTTGGGAACAGACGTCAACTGGAACGTTGAGCGCCAGTCTGCGATTGCGAAGGAGGTTGCTGCCAAGCACGCACTTTAGCCGCTGAGCCGGGTGCCCCATACGCGGGGTTGGCGTGTGGGTTTTGGGCAAGTTTCCATGTTGGCGTTTCCACTTCATCAATCCTTGAGATCCGCAAACCTGGCCTCGACCAACCGCTGAATGAGAGCAATGATCATGGCTGTCGTCAACCCAAACAAGAGCACTCCATTTGCAGCTTCGAGCGGTCCCAGCAATCTCCAGGAAGGTGTCATAATCACATCACCGTAACCCAAAGACGTGTAATTGACCGCTGAGTGGTAAAAGGCAGTTCCCAAGTCTGGAAATTCTCCGCAGATTATGAGCAACACAGCCCACAGTGCGATCTCTATGAGGTGTGCAAGCGACGCGTACAGTACGACCCGGACAAAAATTCCCATATCAATCCAGGGGTTTGTACCGATACGACCGAGTCTTTTTTCGCGGCGAATAAGGTTGATCGTGGCTCTGAGTGGCAGCAGATGAATCATGACCGTGCAGATGCCGACGAGCACACCAACCGACAAGGGGACTAGGACCGCGATGCGATGAACTTGTATCATTTCGCCCGCAAGGGTATCGCACTTCACCGGAATCAGCCTAGACCTCACAACCTTAGTCCGCAGCCGGGTGCCCCATACGCGGGGTTGGCGTGTGGGGATTTTGACCTTTTCTTTGGCTTTTAGTCTTCGCCTAGTCTCGCCACTCATCACTCGCCACTGCCTCAGTCAGCTCTACCCCTTTCTTTTCCTGCACTTACGCCACTTCCGTTCGAATCGCTCCCCAACGTGTTCATTTCATAGTACTTATTTTGGACTTGACAGAATGCTAATTATGTGATAGTCTCTCTCATAAAGTTAGCGCTAAGATGCTCGGCCAAACGTTCCCTTGTCACTCCCTCCTAGGCTCATTGTGTTCTCGCTCCGCCGCCCCGCGCTGGATTCTTCTTCTCCTTGCCAATTTCCATCTTCACTTTTCCATTTTCCGTAAGTCCTTTGCTTGCCACACATCCACGAAATCTGCCGCTAAGTCTAATCATTGCCACACTTCCAAAAACTCCCTCCCGCAAGTTCTTTATTTGCCACACATCCAAGACCCCCCCGGGGGGTACATCTTGTCATCCCGAGGCGCAGCCGATGGATCTGCTTTTCGAGTTTCGAGTTTCGCTTTTCGATTTTCGTCTTTTTTCTTTACTTCCATTTAGGAGCCTTCTATGTCCAGACCCAAATCATCCCGTTCCCGCGTCGCTGCCAATGACGCCTCCCTTTGCCGCTTTACCTTTGCCGACGGCCGTATCTGCCGTATGTTCCGCCAGCCGGATCACCCCTCTCTCTGCATCTTTCACGCCCGCGCCGAGCGTCAGCTCTGGGAATCCGACCGCCTGGGCGACGAGCTCGCCGCCTCTCTCACCGGCGACTTCATGACCGCCACCGACATCAACTTCGTCCTCGGCAAACTCTTCAAGGCCATCGCACAGAACCGCATCCCGCCTCGTGTCGCCGCCAACCTCGCCTTTGTCGGGAAGCTCCTACTCCAATCTCTCGACAAGCTCAAAAACGAATACCGCTTCAAATACGAATATGAAGCCTGGAAGGCCATGCAACGCGACGCCATCCATCTTTCTGATCCTCCCGCCCCCATTCCTCCGGGCGAAAAACCTTTGCCCGCTTCTGGCCAAGCCTTTGCCGCCGAAGTTTTCTCCCGCGTGCCGACGCCGGAGGTCGCCCCCAACTCATGATCCTTTCAATGCCGCGGCGTGGAACTAATCGTACGGTGGCGACGTCCTCATGGATGTGGCTTGGAGAACGGAAGCAGGTGCGGAGGGTTTGACCAAATGAAGAAGGAAAGGCCGGCATGAAACGATTCGCGGTGTGGATCCTCCTGCAGATTGCATGTGTCGGTCTGCACAGTGCGCCTGGGTTGTGCCAGGTTCCGACGGTCGATGACACAGCAAGCCGGCTCAGCGCGTATCTGAAGCCTTTCGAGGAGACCGGGAACTTCAGCGGGACCGTGCTGGTTGCCCGCAGCGGGCGGGTTCTGTTTCGGAAAAGCTATGGAATGGCGAGCTACGAATGGCATGTGCCGAATTCGGACGGGACACGCTACCACATCGCTTCGGTATCGAAGCCTTTCACGGCGCTGGCGATTCTGCAACTCCAGGAACAAGGACGCCTCAGCGTGTCCGATCCTGTATCTCGCTTTGTTCCGGACTTCCCGAACGGAGAGCGGATCACACTGGATCATTTGCTGACGCATACCTCGGGCATTCCGGATATCAACGAGCTGCCGGACTACGACACATTCGCGCGCAGCCCGCATACTGTGGAGCAACTGGTCGCCAAATTTTCCGGTTTAGCGCTGGAGTTCCAGCCTGGCACGGATCAACGCTATAGCAACTCGAACTACAACTTGCTCGCGCTGGTGCTGGAAAAAACGACTGGTGAGAGTTACGAAGAGTACATCCGCAAACACGTTCTGGAACCTGCGGGAATGCGGGATTCCGGGACGGACGGCGAGGCTTCGCGTGTAGTCGTTTCGCTCGCTTCGGGCTATGTGCCCGCAGGCGTGGCGGAGTATGAGAGAGCGGCATACGTCGACTGGTCGAACAAGACGGGAAACGGATCCTTGTACTCGACCGCCGAGGACCTGTATCGATTCGACCGCGCTCTTGCTACGGAGACTCTGTTGAAGGGTGCCACGCGCCAAAGGTACTTTGCTGAGGGCACGGGGAACCGTTATGGCTGGTACACGCGGAAGCGCCTGGGACACCGCTTGATGGCTGGGAAGGGGCATAGTCCCGGTTTCACGGCCGAACTGGATCGCTATCTGGACGACGACGTCACGATCATTCTGCTTAGCAACAGCTATGGGACCGCTTCCCAGGATCCGATTGCCGAAGGCCTTGCGGCGATTGTCTTCGGACAGCAAACTCCGCCTTTGCCGCCTGTACACGCGGTCACGATCGCGCCATCCGTGATGGCATCGTATGCGGGGCAGTATCAGTTCGGGCCAGACTATTTCACTCCCAATGCCAAAATCACGTTGACGGCGAAGCCAGGCTATCTGCTCATGCAGGACGGGGATTACCACACACCGCTGGTTCCCGTTTCGCAGACGGAATGGTTGGAGCGGATCTACTTTGGGCGAGTCGCCATAGCAAAGGATGCGGAAGGAAACGTGTCGGGCTTGGCCATCCGGTACGGGGATAAAACGTACACGGCTGGGCGTTTAGCCGCTAGATAAGGCGCCGATCTGGAGATCGGCGTTCCCGGGAGCGCCGGACGCGAGTCCGGCCTCTACAAACAACACCAGAAAGGAGGCGGGAGGTAGATTTTTCCACAGCCTTCCGCGAATTAAAGCGTTGACGAGGGGGTATTTAAGCGTGTAGCGTAGTAGGGTTTAGCGGCGGGTAACGTTTTTGCCGTTAAATGCATCCATATCTATGTACTTAGCGGCAGGCGCTGGGCCCCCACGAGTGCGGAAAGCGGGCAACGCACGGGGCCGGCGGCGGATGCGCGGCGCGGCACTGAAGGCTTCAAACAAAAAAGCGAGCAATCTTGTGGGGATTTCCTCGTGGTTTGCGCCATCGCGCCAGCCTGCCTGGTATGTCTCTGCGAATGAGCTTGGTTCCGGGCGCGCCGTACTTTGCTTGGAATTGCGGTCCGGTTTTTGGAGGGATTTGTGGCAGCAGTAGGCCTTGAAGAAAAATATGATGCGGTAAAACAGCTCATTGCCGTCGGCAAAGAGCGCGGTTACCTGCTGTACGACGAAGTAAACGATTCGCTTCCGGCGGAAGTCCATTCCTCGGAAGAGATCGACGATCTCCTCACCACCTTCGAGCGCAACGGCATTGAAATTTACGAGGACCAAGCGTCAGCCAAAGCGGCCCGTGCTGTGGAAGTTTCGGCGGAATCTGGCGACCGAGATTCCCTGGTGAAGGATGAAGCGCACAGCGACGAAGGCGGCAGCGACCTCGACCTGACTCCCGGGTCGCTCGAGAAAACCAACGATCCCGTGCGCATGTACCTGCGCGAGATGGGCACGGTGCCGCTGCTGACCCGCGAAGGCGAAGTAACCATCGCCAAGCGCATCGAGCGCGGCCAGCTGGTGGTGATGAAGTCCATCACGCGCTCGCCGATCGTCATCAAGGAACTGATCGCCGTCGGCGACGATCTGCGCAAGGGCGTGCGGTCCATCAAAGAAATCGTGCAGTTTGACGATGAAGAGCTGACCGAAGAGAAAATCGCCAACAAGACCAAGCAGACGCTCAAATACATCGACAAGATTGCAAGATTGTATGACACTGCGCTGAAGCAAGCCGCCAAGCTCGAAAAAACACCGAAATCAAAAAAGCGGCCCTACATCCGGGCGAAGTGGAATGTGGCGCGCACGCGCGTGGAAATTTCCGTCGCCATCCGCGCCATCGATTTCAATCCCTTTGAGAAAAAGCGCCTGATCGACAAGATGCGCGGCACGGTCGAGCGCCTGCAATCCTTGGAACGTGAAGCGGGGCGCCTCGAACGCCGCGCCGACGTGGCCAAGGGTGACGTCGCGGCGGAAGCACGCAAAGAACTTCGCACGCGCCGCACCGAGCTGAAGGACATTGAAGAAGCCAGCGAAGTCGGCCTGACCGAGCTGAAGCGCACGCTGACTTTCATCCACCGCGGCGAAGCGGAAGCGGAACAAGCCAAGAAGGAATTAATCGAGGCCAACCTTCGCTTGGTCGTTTCCATCGCCAAGAAATACACCAACCGCGGCTTGCAGTTCCTTGACCTGATTCAGGAAGGCAACATTGGCTTGATGAAGGCCGTGGACAAATTCGAGTGGCGCCGCGGCTACAAATTTTCCACCTACGCGACATGGTGGATTCGCCAGGCCATCACCCGCGCTATCGCCGACCAGGCCCGCACCATCCGCATCCCGGTGCACATGATCGAGACCATCAACAAACTGGTGCGTACCAGCCGCCAGCTTGTGCAGGAGCTGGGCCGCGAGCCGACCAGCGAGGAAATTGCCAAGCGCATGGACATCCCAGTGTCCAAGGTGCGCAAGATTCTGAAAATCGCGCAGGAGCCTATTTCGCTCGAAACTCCCATCGGCGAAGAGGAAGATTCGCACCTTGGCGACTTCATCGAAGACAAGGCCGTGGTTTCACCGTCCGATGCGGTCATCAACCTGAACCTGAAGGAGCAGACTTCTTCGGTGCTGAAGACCCTGACGCCGCGCGAAGAAAAAGTCATCAAGATGCGTTTTGGTTTGGACGACGGCAGCGAGCACACGCTCGAGGAAGTCGGCCAGTCGTTCGCCGTCACGCGCGAGCGCATCCGCCAGATCGAAGCCAAGGCGCTGCGCAAGCTGCGCCATCCGTCTCGCTCGCGCAAGCTCCGCGCCTTCCTCGAAGGCCCATCGCGCGATTACCTCTAGGAAATCGAAACTCGAAATACGAAACGTCTCCGGCCAATCGGAGGCGTTCTTCATTTTGGTTTATGGGATCCGGACTAGTTCTTTTTCTCAGGAAAGTACTGCTTCAAGCCGCCTGGTTGAGTAACGAAGTAAAACTTGGTCCACACGTTGTCTTCCTCCCCATTTTTTAGCCGATGATAAACCCACGCGCAGGGATAAGATTCCTCGTGAGTGTCACTAAACACGACGGGCAATGAGTCTTTTCCGCCAGCAGCAGAATCTCGCTCCCAGTGTGCTGGGCGCAGGCGCTTCATCACCTCGCCGATATATGCGCCCCAAAGATGCGCGGCGTCGGCAGTTTCATTTTCTAGCATGGGGTGAGTTTTCTGCAGTTCGTATTTCATCGCTAACAACTTTTCGACTTCTTTTATCGATTCAGGGCTGTAATCAAGGGTGACGCCGTACCCAGACCTTGCGCGTTCAACTGCTCGCGCAGAGAGCGATGCCATGTATGTGTTGATGTCGTCTGGAGTATCTTTTTGGTTTTCTCTCCGACAAGAGAATGTGAAAAATGACGCGGCGACTATAAGAACTGAGATGCCCCAGCGCATCGGAGCCTTAGGAACTCTCTCGTGGCGGGCGGAGGAATTTCGCGAGGACGCGAATAATCCACACAATGGTGAAGACGAGAAAGCCCGCGAGGATGTACCACAGGCGCGTCGGATCCAGCAGAGGTTCGGCATGAAGGTTGTACTTGACAGCGAAATCGAATGTGAGAATCACGACGACATAGATGACGCAAGCGAACCACGCAAAATAACCGGTTAACAACGCCTTGGTCTCCGCCATTCGCTCTGGTGCAAGCCAATATTTCTTGTTGGGCAAGTTGACGAGGGATACCGGCATCACCTCAATTAGCCGCGGAAGGCCAAAGCCGATCAGCGTGGCCAGCACGCTGACGGCGACAAAGCCCTTAAAGAAGGCTGATTTTGTCTGCCAGCTATTGGCGGCGCCGCGCGCATTGAAATGGGAAGCCACGACGCCCGGCAATTGCGGATAGTAATATGAAAAATGAACGGCCGCGTACAGCACCAGCAAAAAGAAAATCAGTTTGGGCAATCGTGAATCCAATGAGAGCCTCTTGGATTCAAGCCTAGCGCAAGAAGTTCGTCGGCAGCGGACAATCTAAGATCGCTTGGCGAAACGATCAGCTCCGGCTCAAACCGAAGTGAAGCCTCATTGTGCAAAGCTGCCGACCTCTTTAGAATGGAGATGCCCACCCACTGACAATGAAACCAATCCGGAAAATCATCGCGATTGCGCTGGTGCTCTTCCTGGGCGCCGCGGTTTACGGCTTGATTCGCACGGCGCAGCCCCCGAGCGCGCCGCGCAACATTGGCAGCACTCCAGGAGTAGCGCCCGCTACTGTCGTCGACCGGACTCCAATCACTACTGCGCTCAAACTGGCGCATATGCCCACCACAGCTGAAGAATTGCCATTTACACAGGAGGCGTTGCGAATTGCCGATCATGAGACGGATCTGGCTTACGCGGCCGCAAAACGTGAGCTTCAGGAACACCCTACACCGCTAAGCCCTGACGCTCAGAAAATCGACATGCGGCTGAAAGAAGCGGAGGATGCGCTGGCCGTGGAGAACGCGCGAGTCGCCCGGCTCACCGCCGAGGAGGCCAAAGCCACTGGCGCGAGACAAGACGAACTGCACGATCAACTCGTGCTGGCGACGGCCAGTCAGCAGGAACATCAGGACGAAGTGGATGACGCAAAGGAGGACTTGGCCCGCGCAGGCGGCGACCCAAACAGCCGCATCGAAGCCCTGAACCAGGAACATGAGGCTTCTTCGAAGGCGATCGACAACTTGCAAATCGGAGTCAGTGCGGTCGTCGAAGAGCACGGTCTGATTCACCGCTTCACGCAGTGGTTAGCGCTTCATCAGAAGCAGACGCTCTTGCGGGAAGCGAAACAGCAGGCAGAGTCTGGGGCGGCTTCTTTTTCCGAGAAGCACAGCACGCTGGAAGCGCAGATGCAGTCGGAAAAAAAGAACGTTTCACCACCCGTTGGACCGCCGAGTACCGGCAAGGCCCTGACAGGCAGCTCGCCCTCGAAAATAAGCCGTGAAGATTCCGCGGCCCTGGTCAGTGGGGCGAAGCGACGCGCCTCGGCCCAGAACAAGCTCGCGTCGCTGGACAAGAGGGTTGAGGATCAGAAGCAACTCGCCGACAATTATGAGAAATGGATCCAAGTCCTGGCCGCAAATCAACGCGCAGTCCTTCACGCCGCGCTGATCGGGCTTACCATCATCCTCGTAATCTTGCTGATTGGATTTTTCTTTGATACCTGGCTCGAGCGCCTGCTGGGCAAGCTCTCACTGGATCGTCGGCAGGTGGAAACCTTGCGTACCGTGACCCGCGTAGCGGTGCAAGTGTTCGCAGTATTGTTTATTTTGCTGGTGATTCTCGGGCCGCCGCAGCAGCTTGGCACGTTCCTCGGACTCGCCGGCGCCGGCCTCACTGTCGCGCTCAAAGATTTCATCGTCGGCTTCCTCGGCTGGTTCGTGTTGATGGGGAAGAATGGAATCCGTCTCGGCGATTGGGTGGAAATCAACGGCGTGACCGGAGAAGTCGTTGAGCTTGGCATGTTTCACACCGTCCTCCTCGAGACCGGCAACTGGACGGATTCGGGTCACCCGACCGGCCGGCGTGTCACCTTCACCAACAGCTTCGCCATTGAAGGCCACTACTTCAATTTTTCGACTTCCGGCCAGTGGTTGTGGGACGAATTGCAAGTTGTCCTCCCGGCGGGACAGGATCCCTATCCGCTCATCGACGCGCTTCAAAAGAAAGTGCTCGAAGCGACCGCGGAAACGGCCAAGCAGGCCGAGAAGGAATGGAAGAACGCAGCAAGTTCCCGCGACATGAAGGCGCTTTCCGCCGCGCCGGCCATCAACCTGAAGCCCGTGGTCGGCGGCGTCGAAATCGCCGTCCGCTACATTACACGCGCGGGCGAACGCTACCAACTGCGCGCCAAGCTCTATCAGGCTGCCGTGGACTTGCTCGGCGGAAAAAACGTGCGGATGGCCCCGCCTCCAGAGTCGACTCCCGCGAGTGCTTCCGATTAGTTTAGCCTGATGGAACCCTTCGCAAACGTGTCACACCGCCCCGCTGCGCGCGCGCACCTGTTCGGACGTCAACCCGTCGAACGCATGAGCTGACGCGCACGGATAGCCGAAACGGTTGCTCCGGTATAAAGAATGGCCAGCAGGGCATACCCCGCGACCAGCCCTGCGCCCTGCGCCACCCAACCCAACGCAAAGCTCATGATGAGCTGCACAACGGTCGTCAATATTGCCATCGCGGACTGCGTTCGCCCCATAAAATGCCGCGGCACGATAGACATCAAGGAAGATTGCGCCACGACACCTCCGAGCGCGCGGCAGAATCCAAACGCGGCCTGCATCGTTACTGCGCCGAGGAGAAACCCAACGAATGGCGTCGCCATGTGGCCGGCAGCGAGGCCCGCACACACTGCGACATAGAGGGGCATGCGCAATTTTTGCACCAACTGGCTGGCGATGAGCCCGCCGATGATCGCGCCGGTGGCCCAGCCAGTTTCGAGAAAGCCCAGCCCGGGCGCGCCCGCGTGCAAAATATCGTTAGCCAGCGCCACTAGAACGACGTTCGCGCTGACCACTCCCGCCATCATAACCGAGTGCGTAATCCCCAGGGCGCGCACCAGCGGCTGCTGCCTCAGGTACGCAAAGCCTTCTTTCATGTCTGCGTAAACGGCAAGCGAAAGGCCCGCTTCCGCTACCTCGGGATTTTCACCGCTCTCCAGCGCTTCGGCGGTGGCTTCCGTCGCTTCGTTGTACGCGCGCGGATATTTCTGGCTTTCCCGCGGCGAGACGTAGCCTCGGCGCACGTGATACAGGCAGTAGGCCGACACGAAATAAGTCGCCCCATCGATCGCCAGGATTCCCGCGATTCCCGCGGTGTTGTAAAGGAAGCCGACGCATGCGCCGGCAATCAGCATCCCGCTTTGCACCCCGACCAGCACGGCCGCGTTCGCACCGGTAAACTGGCTTGCCGGGATGACTTCCTGCACCAGCGCGTTCACCGTGGCCCAGTACATCGCGGAGCCGGTGCCGGTGATCAGCGTCATGGCGTAGAGGTGCCAGAGCTGCAAGTGCCCGCTCCAGGCGATGTATGCCGTCGCCAAAACAAAGAAGGCGCGCACCAGGTCAAGCAGCACGCCCAGGTAGCGCCGGTCGATGCGATCGATCAGCACTCCGCCGAGGAACGGCACCACCAGCCCCGGCAGCGTCATCACGATGACCTGCCAACTGACTTTCACCGTGGAATGCGTCGAGGCGAGGATGTACCAGCTCACCCCGGCGAAATTCATGCCGCTGCCGAACAGCGACACGAACATCGCGAAAAAGAAATAGCGGAAGCCGCGCTGCGCCCAGATGAGGTTCCAGTCGACTCGATGTGCGGTGGCGGTGGCCATAAAACTCTTTAGCTTACTATTGTGGCCGAAATCGCTGGGGACGCATGTCAAGAAGAGTTACACTCTTCCAACAATTTGGCCGGGGGTGGGCAAGATGGGAAACGAATTGACGTGCAAGGTTCATTTTGGCAAGCAGCAGTCAGAAGGGAAGGCATTGCTCGAAACGGGCGAGATACTTTTCCGCGGAGATTTTCGCCTGAAGATTCCTTTCTCCACGATCAAGTCTACGAAAGCGGTGAATGGGGAACTTCGCTTGCAGACTGCAGACGGACTTGCGGTTTTTCATCTGGGGACGACCGCGGAAAAGTGGTGCGACAAGATTCTTCATCCGAAGACGCGCATCGAGAAGCTGGGAGTTAAACCTGGGGCGCGAGTGTCTTTGCTCGGCGATTTCGACGCCGAGTTTCTTCACGAGGTTGCTGGACTCACAAAGTCCGTGAGCAAGGGTAAAGTTACCACTGATTCGGAGTGGGTTTTCTTCGCCGCTGGTTCGAAAGGAGACTTGGCAGCTTTGCCCAAAATCGCAAAATCCATGCAAGGTGCGGCTGCGCTCTGGGTCGTTCATCCCAAGGGCCAGAAGCACATCACCGAGAACGATGTCCTCGCCGCTGGCCGCAAGTCCGGCCTGAAAGACGTGAAGGTTGTCGGCTTTTCCTCAACGCACACCGCGTTGAAATTCGTTATCCCCCTATCCAACCGTTAGTCGGTTATCAGTTCACAGGTGGCGGCGCAAAGCGCGACGTTTCTAGTGGGGACATCAGGATCGTAAAAGACCGGTACTTCCATATCTTCATACAGTTCCCGCGACTGATCGGTCCCGTCACCATAGATCCGCCGCCCAGTGGCATCCTTGAATTCATATTGTATCTGACTTGTCTGATGTTTCCCGCGGCTAAGCTCCTGGCGTGTAACCGTGCCCATCGCGATATTTCCCTCGGCCAATAGCTTTCGATCTCTCCGAGCGCTGCGTATTGTTGTTATTCCGAGGGCGGACCATACGAGAGCAAAAAACACGAAGATAGCAAGGTCGCCAAACGCAACAAATGGACTCGCGCCACCGACCTGGTTCCGCGCGATTAGATAGCCGAAATAGGCTATGACGATCCACGAGGCTGGGAATGCCATGATCAGGGCACGCGGTACCGGTTTGAGGCGTATCCGCCGAGGCTTGGTCAAGGCCCATATATACTGATGAGGATTGGCACGCTCTTCTTGGGGGATCGCTTTGGGTGCAATGATCGATGTGCGCGCATTTTCGTAGACCGCCGTGGGGTGCGCCGATTCCAACACTCTCAGCTTCCGCCAGGACGCAATCGCGCGGCCAACAACAAACACGAACAAGAATATAAGCGGGAAAAATGCGATTCTGGATTTAAAGAGGTAACCCACAAGACCAAAGAATCCTGCAAAGAATAGAAAGTTCCTAGGAAACTGCCTCAAGGACGTTTGCTCTATTTCTTTCACGAGTTGCAAGTTCCAGTCACAGAACGAGCAATAAGGCTTCGAAGCGCCCCAAAAACCAGAGCCACCCATCACCTCCATTCCGCACTTGGGACACGTCAGTTTTTTCATTCATCAAAGATATAACTCTCTCGCCCCGAATTTTCGAGGAAAAGTTTAGCCAATTTTGTTTCGTGCGTATCATCAATGTTATGACCACTCTGCTCGAAGTGTGCGGATTGACAGTGGAGCTGGCCACACCGGCGGCGTGGGTGCAGCCGGTGAACGAAGCGTCTCTGAACATTGCCGCGAGCGAATCTCTCGGCTTGGTCTGCGAATCCGGCAGCAGCAAACCATGCTGTCGTTTGCACTGATGGGCTGCCTTCCCCGAGCTGCCCCAGGCGTAACCTGTTCAGGTCTCTTTCCTTTGCCTTCAGCTCTCGACTGTTAAACTTCCCTTTTTTCTGCGCTAGAATCCCCCCACTGAAATATTTCCCGTTGCTGTTGCGTAGTTCCTTTCAGAAGGCAATACTACGCAACCTTGTGGTGGAGGATTCCTCGGTGGCTACAAGCCCTATTCCTGCGCCGGAGGCGCAAGCTGCTCTTAGTCCGTTGTCGCGAATCGTTGGAGTTTTCTTTTCGCCGGGAGCGACTTTTGCAGACATTGTCAGGAAGCCCAGTTGGGTGCTCCCGGTCGTGCTCACGACGATTCTCAGCATCGGCGTCAGCTTCGCCATCAATCAACGCATCAACTGGCGCGAGTTCATGAATCAGCAAATCGAGAAGAGCCCGCGCGCTGCGCAGATGTCCGCCGAGCAGAAGCAGCAGCAAATCGAGGGCGGAGCCAAGTTCTCGCCGCCATTTACCTACGCGATTGGCTTGCTGGCGCCGATCTTCTTTGCCCTGATCATCTCTTTGGTGATGTGGGGAGCGTACAGTCTTCTCGGCGGCGCTAGCACGAATTTCAGCACTGCGTTCAGCATCACGGCCCACGCTTTTCTCACGGGACTCGTTAGCAGCCCGCTGTTCATCCTGATCCTTTACTTGAAACCCTACGGTACGGCCGATCTCGAAAATCCAGTGGCCGCGAATCTTGCCGCGCTCTTGCCGGAGGATTCTGCAAAATGGCTGGTGGCGCTTGGCAAGTCGATAGACCTCTTTATGTTCTGGACGCTGATTCTCCTGGCCATCGGGTTCGCCGCGGTGAACCCGAAAAAATTGAAAGGTGCCAAGTCTTTCACCATTGCTTTCGGAGTGTGGGCGGCCTATGTGGTATGCCGAGTCGGCTGGGCCTTTGCCTTCTCTTGATACACTGAGGGCGTGAGCTTTTCCTTTGCAGTAGCAAAAGCTGATCCGACCGGCGCGCGCCGTGGCCGCCTAACCACGCCTCATGGCACCGTCGAGACGCCGTTCTTCCTGCCCGTAGGCACTCAGGCAACCGTCAAGGCCCTGACGCAGGAAGCCCTCGAAGAACTCGGCGCGGAGATCATCCTTGCCAACACCTATCATCTCTATCTTCGCCCCGGTCATGAGCTGGTCCGCAAACTCGGCGGCCTGCATCAATTCATGTCCTGGCCGCGCGCTATCCTCACCGATTCCGGCGGCTACCAGGTCTTCAGTCTTTCCGAACTCCGAAAAATCACCGATGAAGGCGTCCGCTTCCGCTCGCATCTCGATGGCTCCGAGCATCTCCTCACGCCGGAAAAAGCCGCCGAGATTCAGCTTGCCCTGGGCTCAGACATCGCTATGGTCCTCGATGAATGTATCGAAACGCCTGCGCCCCGCGATAAGGCCGAAGCCGCGCTCAAACGCACCACGGCGTGGGCCGCCCGCGCCCGCAACTATTTCAAGGAATGCGCGGCCCGCGACGGCAACCTGGCAGAGTGCCAATCGCAATTCGGCATCGTGCAGGGCGCCACGTTTGGCGATCTACGCCGCGAGAGCGCACGCCAGCTTCTCGATCTCGATTTTCCCGGCTATGCCGTCGGCGGCCTGGCCGTCGGCGAACCTCACGAAATCACTTGCGAAATGACCGCGGAAGTCACCGCCTTACTCCCCAAGGACCGCCCGCGCTACCTGATGGGTGTCGGCCGCCCTGAACAAATCGCGGACTATGTCGCGCTCGGCATTGACATGATGGATTGCGTCCTTCCCACCCGTGCCGCCCGCCACGCCTGCCTCTATACCAGCGAAGGCCGCGTGCTCATCAAGAACGCGCGGTACGCGCAGGATCAGCGCCCCATCGATCCGAACTGCACTTGTTCCGTCTGCCGCCGCTACACCCGCGCGTATCTTCGTCATCTTTTCGCTGCCGGTGAACTCACCGCCGCCATCCTGGCGACCCACCACAATGTCCACTTTTACCTTGACATCATGCGCCAAATCCGCGAGGCTATCGAGTTTGGGAACCTAGCGAATTTCTCATCTGAGATGCATGCACGCTATACCGCGGGTCCGGCCAGAGCGCCGGATTCCTGATCTGTGCGGGCCATCCGCGGGGCGCCAAAACGAAGGGAAGTTGGTAGAGTCGGAGAGCGCGTAGCACTTGCGCGGCCCTGCGTTTCTATCTTCCACAAGGTAGAAAGCCCGTCCGGCCTCAAGAAAAGGAACGGTTCAAGCGACGATGATGTTGGCGGCGATCATTTTCCAAGCTTCTGGCGGAGCGGGAGGCGGCCTGCTCGGCAGCCCGTTGTTCCTGATTCTGCCCATGATTATCATCATGTATTTTATCGTTTTCAGGCCTCAGCAACAGCAGCGCAAGAGAATGCAGGAGATGCATAGCGCGCTCAAGACCGGCGACAAAGTGATCACCAGCAGCGGCATCTACGGCACCATCAATGGCATTGACGGCGATTCGGTGATCTTGAAAATCTCCGCCGAACCGCAAGTAAAAATTCGCATCGCGCGCGCGGCGATTGCCCAGGTGGAGGCATCGGAAGATGCAAAATAATCCCACCCTTCGCTGCATCACGCGTCTTACATTCTGACCATGAACCCCAATCTGAAGTGGAAAGCGCTGTTCATCCTGGCTGTCATCCTGTTCTGCGTTTACTTTCTTGTGGGCTACCCGACGTTTCCTACCTCGCGCGCGCAGCTCAAGGACAATTTCAACAACCAGATCAAACTCGGTCTGGACCTTCAGGGCGGCACTCACCTGATTCTCCAGGTGCAGGTGCAGGAAGCCATCGCCCAGGAGACCGATCAGACCGTGGACCGTCTGACCAGCCAGCTTCGCACTAAAAATATTCATTACGACGAAGTCCGCCGCGTGGACGACACGCATATCATCGTGCGCAACATCGACCCCGCGCAGCTTTCGCAATTCCAGGACATCATCAGCGCGCAATACGCCAACGTCTGGGATATGAGCCCCGCCGCCGGCGAGCGCAACAGCTACACCCTGACGCTGCGCGTCAACGCCATCGCCCAAATTCAGGAATCCACCATGACCCAGTCGCTCGAGACCATCGAGCGCCGCATCAACGCCCTCGGCCTCACCGAGCCCACCATTCAGCCTCGCGGCGGACGCAATGCCAACGAAATCCTTGTCCAGCTCCCCGGCGAAGGCGATCCCACACGCGCCAAAGGCGTCATTCAAGCCGGCGGCCAGTTGGAATTGCGATTGGTCGAAGATCCGCGAATTTACTCTTCTGAATCCGAGGCGCTAGTTGCCCACGGTGGCGTCCTGCCTCCGGGCACGGAACTGGTCTCCGGCCGCAACGAAACGAAGACTCCAACAGGCGTGACAGATACCGGCGAAGGCTGGTACATCCTCAACCGCGCTCCCATCGTGACCGGCCGCGATTTGCGCAGCGCCATTGAGAATCGCAGCACCAACAACCCCGGCATGTTCCAAGTGAACTTCTCCTTGTCGGCCGACGCCGCGCGACGCTTCGGACCGTTTACACAGCAGAACATCGAGCGTCAGATGGCCATCGTTTTGGATCACCGCGTCTATTCCGCTCCCACCATCAAGGGCCGTATTGATGATTCCGGAGAGATCACCGGCAACTTCAGCCAGCAGACAGCTCACGATCTCGCGCTTGTCCTCCGCGCCGGAGCCTTGCCGGCTTCGATTAAGTATCTCGAGGAGCGCACTGTCGGCCCGTCGCTTGGCGCGGACTCCATTCGTCACGGCGTGCAAGCTTCGGTCTTGAGCCTCATTGTCGTGATGATCTTCATGCTCTTTTACTACCGGCTCTCCGGTGCTAATGCCGTTCTGGCTTTGATTCTGAACCTGCTCATTCTTCTCGCCGCCCTGGCGCTCTTTGGTGCTGTGCTGACTCTGCCCGGCATCGCCGGCGTGATCTTGACCATCGGCATGGGTGTGGACTCCAACGTTCTGGTCTTCGAGCGCATCCGGGAAGAATTGCGCAACGGCAAATCGCCGGGCTCCGCAGTGGATGCCGGCTTTAGCAAAGCGTTTCTGACGATCATTGACACGCACGTCACCACGGTCGTCTCGGCCTTCTTCCTGTTCTTGTTCGGAACCGGGCCGATCCGCGGCTTCGCGATCACTTTAACCATCGGTCTGATCGCCAACGTGTTCACCGCGATCTACGTCTCGAAAACGATTTTCCACTATCACCTGGCCAAGATGGATCGTCAGGCGGAATTGAGTATTTAGGTCGTACTAGAACTGCTGGGGCGGGCGGCCCACTCGAATGCAAACGAGTGGGGAGTGGGTTCTTTTCGCAGATTCCTCTACCTTCGGTGGACGGTCTGGCGCTGGGAACATTCCGCAACCCCCTGGAGTCTAAGGAAGGGAAGCAAAAAGGCATGATCGAGCTCTTCAAACAGCCCAACATCGACTGGATGGGCAAAGCCAAATATTTCTATGCCTTAAGCGGTATCCTGCTCCTCGCTGGGTGGACTTCTATTTACGTGAACCGCGGACTTCGCTACGGGATCGATTTCAAAGGTGGCACCAACGTGGATGTCCGCTTCGCCCAGCCCCCCAGCATTGATAAATTGCGCAGCGGTTTGAACGCGCAGGGACTCGGCGATGCCGAAATCCAGGGCATCAGCGATGTCGCCAATGCCAATTCCAATGAAGTGCTTATTTTTGTCGAAGGCAAGGGCCAGGACGAGCAGGTTCTGGACTCCAACCGCGCCAAGGTCTTGAGCGCGCTGAACGCCACCTACGGCGTCTCCAATTCCGGCAAAGCCGATTTCAATTCCGCCACGCTTTCCACGCTGACCGCCGTGCTTACTCAGAAGGATCCGCTGTTCCTTTCCGTCAGCGCCGGCGACCGTTATCAGCAGCTCGCCAGGAAACTTCTCGACTATCGCGACAAGAGCGCCAACGGCGTTCTCACCAGCCTCGATGAGCTTTCGAAAGTCGACGGCGTTACTCCGAGCGTCCTCGTCGCTCTCAAAGACGGCTACGCTCTCGGGCCCTTCGCCATTCGCACCGTCGAAATCGTTGGCCCCAAGGTTGGGGGCGAGCTGCGCACCCAGGCAATTCTTGTTACCCTCTATGCTTTAGGCGGCATGCTGGTATATATTGCCTTCCGATTCGAGTGGGTCTATGGGGCAGCTGCCGTTCTGGCCGTGTTTCACGACGTCCTTATAACGTTGGGATTTTTCTCGCTGCTGCGTTTTGAAATTTCTCTGACGGTCATCGCGGCGTTGCTCACACTCGTCGGTTACTCGATGAACGACACGATCGTCATCTTCGATCGCATTCGCGAGAATAATCGCCTGCTGCGCAAGGAAGCGTTCGCTGACGTGGTCAACAAGTCCATCAACCAGACTCTTTCGCGAACCATCTTGACCAGCGGTTTGACTTTCCTCACCGTGCTCGTCCTGTTCCTGATGGGCGGCCAGGTGCTTCGTGCTTTCTCCTTTGCCCTGGTGGTGGGGATTGTGGTAGGAACGTACTCCAGTTTTGGTATCGCTGCTCCGCTCGTGGTCGCCTGGAACAATTGGCGCGGCCAGGGCGTGGCGGCAGGCACCGGACCCGCAGCCGGCAACAAGACCCGCGGAAGTGAGAACGTCCAGGGACGTCTCGCTCCTGCTGGGAGGAGGTAGCTTTCATGTTTGAAGAACTGGTGGTTTCGAGTCCGAATCCCAAGAAGACCAATAAGCCCTGGACCGTGGTTCTCTCCATGGTCTTCCAGGTCGTCTTCCTGGGCATTCTGATCCTTATTCCCTTGATTTATACCGAGGCGCTTCCCAAGACCATGATGGCGACGATGCTCACTGCACCTCCGCCTCCTCCTCCGCCTCCTCCGCCCCCCGCGCCAGCTCAGATCGTCCACGTCAAGCCGCAGGCACATCTTATGGATGCAGGCAAACTCATGGCGCCGAAGGTCATCCCGAAGGAAGTGAAAATCATTAAAGAAGACGCCGAGCCCGACATGGGCGCGATGGGCGCGGTCGGCGGCGTTCCCGGAGGCGTGGCCGGCGGCCAGATGGGTGGCGTGATCGGCGGCGTTATCGGTGGCATGGGCGGCGCACCACCCCCGCCACGGCCGAAGCAGACTGGTCCGCTCCGCGTCGGCGGAAACGTCCAAGCGGCGCGCATCGTCAACCGTGTTCAGCCGGTTTATCCGCCACTCGCGCGCCAGACCCGCATTTCAGGGACGGTGCGTTTGCACGCCATCATCGGCAAAGACGGCACGATTCAGCAGCTGGAAGTCATGAGCGGCCATCCGCTCTTGCAGCAGGCCGCGCTGGATGCCGTGCGTCAGTGGCGCTATCAGCCGACGCTTCTCAATGGTGAGCCCGTGGAAGTGGACACCACCATTGACGTGATTTTTTCTCTCAACCAGTAGTAAGGTCTGGCGTGCCGGTCGTGGGACAGACGCGCCAGTCCGGTTAGCAGTTTCAGCAAACACCCTTGTTGACGCCCTGGCACAATCGGAGCGTCACTGGAAACTTAAGGAGCAAACGAATGGTAGCCACTTTGTATGTAAATGCGGCCCTGTTGCTGCAAGAAGCCACAAGTTGGGATCTCCGCAGCATGTGGACCTCAATGAGCGGTCTGGCCAAAGTCGTGGTCTTCATCCTCTTCGTACTTTCCATTTATTCCTTCGGCGTGATGATTGATCGCGCCCTCATGTACAGCGCGGCTCGGAAGCAGTCGCGTGTCTTCGTTCAGCAGGTTGCCGGCGCCCTCAAGGACGGCAAGCTCGACGAAGCCATCGCCATTGCCGAACGCAATAAGAAGAGCCACATCGCGAAAGTTGTCGCGACGGGTCTCTCCGAATTCCAGTCCGCCTCCCAGCAAGTTTCGGATTCCGACGTCATTGACGCCGCCAAGCGCGGCCTCGAGCGCTCCGTCGCCATCGTTCATGCCGAAATGAAGCGCGGTCTGTCTGCTCTCGCCACCATCGGTTCGACGGCCCCGTTCGTCGGACTCTTCGGCACGGTCGTCGGCATCTTGAACGCCTTCAAAGGCATCGCGGCGAACAAGGCCACCGGTCTCTCCGCGGTTGCCGGCGGTATCGCGGAAGCCCTTGTCACCACCGCTTTCGGCTTGCTCGTTGCCGTCCCCGCCGTCTGGGCCTACAACTATTTCACCAATAAAGTGGAAGCCTTCGACGTTGAGATGGACAACTCCTCGATGGAGCTCATCAACTACTTCATCCTGCGCCGCGGCGCGAAGAAGTAAACGGCCATGGCCTACAAGCCACAAGCCGGCGCGCAGATGGCGGCCCCCAATGTGATTCCCATGGCCGACATCATGCTCGTGCTGCTGATCATCTTCATGGTGGTCACGCCCATGTTGCAGAAGGGCGTTTCCGTTGACATGGCCAATGTCAACAATCCGCGGGACATGAAAGATGCCGACAAGGATGACGCCATCGTTGTGGCCGTAACCCGCGACGGCAAAATCTACCTTGGCAACACGCCGATGAACAAGGAAGATCTCACCGGCCAGATCAAGGATCGTCTCGCCAGCCGTCTTGACAAGACCGTGTATGTCAAGAGCGACGCCCGCGCCAAGTACGGCGACGTCGTCGCCGTGGTGGATGAGATTCGCTCCGCTGGTGTGGATCAGCTCGGACTGCTGACCGAGAAAACACAAAAGGCCAATGCTGCTCCTCCTCCGCCTCCGGCGGACTGAGGACCGTCGTACCCGCGGCTTCGCTCTGGCCGTGGTTTAGAGTTGTTCGTGCCATTCGTTTGCTGAAAGTTCAAAGACCGTGCCGGATCCCACCCGGCGCGGTCTCGTGGCCTGCGGAGATGCTCTACCTCAGGCCCACAGGAGACTCGCTATGGGGATGGATGTTGGAGGAGAATCCGGCGGATCAATGGCCACGCCCAACGTCGTGCCGCTCATTGACATTCTGCTGGTGCTCATCATTATTTTCATGGTCATCACGCCGCTTACGCCCAAGGGCCTGGACACTCTCGTTCCTCAGCCCTCGCCGAACCAGCAGCAGAACGTCGAGCTGGAGAATAAGACTGTGGTCGTCCAGATCATGAACGGCGACAAACTCAAGATCAACAATGAAGACACCACCTGGGACGGCCTGGGCCCGCGCATCGAGCAGATCTTCAAGGAGCGCGCCGAGAAAATTGCTTTCGTCAAAGGCGACAACGATGTAATGTTCATGCAAGTTGCCCGCGCCATTGATATCATGCGCGGCGCTGGGATTGACAAGATCGGTTTGATCACCGCAAAGCTCGAAGCCGGTCAGTAAGCTTTTTTGTTTTTGAGGATGGGGCTTGTTCACCCTGGATTGGCCGAAGGGTCCCGCCCTCGCTGGTTGTGAGTGTCCTCCTCGCCGGGTAGTTGCTCTAAGACGAGGTGGATTATGGGAATGATGGTTGGCGGTAAGCGCGGTGTCGTCTCGGAAATGAACGTCGTTCCGTTGATTGATATCCTGCTGGTGCTCCTGGTGATCTTCATGATGATCCCAACGCACCGGTGGGGCGAGGATGCGCTGGTTCCTCAGACATCCACGGCGCCGGCTCCTCCGCCCGACGAAGTGGTCGTGGTTCAGGTCTTGGCGGACGGCTCTCTTCGCATTAACCAGGAACCGGTGAAGTGGGATAGACTGGGCATCCGTCTCGAGGATGTTTTCAAGTTGCGGGCCACCCGCGTGGCCTTCATCCGCGGCGACGGCCCGGTTGAGTTTGGTGTGGTGGCCAGCGTCATCGATGTCATGCACACCGTGGGGATTGCGTCAGTCGGCCTGCTGACGCCGGATCTGGAAAAGGGCCTCTGATCAGTTTGAATTTGCCCCTCGCAGGGCGGACGTGAATTTCCTGGCGCCACCCCCGTCAGTCACGGGGGCGCGCCCAGCAGGGATGGATGCTTCGATGACTCACGCATCATCGCTTTGCGCTTCTAGCTCAATTTCATTGGCGGTTCGCCTCGTTCGCCGTGCTTCAGCTCTCGCGGCGCTCTTCCTTCTTGTTGCCGGTGTCTCCGGCTGCAACAAGCTGAAGGCCCGCGACCTGCTCAATAAGGGCGTCACCGCTTTCAAGGCCGGCCAGTACGACACTGCCATCGAGGATTTTAAGCAAGCCAAGGATCTCGATCCTGGCCTGATGAATGCCCGCCTCTATCTCGCCACCGCTTACGCCAGCCAATACATTCCCGGCGCCCCTTCGGAGCAGAACATGCGCCTCGGCACTCAGGCCGTCAACGAGTTCAAGGAAGTTCTCTCCGTTGACCCCAACAATATCAGCGCCATTGACGGCATCGGATCCATTCTTTTCCAGATGGCTGGCACGCCTTACGACCCAAAGAAGTTCGAAGAGTCCAAGTCCTATCACCAAAAGCACATCGAGTCGCGGCCCAACGATCCTGAGCCCTATTACTGGATCGGCGTCATTGATTGGACGCTGGCCTTCCGTGCTAACGGCGAATTGCGCGCGGACTACAACAAGAACAACATCCGCAAGCAGGTCAAGGACACCGATCCCCTTCCTGCCTCCGTCCGCGGGGAATACGCAAGCAAGTACGGCCAGATGGTGGATGAGGGCATCAAGGACCTCCAGAAAGCCATTGAGGTACGCCCCGATTACGACGATGCTATGGCGTACTTGAACCTCCTCTATCGCCGCAAGGCGGACATGGTCGAGTCTGCCGAGGAGCGCGCCTCCCTCCAAAAGCAGGCCGACGACCTGATCGACAAGGTCAAGGAGATCAAGCAGAAGCGTGCCGAGCAGCCCCAGCAGCCCTCTTGATCCCCGGCTGGTAAATCTTCTCCAACACTCGTTTTACGGAAAGGGCGTCCCTCCAGGACGCCCTTTCTGCTGGAGGCGCCGCCATTCCATGACCGCAACTTCCATTCGTCCCGCGCGATCCTCTGATCTTCGCGAGCTCGCTCTCTTGCGCGCCGCTCTCTGGCCTGAATCCTCGGCTGAAGAACACGCCAGCGAACTCGCCCCGATCCTCGCCGGCAAATTCCCCGGGATTCTTCCGCTGGCCACCTTCGTCGCTCAAAGCGGCGATGGCCCGTTGCTGGGCTTCCTGGAAGCCTCGTTGCGCTCCCACGCGGATGGCTGCGATGTCGCGCATCCCGTTGGCTATATTGAAGGCTGGTACGTCGTCGAAAGCGCCCGTCGCCAAGGCATCGGCGCGGCCCTTGTGCGCGCCGCAGAGGACTGGGCTCGCAGCCAGGGCTGCATCGAAATGGCCTCCGACGCCGCCCTCCACAATCATGCTTCCCAGCGCGCCCACGAAGCCCTCGGCTTCGTCATCGCCGCTCGTGCCGTCCTTTATCGCAAATCCCTCTGAGGGGTAGGTCGCACGCAGCGAAAGGACACGCGAGAATGGGTTGCCCAAGTTAAGAGAGATTCGAGAGGTTGAAGATGGCCAAGAAGATTAGAGTGAATATTTTCAGCGATATGCGGGAGGCGCTCCGGGACGCAGGGGCCTACGAGCGCGGCGAAGCAATCAACTTGCGCGTTACGCGCATTCCCGCGAGACCCCGGCCGATTTCGGCAAAAGAAGGTCGTCACATCCGGCAAATGCTCAATGCCAGCCAAGCGCTTTTCGCCACCTACCTGAATGTGAGCCCGAATGCCGTACGCATTCTGGGAGCAAAGCACTCGGCGCCCGCAGCAGGCCGCTCTCAAGCTATTGATGATGGCCAAGAAGAACGCCAAGGCTTTGCTGGTCGCTTGAAACTCGAACCCACACTCTCCCCAGTCGCCGGAGGCGTCTTTCAGGCGTAAACTAACCTATGCCCTCACCAAGCAATCTGCCGCTGAGCTTCAACCGCGATCGCGCCGTTCGTCAGCTTGACGCACGCCTCGAGGAATTGCTCGAAAAGCTTCGCAAGAACCGCCCGTCCGAAGATCCCTGGATGGTCCGGCGTGCCTACGAGATCGCCTCCGAGCGCCATCATGACCAGTTTCGGCAATCCGGCGAGCCGTATCTCTCGCATCTCCTCGATGTCGCTCACATCCTTGCGGACATGAGGCTGGATGCCACCACGCTTACCGCTGCGCTCCTCCACGACGCTATCGAAGATACCGAGTACCCCGTCTCCCGCATTGAAGAGCGTTTTGGCGCCGACGTAGCGCATCTCGTCGAGGGCGTCACGAAAATCAGCCGCCTGAACATGATGGCCCCCGAAACCCGACAGGCCGAAAACGTCCGCAAGATGCTCCTGGCCATGGTGAACGACGTCCGCGTCGTTCTCGTCAAGCTGGCCGACCGGCTTCACAACATGCGCACGCTCGAATACCTTGAGCCCGCCAAGCAGCAGCGCATCTCCCGCGAGACGCTGGACATCTACGCTCCCATCGCTCTCCGCTTGGGAATGAGCGTCGTTCGCGGAGAACTGGAAGACCTCGCCTTCCGCTACCTCGAGCCCGAAGCATTCTTGGCGCTCCAAAAAGAAGTCAGCGACAAAGCGCCCATCCACAAGAAATTCCTCGAAGAAGTCCAGTCCACCATTCAAACCAAGCTCGTCGAAGCCGGTATTCCCGCCGAACTCGAAGCCCGCGTGAAAGGCCTGTACTCGCTGCACCGCAAGCTGGTGCGCCAGGAAACCGGCCTTGAACAGGTCTACGACCTGCTCGCCGTGCGCGTCATTACCGATTCAGAGCGCAACTGCTACGCCGCGCTTGGCGTCATGCACCACATCTGGCGTCCCGTCCCGGGACGATTCAAGGATTACATCGCCATGCCTCGGCCGAATCTCTACCAGTCGCTGCACACGGCTGTGCTGCATGGAGGGCAGCCCTTCGAGGTGCAAATCCGCACGCAGGAAATGCATCGCATCGCGGAAGAAGGTGTGGCGGCGCATTGGAAATACAAAGCCGGCAAGCCCGGACAGGAAGACGACGACCAGCGCATCACCTGGATGCGCCAACTGATTGAATGGTCCCAGGAACTCCAGGAACCTGGCGAATTTCTTTCCACGCTAAAAGTCGATCTCGCGCCCGTCGAAGTCTATGCCTTTACACCCAAGGGCCGCGTGCTCGAACTGCCGCGAGGGGCCACGCCGGTGGATTTTGCTTACCTGGTGCACACGGAAGTGGGGCATCAGTGCGTCGGCGCGAAAGTGAACGGCCAAATGGTTTCGCTCCGCTATGAAATTACCAGCGGCGACGTCGTCGAGATCCTCACGCAAAAGGGCCACCGCCCCAGCCGAGACTGGCTCAGCTTCGTCAAGTCTTCGCATGCCAAAAGCAAAATCCGTCATTGGATTAATGAGCAGGAACGCGAAGAAGCCACGGAAATGGGCAAACGGCTTCTTGAAAACGAAGCGCGGCACTTCGGCCGCAGCCTGAAAAAAATTCCCGAAGCCGAAATGCTCAAGCTTGCCACGGACCATGGGCTGTCCAAGATTGAGGATCTCTATGCCGCCGTCGGGTTCGGAAAATATTCCGCGCGCCAGCTCCTCACGCGCGTTCTCGGCGAGCCCGCAAAAACAGAGGAGCCGGAGCCCACGGATTCCAAGCCTACGTTGGTCAAAACCGTCAAGCGCATGCTCGGCATCGGCGAAGCGCCCCTCATCGTCAAGGGCCATGACGACCTGCTGGTGTATCGCGCCAAATGCTGCAACCCTATTCCCGGCGACGAAATCGTCGGCTACATCACACGCGGCCGCGGCGTCGCCGTGCACACACGCGCTTGTCCCAACGTGCAGAATCTGATGTACCAGACGGAGCGGCGCATCGCGGTCGAGTGGGGCGGCGGTAGCACCGCAACTTTCCCAGTGCAACTTTCGATTCGTGCCAAGGACCGCGCCGGATTGCTCGCTGAAATCACCGCGGTCATCAGCGGCGCCGGTTCCAACATTCACAACCTTGAGAGCCGTCCCGCCGACCGCAGCAATGCGCGCATTGACGCCAATCTCGAAATTGCCGACAAGCGCCAGCTCGAAACCATTCTTGTCAACATCCGAAAAATCTCCGGTGTTTACGGCGTAGAACGCATCTACCAGGCCGGCCAATGAAGACAACCTGTCCTTTCGCCGGGTACCTCGCAAAACACACCCACGATTCTCATTGCTTGCCACCGCTACAATGGAGTTATGCGGTCGAAGCTCATGCTTCTCGGTGTGTTAGTCCTCTTCCGGACGAGCGGGTGCGACAGGCATCCGCTCACGGATTATCGTCCGCTGGATCAAGCGGGCATGTTTTCCAGCAACGTCGAGCAACTCAAGTCTCTGAACGTGTCCGACAACGAGGTCGCGCAACTCGTGAAGCTCAAGCAAGCGAGTCTCAGCGACGATGCCTGCGTCACGCTGATTAGCGAAGCCCACCAGCGCCAACATCCGTTTGGCAGCGCCGATTCCGCGGTCAATCTTTCCCGCGCGGGCTACTCCGAGTCCATGATTCTCGAAATAGCAAAAACCGATCAGCTCGACGTGATTAGCGGCGACGCCGTGATGCTGCGCCTCGTCGGGCTGTCTGATTCCACTGTGGACATGATTTTGCGCCGCCGTTTGCGCGGCCAGCGCACGATGAGCAGCGCGGAAATCGGGCGTTTGAAAAATACGGGACTGACCGAGAAACAAATTATCGAGCGAATTAATCAAGGAGAGACGGACGCTCAGGCGGACAGGGAAGCGGCGCTGCGTGAAGCGACGCGCAACCACTCCGGAACCGGATTCAAGCGCGTACGCGGCCACCGATAAGTCCAGCCACGGCAGTAGAGAACTTTTCACGAGCGACGAACGACTGAATATTTTCTGGTCCTGCTTTTGCTTCCGCGTTTTCCCCGCTACAATCGAACCGGTTTGACTTACCGATTGCCATCGCGTTTTGTTCTCGCCTCGCTTCTTGCGGCGCCGGTGTTCTGTGCTTCCGCTTGCGTTGCTCCGCTTGGATCCGGCTACACGATAGAAAAGCAGCATGTGAGCGTGCAGTTTGTGCCTACGCCGGAGCCGCGCATTCGCATCGAAGCGGACTATCAACTGAAGAACACGGGGAACCTGCCGCTCGGCGAACTCGAACTGCGTTTGCCTGGGCGGCGGCGATTCCAGTATGAGCAACCGCGCGCGCTTTGGGATTCCACAGCGGTTACTCCTGGGGCCTCCACGGACAATCCGCGAAACACCCTGATTACTTTCGCTCAGCCGTGGGCCAAGTCCGCGTGGCATACGTTGCATCTTTCCGTGGAGTATTTGCCGGCGATGGCTGGCGAAACGAGCTTAGGGTTTTCGAGTGACGCATTTTTCCTGCCGGCAGAGGGATGGAGTCCGGAGTTATTACCCGCAAGAGGTTTCTTGGCCACCGGCGGAGTGCCGCCGAAAAAATGGGAACTGACCGTTCGAACGCCGCAGGGATTCCTGGTTCACACGAGTGGCAGGCAGACAAAAGGTTCGCGCAGCGGCGGCGAGCTCACGCTGAAGGCGAGGCAAGGAACGAGCGATCGCTATCCCTTCGTGATTGCCGGACGATATACGGAGGCGCAAGTTGGGGGAGAGAAGCAGAAAATCTATCTCTGGACGCGGAAGCCGCAGGAGGCGGCAGGCTTGCGGCAGGTGAGTGACGCGCTCGGGCGCACGATCGCGGCGTACGATTCTGTTTTTGGGGCGCGCACCAAGGAACCGTCCGCAACGTGGATCGTGGAATGCCCGGTGGTGGCGGGATGCTTCACGAATCTGAATCCTTCGACGGGTAGGCTTTTGGGAGAAGAGGGAAAGGAGCCGGTCTCCGCCGAGATGGTTTCACAAGATTCGATGATGGTGGATCTGAGCGGGGGAACACCGAACCTGGCGGCAGTTGCGGCGCCCTCGCTGGCAGCAAGCTGGCTCGGGTACGGGCAGAATCCTGGGTTTTATGAGCGGGAGCCGCCGCTTTCCCTTCTTCCAGCGTTCGCCGCTTCGATTGGCCGCGAGGCTGCCGAAGGCATCGAATCGCGGAGTGAAACGATCCGGCACGCTCTAAGCTTGATTCCGGAAAAGGCGGCGCCTCACCGGGTGGAAGACGCGACGGTTCTCCGTGCAAAGAGTTTTCTCTTCTTTTATGGACTACAGGACCGCTACGGACGCGAAGTTTTTCGAAAGGCCATACAACATATGCTGGACGCGCGAAGGGAGCGCGGACTCGAGCTCAGCGACCTGATTGCGGCTTTCGATCAGGAGACGCACGAAAACACCGCGGAGTTCGTGCGAGGGTGGATGAAGCGGCCGGGTGTTCCGGACGATTTTCGCAAGCGGTATGAAGATGCTGCGGCGGCCACTGCCGCCACACCAGAGGAGACTACACGATGAGAGACGCCGTTTTGACCGACCGAGGGCCGAAACCAATTGGACCGTATTCGCAGGCGATTCGAGCGAACGGATTTCTGTACGTATCCGGGCAAGTGGCGCTGGATCCAAAAACGGGCGAGATGACGGGCGCGGACATCCGGCAACAAACGGAACGGACCCTGGAAAACGTGAAGGGAATTGTGGAGGCGGCGGGGTCAAAGCTGAGTCACGTGGTGAAGACCACGGTGTTTTTGAAGGACATGAACGATTTTGCGGCGATGAACGAAGTGTACGGCAAGTATTTCACGCTGACGCCGCCGGCACGGTCGACCGTGCAGGTGTCGCGGTTGCCGAAGGATGCGCTGGTGGAGATTGAGGTGATTGCCATTCTATAGCCGCCTGACCTTCGGGAAGCCCCCGACGGATCATCCTGAGATGCCGCCAGATTATACACCAAATATTCAAGAAGTGGTGTATACTGACTACATGGGCAGAACCAACATCGTGATTGATGAAGACTTGGTGCGCAAGGCGCGGAAGCTGACGCGGCTCAAGACGAAGCGGGAAATCGTGGACCGGGCGCTGGAGTTGCTGGTGCGCTCGGAAAGCCGCAAAGGCATCCTGCGCTACTACGGGAAAGGGGTCTGGAAGGGCAATTTAAAGGCGATGCGGAGGAGTCGCGGTTGATCCTCGTGGATAGCTCGGTGTGGATTGATTTTTTCAGTTCTTCTCCTAACCGTGCTGGTGACGAATTGCGGCGAATGATTGCCGATGCGGAATCTTTCGCACTCACGGGCGTGGTGGTCACGGAAATTCTGCAGGGCCTGACTCGAGACGTCAGCCGAATCGAGCGCTATCTTTCGCAGTGGGAAATGCTGGAACCAAGCGGATTTAGGACCTACCGCGAAGCCGCTTCCGTGTTCCGGCTGGGGCGAGGGAAGGGTGTCACCTTAACGACCATCGATGCCCTGATTGCGGCGATTGCTTTAGAGCACGGCGCCAGCGTCTTTACGCTGGACAAGGATTTTTCCCGAATCGCGCGACTGACCGGGCTGCCCTTGCATCCCCTGCCGCATCCGTGAGTCAAGGATATTCCAAAGAACTTGACGGTTTAGCGGGCCCAAAAATCTAGCTTCCGGAGGCGGCACGGTGCGCCAAGAATTTGGGCCGGTAGAGCTCGAAGAAGCGGCTGGAGAAGCGATTCTCCGGGTCGTAGCGGTGTTTCGCCTGGAAAAAAGCGTCAATGCCCGGATAGGCGCCACGCACATCATCGAGATCCACTTCGCGGGCGTAGGTGAGGTAGAAGGTGCCACCATTTTGAATGGCGAGGCGGGTCAATTTTTGGGTGAGCTCGTTTGATTTCGCGCGACCTTCCGGCGACAGCGGTTCATTGTAATAGAGCACGGCAGCAAGAGCCTCCTCACGCGGCGCATAAGAGAGGAGGGATTCGCCGTCCGGCTTCACATAGCGGATGGTGAGGCCGAGGAGATTCGTCTGGGACTCGCGCAAAACGGAGCGCGCAGATTCCATGAAAGAAAGAAACCGTGGAAGAGGAACGAAGAATTCCTGAATCACATCGGTGTCGGCGGCCGAATGGTAATGAAACATCTTAATTGCAGAGACCGGCGGGCGCATGGCGTTGTTGCGGGAGACAAATCCTCCGCGCGAGGGGCGCAAGGAGATGAACTTTTCCGCGTGCCAGCGAAGGGTTTTTCCCCAGGTGTATTTGCGGGATAAGGCGAAGAGAAAACGGTCGCGCCTTATGTTGCGTTCGTGATCGAGCTGGAAGATATTTTTAGGGTGGGCCGGCGTACTTCGCCATTTGGTCACGATCGTGTCGTCGAGAAAACCGCGTGACGCAATGGAGGGGCGGGCAATGAAAAGTTTTGCGTGGGGATCTCCCTGGATTTTTCGCTCGAAGTACTCGGGAAGCGCGCTGATGGGCATCACTTCCGAACTCTGCTGGTAGACGCAATTCTCGACGAGCGCGAAATCCACGTCAAGAATGATCCCGAACATGCCATAACCGCCGATGACGAGTCGAAACAACTCGGGATTTTCGGACCGGCTGACCTGGAGAATCGAACCATCTGCGAGCATGAGGCGAAAACCGAGGACGCTCTGGATGACGGTAGAGAATTCAAGGTCCCGGCCGTGAGCGTTTGCGGAAAGTGAACCGCCAACCGTGAAGTTATTGTCCGATTGCATGGCCTTTACCGCGAGCCCCGAGGCGTTCACGGCGTCTTGAATTTTGTCCCAACTGATGCCGCTCTCGACGGTAATCTGTTTCCCGGGGACGTCGAAGGAGAGGACGCGCTGGAAGCGGGTCAAGTCCAGGCCGACAGCGCCCTCATAAAAGGCGTGGCCGCCAAGATTGTGGGTGGTTCCCATGGTGCAGAGCGGCAAATTGGCTTTGCGGGCGTGATCGAGAGCTTCACGAATCCCGGAAATCGTGCGCGGGGAAAAGATGGTTTGAAAACGCGTGGAGTAGACGCGGCGCGCGTCAATTACGCGGAGATGAGGAGTTTCTTTTTGAATTTCATGGAGCGCGTCCTGGAGCCGGGCGCGCGCGCTTGCGGGCACTTCCGGATAGACAGGAAGATAGATCAGTTTGCGAAAGGCCGCACGCAGATTATCGGGCGCGGGGAATTTTCGTCCTGGTGGCGGTTCAATCACCGATAGGGCAGAGCCCGCGGTGGTGGCGTCAAATCCGTAGGTGCGGAGCGCGGCGGCAAATCTTTCAGGGGCATCCACAAGAACGGGAAAGACCCAATAACTGTGGAAGTGTTCGGCGCTACCGAGGCAGAAAAGGCCGGGCGGAAGCTCGCGCGCGAATTCGCTTCCAACTTGCGTGCGCCGGCGCAGCCGCGCGGCGCTGAAGGTGCGGAGACGCCGCAGAAGAAGAGCCAGGAGAGGGGCGGACGGTTGTTTTCGAATCAGCGCCAAATCCTCTTCTTCGCCTTCTGGCGGAAGATTTCGAACCGCATTGATGACTTGGTCGAAGTCTTTTTCCAAAAGGACGCAAGCACGGTAAAAAAGACCGTAGAGTAGCGGAATCGTGAAAAGCTTGACCAGCACATGGGTGAAGAGCAGTTGGAAATATTCAGAGCGCTTCTGCAACGGGTAGTTTTGCTGGAGAGAGCGCATTTTCCGAAGAAGCTGAGAGTCTTTCAAGCGAATCAGCGCGCCGACGAGAGCTGTCGCCGTCTTGATGGAGCCGAAGCTGAACATGGCGGCGTCCGTTTCGGGGTGGCCGGTGTAATCCATGCCGGTGAAAGCCTGAGCGCAGTCCTCAAGCACAAAAAGTTTGTGGCGTTTGGCAACCGCGATGATCGGATCCATATCTACGCGAGTGCCGAAAAGATGCGCGATGACGATAGCCCGCGTTTTCGGCGTGATCAAGGCTTCCAGCGCAAGAACTTCGGGTGCGAGTTTGCCGAGATCAAGATCCAGAGGGACGGGAACCAGGCTGTATTTCCGGGCAATGTCCGCCATCTCACGGATGGTGAGCGCGGACATAATGATTTCGCTGCCCGGGGGGAATGCCTGCGCCTTGAGGAAGAGGTCGAAGCCAGCGCGGACCGCGAAGGCAACAAGGACGGGCTGACCGGGGGCAAATCGATCGCAGAGAGCAGTTTCATAATTCGCGACATGATCAGAAAAAAGACAGCGGAACATGCCAGCGGCAAGGTCGCTCCATCGAATGTCGAGTTGCTTTCGCGGATAGAGCAATAGTTTGCGGCGCGTCATTGGCGTAGCGTGGCGGCATTTTATATCAGGAAGTGCGAAGAGACCATCACAGAAAAGCGTCCTTTGAAGAGCTAGGGACCGTGCTCACGGCCAAACGGCGCCTCCAGCGGGTTGATAAGAGGCTGGCGCTATTGCCGGTAATCTCCTAGAATCGCGTCGCTTTAGGATCGGCGTGTACTCGTTCGCGATCCACGGTGAGGAGGTTTTTCTATGAGAGCGGTTGCTTCCCTGTTGGCATTGCTCTGCGGGTGCGCGGCTATGGGCACTGCGCAGCAGCCGGTGAAACCGAGCGGCGAAGAGGGAAGAATCATCGCCCTGGAATCGGCCTGGGACCAGGCAGAGCAGAACAAGGATGCGAACGCAATCGCGAGCCTGCTGGCAGACAATCTGGTGTACGTGGACTACGACGGTTCGCTGAGCAACAAGCAGCAGTTTCTGGCGAGCATAAAGAGCGGGGATATAACCGGGGAACAGATCAACAACGAGGGCGTGACCGTGCGCTTGTATAACAATAATGTTGCGGTAAGCACGGGCATTTACCGCGACAAAGGCATTGAGAAAGGAAAGCCCTTCCAGCGCCGCGGGCGTTTCACGAACGTGTGGCTCAATCAGAACGGGAACTGGCAATGCATCGCCAGCCAATCAACACTGATCGCGCGTTAGCCTCGAAGAATCAAGAGTGCAGGACAACGGATTCCCAATCGAAGACGCTGCTGCGGTGGCCGCTGTCAAGTCAGGTGTCGAAACACTTACGGCTCGGGGAAACGAAATGGACTATGGGCGGTCGGGGCTTTCCCAGGCTTCCCGGAGGGCAAAAAAAGTAATCACGGCGGTGACTCCCACGGCGTACCAGATGAACTTGCTCGTGGCGGCTTTGATCGGAGGGCCGCCGTAGCCTTTGGTGCCCGCGCCGCGTGGACCCTGGGGTTCGGGAGCGGGGGCCGAATCCAGAACGATACGGTACGCGGAGCCTTCCGGAATAACGCGGACGTCATCTTCAACGGTGACGCTCAACGAACCGCGCATGCTCTTCACAACGAATTCCCTGGGACTGAGAACCGTGACGCCGCCTATGGTGGGCTGATCAGTGTTTGGGCGAATAGTGACGGAAGCCACGTGCAGCGAAAATGCTTTAGCGTTGGCAGTGGAGAAAGTCGCAGAGCCGAAGTTGAGCTTGGCCGAGGGGTTGACGTCATCGCGTTCGAGCGTCGCCATGCTCGCACCGGAGAGAAGTAAGCGGGCCGCACCGGCGCGAACCTGGACACTGCCGGACTGCTCGGTGCTCAACCTGTCGCCGCCGAAAACCGTTGCGCCAACCGAGGCAGCCGCAGGGCCAATGTGTGCGCGATCCGCATAGACAACAATCCCGAGCGACGATGAAGGAGCGCCCCAGACCGGAGTCATCAACAGAGAAATCCAAAGCAGCGCAGCGACAATCTCGCGCGAGCGAGCCATTACCGCCTCCAAGAGGGTCAAGCGAAGAATACTGAGTAAGATTTGTGGCGTCAATCATTAAACACAGGCTTTCACAAGAAGTTACTCTTCCCGCTGGGGGACGGCGCTGGCCCAGTTCGATTTCCGCTGTTACAATGCATAACAACGTATGGCCGACTGGAAACAGATTACCGCACGCATCCGGCGCGCGCGCACTAGCAAAGATCCCGCGGGACAACTTTCGAATCTCTTCCAAAAAACGCGGGATGCGATGGTAGCGTTCGAATTAGCGAAATATTTCGAAACTTCCGGACAGAATGCCGACGCGGCAAAGTGGTACTTCGCCGCCGCGGAGCGTTTCCGGCGCGCCGATTGGAAGACCAAAGCGCAGGAGGCGGCGGTGCGGCTTGGCGGAGTTCCCGAGGAGATCCCGATGGAGCCGGCTGCCGAGCAGGGCGATGAATTTCAATTGACGCCCCCTCCGGTGATGACGCCTGAAGCGGAATTGCCGTTCGAGCAGAATGCCGCGGCGCTGGAATCGGCCGTGGCCGTGAGCAGTGAGATCCGGCAGGCCACCGAGAATGTCGCGGAAGCGCCGGCCGCTTCGGAGGCGCCAACGAACCGCCGGAGGCGAGGACGCCGCGGCGGCCGGAACCGGCGAAAGGGCGGAGTTGGGAAAGAAACTGTGGGCGCGCCGTTGCCGCGGGCTTCGGAATCGTCTTCTTCTCGCCGCGGGCTGCCTCCCGCCGTTTACGATGAGCCGGCGCCTCCGAGGGTGACACACGGCCGAGCAATACCCACATTGCCGGTCGAAGCCGTCGGCGAACCGGGTGGGCCGAGCGTCAAAGGCCGCTACGGCGATCCGGGGCTTTCCTCGCGAATCAGCCTACTTGAGATGCAGTTTCGGCGCCTTTTGACATGCCCGCCTGCCAAACTGGACGAAGCGGATCATGCGCCGGTCGGTCCCGGCGTATTTGTCCTGACGGATTCGGACCTGACGAGCTACTACTACGTGGAGGCTTGCCAGACGCTACGAATTGCAGTCGGCAATCTCCTGCGCGGAGGTTCCAGCCGGCGCGGGGCGGATTCCATCAAGCCGCAGCTTGCCGAACACTTGGGAATTCCGGAGTCGCGCGTGGCGAAGTACCTGGCGGACCATTGCGTGGTCCGGTGGCTGCAACTCGACGAAGGCGCCTCGCATTTTGCGCACTTCGTGATCGCGGTGCTGCGGCCTACTCTCAACGAATAGGAAATTCTTCGCACAAACTGCGCAAAGAAGTACCCCGCAAGAGCAAACTTTCGGCCCATTCGCACTAGGAGTAACCCCCGGCCAGTAGACCCCAAAATGCCCATTGGCTGACTCCTGGTACCCGTTCAACCCCGAATTTTGACCGTTCGCCGTAAGCCGCTAGCGTCGTCCTTGGACAACGGGCAAACTATAGGTGTCCAAAGACTTATTGGACGTTCCTGGTGTTCGTGGTACGGTTCTTAGGTACACAAAAGTGAGCCCGGGGGCAGTCGTTTGGGGCTCGGCTCCAGCGATTGATTGGGCTCAAACAATACCAAGTGTCAAGTTAAGTTGTATTTCTTGAAAGTGGAGGGGGAGGTTTATGCCGAATCGAGTAGGCACGCAGATTTTCAGGACCATCGACTGGGCGATTTGCAAGACAGCAGGAATCACCTTCGACACGATCCAGTTCTTCAACAAGCGCAACCCGAATCCTTCCGTCACGCCAAAGTGGTCGGATAAGCCGCTGCTGAAGTCATGGGAGAAGACCAAGCCGACGCTGGGCTTCCCGCGGCAGACCGATTCGCTTTGTCCGGCGTGCGTCAAAGAGGCGCGCGAAGCGATCATCGCCGGCAAAAAGGACTGGCGCGACCTGATGAGCGAGAAGGTCGGCGAGATCAAGGCACAGATTATCGAGCGAGACGGACAAATCTGGATGGTGAAAGACTGTCCGCTGCACGGCCACTATGAGGACATGATGGCCGTGGATTCCAAGTGGCTTAGCTGGATCGAACGCCAGTACCCGGGCCGCGACATTCCCGCGCACAACGACGAAGATCTTCATAAGCATGGCTCCTCCACCGTCCGCTATGGCCGCGGGTCGGTCTTGACGGTTGACCTGACCAACCGCTGCAACATGATGTGCGATCCCTGCTTCATGGACGCCAACCAGGTTGGATACGTTCACGAGTTGGGCTGGGACGAAATCAAGGAAATCCTGGATAACGCCCTGAAGATCAAGCCTCGCCGCCAAATGTCCGTGCAGTTCAGCGGTGGCGAACCGACCATGAGCCCGTACTTCTTCGATGCGGTCGCGTATGCGCGCAAGATCGGCTACAACAGCGTGCAGGCGGCGACCAACGGCATCGAGTTCGCCAAGAGCAAGGAGTTTTGTAAGAAAGCGTTTGAAGCGGGCATGCGGTACGCCTATCTTCAGTTTGACGGCATCGGCAACGACGCGAACAGCCACCGCCAGATCGGCAACCTGTTTGACGTGAAGCTGCGCGCGATTGAAAACATGCACGAAGCGGGCATCGAAATCGTACTGGTGGTGACCATCGTCAACAATGTGAACAACGACCAGGTGGGCACGGTCGTGAAGTTCGCGATGGAAAATCCCAAGAAAATCTCGTTCGTGAGCTTCCAGCCGGTTTCGTTTACCGGACGCGACGAGGACATCACCCCGGAACGCCGCCTACGCCAGCGCTACACCCTTTCGCACCTGGCGAAGGACGTCAGCAAGCAGGTAGGCAAGGTCGAGCCGACGCGCGACTGGTTCCCGATTTCGTTCATCAGCACCTTCGCGGGCTTCGCGGACATGGTAAAGGGCCAGGATTCGCAGTGGGGCTCGCTCTCCTGCGGCTGTCACCCGAACTGCGGCGTCGGCACGGCACTGATGATCAACAAGGAAACGAAGGAATGGGCACCTGTTCCGCGCTTCCTCGATGCCGTGCAGCTTACGAAAGACGTCACGGACATTACCGACGCGGCGCGCGGCAAGAACTTCTCCAACTTCATGATGGCCATGGCGCTGCTTAAGAATTACAAGCCGTTCCAGGGGCCGAAGGGATTGAAGCTCTGGGATCTTTTCAAGAAGTTTGACAAGACCTGGGCGCTCACGAAGAAGGCCGAGACGAAGTATGGCCGCACGTCCCCGGAACGCACCTACGAAGACGCCATGAAGCGCCGGCAGACCGACCCATGGAACTTCCTGTTTATCGCGGGAATGTGGTTCCAGGATCTGTTCAACTACGACTTCCGCCGCACGGAAATGTGCATTATCCCGTACGCCACGCAGCAGGGCGAAATTTCCTTCTGCGCGTACAACACCGGCGTGGGCTGGCGGCAGATCATCGAGAACATGCACAAGAACGCGACCGTTGCCGAGTGGTACAAGACACACGGCAAGCATGAGATTTATGCCAAGGGCAAGAACGTTAATCTCCAGAGCTACGAGCACTCGCTGAGGATTGACGCGAAGGATGCAGCTCGCGTTCGTCATCTCGAGCATGACGTGCCACTGACCGCGGCCGAAGAAGAGCGGGCGCGCCGCAAGAAGGCTTACGAAGAACAGGCAAAGGTCCGCGCGATTTACGAAGAGCTGGTGCTGAAGAAGCCCCAGCCGAAGGTCGTGCAGATCGGCAGTGTGCAGGACATCGCGAAGGCAACGCCGGCGAATTTTGCCGATGCCGGCAAGCCGGTGACGATTGCTCCGGCCAGCGGCAATGGCAACGGTAGTCTTAATGGCAACGGTCATTCCAACGGGAACGGTCACTCGAACGGAAACGGCAATGCTGCCAAGAAAGACGAAAAGGCCGCCGAAGCCGTCGCTGGCGACTAACTCAACTCAACGGCATCCTGCCCAACTCCGCAGATTTCGACGGCCCTGGCTCCGCCAGGGCCGTTGTTTCTTTGGAATGAAGTCATAAGCCGGCGAGACTGTTATAATTCTGTGGGGGATTGATTGAGGACTGAAAATGCCAATCTACGAATACATTTGCGAGGATTGCCAGACGCACTTTGAGAAGATTGTGCTGAACAAGACGCAGGAGATTGCCTGCCCAAAGTGCGCGGGCAAAAGGAATGCGATCCAGCTTTCTGTGTTCAGCGCGGCGAACGGTTCCGCTAACGGCGCTTCTGCCAAATCATCCGGCGGCTTCTCGGGCGGGGGAGGCACCTGCTGCGGCGGCGGTTGCGGCTGCAACTAGCTGACAAGCTGCGGCACCAGTGGCACAGGCTTTAGCCTGTGCGCCTTTCTTCAACCTGAGCAAGACCGCGATTACCATCGAGGTTTCATGTCCATCAACAATCCGGAACAATTTGAAAAGTTGCGCGCTTGCGGAATGATCGTGGCGAAAGCGCTGCGGGCGATGGTAGCGGAAGTGCGCGCCGGTGTTACGACCGCCGAGCTTTGCGAGATTGGGTCGCGAGTACTGGCTGCGCACGGGGCGCGTTCGTCGCCGCCAATGGTTTATGGTTTTCCGGGGGACGTGTGCATCAGCGTGAACGATGAGGTAGTGCACGGAATTCCCGGCGAGCGCGTCCTTCAGCAGGGCGATTTGGTCAAGCTCGACCTTACTG
This sequence comes from Candidatus Acidiferrum sp., assembly GCA_035704085.1. Lineage (GTDB taxonomy): Bacteria > Acidobacteriota > Terriglobia > Acidiferrales > UBA7541 > Acidiferrum. The sequence continues at coordinate 152,814 of DASSXG010000109.1, read as the reverse complement.
CCGAAAAAGACGGGTACCACACAGATTCCGCGGTGAGCATCGAAGTGCCGCCGGGAAAGGGCAAGGCGCGGGAATTGGCGAATTGTACGGAGCGCGCGTTCCGTCAGGCGCTGGGCGCGGCCCGGGCAGGGAACCGCACCAAAGACATTGGCCGCGCGGTCGAGCGTGAAGTGCGCCGCCGAGGCTTTCAGGTTGTACGCGAGCTCGGGGGCCACGGCATTGGGCGAACGATTCACGAGCCACCCTCCGTGCCGAACTACGCGGATTTTTCCGCGCAGCACGAACTAACCGAAGGTTTGGTCATCACCATCGAGCCGATCATCACGGCGGGAACTGGCAACGTTTCGGTTGATAGCGACGGCTGGACTTATCGAACGGCGGACGGCAGCCTTTCCGCACACTACGAGCACACGATTGTCATCACGCGCCGCGAACCTATCCTTTTGACTGCGGCCTGACGAAATCCCCAGCGCTTCCAACTACTGTGGCCGCGAGTAATGCAAGATGTTCGCGGGCGCCGGAATTTGCTGATTGCCTCGCGGGTCCTGAATGGGGGCTTGGGACGTCCATTTCATCGGAATGACGCCGGTCCAGCCGGGCGCGGCGTAGTCCTCGTCGTCGTTGACTGCGAAACCTGTGCGCACTTTGGCAGAGGCCTCGACGAGCGGAACGGAAAGAACCATCGTGCCCTTCAATTCCTGTTCGGTCGGAGGCAGCACGGTGGCCCAGCGGCCGCGAATAACGTACTCCACAAAGTCGTGCATGGCGGCGAGTTTTGCCGCCTCGCCTTCCACTGGCTCCGCCTTTCCCATGACAACAACAGAGCGATAATTCACAGAATGGCCGGTGGCCGATGGAGCGCAGACGATTCCATCGAGCAGCGTTACGCTGAGACAAAAGGCTGCGCCGGTCGCGAGCGTTTTCATCAAGCGGCTGGCGATGGAGCCGTGCAGAAATAATTTATCGCCGACGCGCACGTAATTTGTCGGTACGACAAAGGGCAAGCCGTCGTCGATAAACGCGACATGGCAAACGAAGGCTTCATCGAGAATGCTGTAGATTAAGTCGCGGTCGTAGCTGCCGCGCTCCGGCTTGCGGCGAATTTTCGTTCTTTCCGTGGGAGTAAATTTGTTCATAGCGGCAGAGTAGCCCGCCACACACCGCGCAGCAAGTGCCAATCTGGATGCCCAAACGAATTGACCTCGCCGGGGAATCGTGTAGGCTGAGGGACGCCGAAAAACAGATCAACGGTCTAGAACGAGGCATTCCATGGCTCCCGCAAAACCTGCATTGACGCGCGAAACGTTCCGGTTTTTCAAGGAGCTCGGACGCAACAACCGCAAGGCGTGGATGGACGCGAACCGCGATCGCTATCAGTCGGACGTGGTTCAGCCATTTCGCCGGTTGCTGGAAGAACTTGCCCCCGCGGCGCTGCAGCTCAATCCTGGGTTCGACGCTTCTGGGCGGACGGGGCCAAATTTTTCACGCATCAACCGGGACATTCGTTTCGCGAAGGACAAGACACCCTACAAAACGCAGATGTATTTGAAATTTTCCGTGCCCGCGCCGGGCAACCGGGACACCGGGGAGCTCTACGTCGGAGTTTCGGCGGACACCGTCACCGCAGGCTTCCGCATTTACGCGGGGGGAAAGCGTAAGGAGTCCACAATAGCAGTAGTCGCTGAACGGCACGTGGCAGCAAATCCTGGCTGGGCAGCCAAACAGAAAAAGCGCCTGGGCCGCCGCTACGAAAGCTACTGGTACACGATGGAAAAAGGCGAGTGGACGAAGCATAGCGGATGGCCCGCAGCCGCCGAAGATTGGAAGAAAATTCTAGCCTGGATCGTGCGCCGAAAACTGAGTCCCGCGGCGGCCGCACGCGCTTCTTTTTCCAAGGGTGTCACGAAGATTTTCCGCGATGTTTACGCGCTGCTGGCGTTCACTTCGCTTCCAGAATAAGAGGAGAAACCAAATGGGCCGCGACTCGGACAAGATGAAGACCCGCAGAAAATTCCTCAAGATGCTGGGCGCTAGTCCGGTGATTGCCGGCTCCAGCTTTTTGACTGCCAGTCTGGCGAGTCTTCTAAAAGCGGCACCTATCGAGGAGAAGCATCTCCTGGGCTGGCTAGAGAATCTGCAGCAGAGCGACAACGTTCTTTCCTCCCCGGACCAGGCGCTCGATGTCATGGATTTTGAGCCCATCGCGCAAAAAAATGTTCCCCCCGCGCATTTCGGCTATTTGGCAACCGGCGTAGACGATGATGCGACCGTGCGAGCGAATCGCGACGGCTATTCGCACATACAGATTCGCGCGCGGCGGCTCGTGGACGTCGAGAAGATTGACACGTCACGGACCATCTTCGGCACGAAGTGGGACACGCCCATCGTGCTCTCGCCGGTGAGCGCGCAGAAAGCGTTTCATCCCGAGGGCGAACTCGGCGTCGCCAAGGCCGCGGGAAGCAAGGGCCATCTGATGATGCTGTCCACGGTCTCTACGGCTTCGATTGAGGACGCGCTTGCTGCTAGCGGCAAACCGGTGTGGCAACAGCTCTATCCGACAAACGTCTGGGAGGTTGGGCGCGCCATCGTCAAGCGTGCTGAAGCGGCAGGCTCCCCTGCGATCGTTCTCACTGTGGATTTGCATGACGGCAGCAATCGCGAGACTCTTTTCCGGGCACAACGTGTGGACAAGAGAGAGTGCACACTATGCCACGCGGGATCGTATTCTCCGTTTGGACGAGGAAGGACCGGAGCGATTGCGGCACCGGCTTCGTCGGGCTTCGCGGGCTACGTGGCTCGGAAGCCGATGTTCAACGGACTGGACGTTTCGAAGGTCACTGCGTTGCACCCATTCGACATGAATTGGGATTTTGTGAAACGGCTGCGCGATACCGTGACCGTGAAGCTGCTCATCAAAGGCATTGTCACGCGCGAGGACGCGCAACTCGCAGTCGAGCACGGCGTGGATGGGTTGGTAGTTTCGAATCACGGTGGGCGCGCGGAGGAGACCTTGCGTTCCACGATCGAAAGCCTGCCGGAGGTTCTGGAAGGCGTTGCCGGCAAAGTTCCGGTCATCGTGGACGGCGGCGTACGGCGCGGCACAGACATTTTCAAGGCCCTCGCACTTGGCGCTACCGCGGTGGGCTTTGGTAGACCCCACTCCTGGGGTCTGGCGGCGTTTGGCCAGGCAGGCGTCGAAGCGGTTCTGGAAATATTTCGCCGCGAGTTGCGCACTATCATGCGCCAGGCGGGAACCACATCGCTGGATCAAATCAACCGCAATTATGTCGTCCCGCACTTTTCTTGATCGTCCGCGGCTGGCCTCACGGCGCCCAGAGGCGCAGAGCGAACAGGTGCCATGACAAGAGAAAACCGGTGAGCACGCAACAGGCGGAAGAAACGACGAGCGAATGAATTCGTATGGCGCGATGGATTTCGTCCCTCGGCACGCGGAGAACCTGGATAAGACCGGCAATCGATAGAAGCGGGAAGAAAAAAGTGCCAAGGAAGATACCGAAGGTCCACAGATTGAATGTTCCGATTTGCGGGTCGTTGAGTTTCAGGAAGCAACCCGGAACGATCGAGAGCGCCAGCGTGGCAAAGAACGGGATCGCCCTCACTGAAAGGTGAAGCACTTCGTTCATCATGCCGAATAGTTTTAAAGGAATCCAGACCAGCGCGAAGGGCACGGTCGTCAGCAGAAAAAACAAACAAAAAGTGAGCACGCCGATTCGAAGGAAAGGTAGCACCAGATAGCTGCGCTCGCTGTAAGGGATTCCTTCGATCCCGTTGCCCACGATTGCCATACGTCCGGCTTCGTTCGTGAAAAAAATCGTCGTGCCTTCGGGTTCCTTTTCGCTGCGGAATAAATTTTTACCGACGCGCAGCAGCGGTTCGGGATTGCCAAACAATCCGGAGCGCGTCAATTCACCATTGATGATGCGGATGCGCGTGCCACCGGTGAGGTCGTCGAGAAACGCAAAGATCTGGTTGCGCGGCGCGCGCGGCGCGTAATAGCCGGTGAATTTCTTCAATTCGCTCGACGCGGGGTGGATCGCCGCCTGCTGCGGCTTGGGAAAGTCCTTTGAAAGAAAATCGATGGCCAGTCGATTCAAATCGTTGAGCGCCCGGCCGGAGTTCGTGCTGTTGAGCAGGACGACGTAACCCCAGTTCTGCTCCGGCATGTAGCGATAAGAAGAGAGAAACCCCTCAATCCCGCCGTTATGGCCGTGCGTTATCACGCCGCCGTCGGCATTCGTATAGTTTCCCAGGCCGTATCCGAGACGGAGCCCGCTTTTCGCGGCCAGCGAAGTTTCTGGGGCTTCCATGCGAAGAATGGATTCAGTTTTAACGACTTCCGCATCGCCCGCTTTGCCCCGGCGCAACAGCAACTGCACTAGCTTCGCCAATTCGCCTGGAGAAGCTTTCAGATCTCCCGCGGGTCGCAGGTAGATTTGCACGCTCGGTGCGGCTTGAGGAGGATTTCCCTGGTAGCCCTTCGCGAGATTAGGGAGGATCGCCTCGGTCATGCGAAATCCGCCAACACTGGTCCCTATCGGCGCAAGAATGTTTTGCTGGATGTAAGCGTCAAAAGGCTGGCCTGAGATTTTTTGGATCAGGTACCCCGCGATTGCATAGCCAGGATTGGAATAAGACATTCGCGTGCCCGGCGGCCATCGAGCATTCTGCGGTTCCTGAAATTCTTTGAAAACGCTCAGCAACGGGTAATCGGGCGAATACTTCAATTTGGGCGGCATATACACTTCTGCGGGCTCCATGTCGTCAAAACCCGTCGTGTGCTCGAGCAGGTTCACGATGCGCACCGGATGAGCCGCTTCCCAGCGATTCTTAAAGGGAACCTCCGGCGCAATGTCCTGAAGGCGTGCGTAAAGATTGATTTTTCCTTCTTCCTGCAATTTCAGCAGGGCCAGCGCGACAAATGTCTTGCTGATGGAGCCCACGCGAAATTCCGTGTCGCAAGTCACGTCGCGATTTGCGGCAACGTCCGCTTTGCCGAGGCCGCCGCACCACAGCAGCTCGCCTCTCGCGACGAGCGCCACTCCTGCTCCCGGCACATGGTCTTTCTCGAGCACATCCTTCATCGCCTTCTGCAATTCTTCGAGCGTTTTGGGATGCGGCAAATCCTCCTTCTGTTGCGCGGTAGCAGGCGGAGGAGGAAATGCAAGCGTTACGCTGAGAAAAAGTAAGACGGCAGCGGCCAACCTAACGCGGCGCATGCGCGCTCCTTCTTTCCGGGACGTCCTTCGTGGACGGCATTCTATCCGTGAATGCGCATAGCACAAAAGAAATCGCCGCGAAAGTGAGCCGCGATTTTAACCCCGGAGATTGACGCTGCCTGGACTCTCGCATACGATGCCGAACGTCTCAGAATTGTTTTTTGCATATCCGAGGGAGACCTGCCGCCCATGAAGCCTCTGTGCCGTCTCTTGAGTCGCATTACACTTCTCCTGCCGGGGGTCGACCACTGCTTCGCTCAGCAGTCACAGCAGATGGAGAAAGCTTCGGAAAAACTGACAGGCTCGGCAAAATGAAGCGTATCCTGAACGTCATCGTTTGGGCAGGCCTCGCGGTTCTGGGCGCGTGCGCGCTGGGGGCCATTGCTCTGCAGCGCGGCGAACGGCTTAATGCCATCTGGTTTGTGATCGCCGCCGTTTGCTGCTATCTGGTGGCGTTTCGCTTGTACTCCTCTTTTATAGCCGCGCGATTGCTCGCCCTGGATGATACGCGAGCCACCCCTGCGGAACGGCACGACGACGGCCGGGATTTCGTGCCCACAAACAAATGGGTGCTCTTCGGCCACCATTTTGCCGCTATCGCGGGCCCGGGGCCCCTCGTCGGCCCGACGCTCGCGGCGCAATTCGGCTATTTGCCGGGAACTCTCTGGCTCATTGCCGGCGCGGCTCTCGCAGGATGCGTCCAGGATTTCATCATCCTTTTTTGCTCGATCCGCCGCGACGGAAAATCCCTCGGGCAGATGGCCCGCGAAGAGGTCAGCGAGCGCGGCGGCTTCATTGCTCAGCTCGCCGTGCTGGCCATCATGACGATCCTGCTGGCGGTCATCGCCCTGGTCGTGGTGAACGCCCTCAAGTCTTCGCCGTGGGCCACCTTTACTCTGGCGATGACCATTCCGATTGCCATTCTGCTGGGCTTGTATCTGCGCTTCGTCCGCCCAGGGCGCGTCCTGGAAGCTTCGATTATGGGCCTAGCGTTGATTGTTTTCGTGGTTGTTGCCGGGCAATGGGTTGCGGATTCGCCCTATTGGTCGCATGTCTTCACGTTGAGCGGGCTTGCGCTCACCGCCGCCATCATCCTTTACGGATTTTCCGCTTCCGCTTTGCCGGTGTGGCTGCTCCTGGCGCCGCGCGACTATCTCAGCGCCTTCATCAAGGCCGGCGCCATTTTTTCGCTGGCCGCGGGCATCCTGTTCGTCCGGCCCCAGGTCTTGATGCCGCCGCTCACGCGCTTCGTTGACGGTACCGGCCCCGTGTTCGCCGGCAAGATTTTTCCTTTTTGTTTTATCACCATCGCCTGCGGCGCCATCAGCGGTTTTCATTCACTGATCTCTTCCGGCACGACACCAAAGATGATTCTGCGCGAAGGCCACGCGCGCCTCATCGGCTACGGCGCGATGTTGCTCGAATCTTTTGTGGGCGTGATGGCCATGGTCGCGGCTTGTGCCATGACGCCCGGCGTCTATTTTGCGATCAACAGTCCTCCCGCGATTGTTGGCGCCACGCCGGACGCCGCTGCAGCGACAATCACGAGTTGGGGCTATCCGCTATCTGCGCAGACGATGACTGCCCTTGCCGGCGCGGTGGGCGAGCAAACACTCTGGAATCGCGCGGGCGGCGCGCCTTCGCTCGCGGTCGGCATGGCGCAAATTTTTTCCAGCACGATCGGCGGCGAACGCCTGCTCAGCATCTGGTATCACTTTGCGATCATGTTCGAAGCTCTATTCATCCTGACAGTACTCGATGCCGGAACGCGCGTTGGCCGCTTCATGGTGCAGGAGCTCGGCGGCCGCGTTTGGAAACCCTTTGGACGGCGCGGCTGGATGCCCGGGATTTTACTAGCAAGCGCGGTCATGGTTGGTCTGTGGGGCTATTTTCTCTATCAAGGTGTCATCGATCCTTTGGGTGGGATCAACTCGCTCTGGCCGCTCTTCGGAATCGGCAATCAGTTGCTGGCGGCCGTGGCGCTGGTCGTGGCAACCACGATTCTCATGAAAATGGGCCGTCTGCGATGGATCTGGGTTACGCTGCTGCCCATGGTGTGGCTTGTCCTGATCACTATGACCGCGAGCTACCAGAAAATCTTCGATGCGAATCCCCGCATCGGTTTTCTTTCTGGCGCCAATACGCTTGCCGCGCAGCTCGCCGCCGGAAAAGTAGCAACGGCCAAGATTGCCGAAAGTCATCGGCTCATTTTCAATCTGCGGCTGGATGCCGTCGTCACCGCCGTATTCGCCCTCATGATTCTGGTGCTGATCGTTGAAGCGCTTTTCCAATGGTATGTAATTCTCAGCCACCGCCGCGCGCCGGTGTTGCATGAAACCCCGTATGTGGCGACGCAGTGGGCCGAAGGCTTTTCCGGTGCCGGGCACGCCGCCGCCGTCGGGGACGCCATGGGAGACGATTGATGCGCCGCTTGAAGAAAATCATTCGACGTTCGCTCCGCCGTTTCTGGCGCGGCCTCCGCGAGTGGTGTGGCGACGCGGCTTACGAAAGCTACCTGCGTTCGAAAGGCATGCGATCCGGTCCCGTGTGCAAGCTTTCGCCGGCGGAGTTCTACGTCGAGCAACTCAACCGGAAATACTCCCGCCCCAACCGCTGTTGTTGACAATTTCGCGCTGAGACCTTGCCATGGTCAGAATGCGGAGTTAAACTCCGCAGAATCCAGGATTAGGCCCCTGTCTAAAACCGTTGCTACGGAGGAAATATGAGACGCATACCTCGTTTATTTCTGCTTCCGTTCCTTGTGCTTGCCATTAGCCTTATCCTTTTCACCTCGGCCGCGCAGGAGAAATCGGCCAAGTCTGACTTCGATATGACCGCCAGCTACATCGAAGCTTGCAGTTGCGACATGTTTTGTCCCTGCTACTTCAACACCCGTTCCACCAACCACATGGGAATGGGCGAGCACCATATGGAAGAACACTTCTGCCGCGCCAATCTGGTTCTGAAAGTGGACAAAGGCTATTACAAGGACACCAAACTCGATGGCGCGAAGGTCTGGCTCGGCAACGATCTCGGCAGCGATTGGAGCACCGGCAAGGACTCCTGGATGGTGATGAACTTCGACCCCAGCGTCACCAAGGAGCAGCAAGCCGCGCTTGCTGACATCGTCGGCCAGCTTTATGCGGCGATTGCCTGGCAAAAGAAGACCGTGCAAAGCGGCGCCTTTTCCTGGGATGTGGATACCAAAACGGGAGTAGCCCACGCCAAGATGAACGACGGCAAGGGCGAAGTTATCCTCGAGCGCGTCAAAGGCGACAGCCCGAATCAGGAAGTAGTCGTCCACAATCTGAAGTATTGGGGCGCGCAGTCCAACGATGGCTTCCGCATGTGGAAGAGCAAGCATGAAGCCTTTGAAGGTGAAGGCCACAAGTTTTCTTACGATGGAACCAACGGCTTTCTGATCACCATCCACTATTCCGGAAACGCCAAGCCCGCTTCCGCGGATTGATTCTCGATTCGAATCGATCCAGGTACCCGCGCTCTCAATTCCGGAGCTTGGATACCTCGCTAGAATTCTTCCTCGTCGTCGCCCCGGCGCTTCAACACGGTTATCTTGCGTGTGATTCGAATGCTGTGAGTGCGAGATCCCGCAAGGATGGCGCGGCGGGTTTCGGCAGGCAGCGTTTCCGGAGCGAACACTCCGGTTAGGTCCCGCGGAAAAAACTTGATAAATTGCGCGGCGACGTGCGCCGTCGCGTACGCCACCGGGGTGGTAAACAATCCCTGCTGCCGGATTTGGTATAACGACGGAAATAGGCAATCACTCCGGATCAGCAAATGCTGATCCTCTTTTTTGCCGCGCTTCACTCCCAGCACCAGCACGGCCGCGGCGAATCGCGCATTCTGCAAAATGCCCTGGCGAATGAGCTTTGCGATCATGCGTGGGGATGCTGTTTGCGGGAACTGACGTCGAAGCAGGCCGCGCGATTTTGAGAGTTTTCCCAGTCTGTGCCAGCGCCGCAGCCGGTCAATCTCGTTCCCTCCAATCTTTACGTCGAGTTCTCGCACGGGAATAAAATGCGGAAGCGTGGCTACTTCATCCTGCGCCGCCAGCACCACGCTCGCCGTTCCGATTGGGTCCGCGAACCGGAACTTCTCAACCTCCGAAAAGCGTTTGCCCAATTGAAACTTTCCACTGCGGTAGACCCGGGGATGCGACACCGCCTCGTCAAACGAAACTTCCGGCGACCATTGCGAGATGGGATCGTGGCTCTCGCTGCTTTCATAAAGGCGGATGTGCACCGTTTCCACGGCATCCAGCGAATCGGCCACGCGCTTCACAAGCAAGTTCGTCAGCCCCGGCGCCACGCCTGCGTTGATCAGCGCCGCGCGATTCTTTTCCTCAAATCTTTTCGCATAGCGGAACTGTTCGGCCTTGAATGGGTTCCGCGTGAGGTGGGAGCTTAAATCGAGGTAATGCGCCCTTAGCCGCAAGGCCGCGCGCAATACGATCTCATTGAAGACCGAAGCTGAAGCGTTGACGATGAGCTGGCATCCCTTCGCGGCCTTGACGATCCCGCGCAGGTTTCGCGCATTCACTTCCGTCACCGGGATCGTGCTTCGCTTGCCAAGAAAGCGCCGCGCGCGCTCCGTATCGCGGTCGCCGCACCAGACCGTATGTCCTTGCCGCTCCAGCAATTGTGCGAGAAGGGAACCGGTCGCTCCAGCCCCTAAAACGAAGATCCGCATGGCGTCGCAGAACTCTATCACAGAGTTCAGGGGGGCAATGCCAATCGATTAGGCTTTGGCGGGATGCCGCGGGGCGGGTGCTCCCCGAAGGAGCCCTTCGGTGCTCAAATCTTCATCGAGATCGGGCCAGTGGATTCCATAGCTACCCCCGGAAATTTTCCAGTTGCTGAGTTGCTCAGCCGTAGCGTGGAGAAGCCGAGGATACCAGGCAAGGGGCACACTAATAGTGCGTCCGTCCTTCAATGAAACACTCAGCGAGTCGCCTCTGACACTCACTCCGGCAACTCGTTCGTCAGCTTTCAATGCCAAAATGCCCATTCCAAGCCTCAATAAAGGCCGCCTGATTAGCTTCTATTAGCAATTGTACTCTGCGAAGCTCGACGGCAGTAAATCCAAAGTTCACGGCGAGTGCCACTGGATCCAACCAGAACTTTGCCGATAAATCGCCTCGATCAACATGGATATGGCGGGGTTCATTAGGTTCGTGGCTGTAAAAATAAAACCGCTATGGGTCGGTCCTCAAGACGGTTGGCACGGGCCGATTCTACTGGATTGCAGTTCGTTTCGCATAGGAATAGACTGGGGTTGTAACTCCGACCCCCGCTGCCTACGGGAGAGATAACCCAGGGCGGCAGGGGCGATGCGCCAGAAATTTTACGGCGCTAAGGGTTTGGGTGGAAACGCCTCAGCCTCCCGTGTTTGGAAAGGAGCGATCACACCGAAAATATGCAGTTTTTCGGTGAACGCCCGATTCCAAGCACTGGATCGGGCCGTTTTGTTTTAGTGGCCGATTGAGCCGGTTACTTGAGGATTTGCATTCAACGAGCACCGCGGATCATGACCCTTCACGACAAATTCGGCCGCCGCATCACCGACCTCCGTATTTCGATTACGGATCGCTGCAATTTCCGCTGTGTCTACTGCCGTTCCGCCGATCCCGAAAACTATAGCGCGCATGACAAGATTCTTTCCTGGCCGGAACTCGACCGCCTCGCACGCGTCTTCAAAAGCCTCGGCATCCGCAAAATCCGCATCACGGGCGGCGAGCCTCTCGTCCGCGAAGGCGTTGAAGACTACATCGCCCGCCTCCACGCCCTCGGCGTGGAAGACCTTTCCATGACCACCAACGGCCACCTGCTGGCTGAACGCTGCGACCGCCTCCTTGCCGCAGGCCTGCGCCGCATCAACATCAGCTTGGACTCGCTCGACCCCGCCAAGTTCGAGCGCATTACCCGTACCAAGTCCTTCTCAACCGTAATGCATGGAGTTGACGCTGCCCAGAGCTCTCGCCTGGCGCCCGCCAAAGTCAACGCAGTGCTCGTTCGCGGCCTGAACGACGACGAAATCGAAGCCTTCGCTGGGTTCGCCCGTGAGCGCGGCGTCATCATGCGCTTCATCGAGTTCATGCCCCTGGACGCGGACCGCCACTGGACACGCGATCTGGTCGTCCCAGCCGCGGAAGTTTATGAGCGCATCCACGCGCGCTGGCCCCTGGTGCAGATTCCCCACGAACGCAGCGAAACCGCCCGGAGGTACCGTTTCGCCGACGGTGCCCCCGGCGAGATCGGCCTGATCGCCCCGGTTACCCAACCCTTCTGCGGCCATTGTTCCCGGATCCGGCTGACTGCCGATGGCAAGCTGCGTACGTGTCTCTTCAGCAAGGACGACCATGACCTGCGCGCACTTCTCCGTGAAGGCGCTTGCGACGAAGATTTAGTTACCTTTATCCGGTCTATCGTCATCGAAAAGGAAGAAGGGCACCATATTAACGAGCCGGGATTCGTGCCTCCCTCTCGTACCATGGTGTTTATCGGGGGATAGTGGAATGCTCCCCCAAATATGAGAAAATGGAGTTTCCAGGCAGGGTCTAGCAAGCAGGGTACGCTTAGCTTCAACCTCTAAGCATCAAAACGTCTAGCATGAGCCACCTCATTCCCCCTGTCGGTAGTGTCCAGCCGGCAACCGTCGTGCCCCCGAGATCGAAGCTGGCGTGGGATCCGACTTCGATTCCTAGCATCTCGGTGGATGAGCGCACTGGCCGCTTTGCTCGCATTGCGCTCGACCGAATGCTCAGTTTGCGCTAGCATCGCAATAGAGCGGGCCCCGGCATGTCCGTTCTGGCACGGCAGCAAATAGAAGTGGCCTTTGTCCGTTCTTCTCGCGGCAACTAGAAAACGGGCCGGATGATAACACCATGGCAGACGAAGACGACGAGCAGGAACAAGACGAAATTCCAGAGCCGCCGCGCCTTTTTACGCTGACGGAAGCAGAGCGCGCGCGTCGCGAACTCGAGCCTTTCCTCCTCGAGGCCATGGACTGCCGCAAGAAGCTAGCCGGCCTGGATAACGATCTCAACGCGGTCTCCGCGCGCATTATGATGATGGGCGGCGTGCTCGTACCCTACGAAAAATTGGCCGCGGTCCGCATGGAACATACCCAGTTGGCCGAGTCCCTGAAGTCCGCGCTCAACCACATTCTCGAAACCGGCTGCGTCATTAAGGACCTCGAGGTAGGCCTCCTCGATTTTCCAGCGATTATTGATAATCAAGAAGTTTATCTCTGTTGGAAGCTAGGCGAGGACCGCATCCGTTTTTACCATCGCCAAGACGAAGGCTTCGCCGGGCGCAAGCCCCTCGATCCCCGTGACCTCGGCCCCGGCGGCACGGTGCAGTAGCACGGACAGTCGTAATCGGGGCGCGTTTTTGTAAAGGGCCGGGCTTTAGCCCAGCAATCTTTCTTGGCGTCATCCTCTGTTTTTATTTTTGTCATCCTGAGCATAGCGAAGGATCTCAACTGCCCCTCCTTCGCATCTCAACTGTGAGCGGCTTTGACCGATCAAACCGAAAACCGCCTGAAAGATTCCGCCAGCCCCTATCTGCGCTCCGCTGCGCACCAGCCCATCGACTGGCACGAATGGGGCGACGGTGCCTTCGCTCGTGCGAAAGCTGAAGACAAACCAATCCTCCTCGACATCGGCGCCGTCTGGTGTCACTGGTGCCACGTTATCGATCGCGAAAGCTATGAAAACGTCGAAATCGCCAAAATCATCAACGAGCACTTCGTACCCGTTAAAGTCGACCGCGACGAGCGCCCCGACGTGGACTCCCGCTACCAATCCGCCATCAGCGCCATTTCCGGACAGGGCGGCTGGCCGCTCACGGGTTTTCTTCTCCCGGATGGGAAGCCTTTCTTCGGCGGTACCTATTTTCCGCCCGAGGATCAGATGGGCCGTCCCGGTTTTCGCCGCGTACTGCTTGCCGTCGCCGATTCGTATCGCAACAAACGCGCCGAGCTCGAACGCGCGGCCAATTCGCTGTCCGAGGCCGTTGTGCAAGCCGAAGGCTTCACCGGCGCTCGCGGGGAATTCGATCTCGGCGTTGTCGACGCCCAAATCAAATCCATTACTCAGCTCTTCGACATCAAGAACGGCGGCTTCGGCCGCGCTCCGAAATTTCCCCACGCATCGGCGATCGATCTCCTGCTCGAGCGCTACCAGCAAACAAAAGAAAAACATCTTCTCGCTATGGCCGAAACGACGCTCGAAAAAATGGCCCGCGGCGGCGTCTACGACCAGCTCGCTCGCGGCTTCCACCGCTACTCCGTGGACGAGCGCTGGCTCGTCCCGCACTTCGAAAAAATGTCCTATGACAACTCCGAACTCCTCAAGAATTATCTCCATGCGTCGCAGGTGACTCAAAACTTGCTCCTTTCTGAGACCGCAGAGGGAATTATCGCCTGGGCAAACCAAGTGCTTTCTGATCGGGAAAATGGCGGTTTCTACGCTAGCCAGGATGCCGATTATTCTCTGGAAGACGACGGCGATTACTTTACTTGGACGCTGGATGAGGTTCGTGCAGTGCTCTCTCCTGAGGAATCGGCCGTCGTGGAATTGTATTATGACGTACAAGCTCAAGGGGAGATGCATCACAACCCGGCAAAAAACGTTCTTTGGATTGCGCATGATTTCGAGGAAATTGCGAATCTCCTCAAGACAGATGTGGATATGCCAGTGAAGCTGCTGTTTCAGGCGAACTGGAAAATGTTGGAAGCTCGCCGCGCTCGCCCGACCCCCTTCATCGATAAAACTATGTACACCAGTTGGAACGCGATGTTCGTTTCGGCATATCTAGAAGCATCCCGCGCGCTGAGCGCCCCTACAAGCGTGAGCTGTCGTACTTTCGCGCTGAAAACTCTCGATCGCATGCTCCGCGAAGCCTGTTCCGAATCCCGCGGCTTCGGACACCGCATCGGCGGCCCCACGCTCGAAGGCTCGCTCGACGATCAAGTCTTCAGCGTTCTCGCGTTGCTTGATGCCTACGAAGCCACGCTCGATCCGCGCTATTTCCAAGCCGCGCAAAAAACCATGGACTTGGCCATCGCCCGCTACGCCGACGCTGAAAACGGCGGCTTCTTCGATCGCCCCTCCGACGCCGCTCCCATGGGCGGCCTCGACGTTCGCCGCAAGCCCTTCCAGGATTCCCCCACGCCCAGCGCCAATTCCGTCGCCGCCATCGCCCTCGTTCGAATGCACGCCTTCACCGGCGATGACCGCTACCACGCTTTCGCCCAAAAAACTCTCGAAGCCTTCGCCGGCATCGCCCCGCAATACGGCCTCTTCGCCGCAACGTACGGCCTCGCGGCGACGCTCTTCGCGCATCATCCACTGCAAGTTGTCATCACCGGCGATTCGAACGATCCTGCCGCCCAAGCCCTCGTAACCGCCGCCCACAGCGTTTTCCGCTTCGGCAAATCCGTCCTGCGCGTCACTCCCGAAACTCCCCAACTCCACCTCGCTGGCGCTCTCAAAGAGACGCTCCCACATCTCCCCGCCGACAAACCTCTCGCCGTCGTCTGCTCTGGCCAAACCTGTCTCCCTCCCACCAGCGATCCAGCGCAACTCATCGCCCTCCTCGAAAACGGCGCTGTTGGCGCAGCCACTTCCTGATTCTCGCAATCAAATATGCGAGTGTCATCCTGAGTGCCCGGCCTTTGGCCGGGCGCAAAGGATCTCAACTGTGAGTTTTGCAATATGCGCTGCCCGCTGCCGGAAACCGAAACAAAAAGGGCACGCTGCGTGGGCAACGTGCCCATCGATCCGTTGGAGTCTGGGTTTTTTTCTTTACTTCCTCTACTTCCTCTACATTGTCTATCTCTATTTTTTCGGCCTCGACTCCGGCGGCACCAGCCCGTTCAGGCGGTAGTACACCACGAGCTGTCCGTAGTGTTCACCCATGTGCTCGATGAATCCGTAGGCGAGAGACGCAACCTGCATCTTATGCTTGCTCCCTGGGTCCTCGACCCAATCGCTCATCCCTTTGTCACCTCTTGCCTGTATCGCGGCTGCGCCGTCCGCGAAGCATTTCTTCGCAAAGGCCACGATCTCTGCTTTTGACTTAAAATCCGCTCGTTTTGGGTCTTCCTCGGCGGGTGGTTTTTGCCCATTCGCGAGATTCGTGAAGTAATAAGTCGTCCCCGAGGCATGCAGCAGCTGCTCGGCAAATGTTCGTTGAGCCGGCGTCGGTTTGAAGTCGTACTTATCCTCCGGAAAATCTTCAGCCATGGCGATCAGCTTCCCTGCGGTCTCGTTCCACTGTCCCAGTACAAGCTTCGCGGGGCTTGGCAACGGCTTCGCCGTCTCCTCTTTCTTACCCATCTCCTGCGATCTCGCCAGGTATCCAGCAAGCCCGGCAACCAGCACAAGTCCCACCACTAATCTCCAGTTCTTCATCGGCTTTCTCCTCTACTAACTTTATCTCGCTCAGCTCATTTACTTCTTCGGCCTCGACTCCGGCGGGACCATTCCATTGTTCCGGTAATACACCACCAGGTTGCCGTAGTGTTCTCCAGAATGCTCGATCAGTGCGTACGCCAAGTCATACAGCCGGTCGAGATGCGGCCCCCCGTCATCCACCGCATCGTTCATTCCATTGTCCCCCTTGGCTTTGATGACGTCCGCTCCATCCTTCACGCACTGTTTTACGAACGCGATCAGATCCGTCTTATTGTTGATTTTCAGGTCGGCTGGCTTGGGGTCGTCCGGATACCTCGGTTTTTTCCCTTGCGCGAAGTCCGTGAAGTAGTACATGGACGCAGAAACGTGTAGCAGCACACCCCGAAATGTCCTTGAATCCGCATGTGGCTTGTAGTCGTATTTGTCTTCTGGCAGGTCTTCGGAAATGATAATCAGCTTCCGCCCGATCTCATTCCATTGCTCCAATACCGCTGCCGACGGGCTCGGAGCCGGTTTAGGCGGCTCTTTCTTCTTCGCCGCTTCTTGCGCTAGCATGGGCATCACAGCCAATCCCAGGGCTAGTACCAAACCGCCAAGCTTCATCCACTTCGCCATAGTGTTCTCTCCTCCGTTTCGCCCTGCCTGTCCCGGCCTTTTCGGGACCGGGCCAAGGCGTTCTCCCCCTCAGACGGGCTAGCCGGCCAGGCGTTTCCCTGCCACCCCGTACCCCTTCTGCTTGGCCGCACTGTGAGAAATGCAGAGCACAGGTTAGAACCTGTGCCAAGTACCTGTCCTTTAGCCCGGGTTCATCTTACGCGGTGCGAGCGCCTCCGTCATGCAATATTCCAAAGGCCAGCATGGTAAGCTTGTATTTTAGATTGAGGGGGCATCATAACGTGAATTGGGGCTTTTTTCTGCTTCGCATCGCCATCGGCTTCGGTCTTCTAGCTCTGCTCTTCTTCTCGCAACGCTTCTGGTATCGCGCGCTTTGGCGCATCACTTCACATTGGGGGCGAGTATCGCTTCGCGTTGGGGCCAGGATGGCTTACGTAGTCCTTCTGCTATTGGTCATCTTGACGATGGCCAATGGACTGGTCTTCGGTCTCGTGGGCTTCGCTCTCCAACGCCCTGCGATGGCCATTCTCACTGGCCTTTGGTTCTCCGGCGCCCTGTTTGCCTATTTTTCCGTAAAAGCGGTTCACGGGTTGGAACGCATTTGGCGATGGTCGCACGTCAGGGCCAAGAAGCAAGCCGCACTCTATCAGACCGCCTCGGCGGCCACTTCCGCTTCCCCGGAACTCGTCGCTGATCCCGGCCGCCGATACTTTTTCCGCGCCGCTACGGCGGCTGCGGGCGCCGCTCCTTTTCTGACGGTCATGTACGGTTTCGCCGCCGAGCGGCTGAACTATCAAGTCCGCCGCGTCGAGATTCCCTTGCCCAATTTGCCGCCCGCGCTCGACGGCCTGCAGATCGTCCAGCTCAGCGACATTCACCTCAGTGGCTATATGTCCCGCAGTCAGGTTCGCCGAGCCGTGGATATGGCCAACGATCTGGGTGCGGATCTCGCCGTGGTTACCGGCGATCTCATCACCGGAATGGGCGACTCCATCGCCGATTGCGTGGATGAGATTCGTCATCTCCGCGCGCCGCTGGGTGTCTGGGGCTGCAACGGCAATCACGAAATCTACGCACGCGCGGAAGACGAAGCTGGACTCCTTTACACGCAAGCCGGCATGAAGCTTTTGCGCCAGCAGAATGCTCAAATCACTTTTAAGGGCGCGCAGTTCAATCTCATCGGCGTCGATTACCAGCGCGAGCGCAATCCGCGCGGCCAACGCCAGCAGACTCTCGCAGGCGTCGAGTCCCTCGTCCGCCGCGACATGCCCAACATTCTCCTTTCTCACAATCCGAATTCCTTTAATCGCGCCGCCGAGCTGGGTATCGAACTTTCTCTCGCTGGGCATACTCACGGCGGGCAGATCCAGGTCGAGATCCTGGACCATCGCTTGAGCCCCGCGCGCTTCTTGACGGATTACGTTGCCGGCCTCTACCAACGTCCGCTCTTCGCCCCGTCTCCCAACGACAGCATACGTAGCCCTTCCGCGCGTCGTGACCTTTCTCTCGATACTCGTCACGTACCGCTTTCTTCCCTCTACGTGAATCGTGGCATTGGCACCGTTGGCGCTCCCGTGCGCCTCGGCGTGCCGCCGGAGATCAGCCTGCTTGTCCTTCGCCGCGCCTAGCGAAGCTTTCTTCGCCCTTTCATTCGAACCTTGGATTCCATTCGAATGAAGTGCCAAGGCATCTCCATATTTCCGTACTCCTTCCGGTCTAGGATTCAGTTTTTAGAAGAGGACTCACTTACCAGTTTTTGTATTTCTCCAAGCTCCCTATTCTCAACTCCTGGGCAGCTGCCCTCTTATGTACCCCGTGGTACCCCGGTTGCATCAAAGCTCATCGAGTCCGGCCAGGAGGAGTTTCGTTTGCGAATGCATGGGACGTGTTTCGCTTCGAAAATCTCGCTTAGGAGAGGATTCACCTATGTCGTTCCTATCGAAGTCCGCGAAGTTCTTCGCGGCCTTTGCATTTTCGCTCTTTCTTCTTCCCGTTCTTGCTTTCAGCCAATACACCCGCACGGATCTTGTCACCGGCGCAAAACCGGATCAGGACCTAATCAACGCTTGGGGTCTGACTCGGTCCGATAGCGGTAGTCCTTTTTGGGTCAGCGATAATGGTACCGGGAAGTCCACTCTCTACAACGGGGCTGGGCAAAAACAAGGACTCGTGGTTACGATTCCGCCTGCTCCTTCAACTCCTCAACCGGCAATCGGTACACCAACCGGCACCGTCTTTAACATCACTCTAAGCAATCCTGTTCCTTCGTTCGTCCTTCCAAACGGCCGCCCGGCCATATTCCTCTTCGCGACCCTGGATGGCACGATTAGTGGTTGGAATGGCGGACCTACTGCCGTCATCCCGCCCCCGGCCGACCGGTCCGCTTTCGGCGCTGTTTACACTGGCCTTGCGATCACCAGTGACGGAAACGGTGGCGATTTTCTCTACGCCACCGACAACGGCCCAAATAGCCGCATCGACGTATTCAAAAAGGACTTCACGTGGATTGGATCTTTTACCGACCCGGTGGCTAGCGAGGGCGGCCTTGCTCCTTACGGCATACAAAACATCGACGGCAAACTCTGGGTAACCTTTGGAGGAAACAAGAAGTCCCGCGCCGGTGGTGCTGGCGCCGTGGTTGAATTTGACCCCGCAACGCAGGAAGTGCTCTTGCGCATCGTCGGTACGGCCCCGTTGCACTCTCCCTGGGGACTTGCCAAGGCGCCCGCAAACTTCGGCCCATTCAGCAACGCATTATTGGTCGCCAACAACGTTCCCGGCGGCCGCATCAACGCCTTCGACATCAATACTGGAGCATTCCTCGGCACGCTTCGCGATACCGCCGGCCAGGCCATCGTCATCGACCAGGTCTGGGCGTTGCAATTTGGCAACGGCGGCCGGGGTGGCCAGACGAACCAACTCTTCTTTACCGCTGGTCCGAATAACTACGCCAACGGTTTGTTCGGCATGATCGCCTTCGGCCAGTAATTGCTGTGCGGTCAGAACGACGGTTTGGGCGTCGTTTAGGCCGCAGTGTGCTGCACGAGCGGTGAGGTTTCGCGCGCAGGCTGGCGTATCCTCGCCGCTCGCTTGAGCAGTTCACTGAACTGAATTACTTACGGAGCGAAGGAGTGCTAAAATTCCTTGCTTGCACTTCTTGCCGCTCAAAATGCCGCTCAAAGAAAAAAACTATTGGCTCGAAACTGTAGCCGTGCCGTCGGCTCAATCGGGACGCGATATTCCTGAGGATATCGACGTCGCGATTGTCGGCGGCGGCTTCTGCGGCCTCTCCGCCGCGCGCGCTCTTGCAAAACGCGGCGTGAACGTCGCCCTGCTCGAAAGCGAAACATTCGGCTGGGGCGCGAGTTCGCGAAATGGCGGTATGGTCCTCACCGGGATGAAGCTTCCCGTGCCCACGCTGATCAAACGTTACGGGCGCGAGACCGTGCGCAAAATGTATGCTGCTTCGCTCGAGTCCATCGATTGCGTCGAGGAGATCGTTGGCGAGGAAAACATCGAGTGCAATTTTTCGCGCTGCGGCCACCTGGAAGTGGCCTGCAAACAGAAGCATTTTGACGGCTACGCAGAATCCGCGGCGCTGATCAAGCGCGAATTCAACCACGAGCTGCGCATCATTCCGAAAAGCGAGCTGCGCGACGAAATCGGCTCGGACATTTATTTTGGCGGCCTCGTCGATGAAACTAGCGCCGGCCTGAATCCAGCGCGCTATGTTACCGGCCTTGCGATGGCGGCGCAGCGCGCCGGAGCCTGCCTGCACGATCACACGCGAGTCGAAAAAGTCGAATCAAAATCAGTCAACGGCGCGCGCAAATTTCTCGTCAACACTCCAAGGGGAACAATCACCGCTCGGGAAGTGATTCTTGCAAGCGGGGCCTACACGACGGAGGCTACTCCCGCGCTGCGAGAAAAAATCATTCCGATCGGTTCCTACATCATCGCCACCGAAGTCCTGCCTGCCGATCTGGCGCGAGAAGTCAGCCCTCGCAACCGCATGATCTACGACTCGAAACATTTTCTCTTTTACTACCGGCTTACGCCGGATAATCGCATGCTCTTCGGCGGGCGCGCCGCGTTTTTCCCCGAAACCGAAAATACCGTGCGCCAGAGCGCCGAAATCCTGCGCCGCGGCATGGTCAGTGTTTACCCGCAACTACGCGACGCGAAGGTCGAATTCGTCTGGGGCGGAACGCTCGATTTCACTCTTGACGTGATGCCGCACGCGGGAAAAATCGACGGCATGTATTTCGCCGCGGGATTTGCCGGCCACGGCGTGGCCGCAGCCACGTGGTTCGGCGCGAAGCTTGCCGGGCTGATCTGCGGCGACGTGAACAAGATCCCCTTTGATGGAATTCCATTTCGCGGCGCCCCGCTGGGCCTTCGCAGCGGCAATACCTGGGCGCTTCCACTTGCCGGCGCGTGGTACAAAATCCTCGATTGGCTTACCTGATCGGAGTTAGCCGCCCACGACGTTCCAAGTGAAGCGAGGATTTTCTCCTTCTTCTCCTTCTCCTTCTCCTTTCTGTGCTCTCCGTGTCCTGCGTGTTTAATTTCCTTATTGAGTCATCGAAAGCGCTGGCCGAATTTTCCGAAACACAAAATACATCACTGGTCCCAGCAGCACGGGCACAGGCCCCCAGCGGCGCGCAAAGGGATCGCTTCCCACAAGCGCTACCACGCTCATCACCAGTGGGGCAGCGACCACGTAAATGAGCCCCGCGCGGCCCCAGGGAATGCGGAATGGCCGCGGCAAATCCGACCGCGTCTTTCGCAGCCGCCACGAAGATAGAACTGTCAAAACGGTAACGCCGATACGCAGCCATACGTACACCGTCAGAAGCTGCACCATCGTCTTTTGCGCCAGCAGGGCGTAGATGATGCTTGATGCGATGATGGCGATCCACGGCGTCCCGTATCGCGGGTGCCGCGCCGAGAAAGCCGCCGGAAGATATCCGTCTTTCGCCATGGTCGAGGGCATGCGTGTGCTGGTCAGCACCGTGGCGTTCAACAACGCAACATTGCCGATCATCGCCGCGATGGTTATGGCAAAGCCCAGCCATAGTCCGCCGATCCGATGCGCGGCCTCGGAAAAATATCCGGTATGCCACTGTTGCCAATTTCCCAGCGCGGCGAGCGAAAACATCGTGGGGAGAAAATATGTGGCGATCGAAAGCGGAACGACAATTGCTAGCGCCCGCGGATAAGTCCGCTGCGGGTTTTCCACTTCTTCGGCGACGCTGGAGAGTTGTTCGTATCCCGAGTAGAGCCACAATCCCAGCGCCAGCCCCGCGCCGAAGACTTGAAACTTCGGCGCGTGCGGAGGCACCAGCGGCGAAAACGGATTGTGCTGCCACTTCAGCGCCGCGAGGACGCACAGCGCCCCCACGACCAGCAGCACAAAAACCTCTAGTATCGTTGAGACTAGACCGACCATGCGTATCCCGCGCACGTTCACGTAGCAAATCAGCGCCACCAGCGTGGCCGCTACCGCGTAGTGCAGCCAGCCGCCAACCGGGCTGAAATGGAACGAGACATAGTCCGTGAAGTAGTCCGCGAAGAGCACGGCGTACGCCGCGGCCAGCAGGAACGACGCGCTCCAATTCCACCAGCCCGCGAGGAAACCCCAGAAGTCTCCGTATCCCGCGCGCACCCAGCGGTAAAATCCACCCTCGACGGGAATCGCTGTGGTCAGCTCCGCGGCGACGAGCGACACGGGAACGCACCAGAAAAGCGGGATGAAGAGGTGATAGAGTAGCGTCAAGCCGGGGCCGCTGGTGGTGACCATGTCCTCGAGGCCGAAGGGTCCGCCGGTCGCATAGGCATACATCACGAACACGAATGGCAGCAGGGAAGCCTTTTTCAAAGCCATGCGCGTTGGGGCCGTCCCGCGCCCCGCATGCGTGGCGCTGGCCTCGTTTCTCTGATTGTTGTCGGCGGAAATGTTCGCTGGCCTCGTTTAATTCCACATGCGCAATTTGCTCCGCAGAGAGTAGCGCATTCCGGCTGGTGTCTGCACCTGAATCGCAGGCGGGGTCGAAATGAAGGGGAACGGGCATGCCGCGCGCTCCGTACCGCGAGTTGCCGCACGCGCATACGAGTGCCATAATTCGATTTCATACTGAGGACTTGTGCGCCGAGAGACGCTTCGCGAGGCACTAGGCAGAGATTGTTAGGGGGCTTTATGGCACTGCGGGATGGCTGGATTGAAACAAGAGAAGCGGCTGCAGCCACTGCTAGTGGCGGCCGCAATATGTCGCAGATGCATCTGGCCCGCCACGGCGGGCAAGCGCGGCAGGGCGTGATCACGGAAGAGATGGAGTACGTTGCGAAGCGCGAAAAGCTGGAGCCGGAGCTGATTCGCAGCGAAGTAGCGCGCGGACGGATGATCATTCCTGCGAATGTAAATCACCGCAACCTGGAGCCGATGGCCATCGGCATCGCCAGCAAATGCAAGATCAATGCAAACATTGGAAATTCGTCCACCAATTCGAATATCGACGAGGAGCTGAAAAAGCTGCACCACGCTGTGCATTACGGCGCGGACACTGTGATGGACCTATCGACGGGCGGGGACATCCCGGTGATTCGCAAGGCCATCATTGACGCGTCGCCGGTGCCGGTTGGCACGGTTCCCGTGTACGAGGCGATTTCGCGGGTTCGGCGGCCGGAGGACATGACGTTCGAATTGATGAAGGAAGTGATCGAAGAACAGGCCGAGCAGGGCGTGGATTACATGACCATCCACGCGGGCGTGTTGCGCGAGCATGTACCGTACGTGCGCAAACGGATTACGGGCATCGTGAGCCGCGGTGGCTCCTTGATGGCGCACTGGATGGAGCATCACAAGAAGCAGAATTTCCTGTACGAGAACCTCGAAGACATTTGCAAGATTTTCAAGAAACATGACGTGAGCTTTTCGTTTGGTGACGGATTGCGGCCGGGGTGCATCGCGGATGCGAGTGATGAAGCGCAATTCGCGGAGTTGAAAGTGCTCGGCGAATTGACGAAGAAAGCCTGGGAGCACGACGTCCAGGTAATGATCGAAGGGCCGGGGCACATTCCGCTCGACAAGATCAAGGAGCAAGTGGACAAGGAGATGGAATGGTGCCACGAGGCGCCGTTCTACACGCTGGGGCCGCTGGTGATTGATATTGCGCCCGGGTACGACCACATCACCAGTGCGATTGGCGCGGCGATGATCGGTTGGCACGGCGCTTCGATGCTTTGCTACGTTACGCCGAAAGAGCATTTGGGATTACCCAATCCTGAGGATGTGAAACAGGGCGTGATTGCGTACAAGATTGCGGCGCACGCGGCGGACGTGGCGCGGCACCGGCCTGGCGCGCGGGACCGCGATGACGCGCTTTCCTATGCGCGGTTCCTCTTCGACTGGAACAAGCAGTTTGAGCTTTCGCTGGATCCGCCAACGGCGAGGGCCATGCACGATGAGAATTTGCCGGATGATTTTTATAAAGAGGCCAAGTTTTGCTCGATGTGCGGCCCGAAGTTCTGCTCGATGAACATCACGCAAATGGCGGACGCCGAAGGCGGCCACGACCAGGCGGAACGCAAGCAAAAGTTCGTCGAGCTGTTGGCCAAGGTACAGAACGCGTAGATTCTGGCCTGTGCAAAGTGGCGCGTGCGGCAGGACCGTGTAACTGTCCAATCCCCAGGGTACGCGAGTGACTGAACCACAATTCGACCACGTGCTGCGAGAGGAATTCAACCGCTGGGCGGAGGCGGGGCGCGGCGAGGGGATGGAGCAGGATCATCTGCCGATCACGCTGCCGGTGCTGGAGAAAATGCGCCTGGCGCCAACGGACAACGTCCTGGACGTAGGTTGCGGCGCGGGCTGGTTGTCACGACGGCTGGCGAAATTGGTGCCGGAAGGCCGCGTGGTGGGAATGGACATTTCGGACGAGATGATCCGCCACGCGCGGCGCGCCAGCACCGACTTCGACAATTTGATGTTTGTCACGGGCGAGGTGACGGGAATTCCCTGGCAGCCGAATTTTTTCTCCGACGTGATTTCCATTGAGTCTTCCTACTACTGGCCCGATCCTGCCGCCGGCATCAAAGATATTTTTCGGGTACTGAACGAGGGCGGGTCGGCCTGGGTGCTGATTAACTACTACCGCGACAATCCGCATAGCCACCAATGGGGAAATCTGCTCGCGGTTCCCACACATCTGCTGTCGGCCGGGGAATGGGCCGATTTGTTCCGGCGCGCAGGATTCCGGGACGTTGCACACGAACGCATTGTTGATCCCTCTCCCTCACCCGAAATCTATACGGGACGGTGGTTCCGCGACGCAGAGCAACTCCGGGCCTTCAGGGCGGAAGGTGCGCTGCTCATTCACGGTGCGAAAGGATGAAACGAGTGGCCGCTTCCGAGACCCTGTGATATGAATGCAACCGCATTGTGAGGTTCTCCAGTGTCGTTCCTGAGTGGCGGTATGGCTGTCGTGACCGGAGCGGGGTCCGGTATCGGGCGCGCGCTGGCGCAGCAACTGGCCGAAGCGGGCTCGGCGCTTGCACTCGCCGACGTGGACGAAGCGGGTCTGATGCAGACCGCGCAATCTCTAACGAGCAAGAACGCGCCGGTCAGCACGCACGTCATCGATGTTGCCGACGAAGCGGGTATGAGCGCCTTTGCCGAAGATGTACGGCGCCGACACGGACGCGTCACCTTGCTGATCAATAATGCCGGAGTTTCATTGCACGGCAATTTTGACGAAATTTCACTGGATGATTTCCGCTGGGTGATGAACATCAATTTCTGGGGCACAGTCTACGGAGTGAAGTATTTCCTGCCGATCCTGAAGGGTGAGAAGCAGGCGCACATTGTGAATCTTTCGAGTGTTTTCGGACTGATTGCTCCCGTTGGACAGATTCCGTACGCTGCCAGCAAATTTGCCGTGCGCGGATTCACTGAGGCGCTGCGCCATGAACTGGAAGGAACAAGCGTTCGCGTTTCGTGCGTGCATCCCGGAGGCATTCGAACGCCTATCGCGCGGCATTCACGCCTTGGTGCGGGAGCTCCGTCAGACCTGGGCCAGAAGAATATCACGCGATTCGAACGGCTGGCGCAAACAAGTCCAGAAGCGGCAGCCGGCCGAATCCTGCGCGGAGTCGAGCGCGGCGAACCACGCATTCTGATTGGCAAGGACGCGGTTCAAATAGACATTGTTCAGCGTCTCCGGCCGGCCTCTTACTGGAAAACGGTTTCGAAGTCGATTGAAAAACGCGAGAGAGAAACAGGCTGAGATTCCTCGACAGAGAGTTTTTGACTCCACCGAGAGCGGTGAATATACTCGGCAGCAGCAGGGAAGGACTCTTCAATGGGCGTACTGGATCAACGGTTCGAAAAAAATTTTATGATTACGTCGGTGGATTACGTATTCAACTGGGCGCGAAAGAGTGCGATCTGGCCGCTGACGTTTGGACTGGCGTGCTGCGCGATCGAAATGATTGCTTCCACGACTTCGCGTTTTGACATGGCGCGGTTTGGCGCGGAAGTGTT
Source organism: Candidatus Acidiferrum sp. (assembly GCA_035704085.1). Taxonomy (GTDB): domain Bacteria; phylum Acidobacteriota; class Terriglobia; order Acidiferrales; family UBA7541; genus Acidiferrum. The sequence continues at coordinate 126,980 of DASSXG010000109.1, read as the reverse complement.
CCGGCCGTCGCCGCGGCAGGCGGACCTGATGATCGTAGCGGGGACGGTGACACTGAAGATGGCGCCGGTACTGAAGCGCGTGTGGGAACAGATGCCGGACCCCAAGTGGTGCATTTCGATGGGAGCTTGCTCCAGCGTCGGCGGCCCTTTCAACGCCTACTCTGTTTTGCAGGGAGTGGATCGTATCGTACCGGTAGATGTGTACGTTGTAGGATGCCCGCCGCGGCCCGAGGGGCTCTTCTTTGCGCTTTTGAAACTGCAGGACAAGATTGATCAGATGACGCTGGCAAAGCGGCCGACGGAAGTGCGGCTGAAGCCGGAGATGGTAGATGAATTTAAGAAAGGCGTTATGGTGGCGCAGACGCCAGAGCCGCGATAAGAGGAAGTTCAGGAAGTAAATGAATTTGCCTTAGAAGAGCGGGGTTTTTACTTGAAGTAAGAGTCAAACCGAGAAACGCCAGTGGAGAGAACAGCAAATGCCGCCAGTGCGAGCAGCGAAGACGAATGAGATTACGCCGGGAAGCATCCGGGAGTTCCATGTGGAGGGCAAAGCCATCGCCCTGGCGAACGTGGCCGGAAGGTTCTATGCGATCAACAATACGTGCTTGCACCGGGGTGGGCCTCTCGGACAGGGGGTATTGGACGGAAATGTCGTTACTTGTCCCTGGCATGGCTGGCAGTACGACGTCACCACGGGAAAAGTAAAGCAGAACCCGGCGGTAGGAGTGGACTGTTATCCTCTGGAAGTACGTGGGGAGGACATTTACGTGGACGTTGGGTAGAGCTCTCTATCTGATTGAAAATAAGTAGTTTAAATTGAGTTCGTCGAAATAGTGTCGTCTCCCGTCGTATTTCTTCCTTCCCAGCCCTGTCGCTTAGTCCTCATAATTTTGTTTCGCTTTTTGGATGCCAGCGTGTATATTGCTGGCGACTCACAGCCTCGATGGCGAATCACACCGCGCAACGACACTACTGGATCTTCAGCGCCGACCCGCACCACTATCACTGGGATACGCTCTTTGTGAAAGGGAAGGAAATGTGGCATGGGGCCGGGTCCAAACCCGACGCCATCCGTGCTCTCAAACAGGTCCGTAAAGGCGACCGCGTGCTGTGCTACCACTCCGCGCCGGAGCGCACGCTTTATTCCATTGCGGAAATCACCCGTGATCCCTACTCCGACCCGCACGACATGAAGGGGAAGAACCTCGTAGCAGACTTGCGCGCGTTTGAGAAATTGCCCCGGCAGGTGACGCTGGCGGAGATGCGGGCAAATCCGGCGCTCCGGAAAATGAAGCTGATGAAGAACGTGCGGTTGCTAGTCTCGATGATCAGCGACGAGGAGTATCAAGAGATACTGCGCATGGCCGGAATCGTGGCGACGCCGGGTATACCGCTGCCCTGATGCGGCTCAGGGCCGGTGGCGCTTTGCGTGCTGGCGTAAGCGGCTGGGCAGCCCTTCTGCTGAAATCAGGAACTGAGGTGAGCGATGGCTGCCTTCTGGCGTTTCGGGACTGCCGCCGTTTGTGCTGTTGCCTTCTCGATGGCACTACTTCCGCAAAATGCGCGCCGCGATTCGCTGCTCGAAGGTATTCCCTCCGGGAAGACGAGAGTTCTTGACCTGAGTTACGCGATTAACGATAAATTGGTGCCGTGGCCCGGGGATGAGAAATTCTTCGAGGCGAAAGTGAACGCTACGTTCGAGAAAAATGGCTACTTCACTCGAAGCTTCTGGATGCTGGAGCATTACGGCACGCATCTGGACGCGCCCGCGCACTTTGCGCCTAGAAAGGCCACCGTCGATCAGATTCCTGTCCAGCAATTGTTCGGCCCGGCAGTCGTGATGGATGTACGTACTGAAGGCGGCAAAGACGCGGACTATCAGCTGCCCGCTTCGCGCGTGGAAGATTGGGAGAAGCGGCACGGGCGAATTCCGGAAGGAGCCATCGTCCTGCTGAGGACAGGTTGGGCGTCACGATGGCCGGACGAGAAGCGCTACCGCAATCAGGATGCTTCAGGAACGATGCATTTTCCCGGGTTTTCTACAGATGCCGCGAAACTGCTGATTGGACGAAAGGTCAGCGGCCTGGGTTGCGATACGCTTAGCATCGACTACGGCGCATCCAAAGATTTTGCCGTGCATCATCTGGCGCTGGGGGCGGGATTGTATCATCTTGAAAATCTTTCGGACTTGAACGAGCTGCCGGAATCGGGCGCCTTCTTGATTGTCGCGCCCATCAAGCTGGAAGGCGGATCGGGCGGCCCGGTTCGCGTGTTCGCGCTCCTGCCTTAGCTCAAGTGAAATTCTGCGACATTTTTTTTCATCTCGCCCCATGTTATCTTGAAGAATCGATTTTCACATGCCGGAACTTCCTGAAGTCGAAACCGTAGCGCGCGGGTTGCGCCAGGCAATTCTGGGCCGTCGAATCCTGTCTGTCACGCTCGGAAAAACGGATTTTATTGACGATCCGGCAGCGGTCGAAGAACACCTGCCGGGACGCCGAATCGAAACCGTCGAACGCTACGGCAAGTTCATCCTGTTGCGGCTTTCCGCGTTGAGCGGAACAAGCCGCCCGCCATCAAACGGCGATGCCGCCCCGGCTTCGTTGCTCGTGCACCTGGGGATGACCGGGCATCTCGAACCGGCGCCCGCCGCGCAGCCCCGCGAAAAGCACACGCACGTCTGTCTGCTGCTGGATGATGGGCGGGAGCTGCGTTATACAGATGCGCGGCGTTTCGGGCGGATCGCCTATCTGACGGAGGCGCCGCTTGCGGAAGAGCTCGCAGGCTTTGGGGCTGACCCGCTCGAGGTGAGCGAAAAGGAATTTCTGGGCCGAATTCGAAGCCGTCGTGCGCGCATTAAGGCGTTGCTGCTCGATCAAGGTGTGCTTCGCGGAGTCGGCAACATTTACGCGGACGAAAGTTTGTGGAAAGCCAGGATTCACCCTGCCCGGCTTGGTGTGACCCTCAGCGAGAAGGAAGCAAAAACGCTGCGCCTCGCTTTGCGAGAGATTCTCGAAAAAGCAATTGCCATGCGCGGTTCGTCGATTTCCAATTTTCTTGATGCCTCAGGCGAACCAGGCGAGTATCAGCGGCGCCATCGCGCTTATGGGCGCGAGGGCAAAAGCTGCTATCGCTGTCGGACACCGATCCGTCGCGCGACCATAGCGGGGCGAAGCAGCTATTTTTGTCCCAAGTGCCAGCTCGCGCCGCGCGGTTTTTCCGCGCTGCCCTTACTCGGAAACAGTAGTGGAAAGAGAAAGCGCAGAGGCCCAGAGCGCGCAGCCAAATCGCGGAGAAGAAAGACAAGCCCGAGGTGAGATTGGTCCGCGAGACGAAACGGAAACAACTGCGTCTCACCTCTATAGAATCAAGTCCAGAAAGTGGACCGCCGGGCCCTGGTGGCAATGGGTGGACGTCGCTGCCAGGGAGAGTAAATTCATTCCGCGAATTTTGAATTTTTGGCTTCGAGGGAGAGCGAATGAACTCACGTCGAGTGGCTGTTGTTGTGTTCGCATTGATTCTCGTGTTTGCCGGAGCGCGAGGCGGGTCGGCGCGACCCGCGCCGGATGGTACGAGTGATTTCGCAGCCGCGGATTCACGGATTCTCGGCGAAATCCGCGATCACAGCCAGGTGATGGCGAACCTGGAATATCTTTCGGACGACATCGGGCCGAGGCTGACGGGTTCGCCGCAATTGAAGCAGGCTAATGATTGGACCGCGGATATGTTCCGCAAATATGGCCTGGCCAACGTGCATCTCGAGCCCTGGACGATTGCGCATTCGTGGGCGCGCGGAACGGCGCGCGCGCGCATCGTCGGGCCGGCCCAGCATCCCCTCACGATTGCGTCGGCGGGTTGGTCGCCGGGCACCGCGGGAGTCGTGCGCGGGCCAGTAGTCTATTTCGACGCGAAAACCAAAGAAGACTTCGATAAGTTTCGCGGCAGACTGAAAGGCGCGATTGTGATTTATCAGGAGCCGGAGAGTCTCTCTCCGCCGAACCCGGAAAATCCCAATGCAGAATATGTTCGCCCCATGCAGGTGCCGCCCCCGGTGAAGGGACAGCCGGCCGCACTATCTCCTTTCGCGGCGCTGCAGGAAATAGGGCGCGCGCGAAACGAATTCTTCAAGCAGCAAGAAGTTGCCGTAGTGCTGCGCGATTCGAACAAGCCGCACGGTCTGCTGAACATGACCGGCATCGGCGGCGAGAAGTTTGAAATCGGCGCCATCCCGACGGCTTTCATCACCGGCGAAGGCTACCGGATGCTTTACCGCATGCAGAAGCACGGAAAAGTGGAAGTTGAAATCGAAATGACCAATTCGTTCGGTGAAAAGCCCATGGATGTGTACAACACCGTGGCGGAAATTCGCGGCAGCGAAAAACCGGACGAAGTCGTAATTCTCGGCGCGCATCTGGATTCTTGGGACCTGGGAACCGGATCAACCGATAACGGTACCGGCTCGATGGCCGTGCTGGAAGCGGCGCGCACCCTCGCGAAACTCAACCTCAAGCCGAAACGCACCATCCGCTTCGTGCTCTTTACCGGAGAAGAAGAAGGATTGGTCGGTTCAAAGAAATACGTTGAGGCTCACCAAAACGATCTGGAAAAAATCACAGCTGTGCTGGTTCACGATACGGGAACCGGGCGAGTACTGACACTGGGGCTTCACGACAACTATCAGGACCGCGAAATTGTGGATCAGGTTCTGGCACCGGTGAAGGACCTGAAGCTGCTCGAGCCGGTCATGCGACGGTCGTTTGGAACCGACCATGCCTCGTTCGATGACGTGGGCGTGCCTGGCTTCTTCGTGGTTCAGGATGGCGCGGAATACAACTTGACGCATCACAGCCAGTCAGACACCTTTGATAAAGTTTGGAAGGACGAACTGAATCAAGGGGCGCAGGTGTTGGCCGCCTGGGCGTACAACACAGCACAGTTGCCCGCCCTGTTGTCGAGGCGGCCGCTGCCGTACCGGCCCTCGTCAGATTCTGCAAAAGCGGAAGTGCCCAAGCCGGATCCGATCGCAGAGATGGACGGAAAAATTCTGGAGCAGGTGAAGGCCGGCCAGGGTGAGTTGAAAAATAATTTGCAATACCTGGCGGATCGCATCGGCCCGCGGCTGACCGGCTCGCCACAATTGGACCAGGCCAGCCACTGGACTTTGGAGCGGTTCAAAGAGCTGGGGCTTTCGAATGCGCATCTCGAGCCCTGGTCCATCGCGAACAGTTGGACGCGCGGTCCCGCTAAGGGACGCCTCCTTTCTCCCGCGGCCCACGCCCTGACTCTGGAAACGGCGGGCTGGTCCGCAAGCACGAGAGGCACGGTCCGCGGGCCGGTGATCGGTATTACGGCGGAAAAGCCGGAAGACCTGGAACCATACCGAGGAAAGCTCAAGGGAACGATTGTAATCGTCGGACGGCCGAGCGAAATGGCATCGCCGGGCAATCCGTTACTGACGCCATGGGGAGAAGAGACGATTCCCGTGGCGATGCCCAAGAGCGACAATGGCAAGCCGTTCGATTTTGAAGCATACGTCCGGCTGCGGCAGGCGCAATCGAAGTTCTTCGCCGAACAAGCAGTAGGCGCCGTGCTGCTCGCTTCTGAGAAGTGGTACGGCCTGCTGAACATGAGCGCTTCGGGCAGAGAGTATGTGCCGGGCGCGGTTCCGACCGCTTATGTGACGCGGGAGAACTACACATTGCTCTGGAGATTGCTGGATGCCGGAGCTGTCGAAGCGGAGGTAAACATCGAGAGCGGCTTCAGCGGCAAGCCGGTGGAAGTCTATAACACCGTCGCGGAGATTCCCGGCAGCGAGAAGCCAGACGAGGTCGTGATCATCGGCGGACATCTCGATTCGTGGGATCTGGGCACTGGCGCAACGGACAACGGCACGGGCTCGATGGCTGTGCTGGCCGCAGCCCGTGCTTTGCAAGAACTTAACGTGAAGCCGAAGCGCACCATCCGGTTTGTGTTGTTTACAGGTGAAGAGCAAGGGCTGAACGGCTCGAAGGCCTACGTGAAAGCCCATTCGAATGAACTGGGGAAAATTTCCGGCGTGCTGGTGCACGACAGCGGCACCGGGAAAGTGCTGACGGTCGGGGTGATGGCGAACTACAACGTTCGAGAGACGATCGATCGCGTGCTGAATCCACTTGCCCGGGCGAAGGATGTCGGTTTGGCAGAACCGACGCTGCGCTCCGAAGGCGGCAGCGATCACGTACCGTTCGATGAGGCCGGGGTGCCGGGCTTCTGGTGCGTCCAGGAAGGCCTGGACTACGACAAGACGCACCATTCCCAGGCGGATACACTCGATCGCGTGCGCTGGGATGACCTGACGGAAGGGGCGCAGGTGCTCGCAGTGTTCGCTTACAACGTCGCGCAGCTTCCGGAACTTCTACCGCGTAAATCCGCAAAGCCGGGCATGGACTAAGTCGGTTGCATGCGAGCCGTTCTCCAGAGAGTCAGCCGCGCCCGCGTGACGGTAGAAGGAAACGTGACGGGTGAAATCAGCGCCGGGCTGATGATTCTGCTCGGCGTCGGCCGCGAAGATACCCCAGCTGTGGCCGTAACCATGGCGGAGAAGTGCGCGAACCTGCGCATCTTCGAAGACGACCAAGGTAAGATGAACCGCTCGGTGCTGGACGCGAAGGGCAGCGCTCTCGTCGTGTCGCAGTTTACTCTCTACGGCGATGCGCGCGGGCAACGGCGGCCAAGCTTCATCGCCGCTGCGCCGCCGGAAAAGGCAAAAGCTTTGTATGATGAATTCTGCAACGCGCTTCGCAAACTGGGCGTAACCGTCGCAACGGGAATTTTCCAAACTATGATGTCCGTGGAGCTGGTCAATGAAGGCCCGGTCACGATCCTCCTCGACTCCGACAAGACGTTTTAAGCAGGGCCTTGCTAAGAAGAACGTCCCGTGCTGGACGAGATCCTCTGTGTTGCGCGAATTGAAGTCCCTGGCTGACCCCAAAGTGCGCGCCAAGATGGCGTACTTCGGCGTGCACGTGCCAAAGGCACTTGGCATCTCTGCGCCGGTCCTGCACAAATTCGCGAAACACATTGGGAAAGATCATGAACTGGCCCGGAGCCTTTGGAAATCTGGCATCCATGAAGCGCGCATCCTCGCGACCCTAATCGGGCAATCCGAAAAAGTCACCGCTTCGGAAATGGAACGCTGGGTCCGCGATTTCGATTCCTGGGATGTCGTGGACGCGGCGTGCTGCTATCTTTACGCGCACGCGAAACCGGCCTGGACCAAGGCGGTCGCGTGGAGCTGGCGCCGCGAAGAATTTGTGAAGCGCGCGAGTTTTTCCTTGATTGCATACCTTGCTTACAAGGACAAAAATGCCCACGACACGCGCTTCCGGGGATGCTTGCGGATCATCAAGCGGGAAGCCCGTGACGAACGCCATTTCGTGAAAAAAGCCGTTAACTGGGCGCTGCGGAATATCGGCAAACGCAACTTGGAGCTGAACCGCGAAGCGATCTGTGCCGCCGAAAGAATCCGGCGGCACGGCACGCGTTCAGCGCGATGGATTGCGGCGGACGCTCTTCGTGAATTGAAGAGTGCAGCGGTGCAAGCCCGGCTGCGGCGAAAGACGAGCTAAAGAATGAGGCCCAACGAAAAACAAACCGCGCTGAAGATCCGGCGCGCGAAGAGCGGCGATGCCCCGCGCATCGCGGGACTCTCCGGGCAGCTCGGGTATCCCGCAACCGCAGAGCAGATCCGAGAGAGACTGCAAAGAATCAGGCCCCCTTCATCACACGCTATATTCGTAGCGGACTCGTCCAAAGACGGCGTCGTAGGCTGGCTGCATGTGAGCAGGCAGCCGCTGCTGGAAACGGAGGTTCGCGCGGAAGTGAACGGCCTCGTCGTCGCTGAGGGGCAGAGGAGCCTCGGAGCGGGCGCCCGGTTGCTTGCCGCGGCAGAGGAGTGGGCGCGCAAACACGGCTGCAAGAGCATGTCCGTCCGTTCGAACGTGATTCGCGAGCGCGCTCACAAGTTTTACGAACGGAACGGCTACGAGCACTTCAAGACGCAGAAATCCTTCCGCAAGCCGCTGTAATTCCACTACCGATGTTTCCTCATAACTCTTCAGAATTACCGAAGCCGCGCCGATAGCTTGATATATCGTAGTGCGATATACTTGGAACGTGGCCACTGAGATCACCGCCGCGGAGTATCGCGCGCTCGCGGAGCTGCGCCGCCTTATTCGCAAATTTGTGCGCGACGGAGACGCGGTGGCTCAGGCCGCGGGCCTCGAGCCGCAACAATACCTCTTTTTGCTGGCGATTCGCGGGCTTCCGGAGGGCGAAGAGGCGACCATCCGCGCCTTGGCGGATCGTCTGGCTCTGAAGCATCACAGCGCGGTGGAATTCATCGATCGGATGGAAGCGCATGGCTATGTGCGCCGGGCTCGCAGCCGGGACGACCGCCGGCGCGTCCTGGTGTCGCTTCTGCCGCGGGGCGAAAAATTACTCGAACAAGTGGCGCAGCACCGCATCGGCGAGTTGCGCTCGAGTGGAGCGGCATTCGTTAAAGCCATCAGTGCCCTCCTGGAAAACGGCCGCGCAGCTCGGGGCGGGAAACAAGAGATCAAATCATCGGAGAGAGGAATGGGAAAGAAGCGTGGGTAAAGATGGCCAGGTCGAGCTACGAAATAATCCTCCGGGAATAGAGGACGAAGAAGTTCATCAAGAACTCGGGGATTTCACGGCCACGCTTCGGGTTCTGCCGATCTCGGGACTCGGGCTGGTATCCTTTCAAAGATGCCGAATAACAGAGAAACTCAGGAAATGAGGAACGATGGCGCAAAGTCGCCAATCCGTTGGTGGAATGCATCCTCGCGCCCGTGGATAGCGTTCCTTCAGGAGCGGGAGGAGCAAGTTTTTCTGGTCCTGACGCTGGTCATCGGCGCGCTGGTTGGGTTGGCCGTTGTGGCCTTCATTCTTCTCACGGAGCGGGCAGGTGTGCGGCTTTATCCTGCCGGTGGTGCGCCTTGGCGCAGGTTGCTTGTGCCCGTGGCCGGTTCTCTGGGAATGGGCTACCTGCTGTATCGCTACTTTCCCGATGCGCGCGGCAGCGGAGTTCCTCAAACGAAAGCAGCTTTGTACGCGCGTGAAGGAAACATCTCTCTCGCCACGGTCATCGGAAAATTCTTCTGCACCTCCGCGACGCTGGCGAGCGGCATCCCGCTCGGGCGCGAAGGCCCGGCGGTGCAGGTCGGCGCGGGAATCGCTTCGGTGCTGGGCCGGTGGCTGGGTTTGCGCCCGGAAAGAGTGAAGGCGCTGATCCCCGTCGGAGCAACTGCCGCGATCGCGGCGGCGTTCAATACACCGCTCGCGGCCGTGTTGTTTTCGCTGGAGGAAGTTGTCGGCGATTTGCACGCGCCGGTGCTTGGTTCGGTGGTGCTGGCTTCGGCGACTTCCTGGGCGATGCTGCGATTGCTGCTGGGAAATAATCCGCTCTTTCAAGTTCCGCAATACCAGTTGGTGAATCCGGCGGAGCTCGGAATTTACGCGGTGCTGGGGGTGGCCGGCGGCTTCGTTTCCGTGGCGTTCACGAAGCTCCTGCTCTGGATGCGGGCGCATTTTCTGAAATTTCCCAAGAAGACCGTATGGTTTCAGCCCGTAGCCGGCGGGTTGATGGTTGGCGTGATGGGTTGGTTCGTGCCCCAGTTGCTGGGTGTGGGATACAAGCATGTCGGCGAAGCGCTGAACGGCGGTATGGCCTTGAAGCTGATGCTCCTGCTCCTTGTCTTGAAACTTTTCGCCGTGGCCACGAGCTACGCTTCCGGCAACGCGGGAGGAATTTTCGGGCCGAGCCTGTTTCTCGGAGCCATGCTCGGCGGAATCGTTGGGAACCTTGCCAATCACTTCCTGCCTCATCTCGTGGGAACGCCCGGAGCCTATGCGCTTGTGGGAATGGGCACGGCGTTTGCAGGAATCGTGCGCGCTCCGATGACCTCGGTGGTGATGATCTTCGAGATCACGCGGGACTATGCTGTGATCGTACCGCTGATGATTTCAAACCTGGTGAGCCTGTTTATCTCGTCGAAACTGCAACGCAAGCCGATCTACGAGGAACTGGCCCACCAGGATGGGATTCACCTGCCCACGGCGGAGACCCGGCAACTTGGAGAGCAGCGTCAGGTGTCTCAAGCGATGCGTCAGGCAACGGAAGTGTTGGACACCGAAATGACCGTGCAGGAAGCAATGGAGAAAACCAGGAACAGCGCTGCTTCGGCGTGGGTGGTCTGCGACCACCGGGGCGTTAGGGGCGTCCTGAGCCGCAAAATGCTTGAACGAGCTATCCAGCAGGACGGTGCAGCCAAACGCCTGGAGGAACTGATCGCCACCGTCGAGTTCGTTCACGTGCATCCCGACCATCCGCTGGTCGTGGCGCTGGAGCGAATGGGCGCGAGCCGGTTGGACGTTTTGCCGGTGGTAGGCCGGGCCAACGTGCGCCAACTGGAAGGAGTCGTGACGCTGCAAGATGTCTTGGCGCTTTACGGCGTCGTCGCGCCGTGCGAGACGGGAACGCCTGATCGCATGTGAAGAGAAGTCCCTCGGTCGCGATGCTCCCTCGGGATAGAATTTCTTCCTGGAAATTCTAGTTAACATTAACAGCCCCCTCCCCCCTGGGTCTTGTGCTGTGGTCAAGCGCCAAACGACACGCCGCGACATGCGCACCTCGTCGCTTCTTGTCGCTTGCCCCCCTCATCCACTCCCCGTATCGTTCAGGTTGTTCACGGACCGTCCGCTGTGGCCGCGGATTGAACTTCGATGCGCACCGACCCAAACCTGACACACAAATCCGTCCCCGCCGCGTGCATTCCCATCCGCCGCCCGGTCCGTCTCATTATTCGCTAGGAGGAGCAATGAAAGCCCCGCTCTGTTCGTTCAGTTTTTGTGTAATCGCCTTTCTATCGGCAGGTTGCGGTTCTGTCGTCAGCGTTCATCCTCTGTATACGGCCGAGGATGAGAAAAGGCCCTACCGCGACGCTCGACTGGAGGGCGACTGGATTATGGCCGATGAAGATGAGGGCGGATCGTCTGAGCCCTGGCACGTCACTGTAGGCCGGCCTCCGTCAGAGCCGGGCAACTACACCGTGGAGTTTCGCGGCAAAGATTCTTCCAGCGATCCGGCCGAGAGCTACTTCAAATACGAGTTCCATCTCGTACCCTTGAACGGCGGGGTCTTCTTCGACGCCGAGTTTGATGAAATGAAGGGCCACGCGTCGATTCGCGACTCAGACATTCCCAGTGGCTTTGCGCCTGCTCATTTGCTGGGCCAGGTTTGGGTGCAGCAGGATTTTGTGCGCTTTACCGGCCCCCAGGGGGATTGGATCAAGGAAAACTGGCCCGCGAATGATTTGGTGAGCGACTCATTGGGCGAAGACAATACCGTCCTGACACTGACCAATCCCACTTCCGATTTGCGCGAGCGCCTTTCGCGCGCGGAAGGCGCGTTCCGTGACAGCGTCTATCTCTGCCGGGTCGGCGCTGATTGCAACGCCCGAGCCGTCGAAGACGAACTCGTTCGCCTGCCGAACGATTACGAAGCCCTGGAAGGGGCAGTCAAATTCTTTTCCAAACGCGGTAATTTCTCCCGCGCCATTGGCCTCCAGAAGCATAAAATCGAACTGAACCCCGGCGCCCCGCGCGATCAGTTGGAGCTGGCACAGTTGCTTTTCCTTAGGCGCGACTTCGCGGGGGCTCGCCGCGCTCTTGTGGCTGCCAACGAACCTTCCAATGAGCTCTTCGTGCGCTCGTATTTTCTCGAGGGCGACTACGCGGGAACCGTACAGGCCGCCAAAGCCCGCAAAGTTCCCGATAAAGACGCCTCGGCCGATCCCATCCTCCTCTGCTATTTCGCCCTTTACCGGCTCGGCCGCGCCAAGGAAGCCGAATCGTACTTTCGCGAGCGGATCGCATCTTTTTCCGGACCGGGAAGCGAGCACCTGTTTCTCCTGGAGGTGGCAGGCCGCCTCACCACCCTTGAGATCGCGGCCAAAGACAATGACCGCCGTCTTTATTACTCTGCTCTAAACTACGCGAGGCAGAATAAAATCAAGGGCTGCGCCGACTTTGACCTGAAACAACTCATCACCAACCACCCCAAAAACGACCCGCTCTCTCTTGCCGCCCAAATCGAGCTCGACCGCCTTGGCGCTCCGGCCCGCAAGTGACGGTTGTGGAAGGAGGCGAGATTAGCGTTCGACGAAGGACTTTAGCCGGGAGAGCGCCTGATCCCACTGTTCGGAGACGAGATCGAGGTATTCCTTGATGTCTTCCAGCGGCTCCGGATCGAATCCAAACAGGCTTTCGCGGCCCGAACGGACGCTGTGCACGATGGCGGCATTCTCCAAGACACGAAGATGCTTGGTGATCGCCTGCCGCGTAAGCCGGGAGCCGCGTGTTAGCTGAGAGATTGAACGCGGCTCCCCGGCGCAAAGCTTCGCAACCAACGATAGGCGCGTCTCGTCGCCCAGCGCGGCAAAGACGGGTGCATTGGCCCGACGTTTGGCCACAATGCTGCTACGGCCTTTGCGCAACATAGCTCTCAATATTCTTCATCTGCTCTGTCCAACCGCTGTCATTCCTGCGGAAGGCTTCCAGGCGGCGATCGCTAGGAATTTTGTCGAAACCGGACTCCGTGAGCAAGAGCAGTGTGCCGTTCGCAGTCTTCTCCAGCCGGAACTCGACGAGCGTGGTCGGCTCCTTTGCGTAGTCCGGTGGAGTGTCCCCTTTTTCAAAGGACTTCGGATGGGGCCAGGTGAAGGAAAAGAGCCGTTCGGGCTCCATTTTCTGCACGACGGCCTCCCATTTCACGTGCTCGTAGCCAGGATAGGTCATCTGGCCGCGCGAAACCTGGCCCGGCACGAACGGGCCATTCAGTTTCACGCGAAACCACTCGCCAAACTCACGGTGATCCGTGAGCGCGCGCCAGACACGCGAAATAGGTGCCTTGAGTTCAATCCGTTTCTCGATGCGATTTTCCATAGTTATGCAACCTCCAGATTGCATATTAGCGTGGCGTCACGGGGAAACGCAACCTTTTTGTTGCTCTTTTTTGTGGGGCTCGCGCGTGCACCACCTGCTTCGTCCGCCACCGTTGAGAGTTTGAAACGCGCCGTCGGCAACCCTTTCGACACGCGGGATTAACTTGTCTCCGCCGGATTCCAGGGATTCCCTTACTCTGGAATCAGGGAAGCTCGTTTGTTTATCTAGCTTCTGTCGAGGGGCCCGGATCCGGGAGTGAACATGAAAAAGGCTTTACTCTTCTTTGCAGTTGCAGCCATTTCCCTGGCGTTGGCTTTTCGCTTTTATCGTCCCAATCTCTCCCTGTTCGCGTCGGCTTCAGGGGGTGAATCCGGTGGCCTCGCCGACATGGATCAGCGCTTGCCGCGCACCGTCTTGCCCGCAGTCGATGGCAACTGGGTTGACATGGAAAGTTATAAGGGGAAGGTCGTTTTCGTGAACATCTGGGCCACGTGGTGCCAGCCTTGCCGCGACGAAATCCCCGACCTCATCAAGCTGCAGGAGAAGTTCGCATCCAGAGGATTCACCGTTGTGGCTATCGCCGTGGACGACCAAGGGGAGGAATCCGTGCAGACTTTCGTTCAAAAGGAACGCTTTCGCGCGGGCGTCTCTTCCACGGCGATCAATTACCCCGTGCTGCTCGGGAGTGACGAGACGGCGCGCAAATTCGGCTTCGAAGGCGAACTTCCGGTGAGTTTTCTCGTCACACGCGACGGCAAGGAAGTGAAAATCATTCGGGGATCCGTGGGATCCGAAGAGGTCTCCGACGCCATCCAGCACTTGCTTTGATGCGCGAGGCAGCCTCGCCGACTAAGCTTCGCCTGATTTTGTTCTTGAGGGCGCGAGACGCGACTGTTAACCCACCCGGACTTCAGTGAGCGCGGGAAAAGTGTTCGTGGACAACGCGCCAGCTCTTGCCTTGCTTGGTGAAGACGTGGGTGCCGCGCCCGTGGATATTGCGGCCGCGGCCCAGCTGCACGGTCCAATAAAACGTCGCGACGGCAGTTCCACCGTTCACGGACACATGTGGCTGCTCGATGCGGTAAGTAAGTTTGGGCGCGCGCTTCAAGTAGTACTCAAAGGTCTTGCGGAGAGCGCTCAGACCGCGAATCCGTTTATGCTGCGTGGAAGAGAAGCCCACGAAGCCGCGGTCAAACATTTGCAGCGCGCCGAGCAAGTGGCGTTGGTTGATGGCGTGGACCTGTGCGCGCTCGAGATTAAGGACTTGCTGACGGGCGGTCTTGGACATGGGACACCTCGGGTAGCTCGATCGAGCGAGGAGCGTTCCCGGATGCGATATTACACCCAACGCGGGAAGGAAGCGCTGAGAACGAAGGAGAGATTCCTCGACTTCGCAGGCCGACCCTTTGCGGGAGCAAAGGGGAAGAAAAAGTCTGCCTGCTCCGCTCGAATGACAGATTTGGCAGGCTGCCGTTTGTAACAGTCAGGGGAAAGTGGTGTTCGGCTGGGATTACCGCTGGTTTATAGTGGCGAATTGATTTATGCTGCGCCTGATGTTTGTACGCTTCCCTGGTTGACCCTTCTGAGCCAGGGCCCGCTGGAATCACATGCTCTTCAAGACGCTTAGTGCTTCCGTTTACGGCATTGACGCCTACCTCGTTGAGGTGGAGGTGGACGTAGGGTCGGCGCGGATGAACGACTTCAACGTGGTGGGCTTGCCGGACAATGCGGTGAAGGAAAGCCGCGAGCGCATCAAGGCGGCGTTGCGAAATTGCGGGTACGAGTTCCCATATGGGCAGGGGGTGACCATCAACTTGGCGCCTGCAGATATTCGCAAGGAAGGCTCGGGGTTCGATCTGCCGATGGCGCTGGGGCTGGTGGGATGCCAGGGGCAATTCTTTGGCAAACAACTCGACAAGTGCATGTTCCTGGGTGAACTGTCGCTGGATGGCAGCGTGCGCTCCGTCCGCGGTGCGCTTTCTGCGGCACTTGCGGCGCGCGAGTGTGGAATGAAATCGGTCGGCGTTCCGGAAGTAAATGCGAAGGAAGCGGCTGTCGTCGAAGGCGTAGAAGTGTTCGCCCTGAAGTCGCTCCCGCAGGCAGTGGACCTCGTGAATTCGCCGGAATCGTTTGCGCCCGTTACAGTGGATGCCAAACAAATGCTCTCGGAGGCGGCGCAGTATTCCGTGGACCTGCGCGATGTTCACGGCCAGCAGGCGGCGAAGCGCGCTCTGGAAGTGGCTTGCGCCGGCGGGCACAACATTCTCTTCATTGGCCCGCCCGGCGCCGGCAAAACGATGTTGGCGAAACGCATCCCCACAATTCTGCCGCCGATGTCGCTCGAAGAGGCCATCGAAACAACGCGGATCCACAGCGTGGCGGGCGTGTTAGAGGATAGTCGAGGATTGGTCGGCACGCGACCGTATCGTTCCCCGCATCACACCATCAGCGACGCGGGGCTGATTGGCGGAGGCGCCGTGCCACGGCCGGGAGAAGTTTCGCTCGGGCACAACGGCGTGCTCTTCCTGGACGAACTTCCAGAGTTCCAGCGAAACGTACTGGAGGTAATGCGCCAGCCGCTCGAGGATGGCGCGGTGACGATTTCACGCGCAGCGGTTTCGGTGACTTTTCCTTCGCGATTCATGCTCGCGGCAGCAATGAATCCTTGCCCGTGCGGCTATTTTGGCGATCCCACGCGCGAGTGCCACTGCACGCCGCCGATGATCCAGCGCTACGTCTCGAAAATTTCCGGCCCGCTGCTCGACCGCATTGATATCCATATCGAAGTTCCCGCGGTGAAGTACAAGGAACTGCGCGCGCCATCGTCATCGGAAGATTCCGCTTCCGTGCGCCAACGCGTTATTGCAGCACGCGACAGGCAAGTCGAACGGTTCCGCGGTGAGAAGAAAACCTATGCGAACGCGCAGATGATGTCGAAAATGATTCGAAAGCACTGCACCATTTCCGCCGAGGGCGAAAAGCTCCTTGAGAATGCCATCACTCGTTTGGGATTATCCGCGCGCGCCCACGATCGCATTTTGAAAGTGGCCCGTACAATTGCCGACCTCGACGGCGCCGCAGGCATCGAGCCAAAGCATCTCAGCGAGGCGATCCAATACCGCACCCTCGATCGCACCTATTGGGCTTGAGATTGAACTCAGCTTCCTAAATTCCGAAGGCTGGCACGCTTCCTTGCGGACGCGACTTCCTTCCCAAGACCGTGTTTTATGTGGTGGGCAGTCTGATCCATTGACTCCGTTTCCGCTGCTGTGTTACCCATAGAACGCTCATACTGGGGCTCCCGGGGCGGCTGCATCGCTAAAAATGACGCCTGACACCAAGCACCTTGAAATTACGCTGGAGACGCAAGTCGAAAGCGTAAATCTTGCCGAGGAAATGTGTCTGCGTGTAGCGGAAGCCGCGGGTTTCGGCGAAGACGATTGTTACCGCATCGGGATGAGCGTGCGTGAAGGGGTCATTAACGCTTTTCATTACGGCAACCAGGAGCGCCCCGAAAAGAAGATTTACTTAGCCGTGGATTTGACCCCGGAGAAGATGATCATTCACGTCCTGGACGAAGGCGTGGGTTTTAAACTTGCAGACGTTCCGAACCCGCTTGCAGAGGAAAATCTTCTCAGTACTTCGGGACGAGGAATCTTCCTGATGCGCGCCTTCATGGATGAGTTCGATGTGGTCGCCGGCAAAACCGGCGGCGCGGAAATCGTCATGTCGAAGAAGCTGCCGCCGAGCGGTACTTCCCCGAACGGCGAGGGCGGACGCAAGGCCACGCCCCAACAGGAAGCATAGGGGAGAAAATGTCACTACAAGCCACGTATCGAGACGCCGGACAAGTTACCGTCGTGGACTTGAGCGGCCGGATCGTACTGGGCGACGGCAGTGCGCTACTGCGAAAAACGATTCGCGGTCTTCTGACGGATCAGCGAAACAAGATCCTCCTCAATTTGGCCGACGTGGATTACATTGACAGCTCGGGAATCGGCGAGCTGGTGAGCGCCTTTACCGCGGTGAAGAACCAGCGCGGCGACATGAAATTGCTGCACCTCACGAAGAAAGTGCGCGACCTCCTTCAGATCACTAAGCTGTACACCGTCTTTGATGTCTATACGGACGAAAGAACCGCGCTGAGCAGTTTTGGCTAACCCGCGTCCTTCTTCGATTGAATGGAAAGCGCCGGGGACTCGCCCTCGCGTGAAAAGCCCTCCTGCGGCACAATCTCCTTAATGCACATGACCGCCGACACGGTATGGATCGTTGACCGGGCGAAAGCTTTGGGTTTCGACCTGTGCGGAATCGTGCGTGCGGAAAAATTTCCTGAACTCGAGCAGTTCCCGGAATGGCTCGCCCGCGGCTACGCCGGCGAGATGAATTATCTCGCGGATCCGTGCCGTACCGATTTGCAAAGGGCGATGCCTGGAATTCAGAACGTCATCGTTTGCTCGCTCAATTACAACACCGCGCATCCTCGCTCCACGGATCAGCGTTTGCCGGAAGATGGAGGAGAGCCGCGCGGATGGATTTCCCGGTACGGGTGGGGGGACGACTATCACGATGTGTTGCGGAAAAAGCTGAACGATCTGGTGCAATCCTTGCCACAACGCTTCGCGGAACCGTTCGAAGCGCGGACTTACGTGGACACCGGCCCAATGCACGAGCGCGTCCTCGCGAAATACGCCGGACTGGGTTGGCTCGGCAAAAACACCTTGCTGCTCAACCGCTCCCTCGGCTCGTACTTTTTTCTCGGCGTCATTCTCACCACGCTCGACCTTGAACCAACCCTCGCGGCAAATGAAACGCCGCCCCCGGATCTCTGCGGAAACTGCCGGCAATGTCTGGACGCTTGTCCCACAGGGGCCTTCATCGAGCCGTATTTGCTGGACGCTCGGAAGTGCATCTCTTACCTGACCATCGAGCTGCGTGGAAGTATTCCAGATGAATTTCGCGAGCCCATCGGCCATCACGTCTTTGGCTGCGACATTTGCCAGGATGTTTGCCCGTGGAATCACCAATCGGCGGTCGCCAACATCCCTGATTTCGAGCCCAGAGTTATTCCCTTGCAGATAAGGCCTCGTGAGGGCAGTTCTTCACATCCTGGGGAGGAATCGCTTTTCCTTCCGCGGCTGGAGTGGCTCGCAAGCCTCAGCGAAACTGAGTTTCGTGAGACATTCCGAGGCAGCGCTATCAAACGCACCAAATGGCGCGGTTTGGTCCGTAACGCGTGCATCGCGCTGGGAAATTCCGGCTTGCGGCGTGGCACGGCCGCTCACACTCGGATTTGCGTGCTGTTGGAGGAACTGGCTGCTTCGGATGAAAAAGTCATCTCTGATTCTGCCCGATGGGCGCTCTCGCGCATCCAATAGAAGCACACAGAAGCAGCCCTGGACCGCCGAGTTCCGGCAACCGCGAAAGAGTCAGGCTGGGCTTTGCACATGGAAATTTTTCACGCGGCCTTAACATCGGAGCCCTACAAGCGGTATAATCCGGCGCATTGGTCAACTGGCCCTCCGCGCCTCTGGAGTCTCCGTGAATCGACGCAAATTCTTATTTAGTACGGGTATCGTCGGTGCAGGCTTATTCGGGGCAGGTAATGCTGCTCCTGGGCTATTGCGTGGCCGCGCCGAAGCCAATTCGAATTCAAATCTCACACTGGAGGATAAACCCGTGGCATTTACAGTGCCCCCGCTGCCTTATTCGTTCGACGCATTGGAACCATACATTGACGCCAAGACGATGGAGATCCACCATGACAAACATCATGGTGCCTACGTCACCAATTTGAACAAGGCCCTCGACGGCCACGCCGATCTCCAGGCCAAGTCGATCGACGATCTTCTCAAAGGTCTCGATTCAGTTCCGGAAAGCATTCGTGCCGCCGTTCGCAATAATGGCGGCGGCCACTGGAATCACTCGCTTTTCTGGCCGCTCATGAAGAAGGGTGGCGGCGGAGAGCCGAAAGGAAAGCTCGCCTCTGCGATCGCTTCAACCTTTTCATCCTTCACTGGTTTTCAGGAAAAATTTGCGGCGGCAGGGATGGGACGATTCGGTTCAGGCTGGGCCTGGCTGGTTGTGAAGGACGGCAAGCTCGCTATTGACTCGACGCCCAATCAGGACACGCCCTATCTCCTCTCCGGTGGCGGTAAGGCAGTCCTGGGATTGGATGTCTGGGAACATGCGTACTACCTGAAGTATCAAAACGTGCGCGCCGACTACATCAAGGCCTGGTGGAACGTCGTGAATTGGGATAAAGCCGCCGAACTCTACGATGCAGCTACAAAATAAATTTGTCTCATTCAAGCAAGAAGGCCCTCGCTGAGTGCGAGGGCCTTCTTTACTTCTGAGACCGCAATCTATATCTGAGTCACGCGGTGACTTGCCGTTTCGTCAGGGAAACCACTGGCATCGGGCGGCGTGCCGGGGCGTAATGCTTTGTGACCTGTACGCAAGTCTGGGCTTCCCGTGTGGCCACTGGCATCGGAAAGGACATGGCCGTTCCCGTCTGGCGGGATGCCTCACGAACGAGTTCCATCCGGCCGCGCACACGAAACTTCGCCAAGAGCGAGGATACGTGGAACTTTACCGTGCGTTCGGACAGGTTCAGGTCCGAGGCAATTTCTTTGTTGGCCAGACTCTTCATCAAGCCGGAAAGAACTTCCTCCTCCCGGCGCGTCAAGGTGATCTTGCTGCGGACGGATTTTCCGGCCTCTAGGAGTTTTTCCGCCTTCTCGGTCAGACCTTCCAGGAGTTCATCCTCGGCCTGCACCATGACCATGTAATCGCTGGGAGCCTGGCCTCGTACCATGCAGTGCATGGCTAACAAACCCGCAGCCTGGTCTGCCGGAAACCTGCCGTCCGGCCCAGTTTCAACGTGAAAGTGCGCTACCCCTGTACTCTTTTCACAGAAAAAAAAGACATCGCGCGGAAACGCTGTTCGTGAATCTGTTAATTGATGCGGATGCTCACCTCTGCGCAGCACCTTCACGTGCACCCCCCCAGTATGCAGCCCCGTGACGGAACCGAAGCCTGTAAGTTTTTGTTTTGCGCCCCTCGACGAGGCAATCCCCGAATTAGGCAGCCAGTCAGGCAAGAAACCAAGATTGAGGGCTGAGGCTTGGCGACTGTTACCTATAAAACGATAATGGCCAGGTCTCTGCGGGTACTCCCTGAAAGTCCACCTGTCCACAACCTGTCGAACGGCTTTGCTCTGCAAGTATTCTTCCGAATAGGGGGTGAGGTAAACTACTAAAAAATTGAGGGTTTACGTGAGCCTTTCGAGTGATATGAGGACATTTAGCGGTAGGAATTGCACAGTGCGCGAAAGTTTTCCATCGCCGGGGGGTAAACTAATCATTGCGAAGCATATTCCGGTGTCGTATGAGAGCGACTCCATGCCCTGTGGAAAAGTAACAAGCCACGGGGCGTGCACCTAGATTTGCCTCAAATTGAAACAATTCGCGTTTGTTCTGGGCTGATCAATTCGTATGCCATACCCCGCCAGCGGATTTTTCTTGTGATCAATGAATGCAAAAAGTTTATAACGTAGAGGAAGGGAACAAGCGCCGTTAGCAGGATGTAGATCCACGCCTGGCCCATAATCTGGGAACGGCCCGCGGGAACCGCTTCGGTGACTCCGATCAAGCGAATTGCGCCTCGGATACAGGAAAGAAGAACCGGAAGCAGAGTCAGCGTCGCCAGATGAAAGGCGGGTCTTTGCTCGATGAAATCGTCGAGGACTAGCCAAACACCAAGCAAAAGAGTCAAGCAATAGAGCAAATGCGTCGCGGCCGCGCGCGTCCAGATTCTGTGCGCATAGACGCGTGTGATGAGAATCTGCCGGTTCGTGAATTCCAACAGGCCTCGGATATCCGTTTCCACATAAGAGAGCGTCAGGCACTCCGGAATAAACTTGATGAAATACCCTTTGCGGTCCAGGGCGCGCGTCAACGAATAGTCGTCGCTGGCGGAATTCTTCCATTCGTCCAGCACCCCAGCTTGCTCGAAAACGGTCCTTCGAAGAGCGGTGCCTCCGCCCCAGCAGAAATTCTTGCCCTTCTCACTGAGCATCGTAACGATCGGCGTGTTCCAGGCGGCCAACAGCGCGGTGGCAAGATTGGTCTTATTCGGGATCAGCCAACGCATGGTTGTGGTAGCCCCGACTCGAGGGTCGAACAATGGCGCTACCAGGTGGTGCAGCCATGCCTTTCCGGGCCGGCCATCGGAATCAGTAAACACCAGCACTTCAATTTCGGGCGGTAACTGTTCGACTGCCACTCGCAGGTTGTTCACTTTTTCGCTGCATCCAATCGGGTCGCCGGCGATAATCACTTGCGCTTTCACTCTTGAATTCTTCACGACCCGCTCGACCGTACTTCGCGCAGGATCGGAAGCGGAAGCCAGGATGAAGAAAATTTCGTAATTTTGCCGTTCGAACTCCGTCAGCGAAACCAGGTTGCGCTCGAGCCCCGGTTCCATTCCTTTGCAAGGGCAGAGTACCGCTACTCTCGGCGCATAGAAACCCGGATCGGAATGCAAACGGCGCCTCACGTAGCCGAGCCACTGCAGACCCTGCCAGATAAGGTACATTCCCATGAGAATCAGGAGTACTGCCAGAATGTCGAAAAGTGTCTCCACGAGTTCGAGAATAGCAGAGGAAGAATCCTCGCAGAGCAGCGTTCGAACGGGTAGAATCGCAGCCGTTAACATCCGTTCCAAGGAGCATCAACAATGGCACGAGTGGACTCGGGGATGGTTACATCGGCGTTCGAACTGCCAGGTTACCGGATCGTCAGGAATTTTGGCATCGTGCGGGGAATCGTGGTGCGCTCGCGCAGCGTCATCGGGAATCTCGGCGCGGCGCTGCAGACCATCGTAGGAGGAAACATCACCATTCTCACGAATCTCTGCGAGAAAACTCGAGAGGACGCTTTTGAATTGCTGCTGCAGCACGCCGCTGAGCATGGCGCAAATGCCGTGATCGGTATGCGCTATGACGCCACTGAGGTCATGCAAGGAGTCACCGAAGTCCTGGCCTATGGCACCGCCGTGCAAGTCGAACACGTTTCCTGATCCATCCCAGAAGGAGTCGCGACCGACCGCTTTCCAGTGATAAAATCCCGCACTCCTATGTTCTGCTCATCCTGCGGCGCACAGGTTTCTCCAGACGCGAGGTTCTGTTCATCCTGCGGCAAGCCACCCGCTCGAGACACGGCAACGACGCTGGAGAGCAACGAAACCAGTTTTGAGGGCGAGACCATCGCCCCGGCGCCACCCGGAAGAGTACCCTCCTCCTCTCTGCCGCCAAGAACTCCACGTACTAATCCATTCAACAATTTGCTCACAAGTTCAGATCCCATTGGTGGAGGCCGCTTCACGCCGGGACAGATTATCGCGGAACGCTACCGCATCGTGGCCCTGGCGGGCCGCGGCGGAATGGGTGAAGTCTACCGCGCCGACGACTTGAAGCTGAGTCAGGTTGTCGCCATCAAATTTCTTCCCGAAGCGCTTTCCCGGAACACCGCGGCGCTCTCCCGCTTTCATTCCGAGGTGCGCATCGCCCGCCAGGTGTCGCATCCAAACGTTTGCCGCGTCTTCGATATCGGTGACGTGGGCGTTCCCTTTCTCTCGATGGAATACGTGGACGGCGAGGATCTCGCCTCAGTTGTACGGCGCATCGGCCGGCTCTCCCCCGACAAAGCCACTGAAGTCGCCCGTCAAATTTGCGCCGGGCTTGCGGCCGCGCACGAGCGCGGGGTCGTGCACCGCGACCTGAAACCTGCCAACGTGATGCTGGACGGCGCGGGTAAAATCCGCATCACCGATTTTGGCTTGGCCGGCATTGCCGCGAGCATCCAGGGCGCCGACGTTCGTGCCGGAACTCCCGCCTACATGGCGCCGGAACAGCTAGCTGGCCGCGAAGTCACTGCCAAGAGCGATATTTTTTCACTCGGATTGATTCTCTACGAAATCCTCACAGGAAAACGCGCCTTCGAAGCCTCCACACTTCCCGAACTAATGAGACTGCGCGAATCCGGAACCATCACCAATCCTTCCACGCTCGTCCGCGACCTCGATCCCTTAATCGAGCGCGTCATCCTCCGCTGTCTCGAAAAAGATCCGGAGAAGCGTCCGGCGTCCGCTCTTCAAGTGGCCGCAGCCTTGCCCGGTGGTGATCCGCTCGCCGCGGCACTCGCCGCCGGCGAAACGCCTTCACCTCAAATGGTTGCCGCAGCGGGTGAAACTTCCGGCCTCGCGCCTCGTGTCGCAATCGCATACCTCGCTACGGTCGTTCTCGGAATGTCTCTTTTTTTCTTTCTTGGGATCAGGGAAAGCGGCCTCGAACGTCTCCACCCGGAAAATTCGCCAGAAGTTCTCGCCAAAAAATCCCGGGAAATCACTTCAAATCTCGGCTATCCCGCCGTACCTGTCGACAAAGTCGACGGCTTCGCTTATGACTACGATTTTCTCTCCTACCTCACGAAAAAAGGTTCAGTGGCCACGCAATGGGATCGCGTGCTCTCCGATCGGCCCTCCCTGCTCCTCTATTGGTATCGCCAGAGCCCACGGGAACTGAGTCCCAACGGCTTCTGGAATAACTCTTTTACTCCCAGTGTCGTCACGTTTGAAGATCCTCCAGCCATTCTTTCCGGCATGATCAATCTCGAACTCGATCCCGAGGGCCGTCTGACGTACTTTCAGGCTATTCCTCCCGAGATGGAGGAACATCCTCAGGCCCCGCGGCCTCCGGATTGGAGCGCGCTATTCGCGGCTGCGGGCCTCGAGGTCGCTTCGCTCCATCCGGTCGATCCCGCCTGGAATTCTCTCGCGTCTTCCGACACCCGCGCCGCGTGGGATGGGAACTGGCCTGGCAGTGCTCGCCCTTTGCATGTCGAAGCCGCCGCCTGGCGCGGTAAGCCGGTCTTCTTCGCTCTCAGCGGCGCTTGGACAAAAGCCACGCGCATGAATTCGAAAGAAGAGACGCGTGCCGATAAGGCTAGGCAGATTATTTTCATGATCATCACGGTCCTGGTCCTCGCAGGGGCCGTATTCCTGGCACGGCGCAACTATGTCCGCGGCAAAGGCGACCGTCGCAGCGCATTGCGCATCGCTTCTGTGGTGTTTGCTCTTGAAATCTCCATTTGCCTGTTCCGAGCGCACTTTACTCTTACGCTCGACACTGCCGGTATATTCATTTTTACTGTTAGCACCGCCTTATTCGTTTCGGGATTGATCTGGGTCCTCTACCTCGCTCTCGAGCCCTATGTTCGCCGCAACTGGCCTCAGACCATCATCAGTTGGAGTCGCCTTTTGGCGGGCCGGCTTCGTGATCCACTGGTTGGTCGCGATCTGCTATTCGGAACCCTGCTTGGAATGCTTTGGAGTCTGGTCTTTGCGATTGGCAATACCTTCGATATCAGAGCGGGTGCCCAACCTCAATTCCCTAACACCGAATTCCTCCTGGGCTTTCGGGAGACGTCCGCGAATTGGTTGGCAAATCTGGTGATCTCGATACAGTCCACGCTGGTCTTCTTTTTTGTTCTTGTTCTCTTGCGGGTGTTGGTCAGGAACCGCTGGCTAGCCGCGGCCTTGTTCGTCGCACTTTTTTCGGCGACCAAGATTATCGGAAGCGACTATCCGATGATCGAGACTCCCATGTGGCTGATCATTTACTCCATCGCCGCCGTCGCCGTAGTGAGATTCGGATTGATTGTTCTGGCCGTTGGGATTGTCATGGTCAACGTTTTGCTCAACTTGCCCTACAGTCTCGATTTCTCCAATTGGTACGCGGGTCGGGTCCTTTTTGTGGTCCTCGGTTACGTAGTCTTGGCCATCTGGGGTTTTTACACCTCTCTCGCGGGTCAGCGCCTTTGGAAGGACGAGCTTTTCGACTAGGAAGGTTTCTTACTTCTCTCCTCGCTGGCTCCCGCCGGAGTGGGATTCGCCACCGCCGCCGCCAATTCTTCGAGTCCTGTTAGCGCCCGGCTCGCAGCCAGCCGCGCCTTTTCCATGAACGAAGAATCCAGCAGAAACGCGCAGCGGTCCACGAATGGATGATTTGCCGCTTCGAACGGCTTGCGGCTCCGGCGCGTCGCGGCCGCGCGCGCGATCAATTCCTCATAGAGTTGCAGATCCCGCTGAAAATCCAGCGCATCGCCTGCCGTCCATCCCTGTTGTCGCGCCAGCGAGCTCAGGAACTTCCTTCGAAAAGCCGTCGCATCTCTCCGAAGCATGAGGCGTGGTTTTAATTTGCCGACAGGCTGCGGCTCGTTACATACGATGTGCAGGGCACGCGCCGCCAGGGCCAGCAGCGCCTCCCTTTGCAATAGGGCCAGAAGATCGCGGTAAAGCGAAGCATGCACTTGCAGCGCTTGCCGGCCGTTTTCCACGACGTAGGAATCCACAAAGCGCGGTACAACGCGCTCCCGCAGCAACACCTCCATCATGCTCTTGGCCAGTTCGCCCGGCGCATCTCCTGATTTTTGCTTTTCCCGGGGCATCTTCCGGCAACCATGTTAGCAGGAGTTTCTTCCCACTCTGCTCGGTCTGCCCCAAAAGAAAAAGCCCGGCAGATTCGCCGGGCTTTAAACGACACGCGATGAGGATGAATTACCAAATCCAACCCAATTTCTTAGCACACCTCGTGCAAGCGATCTCGGCAAACACAACCCCATCCTCGGACTCTCGATAGCCACAACGATACTTCCTAGCTAGCCTGTCTCTGAATGGGCCTTCGTCTTCAGTTTTTATATATCTAGCAAAGCGCCCGCACATAGGTTTCATCAGTGAATTGCCCGCGGGCTCTCCGGTCCCGTGCGCTTCGGTTTCGGTTCCGGCTGCGGCGCGATCGGAGGCGCCACTGGCTCCTTCTGCAACGCGTGCTCGAGAACTTCGTCGAGCGTGTGCACATAGGTGATCTTGATGTCGCCGAGCATCTCAGGCTGCAGATCGGCGACCACGTTCGGCTCGTTGTCCGCGGGCAACAGCACTTCTTTGATGCCCGCTCGCTTCGCGCCGAGGACTTTTTCTTTCACCCCGCCGATCGGCAGGACCACGCCCGAAAGCGTCATCTCGCCGGTCATCGCGAGCCGGTCCTTCACCGGCCGCCCGCTGAGCAGGCTGACCAGCGCTGTCACCATCGCCGCGCCCGCTGACGGGCCGTCCTTGGGAACCGCGCCCGACGGCACGTGGATGTGGATGTCCTGCTTCCGGAAGAAGTCCGGGTCGATCCCGTAGCGTTCACCGTTCGCGCGGGTCCACGTCAGCGCCGCGGTCATCGATTCCTGCATGACTTCTCCGAGATGCCCGGTCATTGTGAACTGCTTCCCGCCGCGCATCCGCGTGGCTTCGATGAAGATGATATCGCCGCCCACTGGCGTCCACACCAGCCCAACGGCAACTCCCGGCCTCTTGACGCGTTCTTCGACTTCCTTCTCCGTGCGAAACTTCGGCACGCCCAGGAACTCGCGAACGATCTCCGGTGTGACGACCATCTTTTCCGTCTTGCCTTCCGCGATGCGCCGCGCCTGCTTGCGCGTGATCGTCGCGATCTCGCGCTCCAGGTTGCGCACTCCGGCTTCTCGCGTGAAGCTGTGGATGATTTCGTGCAGCCCCTCGTCGGTGAAATCAATCTGTTCCCCGACCTTCAGCCCGTGTTCCGCGGCCTGTTTGGGAATCAGGTACTTGTGTGCGATGTGCAGTTTCTCTTCACCCGTATAACCGGGCAGCTCGATGATCTCCATGCGGTCGCGCAACGGTTCCGGGATGGGATCCATCCAGTTCGCCGTGGCGATGAACAGCACTTTCGAAAGATCGAAGGGCACGTCCAGGTAATGGTCGCGGAACGAATTGTTTTGCTCCGGGTCCAGGACTTCCATCAGCGCTGACGAGGGGTCGCCGCGGAAGTCTCGTCCCAGCTTGTCCACTTCGTCCAGCATCATCACCGGATCGTTCGTCTCTCCGCGCTTCAGGCCCTGGATGATCTGCCCCGGCAGCGCGCCGATATACGTTCGGCGGTGGCCGCGGATTTCCGCTTCATCGTGCATGCCGCCCAGCGCGATACGCACGAACTTGCGTCCCAGCGAACGCGCAATGGATTTCCCCAGCGAAGTTTTTCCCACGCCTGGAGGTCCGACGAAGCACAGGATCGGCCCTTTCATCCCTGGCTGAAGCTTCTTCACCGCCAGGTAATCGAGGATGCGTTCCTTTACCTTTTGCAGATCGTAGTGATCTTCGTCCAGAACCGCGTGCGCCTTCGAAATATCGATTTCCGTCGCTCCCGAGGATTTGCTCCACGGCAGCGAAGTCATCCATTCCAGGTACGTTCGCGAAACCATGTACTCCGCCGAAGCCGGCGTCATCTTTGCCAGACGCTTGATCTCGCGGTCGCACTCCTTCTTGGCTTCCGCGGGCATGCCGGCTTCTTCCACCTTCTTGCGCAGCTCGTCGATCTCTTGCGTCGAATCATCCGATTCGCCGAGTTCCTTCTGAATCGCCTTCATCTGCTCGCGCAGCAGGTATTCGCGCTGGTTCTGACTGACTTGCTCTTGTACTTGCTCGTGAATCTTCGAACGCAGCTCCAGAACTTCCAGCTCTTTCGAGAGTTCGCGAATCAACGTGTCCAGCCGCTTGCGCACGCTCGCGGTTTCGATCAATTCCTGCCGCAACAGTGTCGAAAGCGAGGGAAGCGTTCCGGCAATGAAGTCCGCCAGCCGCCCAGGGTGGTCGATGTTCATTGCCGCAGTTTGCAGATCGTCGGATAGCTGCGGCGAGTGGCTCACTACGTCGCGGAAGAGATCCTGCGCATTTCGTTGCAGCGCTTCCAGTTCAGTGTCCGCCTCTCCGATGATGTCGGGCTCGGCCTGTACCTTGGCGCGCAAATACGGGCGCATCCCAACCAGGTCGACGATTTGCACCCTCTGCAGGCCCTCCAGAAATATCACTACGTTGCCGTTAGGCATTTTTACGGTCTTGTGGACTCTCGCAAGCGTACCTACTTTGTGCAGGTCAGCCGCGGCAGGGTCCTCGACGCGTGGGTCGAGCTGTGCGACCACGCCCAGCAGTTTTTCTTCGCCTTGCAAGGCATTTACAAGCGCCAGCGAGCTCTCCCGTCCTACCGTCAGCGGTAGAACCGCTCCCGGAAACAGTACGGTGTCCCGGACGGGCAGGATCGGCAGAAACTCTGGCACCACGAATTTTTTCTCAGCCATTGGGTCCCCTAAGTCCAGCGCGGCCGATAATCGCCGCACTATTCCACCTTAGATGCGACTACAACGGAAAGGGTTTAAATAAATTCGCATGTTGCTAGCACAAAATCTTAGTAGCGAGGACTCATATTCTACAGGAGTTTGATTTCTTATTCAAATAATAGAATAAGCCATTTATTATCTTTATCTTACACCATGACGCATGGCTCTCAGGCATCGCGTCTCCTCTCTCTCCATCGGCCAAACAGCTAGTCACGTCAAGCAGGTTTCCTCCTTTCCCCAAACTTCACCTGCACGTACTTTTCAGCTTCCTGGCGGGTGTTGACCCGCCCTTCCAGTTGCTCTTCCTCAATGACCCCCAGAATCTCGCTAAATAGGGGCCCCGGACGGAAACCCATACCCTGTAGATCGTCCCCTGTCAACAGGCGTTCTGGCCGAACCTGATCCGGGGGGGTCTCGGCCAGAAAGCGCTGCACGAAGTCGTAAGCTTCCAGGCGGCGGTGGCTCGACAGGCAATCGAGCCGGTGCAACGCGAGATGCTCTTCGAAGCGCGGCAGGCGAACAAATTTCTTCAAGGTCGAAGGGCGCATCTCTTCGACGGCGCCGAACTTCATGTGATTCTCCACCAGAGCGAGGATTTGGTCGGTGTCTTCATTCGAAAAGCGCAGCCGCCGGCAAATCTCCTCCGCCATTCGAATGCCAACGTCCACGTGCCCATCGAACCGAATGCGGTCGCCCGTGTCCGATGCCGGCTTGAACGTGGGCGGCTTGCCCACGTCGTGCAACAGTACGCCCCAGGCCAGCGTCGGCGAAACGCCCAGGGGGAGCGCCTCCAGCATGAGCCGCGTGTGAATCCAAACATCGCCTTCGGGATGATATTGCGGCGGCTGTTCGACGCCTTTCATCGCCGCGATTTCCGGCAGAACTTGTTGGATCAGCCAGGTCTCATCCAGGATCTCAAATGCTCGCCGCGCGGCGCCCTCGGTGAGCATTTTGGTCAGTTCTTCGCGCAGCCGCTCGGGCGAAACTTGGTGAATTTCCTTCACGTGGCGCCGGATCGCACGGAACGTCTCCGCTTCGATTTCGAACCCAAACCGCGCGGCAAAGCGCACCGCGCGCATCATGCGCAGTTTGTCTTCCGCGAAGCGGCGGCTCGGTTCGCCGATGGCGCGAATCACCTTTGCTTTCAGATCGGCCTGGCCGTCCACGTAATCGAGAACTTCACCTGTGTCGTGGCGCATCAGCAGCCCGTTGATTGTGAAATCGCGCCGTTGCACATCTTCCTGTGCAGTTTTTGCGTAAACCACTTTGTCGGGGTGCCGGCCGTCGCTGTGCCCCACATCCGAGCGAAACGTTGCGACTTCCACTTTCAGCCCATCTCGCGGAACCAGGATGACGCCGAATTGAGCACCCACCGCCACACTCTCCGGAAAGAACTCCATCACTTGTTCGGGCGTGGCATCGGTGGTCACATCGTAGTCTGCTGGCACCCGCCCCATTAGCAAGTCGCGTACACATCCGCCTACCAGCAGCGCTTGATAACCGCTGCGGCGCAGCGTCTCACAAATCAAATTGGCCATTTCGCGCGGCGTCACGTTTCAATTATGCTGTATTGACCGCGGCGCAGGGAGAAGAAGTGTCGAATGGGCCGTTAACTGGCTGCTACGTACTGCGGAAAACGAAACAAGTAATGTCGTCGGACTGACGGGTGGCGCCAACGAATTTGTCTACCGGCTTCATCAGGAATTGCAGGGAATCCTTGGCATTCAGGCTGGGCAGGGCGCGGATTGCTTCGAACCAGCGCGGATTCCCGAACTCCTCTCCTTGCGCGTTGAATGCTTCTATTACACCGTCGGTGTAGAAAATGAGGGCATCCCCTGGCTGCAAATCGAGACTCGCGGTTTCGTAGGTCGCGCCTCCTTCAATTCCGAGCGGCAATCCGCCGACGTCCAGGTGCAGGAGCTCGCCGTTTGCGCGGCGCAGCACCGGGGCGTTATGGCCCGCATTGACATAGGTAAAGCGGCGCGAGGCTGGATTATATTCGCCAAGAACTGCGGTGGTGAAACGCATGCCGTCAAGACTGTGCGCGCTCGCGTAGCTATTGAGGCGCGTAACAAGATCAACAAGAGAAGCGCCTTCGCTGGCGATTGTGCGGAGGCTGGCCTGCAGCGTGGCCATGAGCAGCGCCGCAGGGACACTCTTTCCTGCGACATCGGCAATGGCGATCATGAGGCGTTCGCGATTTTCAGGAACCGGATAAAAGGCGTCGTAGTAATCGCCAGCAACGGAGTTTTGTGGGCGCGTGGAGAACGCGATATCCGCGTCGGCAACTTCGGGCGGCCGCGACGGAAGGAGCCACATCTGAATCTCTCTGGCGATCTCCAGGTCGCGCTTCATGGTGACTTTGTCCGCCAATTCGAGCGATAGCAACAGAATCAGCAGCAGCGTGGCGAGAAAATAATAAAATGTGTAATCTCCGTTGACCCCGCCGTTGAACCGGAAAACTGCGAAGACCAACAGCACAAACGCGACCAGGAACAGAACACGGCGTGCCGGCGAGAGCTTCATCATCAGCGCCCAAAAGAGGGCTTTGGCGATTCGATACCAGCGACGCATGCCCCGATGGCTCTCGAACTGACTGGAATCGGCTTCCTTGATGTAGAAGCCGTAACTTGAGCGGGCATCGGCTATGAACTGCGACCACAGCTCGTCGATTTGGCGGCCTTCGCTGACGCGCTGCCAAAATTGCCGCAGGCGATTTGTGAAGCCCAGGCCAGCGCGTGCTGATGAGATGTCCGGAACTGGAGGTGCGCTCATAGAAGGTTGCTCTTGGAAGATAAAGTATAGAGCATTCGGCGGAGATTTCGCTGGCCGCTAGGAATCTTCGTGGTCGTGACCCGTTTCCTCGCGCCGCAGCGAACCGCCAAACTGCACTTTGCCGAACCCGAAGCGGTCGCGCAGACGGTCAGTCGCGCTGGTGAGCTTCTCGAGTTTTTCGCGGCGCTCAGCATCGAGCAAATCCAGCTGTTCGCCGCCGTGCGTGAGCCCGCTGAGGCTGACTCCCAGAAGCCGAACTTTTCTCTTCAGGTCGCGATGCGCGCGGAACAGTTTCTGAAATTCCGCATAAATATCGGAATCCAGCCGCGTCGGTTCCCCGAGCGTTTTCGAACGCGTGTGCGTTTCGAATCCGGCGTAGCGAATCGTCAGCGTGAGCGTTCGCGTGCCGAGCCCCGCTTCGCGCAGCCGCTTGCACGCCTTCTGCGAAAGATGGCTGAGCATCGCCGCCAGCGCTTCCGCATCGTCCGTGTCTTCTCCAAACGTGTGATTGTGCGAAATCGACTTGGGCTCCGCGTCAATCACGAATTCGTAGGAATCGCCGCCGCGCGCTTTGCGGTAGAGTGCTGTGCCCCATTGCCCGAATATCTTTTCCAGTTTTTCCTGCGGCACAGCCGCAATTTGTTCCACCATCTCGATTCCTAGCGCACGCAGCGCGCGCTCCGTCACTTCGCCGATGCCTGGAATTTTTCGTACTGGCAGCGGCGCGAGGAAACGCTGTTCGCTTCCTGGAGCAACCCAGACAAGTCCGCGCGGCTTGGCTTGGTCGGAGGCCACTTTTGCGACCAGCCGCGTCGTCGCCAGCCCACCCGAACACGGAAGATTCGTCGTTTGGGTGATCATGCGAAGCAATTTGTCCGCGACGGCGAGCGGCGGTCCATGTAAGCGCTCCGTTCCCGTCAGGTCGAGATACGCTTCGTCGATCGAAACCATTTCCACGATAGGAGAAAACTTCACGAGGATGGTTGCGACGCGGTCGCTCCACTCCGCGTATTTATCGTGATGCCCATCCAGGAAAATTGCATGCGGGCACAATCGCCCTGCCGTGCGCAGCGGCATCGCCGAATGAATCCCAAATTTTCGCGCTTCATAGCTCGCCGCGGAAACCACTCCGCGCTGATCCGGCCGCCCGCCCACCACCACGGGCTTGCCGCGCAATTCCGGTTTTTCAAGCAATTCCACCGAAACAAAAAACGCGTCCATGTCCACGTGCAGAATCGACGATTGGGCAGTTGCCGATTGTTCTTCGAGGGGACCGTGCTTCGCCCGAAATCGCGCCAGGTCCGGCATGCGAGTAGCCTACGCCGATTGAAAAATGGCTACAACCGTTCAGCGGCGAGGACTCGGGGGATTCCGGCTAGGTCGTTGGTGACGCCGACATTTGTCCAGGTTGGAGGGTCGAGCAGCGGCTGAACGGCGGGCAAGCTGCTGTGGCCGAGCTCGAGGACCAGGATGCCGCCGGGCTTGAGATGCGCGGCGGATTGCGCGATGAGCTCGGCGTAGAGTTCGTAGCCTTCTTCGCCGCCGTAGAGCGCAATTTCCGGTTCGTGTTCGCGAACTTCGCGCATCAGCGTCGCGGCTTCGCGTCGGCCAATGTAGGGCGGGTTGCTGACGATGAGATCGACGGAAGGTATCTGGTGACTCGTTACTCGTGACTGGTGGGGAGCTTCGCTTGCGGTGTTGCCTTGCAGGGGCACGATACATCCTGCCCCTACAGCTAAACCCTCGAACAAATTGCACCCAAGGAAACAGATGCGACCGGCAACGCAATGGCGCGCTGCATTGCGGCGCGCGACGGCGAGAGCGGCGGGCGAAATGTCGGTAGCGTAAATCTCCGCTGCCGGGAGCTCCTTCGCAAGCACGACCGCGAGACAGCCGGAGCCGGTGCCGACATCAACGATTCGCAATCCAGCGCCGTCGTTCTTCTGTGGCCGGCCGGCGCGCACTTCACGGAGTGCGAGGCGGTCAAGAGCGACTTCGATGACATGCTCGGTTTCGGGGCGAGGGATTAAGACATCCGGTGTGACTTCGAACTCGAGTCCCCAGAATTCCTGCTTTCCGGTGAGGTGCTGCGTGGGTTCGCCGCTCGCCCGGCGGCTGATGAGCATGAAATAACGCTCCGCGTCCGCGGGGGAGATTTCTTTCTCGGGATGCGCGTAAATCCAGGTGCGGTCACGGCCCAATACGTGAAGAAGCAGGAGCTCTGCGGCGAGAGTGTGAGACGGCACGCGTGCGGCGCGCAACTGCGCAAAGGCTTCACGCAGGGCACCGCTGACCACGAGGGGGGCCGCCCGCGGTTTCATCCGAAAAGTTTTTCCTTCTGACGCCCGGAAGCCTCGTGATAGCCATAAGCCACGCCGTTCCCTGCGTAGGCGTAGTCACCGAAGGCCAGACCGCCTAGAGCGTAGCGTCCTACAGCTCCTCCACCCACGGCCCACCAGCCGACAGCGCCGCCTCCGAGAGCGAAAATCGCCGCTGAAAGTCCGCCAAGCGCGATGCCACCGAAAGCCAAGCCGCCAATGGCAACCACGCCGACGGCAACGCCTCCAATAGCAATCAACCCGGTGGGGCGTCCGCCGATGGCGATCACCGCGTTTGGATGGGAACCCACGGCGATGAGACGCACGCCGGCAATACGCATTTGAGACTGGAATTCCCGCGTGCCGTTCAAATTTACGGAGGACCACGGCCGCGTCAGGGGCAAGAACAAGAAGACGAGCATGAGAAGAAGATAAAAGCCCCAAAACCAGCGAAACCACGGCTTCGGTTTTTCCGGCGGAACACTTGGCTTGGGCACACTCTCCTGCAACCCTTTCATCCAGGAGCTTCCTGGGCCTGCGGCTGGACGGGACAACATAGGGCACCTCCTTGAGGAGATTATGCTCCTGCTAGCTCCTGCTGGAGGCGCTCGGATTCGTAGTGGGAGACGAGACCGTCAACGAGCGGGGCGAGCTTGCCGTCCATCACGTCCGTCAGCTGATGAAGGGTGAGGCCGATGCGGTGATCGGTCACGCGGTTCTGCGGAAAATTATAGGTGCGAATTTTCTCGGAGCGGTCACCGGTTTTGATTTGGCCGCGGCGCTCAGCAACGATGGCGGCCTGCCGCTTCTCTTGTTCCATTTCGTAAAGACGGGCGCGCAGAACACGCATGGCCTTGGCGCGATTCTTGATTTGTGATTTTTCGTCCTGTTGCGAAACCACGAGACCGCTGGGGATGTGCGTGATACGCACGGCGGAGTAAGTGGTGTTCACGGATTGGCCGCCGGGACCCGAAGAGCAAAAGGTATCGATGCGCAAATCTTTCGGCTCGATCTTGATGTCGATTTCGTCGGCCTCGGGAAGAACGGCGACGGTGGCCGCGGAAGTGTGGATGCGGCCCTGTGTTTCAGTCGCCGGAACGCGCTGGACGCGGTGGACGCCGCTTTCGTATTTCAGCTTCGAATAAACCTTCTGGCCTTGAATCGCAGCGACAATTTCCTTCAAGCCGCCCAGTGAAGACGGAGAGCTTTCGAGGACTTCCACTTTCCAGCCCTGGGTTTCCGCGTAACGCGAGTACATGCGAAAAAGTTCGGCGGCGAAGAGAGCGGCTTCATCGCCGCCGGTGCCGGCGCGAATCTCGACGATGACGCTTTTCTCGTCATTCGGATCTTTCGGCAGAAGCAGCAGTTTCAGTTCGCGCTCGACGGTTTCTTTGCGAGCCGTCAGTTGTTTTTCTTCTTCCTGCGCCATTTGCTTCATTTCGGCGTCTTCCGCTTCCGCGATCATCTGGTGGGCGCCCACGAGGTCTTTTTCGATTTGCTTGAACTCGCGGTGCTTCTCGACGATTTGTTCGAGTTCAGCGTGCTGCTTGGCAACTTTCTGGAAGCGCGCAGAGTCCGAGACGATTTCGGAAGTCGAAAGCTGCTGCGTCAGCTCGTCGTAGCGAGCGCCGAGCTGATCCAATTTTTCGGTCAACGTCAATGTAGCCATGGCAAATCCTTTGGAAATCGAAATGGAAAGAGAAATTAGAAAAGCGAGAGGGTAGCGCGCTCCACAGTCGGAACGGGGGAGAGTCAGCTAATAGAAACCGGCGTACATCGATTTGCTCTATTACAAGAATAGCCCGTAATCCGAAAAAGTGCAATTGGATGCGCCGCGCAGCGATTCTCTTGCGGCTACGAAAGGCGCATATGAAAAATGACGTAAAACAGAATCGAGCAGAATATGAGCAGGAACGCGATGATCCCAAGCCACATGAACACAAAGGGCCGCTGGTCCTGATCTTGGGGCGGCGCACTAATCCCCAAGATGAACGACAAGCCGCGAAACAGGCTGGCCAGGAACTTGATCATTGATTCCCCAGATGTCAGAGCCTTCGGGATCGCTCACCGCTCGCGCTGCAACATCGTCGATGGGTATCTTATCGTATGCAGGGTTCGCAGCGGTTGCTGGGACGCGTTCGCGTGTACTACGATTCCCATGCGTGCGAGGATTTGATTCGGCACGTGGGCAAAGCGATGCACACAATTTTGCAAGCAGATGGCACGTTGGCGAATGCGCCCTTGGCTGAGGCGGACGCCGGGTTTCTTTGGGACTTCTGGTACCCGGCGGCGCGAAGCTCGGAGATCCGCGGGCAGAAACTCGCGACGGCGATGCTGCTGGAAGTCCCGCTGGTGCTGGGGCGCACCACTGAAGGGAAAGTTTTTGCAATGCGGGATTCGTGCCCGCACCGGGGTATACCACTTTCTTATGGGCGGCTGGATGGCAAGGTGGTGGAATGCAGTTACCACGGCTGGCGGTTCGACGCTTGCAGCGGGCAGTGCGTCGAGATTCCTTCGCTGACCAGCCAGGACAAATTGAAGGTGGGGCGGATTTTTGCTGGACACTATCCTTGCGAGGAGCGCAACGGGTACGTGTGGGTTTACATGGCCGGCAGCGGCCACATGGCGGGCGAGAATGCTTCGGGCGCGAGGCAGGCGGAGACGATTCCAGCGGTACCCGCGCTGGAAGTCTTCAGCGAGAAGTACAAGATTACGCACCTCACGTGCGAACTGCCTTCGCACATCGACCACGGAATCATCGGGTTGATGGACCCGGCGCACGGGCCATTCGTGCACCAATCCTGGTTTTGGAGGAGCAAACACAGCATTCACGAGAAGGCCAAGCAATTCGAGCCGATTCCGAACGGTTTCCGGATGAGCCCGCACTCGCCGAGCGCGAACAGCGCGCCTTACCAGTTGCTCAAGAAAATTACAGGCGAGCCGGTGACGACGACGATTGATTTCGTACTGCCGAACTTGCGCACGGAGATCGATCGAAGCGGAAAGCTGTGGTTTTCCAGCCGGGCGACGGTGACGCCGGTGCGGCGCGACTTGTGCAGGATCGATTTTGTGGCGGCATGGAACTTACCAATGCCAGTTGCTGTTTTTCGACCCTTCGCGAAAAAGTTCCTGCGGCAGGATCAGGAGACCATGATCCGGCAATCAGAAGGACTCAAGTACAACCCGCGCTTAATGCTGATCGATGATGCCGACCGGCAGGCGAAGTGGTATTTCGCGTTGAAGGCCAATCTGCTCGAGTCGCGACGAACTGGCGCTCCGATGGCGCACCCGATGGATGGGCCGGTGACACTGCGGTGGCGATCGTGAAGCAATGAAGTAAAGAAGTAATGCGGCACTGAGGTAAAGAGAAAGCCCACAGACAAACCGCACGCCCATGGTGCCCCCCAAGAAAAAAAAGTGAAGAAGGAGAATTAGCGGAGGGAATTGAGATTGAACTCGGCGGAAGAGGGATCACCTTCGGGAGGAGTGACAACAACCGTAGCGGCATCGGAGGTAAAGGCGTCGGCGGGAAACTCAAGTTCCAGAGAGGCACCCCTCGGACGGCAAGGGCCATACCGGCCGCACCGGTAGAGCGGGTGGCCGTTAGAATCGGAGGGTGAAAGGAGGTGGGTGCCGTCATACACCTGAACATGAAAGTCTTTCCAGAAATCGTAGGGGCGGGGGATGAATGGCGGGAACGACTTTGAGCGCGGGCTATCTGGATTGGGGATCCTCGCGCCATAAGTGGCGGTGAGATGCATTTCGACCGTGATGCTAACAACCTCTTTCTGGCCACGATGATCCATCTGTGTTTGTTGCGCGCTGTAGTTGCCGACATAGCTAAGAATGACGCATATCTTGAAAAGTTTGCGTCCATCGTGGTTCAGATGCGGCGGGCGATGTTGGGGAAGTCGAGCCAGACTTTGATGCCGCAGAAGTGGGAGCCTTCGGTGCAGATAGGCGTGGTGATGCCGGCGCGGAGGTGGCAGGGCGGGCCGATGTAGCGCGTAAGTTCGGGATGGACTTCGCGGAGCTGTGCGATTTCGTCCATGGAGGCCTGGTAGATTTCTTCCTGAGCGTTGAAGCAGGTGCGCATGGTCCATTTGTGGAGCAGATGGAGGAGCGAGCCGGATTCGTAGAGGCGGATGGATTTGGCATTGGGGAGAACGTAAAGAACGATTTCGAGAGGGACGCCGCGGTCGAGGAGCTGATTTTTGGCGGACCAGGCGTCGCGCATGGCGCAGTCGTAGATTTCCTTGGCGCGAGAATTCGCGGCAAGGAGCATGGGCGTGATGTAGTCGGGCTCGCGCGTGTCGGCGAGCGTGAGAAGCGGGCGCGAGCCGGGGACCATGCGGTGGCGCTGGTCCTGGCTGTCGGCGGTGTGGCTGATTTTCTTGGCGAAGGTGTAATTGGCGTGCTGGAGAGCGCGCATCATCGGCGCGTGGACGCCGACGTTGAGAGTCTCGAGGCGGTAGAGATTGCGGGCGGGATTGAGCAGGCGGTCGAGGGCTTCGGAGTTGGAGCACTGCGCGGCGGTGAGGCCGGCGACGGCACGGTAGGATTCGGCCATGACGCGGACGGCGTTAGGGGAGTAATCGACGAGGCGCGAAGTTTTGCCGTTGAGCTTGGCGTCGAATTCGCGAGCGAAGGATTCGCCATTCGAAACGCTGGTTGAAGATTCCTTCCATTCGGGTAGTTCTTCAAGAGGTTCCGTTCCAAAGCGATCGAAAAACTGGGCATCGATTTCCTTGACCTGCGCGACCATTGCGCCGATGACCGCGCGGGCTTCGCTGGGTGTATCTGAGGCGTTGCTCATGCGCCAGAGGCGATGAAGCACGATGCCGGAGAGCGTGTGGACCATGGTGGTAAATGCGGCGACAGGCAAAACGTAGCGGGCGATTTCGATGGCACGTTTTTCGGCGGAGCGCTCGATTTTTTGCAGGCGCTTGGGATGAGACATTGGGCCGATGTGCCAGATGTCATTGAGAATGGCGCGCGCGTCGGTGATGAGAAGGAAAGAAAGCTCGCGATAATAGTTCCACGAGCGGGTGATTGCGCCTTCGTAGATTTCTTTACATTTTTCGTCGAAGAAAAGCGAAACCGGCGGAACGTAAGCTTGCGCGCGGTCGAGCCGGACGTAGCGCTGGCTTTGCTGCTCCGAATTATAAAAGGGATGAGCGTGGAGGAAGGACCAAACGAATTGGCGGCTGATATTTTGCAGGCCGAATTCGAAATGGGCATGCTGATAGACGGTGTGGTGGCCGCTATAGAACGTCGCGGCGCCGATGTTGAGGCGCTGCTTGTCGGTAATTTCTTCGGGTCCGATGAGGCGGGGCGCGTAGCAGGTGCGCGCGGCGGCGATCGCGGAGTCGAAGGGATGCGCGAAGGTGTTGCGGAGGGTTACTTTGGGCTGGCCGGATTCGACGAGTTCGCCGGGTCGCGCGCCATCGAACATGCGAGACTGAGTGGCCACGTTGGGCTTTTATTCTACACGGGCGGAGAACAGCCGAAAGTCGAAAGTTAAAGGTTCAAGGCTCAAAGTTCAAAGTTTGCAAAAGAAAGGGATTTACACAGGAGATCATAGAGGCACAGAGTTCACACAGAAAAGAGATCAGAGAACAGAAAAGGGACAAGCCCTGGGCTCGTCCCTTACATTGACGTTGCGTACACCGCGCGCTTACTTTTTGGTGGCGGCGTCGGCTTTGACCTTGGCAGCGGCATCGGCGTACTTCTTGGTGAAGCGCTCGACGCGGCCGGCGGTATCAACCAGCTTCTGCTTGCCAGTGAAGAACGGGTGGCAGTTCGAGCAGATTTCAACGCGCAGCATGTCGCCTTTGATGGTCGAGCGGGTCTGGAAGGTGTTGCCGCAGGCGCAGTGCACCGTGACGGGGTGATAGTCGGGGTGAATACCAGGTTTCATGAAGCTCCATTCTGTCGCGTCCGGTCTGCACGGCCGCTCCCACAATGTCGGGCCCTTACAGCCGCGTCGCTAGGTCGCGAAGCAATTCTTGATTGTACGCGAAGTGTCAAGTTTCGCAAAATGGAGACCGGCGAGAAGGAAACCGGCGAGCGAGAAAGATGATTTGAGGCTTCATCGAGCAGACGGGATTGGATAGATTTAGCGCGGATTTTATTCGGGCGTGAGGAGGAGTTTGCATGTTGCGATTTGGAAAAATTGCAGTGGCGGCAGGGATGGGTCTGTTCAGCGTACTGGCCGTTCGAATGGCGGAGCGAAATTCGCAGAGCAAGGGACGCGAGGAGATAGAGGCGTTTAACAACAGATTTCTGGAACTACACCTGAAGATGGACACGCCCGGCATTATGGCGATGTGGGCGGAGGATGGAGTGGTTTTGATGCAGGGGGAAGCGCCGATTCTGGGGAGAAAGAAGATTACGGCGTGGCTGGAAGACGCATTGGCAAAGGCGCCGGGATACAAAGTGACAAAGCAGGAGATGCAGTTTCATGACATTCTGATGTGCGGGGATTGGGCGACCGAGTGGGCTACCGAACATCAGGTGGCGCGTGCGCCGGAAGGGAAACCGAATTTTGAGGGCTACGGGAAGATGGCCATGGTGCTTCATCGGGAAGCAAACGGGGAGTGGAAAATCAAACAGGCGATGTGGAATGTATCGCCGAAACCTTGACAGGCAGTGGAGGCCGAGCGCAGCGAAAAAAATGTGAGCGTCAGTTTTCCTGAAAGTGCCAGCGCGTGACGGACGCGGCGAAGTTTGGGGCGTGCTCGTCCTGAGCGAAGGCGACTTTGGGCAGAACCCGAAAGACGGAGCCGCCCGAAGACATGAGAAGCGGTTCCACGTCGCCGCCGTATTTGCTGTTGTAAACTTTCGCGAGCAGTTTCCAGACAGCGTGATCTCTGATCTCTTCGACAATTCCTTCGAGCATGACGGCCTCGTCAGCTTCTTCGGTTCCAATCACAACATACGGATGCGCCGCGATGTTTCTTGCTTTGCGCGTGCGCGGACCGGTGCTGAACCAGAAGGCATCTTTCCACCAGATGCCCCAAACGACCATAAGGTGCGGCCGGCAATCGGGGCGGGAAGTGGCGATCCAATAGTTGTGGGATTTTTCGAGACGCTCGAGAGCCCAACTCCAGGGCTTCAGGCCCACGGTCGGGTCAGAGGGCATTTCCCCGAAATCGGGCCAGTGAGGGCGGCTTGGCTTGGCATTCAGCATCGCATGTCCTTTCGGGGACAGGTCTCGGAGCGAGACCGGATCTTGGCGCAAGATTCTATCAGGCTGCGGTGGGTGCAGTAGAGGGACCAAATAAAACGGAGATGATACAGATTCAGGAAACGAAAGCACAGCCGACGCGGTAGTTACCTTGGCTCGTTTGTTGCTTCCAAACGGGCTTCAGATTGACGCGCACCGGGGGAAGAATAGGAACATGCAAAACCGCGAGAAGATTTTCCGGAAGTTCTTCGGGTGAGTCCAATTCGATGGCCACACCCCCGAAGCCAAGGTCGAGGACGCGGGCGCGCCTGCTGCCCTGCTCACCAATCACAGCATAGGCGTTGGTCCCGGTCATAGAAACGCGCTCAGCTTTGCGCGGAACGGCGAAAGTGCGGGGTGGAGGCGGCGTGACGTTCGCGGAGATCGCGGCGGAAGTTATGGATGCAGCAGCCTCAATGGTGGTTTCGATTTTCTCCGGCGGGCGCTTGGATTCGATGGAGATGGGGGCCGGCAAGGAGGCAGCACGCTCAGGCGGAACAGCGGCCGGTGGTTCGGGGGCAGAATGGAGGGGCTCGGGAGTTTCTACCTGTGAGGCCCCATTGGCGGCTTTGCGGTGGTTTTCATGTTTCATGCGAAAGAGACGTTCATCCGCGACGCGAATCAATTGCTCGGCATCGTCACCGTCGAGCGAAAAATTTGCAACCCCATGGTCCATGCTGACACTGACGGCGAGTTGGAGAGGTTGGAGCATTTCAGCGAAGACGGCTTCGATGCGACGGCTGAGCGCGAGAGCCTGGGGAGCATCCGTTTGAGGCAGGAGAAGCGCGAATTCATCACCACCGATGCGGAAAGCGTAGTCAGACGTACGCAGAGCCTTCTTCAGCGTGGCGGCCGCAGCGCGAAGCACGTCATCGCCGCGGGGATGACCGTGCTTGTCGTTCACTTCCTTGAAGCGGTGCAGATCCAAAATGACAAGACCTAGAGGGGAGACGTAACGGCGAGCGCGATTCAATTCCTTCTCGAACGATTCCACGAAGTGGCGCCGATTATAAAGACCCGTCAGGGCATCGGTAACGGCGTTGAGTTGCAGGTTCTTCAGTTCGTCATATTCGATGATGATGGGGACACGAAGAAGACCGGCTGTGGAGAGAACATCCACTAGGGCGGTCATCAAAGAGATTGGGCGGCCTGCTTGATTGCTCAGTTCGCGGCGGCGAGAGAGCATATCGTCCCAAACCTGGACACCCTGAGCCTCACGCAGATCAAGATGAGTGATCGCGCGGAGGTATCGTTGAAGGAATTGCCCGCGCGCAGGCAGGTCAAGGCCATCGAGCGTTTCCGCTAGGAGCTCGAGATAGGAATCCTCAATCGGCAAGCGCGGGGGCGCAGGGGCGCCGGGGCTGGGCATATCCGGTATACACCATACCTCTGTCAATCCCCGCGGGGTTTGGGGAAAGCAATATAAGCTTTCACTATTTACGAGGAGCAACCAAGAGGCCATTCGTACTGGGCCCTGGTACCCTCGTTCTGAGAACTTACCTCCCGAAGAGCAGGGTTATCCTATTACAAAAACAGGGGATGAGTGCAAGCGAAAGTCAACGGAAAAATGAGAAGCACAAAAAGGCACTGTTACATAACTACCCGGGCCCGGTTTCAAGTTTTCAAGGGAAGAATGGGGTTGTGGTCGTCAATCCAAAGGGCGGAGGAACGCGAG
This sequence comes from Candidatus Acidiferrum sp., assembly GCA_035704085.1. Lineage (GTDB taxonomy): Bacteria > Acidobacteriota > Terriglobia > Acidiferrales > UBA7541 > Acidiferrum. The sequence continues at coordinate 84,722 of DASSXG010000109.1, read as the reverse complement.
TCCAAAAAGGCGCATCTCGCCAGCCGAATCCTGGCGCAATACTTTGGCGATAATTGGGGGAGTTTCGCTTGGCAGGAGGCCGGAAGAAGAGGGGGAGGGAGCGGGAATGGTCAGGTGGATGACCTGATCTGTGCGGAGGATGTGTGTACAAGCGATGCAGGCTCCGGTAGCGCTGATATTCAGGGTTTTTGTGAGCTCTATGAACTCGGAGCCTGAGGCGTCAGTCCCACGGACAAAAACAGGAACTTGCAGGCGAATACGAGACGAATTCCGTGTTGACTCTGTTCCCACGCGCCGCTCTTCTTTGAGGGTCTTGGTGTTCACCGGGGCTCACTTAGTACTTCCGAACTAGTACGGATACCTGCATATTAGATGCCAGATTGTCTTTGCGGGTTCACTGTTAAATGCAACATTATGAATCAAATCCAAGTCAAGATCAGGGGAAGCAATTTTCTCATGGGAGTCTGCTTCTCGCGATATCCACTTGCCTTCCCTAAATGTGCAAGTGGAACGCTTTTACCATTGACACTTCGAGGGCGGTTTGCAAGGATGTGAGACCCGCGAGGGAAAATTTTTACCACTTGGGTCGAGAGGCAGGTTTAGTCGATGGCTGGAAGGGTTGTTGTGCCTCCGATGGCGGATGAACGAAATCGCATGTCATTTCCCGCCGATTTTGTCACCGGACTGCTTGACACGCTGGACAAATCACTGTTGGTAACCGAGCGTGGCGGCAACGTTTTGTTGGCGAACTCGCGGGCAAAAAAGTGCCTGGAGACACAAGGATTCCCCAGGACGCCGGGATTAAACCTGTTCAAGGATGTTCTAAAGATTGACGCGAAGCAAATCTTCGTCCAAATCGAAAAGGGCGATCATGTAGTAGAACTTCCTCTGATGCCCGGCGAGACGAAGGGCATTGCGCGCGTGCAGTGGATGCCGGAAGCAGATTGGCTGGTAGTGCAGTTCGAAAACAAGCCAGAAACCCAGGCCACGCCGGACGCCGCCACACAACTCACCGTACAAGAACTATTGCAGGAACGAGAGATCACTTACCGGAATCTATTGGCCGCGTATTTGAGATTGCAGGAAGTCAATCGACAGAAAACAGTGTTCCTGGCTTCCGCGGCGCACGAACTGAAGACTCCGCTGGCGGTAATCAAAGGCTACTACGACCTTTTGCTCGCAGGTTCCCTGGGCCGTTTGACGGACAAGCAGCAGGACATCCTGGAAGAGTCCAAAGACAGCTGCGAACGGCTGGTGCGGCTCGTTTCCATGTTCCTGAACTATTCGGCGCTGGAGAGCGGCAAGCTGGTTTTGCAATTGCGCGAAAATGATTTGCGAGATTGCCTCGATGAACTTTCAAAACGCTGGTCGGAGGCTTTTCAGCGCAAGGGCGTGAGACTCGATGCCAGTATTGATCCGTCCATTCCCACGTTCCGGTTCGATTACCAGAAAGTGCAGCAAGTGGCCGCCAATCTTCTCGACAATTCGTTGAAACATACGCCGGCAGGAGGCAGCGTGACCCTGCGCGCGGCGCCACACTTCTGGGAGCGGCGCGTGGCGGCCGCCGCACCCACGGAAGAGCGGCGGCGGTTTCGCCTGCCGCGCCCGAATAGCGTAGAAGTAAGTGTCACGGACTCGGGGGCCGGCATTCCAGCGGAGCACCATCAAGAGATTTTTGAGGATTTCGTGCGAGTGGACCGGAATACCTCAGGAATGGGATTGGGGCTGGCGATCGCAAAGCGGCTCATCCAAGCGCATCGCGGGAAGATTTGGGTGGAGGGCGCCTCGCCCACGGGAAGCAAATTCACGTTTTTGTTGCCGATGGATCAGGGTTGAACCAATCGAATTTGGCGGTTGAGAGGTGAAAGTCAATGTCCGCAAAAGAAAAAATCCTCGTCGTGGATGACGAGCCGAGCATTCGAAAGTATTTGCAAACGTTGCTGGAAGTGGATGGATTTGATGTGGAGGCGATCAGCAGCGGAAAAGATGCGCTCGAAAGGGTGAATAAAGGCGATCGCCCGGACTTCATCATTCTGGATGTATTGATGCCGGAGATGAACGGGATCGAGACGTTGAAGGAATTGATGCAGATTGACCGGAGCCTGAACGTGATCATGCTTTCGTGCTCGAACGAGGTGGGCACGGTGGTGGAGGCCATCCGCATCGGGGCGCACGATTACCTGACCAAGCCTTTCGAGAAATCGGAACTGGACGCGGCGATGCTGAAATCGCGCCAGAAGAAGGAGCTGGCCACGGAAAACCAGGTGCTGCGCGATTACTGCGATCAGGTGACAGAGGATCTGAGCTTCCTAGCGGCCAGCCCGCAGATGGTGCGGATCCGCCAGCAGATCCTGCAGATCGCGCCAGTGGACGTGCCGGTTTTTATCTGCGGCGAGAGCGGCGTGGGGAAGGAAGTTGTTTCGAGAATGATCCACCTGCGATCGAAGCGCCGGAATCAGCCGTTCGTGAAGGTCAATTGTGCGGCGTTACCGGGAGAGCTGCTGGAGTCGGAACTTTTCGGATTCGAGCAGGGAGCATTCACTGGAGCGGTACGCAGCAAGCCTGGCAAGTTTGAGATGGCCAACAAAGGCACGATTTTCCTGGATGAAATCGCGGAGATGAGCACGCACCTGCAGGCCAAACTTCTGCATGTGCTCCAGGATCATCAGTATTCGCGGCTCGGCGGACGGCACCTGGTGGAGACGGATGTGCGTGTCCTGGCAGCGACGAACATCGATGTTCAGGAGGCGATGAAAAGCGGGAAGTTTCGCGAAGATCTGTACTATCGTTTGAACGTGCTGTCCATTAATGTTCCGCCATTGCGCGAGCGGACTGCGGAGATCCCGCTGCTATTTCGCCATTTCCTGACGAAGTACAGCGAAAAATTTGGCAAGACGGCTCCCGGACCTTCCAAGCACCTGCTAGATGCGGCGGTAAATTACCCGTGGCCGGGGAACCTGCGCGAACTAGAGAATTTCGTGAAGCGCTACGTGATTCTCGAAGACGATGAAGGCAGCTTGCGCGAACTCGTGGAGATGTCTGCTACGCGGCAGCGCACTTCGCCACGTGAAGATCCGGTGCCGCCGAAAGAACAAGGGCTAAAGGCATTAGTTCGCGGATTGAAAGATGAAGCCGAGATGGAAGCGATCGCCGACGCCCTGGAGAAAACGCGGTGGTGCAGGAAAGACGCCGCAAGAATGCTGGGGATCAGTTACAAGGCGCTCCTTTACAAGATGCGGCAGTTTAATTTGGACACACCGCGGACGAGGAAAACTGCGGCAGTCGTGGCTTCCGAGTAAGCGGCGACGGCAGTGGGAACGCGGCCCGATTAAGCCTGTGCATTAAGACCCAGGGACCTGCGAGACCACGGCCGGGGAAGTTTGCGGTTGTACGCCAATTACGATGCATTCTGCTGCTGAAAACAAGGGATCTCGCTTTACTAGCGAGTTCGATTTTCTTGCGCCAGCTCTTTTTCTTGCAAAAGCGACCGCCACGACCTGGGTAGCGACTCAGAATATAGGGACAAGGGCTCGCAGTCGATGGGGATGTTCGCACACAGCGAACCGGAGGCTAGTGGAATGTCGGAGCGTCGCACAACCCGGCGGTACGATTTATCGCTGCCGATCATCATTCGAGTCCCAACCGACCGGGAAATGGATTCTCAACAAGGCAAGACGCGGGATATCTCTACGCGTGGCCTGTACTTTGTTGTGGATCAGAACATGGAGGCTGGTTCGCACTTGGATATCACGCTAACCTTACCGGCAGAACTGACCCGTGGCACGGAAGTCCTCGTGCGGGCCCTGGGAAAGATCATTCGTGTGGAACGGCGCTTTGAAGACGGCAACGACCGGATGGGAGTGGCCGCCGTAATCGAGCGTTATGACATTATTCGCGGGCAAGCTGCGAGAGCCTGATTCGAATCTGGCGAAAGATTCCTCCAACAGTGAATTGGTACCGCCCAGAAAATCTCCCCGTCCCGCTTTCTTCCGTCTTGCTACCTGTTGAATCAGCAATGATTATTTCTTGCAATCCTGGCACGGTTGGGCCTACTATCCCGCCAGAGCACCCCCGGAGGGTCCAATGAAAGTGGCGGATCTAATCGGGTCCCGCAAGGAAGTTTTCTTCATCACGGACGAGACCAGTGTGCATCAGGCCGCGCAATATCTGCGGGAGAAACAGGTGCGCTCAGTGGGCGTGGTGGATTCAGGCGGTAAACTCGCCGGCGTCATTTCTCACAGCGATATATCCGATAAAGTCGCCGCAGAGAACAAGTGCCCTGCGTGGATGAAGGCTTCGGATATCATGACGCGAGAGCTCGTCACGGTAACGCCGGATTTCAATTTGGAAGATTGCCTGCGATTGATGGAACAGAACACGATTTTCCACCTCCTGGTGGTGGACGAAAAGCAAGGATTTCGAGGGATGCTTTCGGTTAGCGATATCCTAAGAGTAGTGGCGTCGGATGAGAAGGCCCGCGCTGATCTGCTGGAATCGTTCATCTTCCCGCCGAGGTAGCAACTCTTCTTTCCAATAACCCCGTCTAGGCCGGAGTTCGCGGAGGTGTGAGCGGTGCTTCCAGCGACACCGGAGAGAAAATCCTGTTCAAATCAGGGAGATGTTTTACTCTTTTGTTTGTGCCGCTACAGTTGTCTTCGGCAAGGTAGTACTAAAACCAAGCTGCCCCTGCAGATTCTAAATCATTGTAAAAGAATGAGTTACAGTACTTTTTTCATTTCGCTTGAGCACTCAAGAGAAACCGCCCGATGGTTGGCCGTGTGCATCTCAATTCCGGATAAGACCTTTGGGTAAATATGTCTGTCGAAAAGCCAAGGAAAAAAAGCGGTACCGAACCCATTGACATCCTGCCGCCGGATGAAATTGTATTCGGCCGGTCCCCGGCGATGAAGGCAGTGCGGCAGCGGGCGGAGAAAACCGCAGGGATGAATGTCCCGGTCTTGCTGGACGGGCAGGGAGGAACCGGAAAGGAGGTTCTGGCACGTTGGATTCATAACCACTCTCCCTGGTTCAACGGACATTTCGTCAAGGTCAATTGTGCGGCAATACCCGGATCGCTCATGGAAAGCGAACTCTTCGGGTATGAGAAGGGTGCCTTTACCGGAGCACATGGATCAAAGCCGGGGAGAGTCGAACTGGCTCATTGTGGGACATTATTCCTCGATGAGATTGCCGACCTCAATTTAGGATTGCAAAGCAAGCTTCTGCACTTTCTCCAGGACGGGCGATTCACGCGAATTGGAGACGAGTCGGAAAGAGCAGTGGAAACACGCTTAATCTGCGCGACAAATAAAGATCTGGAGCAGGAGATCGAGGCGGGAAGATTCCGCGCGGATTTGTATTACCGAATTAACGTAGTCCGAATTAGATTGCCGCGGCTTCGTGAACGGCGGGAAGACATTCCACTGCTGGCTGAATACTTCCTCGATCTCTTTGAAAAAAAGTTTGCAAAAAAGGCAGAACCGCTGGGCCATGAGACAGTCCAATACTTGCAGAATCTGGATTGGCCGGGAAATACCCGCGAGCTTTCGAACGGAATTGCACGTCATGTCCTGATTGGCGCCGCTGCGTCGATCCCGGAGAACGTGGTGCAAAAACGCGCCTCATGGACGCCGCCCCATCTGAACGGGGAGGATGTCGTTTCCCTCAAAACCATATCCAAAGAAGCTATCCGTACTTTGGAGAGAAACGTCATTCTCGAAGCACTGAGGTCCAACCAATGGAACCGGCGGAAAGCCGCGCAGGTTCTGAAAATCAGTTACCGGGCCCTAATTTACAAGATTCGGGACGCAGGCTTTGCGGGAAAACGCAAAGCGTATGCCTCGAGGCAGGAAAACCAGGCAGACTCCTCGAACTCCGCCGCGGACTGAAGGTTCTGGACCGGGAATCCTTTCTTTACCCCGATGTTTTCGGCCGGCTGCGAATAACACGACGAAAATTGTAACCACAGTTAAGAAATAATCTCTTCCATTTGCGCCAACCGGCATCAAATTCATCCCGACTGCAAATCGGCGTTGAAAAATCTGGCTTGCGTATTCCTCGAGCCCTTTGTCCTATCGGGCAATGGATTGGTGGCCGTCTGGCCCTCCCCCCGAACTGTATCGTTATTTGAAAACCCTGCACCAAATCTGTCCTTCACACCAGTAGTTAACGAATCCTTAGCCTCCTTATTATTCGTGTGAAGTTAGAACGAGCGCGAGCGGTGACTCCGGCGGACCCCACCCTCCCGTTTAGTCCACGCGCTGACTAAAGCCCCGAGGAAAAAATAAAAGTGAAGATCGGACGGTCGTCCCATAAGGCTTTGTTGTTCGAGTGCGCGGGCGTTCTGCACGGGCCGGAAATCCCGGAGAAAAATTGGAAGAGAGTTGGACCGAGCTCGCAGCAGATGCGAACGCCAGATCTGCTTCGTGAGTTCGGTAAATTCTTAGAGAAGCGCACGTTACTTGCCGCGCTTGCCCTCGCGCCTTTAACCATAATCTCCGGGTGTGCCGGGCTCGTGAGCGGCAATAACACGACCCCGCCCACTACGCTCACCATTTCGAACGTACAAGCCACATCCATGACGACCTCGGCCACTCAAATTGTTTGGTCAACAAACGTCCCGGCCGACTCCGCGGTTATTTATGGAACGACCACTTCCTACGGAAACAGCACCCCAGTTGATTCAACAATGGTCACCAACCACCAGGTAATGCTTTCTGGCCTGGCCGCGGGCACTACCTACTATTACCAAGTGGCTTCAACTGACGCAAAAAATAACCATGGGAAAGGCAGCGGGTCGTTTAAGACGGCGGGTTATAGCATTTCGGGCGCGATCAGTCCTGTAAGCGGTGGAGCCGGGGCGGTGGTGTCCCTGACGGGTGCCGCGAGCGCGACGACGACGGCCGACGGCTCCGGCAATTTCGCACTTACCGGATTACCGAATGGCACATACGGAATTACCCCAAGTCACTCAGGCTTCAAGTTTACCCCAAGCAGCCAGAGTATGACTGTCAATGGCGCCAACGTGACAGGAGTCCAGTTCACAGTGAGTGCCACGTCGACGGCGCCAACGATCACGACGCAACCGGTGAACCAGACGGTGACGGCGGGCCAGACGGCGACATTCACGGTGGTGGCGGGAGGAACCGCGCCGCTGAGTTACCAATGGCAGAAGAACGGCGTGAACATTTCGGGGGCGACTGCTTCGAGCTACACGACGCCGGTGACGGCAACGACGGACAGCGGATCGACGTTCCAAGCGGTGGTGACGAACACGGCGGGGACGGTAACGAGCAGCGCAGCGACGCTGACGGTGAATGCGGCGCCGGTAGCGCCAACGATCACGACGCAACCGGTGAACCAGACGGTGACGGCGGGCCAGACGGCGACATTCACGGTGGTGGCGGGAGGAACCGCGCCGCTGAGTTATCAATGGCAGAAGAACGGCGTGAACATTTCGGGGGCGACTGCTTCGAGCTACACGACGCCGGTGACGGCGACGACGGATAGCGGATCGACGTTCGCGGTGGTGGTGACGAACACGGCGGGGACGGTAACGAGCAGCGCAGCGACGCTGACGGTAAATCCTGCCCCAGCACCAGCGATTCAGGTGACCCCGAATCCTGTCAACTTTGGAAGCGCCGACGTAGTGGGAACCACCACCACACAACCCCTGATCATCAAGAATACCGGCACAGCAACTTTGACCATTACCCAGATCAGCGCTTCTGGTGCGCCGTTCAGCGTCAGCGGATTCTCGCTGCCGCTAAACGTGAACGCTGGCCAGCAAACGACAATCAACTCAGCCTTCGCGCCGACCGCGACTGGCCTCGCCTCCGGCAGCATCTCTATCGTGAGCAATGCCGCGGGCTCACCGACCTCCGTCAGCCTCAGTGGAACGGCTATTGCCGCCACACTTACATTGGGAATTACGCCGGGAAGTCTAAACTTCGGCAACGTGACGACGGGGACGACTTCCTTGGCGCAAACGGTCACCATTAGCAATACGGGCAATTCCAATGTGACCATTTCTCAAATCACTTTGAGTGGTGCCGGTTATCTGATGACCGGTGGCGCCGCTCCCGTGACCTTGACGCCCTCTCAGACCCTCACGCTTTCCGTAACGTTTGGCCCCAGCGTCGCAGGCAGCGTGAATGGAAGCGTCTCGATCGTGAGCAATGCCACAGGGTCGCCAACGGCGGTGACTTTAACCGGCACAGGAGTAACGCCGGTCCAGCACTCGGTAGCGCTGACTTGGAACGCGAGCACCTCCTCTAACGTGACTGGCTACAACGTCTATCGCACCACGACGAGCGGAACAGGGTACGTAAAAATCAATTCGTCACTTATCGGCGTTCTCTCTTACACCGATTCAACTGTCCAGAACGGGACCACATACTTTTATGTGACCACCGCCGTCGACTCAAGTGGTAACGAGAGCGTCTTCTCGAACGAGGTCTCGGCTCCTATACCCTGAGTACGGGGATGAGACTCAGTGCGGATGACTGGTGCGACGAAAAGTGACTGAGGCCATAACCCCGGCGAGGGTTGCTGAGTTGCAGCGCCTGGGACAAATTGCCAAGATCTTGAAGAACTGGCTTCCAATAGCTCCCAAAAGATCCGGGTGACGTGCTACCCCCGGTAACTTGAATGGAGAGAACGAGTTACTCGTCAACGGCCCGAGTTGTGGTGCCGGCGACACGGGGAGGATACCTGTGCTTCCTGACCCTCAGGGGCAGGGTAAATACCTGTACCTAATTTGGACTTCCAATCAGTATCTGCCAAAAAGCTCCCGGGGTACCCTGACATTCAGCGTGGGAAGGCTGAGGGGTCCGGGACAATGCGATTTGAACAAGACTGGGGCCGGATGGACAAGCCAGGCTGCTCGCAAAGCCGAGTGACTTCCGGGCGCCAGCTCCTATTATTTATCTCGATACTACTGCCCGTGTTGTTCGCGTCGGGATGTGCTGGCCTTGTCAGCGGGAAGAGTACCCAGACGCAGCCGTCCCCTCTTACGTTTAGCATTTCGGGGACGATTGCCCCGGTGGCAGGTGGGAGCGGTGCGACCGTGTCGCTGGGCGGAGCGGCGAATCTGACGACGATGGCCAACAGCTCCGGCAGCTTTACGTTTACGGGGTTGAGCAACGGGGCTTACACGGTTACGGCGAGTCGGGCAGGGTACACGTTCAACCCTGCCAGTCAAAATGCGACGATCAGCGGAGCCAATGTGACCGGAGTCAATTTTGCAGCTACGGCACAGACGGGCCAAACGTTTGGTATTTCCGGGGCGATCAGTCCAACCGCCGGCGGGTCCGGCGCCACGGTGACGTTGAGTGGCGCAGCGAGTACAACGACCACTGCCAACAGCTCCGGCAGCTTTACGTTTACGGGGTTGAGCAACGGGACATATGCAGTTACGCCCAGCAATACAGGCTACACGTTCAGCCCAACGAGTCAAAGTGCGACGATCAACGGGGCCAATGTGACTGGAGTTAATTTTACGGCGACGGCGCAGCAGGCGCATACGGTGGCGTTGACGTGGAATGCCAGTACCTCCACGGTAGCTGGGTACAATGTCTATCGCACCACAGTGAGCGGGAGTTTTTATGTGAAGATCAATTCCACATTGAACTCGAGTCTCGCTTATACAGATGCTACGGTAAGTAACGGCACGACGTACTACTACGTGACGACGGCCATTGACTCTAACGGTATAGAGAGCCTCTTTTCAAACGAGGTTTCGGCGGCCATTCCGTAGCTGCCAGCCCGCTGAGGCCATTCCCAGACGGAACCTGGGGAGCTGGCGCCCCTGCTCATTCGATTCCTACATCCCGGTCGCGAAAACAGGAGACACCGCTAAGTACCTTGCAGTTGACGCAAAGCGCGTTGCGCTTCCTTCGCGATGGGAGACTTAGGATCAATGCGAATGGCATTTTCGAGCTCGGCCCGCGCGCGAGCTGAGTCGTTGAGCTTCTGGTACGTCAATCCAAGATGGTAACGATAGGTGGAATTCTGTGGGGACTTCGTAACCGCGTCTTCCAAGAGAGGAGCAGCAACCGAAAAGGCTCCGTTATGGAAGTAAGCCCAAGCGAGCGTGTCGGCAGAATTTGCCAAATTTGGCAAACCACGACGGGCGGTTTGCGCGAGCGTAAGAGCCACGTTCACGCTGCCACCATGCTCCAGCATGATATAAGCAAGGTTATTGGCAGCAAAGGGATCATCGGGCTGTAGCGCTAAAGCTTTTTCATACTGGATTTTGGCCGTCTGCCAATCCCCTAGCTTTTCGTAAACGCCACCGAGAGCAACGTAGAGCTGAACGTTATTCGGCGCGACTTCAATGGCGCGCTTGTAGTCTGAAATGGCTTCATCCGTGCTGCCTTGAGAGGTTTCCAATTGGGCGAGCAGGACAAGAGCGTTGACATTCTGCTTGTCAATTTCCACGACCCGGGTCAGCGCTCCTCTTGCCTGATCCAACTGCTTATTCTGGAGCAATACTTCGCCCAGGAGGAGGTACAAGCCGGGCTCAGCGGGGTTGCGAGAAATTTGGGACTGGATAAGACGGAGCGCGTCGGGGATCTTGTTGAGGCTTAAATCCAAGCTCGTCAATCCTTGGATGGCTTCGAGCGAATCGGGTTCCTGGGCAAGGCCCCGGCTGAAGAAATCTTTGGCGTCACTCCAGCGCTTCTGCGCAAGGCGGAGCTGGCCTAGTTTTACATACCCGACAGCGCTCTGCGGGGCTAGGCGTAGCACTTCGTTGAGATCGGCTTCCGCTCCCGACGCATCTCCCTGATTGACGCGTGCCGTGGCGTGAAGCAAATAGCCGTCGATGTAACGAGGCGCAAGCTTTATGAGCTGGTCGCCAAGGGGCTCAAGAGATCTCCAATCCCCGCGCCGCATGGCGCTTGCTCCCAGCTCGCGCCACGCTTCCAGAAACGCCGGACGAAGCCTCACGGCTTCTCGCCACTCGCTCTCGGCTTGGTTCAAATTTCCTTTCTGCTCAAAGGCCAGGCCCAACTGGTAATGCCCCATGACGTTTTCGGGCGCGTCTTTAAGAGCCCCCTGCAAAATCTGCGCAGCCTGGTCCATTTTTTTCTGTTGAAGCGCTATCTGCCCAGCAAATATAAGCGCTTCCGTGTCCCGCGGCGATTTTTTCAGGATCGTTTCATTGGCTTGGGCGGCCTCATCGATTCGATGATCAAGGATCAAGAGTTGAATGTACGTCTTACGTACCGGTAAATCGTCCTGGTGCTCGGCCAAAAGAGCACCGAACTCCGTAAGCGCTCTACTGTTTTCCCCCCGACTGAGGTAGTAATCACCCAGCATGCGGTAGCCGGCAGGATTGTCACGAAGTTGTAGTTTGGCGTCAGTCAGAGTCTGTTCGGCGAGCGCATTTTTCCCCTGACTCACATAGAGCGCTGCGAGTGCCGCGCGTGGCATGGCGTCCTTCGGTGCCAGGGTCACGGCTGATTGAAACTCCTGTTCCGCCTCGGCAGAGCGCTTTTGCCGCTGATAAAAGTCACCGAGAGCCATAGGTGGCGCGATTGAAGAGGGATCGAGAGATTCAGCTTTTTTTAGATTGGCTTCCGCTTCAGTGAGAGCTTCTGCTCGCACTTGAATCAACGCCAGGTTAATGAAGGCAACGGCCCTTTCAGGAGCCAGCCTCGTGGCTTCTGTTGCCTCCTCCAAAGCATCCTTCAAATTGCCTAAAGCCACGTCTGCATTGGCAAGCAGCATTTGCGCGTCAGCGTGCCCGGTATTGCCGCGAAGGATAAGAAGTGCATGGTCCTTAGCATCCTGTGCTCTGCCAGCCGCCAAGAGCAGCTGTCCCAAGTCAAGCTGCGCGGGCCAGTGATCCGGCTGGAGGTCCGTAGTATGTTGCAGGTCCTGGTAGGCGGCAGCCCAACTCCGCTGCTTAATGTGGCACTGGGCCATCTTGTAGTGCGCTTCGGCGAAGCCCTGATCAATCTGGAGAGCCCTGCCGTAGTAGATTAGAGCTTCGGGGTACTTGCCCAGCTCAAACTGTTGATTCCCTTGCTCGAAGAATCTCTGCTTCCTCACCTTGGGGTCAAGGGAGCAACCAGTCCCAAGAGCCGTTATCAGCACGCAACTGCACAAGAAGCACCCTAACGAGGCCCTACGATGCATTGTCAAACGCTCCTGAAGTTAAACGTCCTCCCGCTCCCCTGAGCAGAACGGCTTGAGCCAAGTGCTTGCAATTTGCACCCCGAAATTGCAACGATGTCCGATCAGACTAGTCCTTCCTTCGACATTGAAAATAAACCACTTAAGTCGAGTCCTTGTCCTGGACCAATCAACGCGCTCGTGCCGGGCAACGGAAAACGTCAAAAATGGGGCCGTGATGTGGAGAATCCATGGGATAATGTGGATAGAGAACTTCCACTCCAGAGTGTGTCGGCTTTAGGGCTAACCCGCTTGTATGCGAGAGAAGGAGCGCCATCTTTTTCATAAGATATTCATAAGAAATGACTTAATAGGAGCCGAGGGGACCGTGGACCATGGCATCTCCTGGCAAGAAGCGTGCTTTACATTCCTGAGCGTCAACCAGTGCGCGGACAGTTCCTAAATCGACGCACAGAAACTCTTAACGAGGAAGCTTATGGTTCGAGACGGTGAGATTGCTGCTGAGGATGCAAAGCGGGTCCTTCGCCGGTTTTGGTGGATCATCGCTATTACCGTGATCACAGGCGGCAGTATGGGAATGGCGGCAGCCATGGTGTTACCCAAAAAGTACACCTCGCAGACCCTCATCCTTGTGCAACAGCCCGGCGTCCCAAGCGATATTGTGAAGCCCGTCGTTACGGAAGACCTCAATCACCGTCTGGCGTCCATGCAAGAACAGATATTGAGCCGAAGCCGGCTCGAGCCCATCATTGAAAAACTCGGCTTATTTCCGGAGCTTCATGGGAAAGTTCACACGGATGACGCGGTCGAGTTGCTGCGAACCTCGATTACAGTCACTCCTCTCGAATCCATGCCGGGGACACAACACCAGGGATTGCCCGGGTTCTTTGTGAAAGTAACTTTCCCGGTGCCACGACTTGCGCAACAGATCTGTTCCGATATTACGTCGATGTTTATGGAACAGAATGAACGCGCCTCCGAACAACAGGCGAAGCGGACGACAACTTTCCTGCAACAAGAACTGGCTGATGCCAAAGCGAAAATTGACGAACAAGACGCGAAACTCGCGCAATTCAAGAGAAAGAACCTTGGCATATTGCCAGAAGAAACACAAGCAAACTTGAGTCTGTTAATGGGCATGAACTCGCAGCTCGAAGCGAACACCCAAGCGCTAAACCGTGCGCAGCAGGACAAGGCCTTCAACGAATCCTTGCTTAATGAGCAGCTAGCTAACTGGGAGGCCTCGCTGAGTACGCCTGGAAAAAATCCGGAGACCCTGGAACAGCAGCTGAATGCGTTGCAAGACCAACTGGCAATGTTGCAGGCGCGCTACACGGCGGAACACCCGGACGTCATCAAGCTTAAGCGCAGCGTCGAAGAAGTAAAAAAGCGAATCAAAGATGCAGCAAAAGTGACTGCTCCCGCTAGCGAAAGCGCGCAAACGCTCAGAAAAGAACCTCCGCAAATACAGCAGCTCCGCGTAAATCTTCACCAAAACGAAGTAAGTATCGAAGAATTGACGAAACGGCAGGCTCAGATACAGAAACAGATCGGGGTGCTGCAGGCACGAGTTGAGGAAAGCCCCATCGTCGAGCAGCAGCTGAAAGAGCTGACACGGAACCACCAGAGCGCGCTCGATTTCTACAATGAATTGCTAAAGGAACTTAACCACTCATCGATGACGAGTGATCTGCAGCAGCAGCAAGAAGGCGAGCATTTCAGCGTGCTTGACCCGCCTAGTCTTCCGGACAGGCCTTCGTTCCCCAAGAAGCTGAATTTCATAGGCGGCGGGCTCGGCGGGGGGTTTGCACTGGGTCTGGGAATCCTGGGGTTGATTTTGATCAACGATAAATCAATCTACACGGAACGGGACGTCGAGCTTTGCCTCAAGCTTCCAGTTCTGGGACTAATCCCCAACCTGGGGGCAGCTACTTCCGCCCGGGAGAGCGCCGCGCAAGCGGAAGCCAAGTACATACCAGTTAGTACGAGGGTCTGACGGCCCTCTTACAGGAAGGCATCTACAGATAAGATGAGCCGGATTCACGAGGCACTTAAGAAAGCAGCGCAAGAAAGATCGTCGCGCGTGGCGGCAAATGAGCCGCCAGCCCCCGCGGATGTCGTGCCGGCGTTTGAGTCTGCGTCTGGCATGGGAATCCAGGTGGCGGAATTGGCCGCTCGGGCCAACCCTATGGCAGAAGGTCTGACCTGTCTTCGTTTTGATGACCTTGTGAAGCGATGCGCCCACCCGACTTGGCAGTTGGATCCGCGGATGAAGGTTCATTCAAAAACAGAGGCGGAGAGGGTTGGTGCAGAGCGCTTTCGCACCTTGCGTTCCAGGCTGTATCAAATCGCAGCGACTCGTCCGATGAAGAAAGTGCTTGTGACCAGTAGTGTCAAAGCAGAGGGTAAGACGTTCATTGCGGGCAACTTGGCGCATTCGATCGTGCGTCAGCCGGATCGTCGTGTGCTCCTCATCGATGCTGATCTGCGCGCCTCACGCTTGCACCAGTTGTTCGGTGCTCCAAATGGTCCAGGTCTTGCGGACTATCTGAGCGGGGAAGCCGACGAATATGCGGTAATCCAGAACCCCACGGGCGGGAATCTATTCTTTATCCCAGGTGGAACGCAGGTCTCGAATCCTAGCGAGCTGCTCCTTGGCGAACGGATGAAAAGCCTGCTCGATCTCGTTACGCCGATCTTTGACTGGGTTATTTTGGATTCGCCGCCGACTCTGCCCGTCCACGACGCAAGCAATATGGCAGATCTGTGCGATGGTGTGCTCTTCGTGGTGAGGTCCGGGAAGACCCCCTACCAAATTGCAGAGAGAGCATCCTCGGAATTCTTGAAGAAAAATCTCCTTGGCGTCGTCCTTAATGACGTTGAAAAGAGCAGCGCCTACTACGGATACTACGCCGACTATTCCGGTGACAATTCAGAAGATCAATAGCAGGGAAGTTGTCTGCTTCTTCCAACTCATACCTTTGCCAGGAATGGGATCTCATCCTCGCACATTTTAGATTGTTAAGTGGCTGCATACTCGAAGTCTATTGTAATCAGGCGCTTGGGAGGTCGCTTTCGGACGGCAGCACCGGCAATGGTAGATCGTGCTTAGGAATGGCCTCACCACGCTGGAGCAACCAGAGTAGAGGGGCGAGGAGTAACAGACTAAAGAGAAAGAAAATGACGCCACCCTGGTGATGTAGCTTTCCATGAAGGAAGCCGGGATCAACGTAAATGGCAAGCAAGGTCAGGGTGGAGATGCGTATGCCATTCTTCAAGACCATCATAAGCAGCCCACAGCACAAAAACAAAACTTTCTTCCAGAAACTCGTAATATAAAAATGAGCGACCAAAAGCGCCAGGATAAGCAAGGCCATACTGGAGCGGATGCCGCTGCACTCCTTAGCCACTTCAATGTTGATCCGTGCAAGATGAAAGACTAAGCCGTCTCTCAAGGCGGGGACTCCAGCGAGGTCAAAAAGGGCTCCTGTTGTCCAGGCTGACCCCTCCTGAAGGAGATAGATGACACGGTCGAGAAAGAGATTGGGCAGCGGGACCATCAGCAAGAGAAAGAGAAGAGGGAAGTATCCCGTTGTTAAAGCAACCCTTCCAAATAGAAGAGCGAAACCCGCTACCCACGCCAATAGGAGCGACAGAATAATGATCGACACATCTAAGCCTTGCACTGAAATGCCACCTGCGAGACGCGAAGCGAGCGCTGCGGTGATAGCCAAAAGCAGTAAAATGCCTGCCAATACCTTGTCGTGGGAAAGGTTCAGAAAGATCTTTCTACGTTCCACGTAAAGAACCCAGCCGCTCATAAATGGGATGAGCACAAGGTAGGAGGTGTCATCGTTCGAAAGGGACATCCGGATGAAAGCAGTTAAGGGGATTTTAAAAAGCAGACAGGAAAGAGCAATCCACGAGGCAAACAACAGCCATCGATTTCCCAGTGCGCTAGTAAGCACCTTCGCCACTAATAACAGCACCCGGAGTCGCAATGAGAATCCGTAGATCGAGCCAAAGCGACCAGGATTGGGAGTACCGCAAGTCCAGTCGAACCATATCATCAAAGCAGGTGCGGCTCCGGCCGCTCACCTGCCACAATCCGGTGACGCCAGGCTTGACCTCCAGAACTCTTCGCCGGTGCCATATGTCATAGATCGCGAACTCATACGGCAGAGACGGGCGCGGACCAACAAGAGACATCTCGCCTCTTAGAACGTTCCAGAATTGCGGAAGTTCATCAAGACTCGTCTTCCGAAGCAATCTGCCGAGCGGCGTTACGCGGGGATCATTCTTGATCTTGTAGACGGCGGGCTTCCCTAATTTATCGTCCTTGCTATCGGGTCGGCCGGCAATGAAACCCCGGATGTATTCTTGGTGGACCTTTGGGTCATTGTTCGTATGCATCGTGCGAAATTTCAGGCACTTGAAACGAGATCCAAACTGACCAAGCCGCTCTTGCTGGAAAACTATGGGACCCTTGGAAGTCAGTTTAATTGCAACTGCGATGACTGCAAGCAGAGGACTTAGAATGATGAGCAGCGCGGCGCTACCCGCGGCATCGATCACACGCTTTACGGCAAGGGGAAGGCGCTTCTTCGATTGTCCTTTGGAGAGATCTGGATAGAATCTCGTATTGGCAGCAGGTTCATCTACTTCTTGGCCGGGGGCCTGAGGGAACAAATGTACGCTAATTGCCAGATTCGAAGCGACCTCCCAGGTCAGCTCAAGTTGTAGTGCATTGGCGATTTTTGAACGCAAAATATCCGTGATCGGATTCTCGCATTGCAGGTTGATTTCCGTGAAGATGACCCCAAGCACGGAGCCATTTTCGTACCAGCCGACCATATCCGTCTCGCGAGTGGATTTGAGAAGAACTGAAATGACGCGCGACATAATGCGATCGGCGCCTTTGTCTTCGACGACCGAACTGGCATCGACCAACATCAAAACGAATGGTCTGCGAGACCGCTCTGCCCGCCGGCGCTCGAGCGTCAGAATGTTGTGGAAAGAATCCTCCAGCAGGATCTGCTCCCGGTTGGCAAGGAAAGAGCCAGAAGTCGAACTGGTCTTACGAACCGTGAAACGCAGTAGGCCCTGTTCCCAAAGCGCTGGAATTCTTGAGTAGCTGTTTCCCATCTGTTGTCGGCCTTTGTACAACCCTATCCAGAAAATTCTCCGGCAACCATGCCAGAACTAACTCGCAAACCGATTCGTGAACTAAAGCCCGAGGACACTTCGCCCGGGCTGAATTCGAAACTCCCAAAAACTAAGCGACCACCTCTTCGAACGCAGGTAGAATGGAGCTTGACTGAACCGGCATGTTCTGCCTTAGCTGAACCGGACAGACCGCAGACCTATCAATCTCGAGTGCCACGGACCGCCGAAGCAATGAGATGGAAACTACAATCCGGTGGGCACCCCTGAATGCGGTCAGGATGCCTTCAACACCGCTTAGCGCTCCATCCTCAATCCGGATCAATTGGCCGACCTCCAAGTAAGGGCAAGGTTCGATTCTCAGGCCGGTGGATACCATCTTCCGAATCGCTTCCAGCTCCGAATTCTCGACAGGAATCGGGGTGCGCCCATTCCCAACCACGGCGACAACGCCGGGAGTGATCAGTAGGGGCAGGCGATCAAACACGTTAAAGCGGCAGAATAAATATCCGGGAAAGAGCGGGGCCTGAACTTCGACCGACCTTCCACGGCCTCGCCTCAATGTCTGGTAGGTTGGAAGAAAGGTTTGATATCCTTTGTTTGAAAGCACTGCTGCTGTCGAGCTCTCCCAACGAGTTCTTAACTGGA
This sequence comes from Candidatus Acidiferrum sp., assembly GCA_035704085.1. Lineage (GTDB taxonomy): Bacteria > Acidobacteriota > Terriglobia > Acidiferrales > UBA7541 > Acidiferrum. The sequence continues at coordinate 66,770 of DASSXG010000109.1, read as the reverse complement.
GCGCGTACCATTGATCGCCGCTGGGTTCGGTAATCATCCTGGCTTGGAACCTTCCTTTTGAGGACTTTGTCGAAACAGCAAGAACTCTTTCCAGGTAAGCTGCCGTGATACACTCCCACCACTGGACCTAGCCTTGTTCGCAATCAACCTTCCACAAGGCGCGCCAAGCTGTTTAGCAATGGTTCGCCATGGACGAGTCACAACTAGCTGATAAATAATGGCTTATTTTAGAGGCTTCGCACTTGCTTGGTCTTGGATTCTTGCCTATCGCTAACAGCCTGCAGGATTGGTGAAAACCGTTGCCTGTATTTGCCAATCGGTTTCCAAGTTGTTGCTGGGGTGCAAGATTTCACAGGCTAAACATTAACTACATTTTTTTCAAATACTTGGGCTGAATTTACCCAACCAGGGAGGATCGGCAAAATCGGACCTCTCAGCGGCAAAATCACTTCGCGATCCAAAAGGGTTATCTGGAGATCATCGGTTGAGCAGTGAAAATCTATGCCACCATAGGGTAAATTGTGAGACTCGACGTACATACATTTGGGTTGGCAACAGCTTAACCGTCTAGATAACCCTTTTCCTTTAAACGAGTTAATGCCAGCCCCCCCCTCCCGACATGGCAGACCAGTTGCAAACCCATTTAATGCTCGTAACTGGGAGCTTCGCTTGCATTCTTGCAAATTCCCTTCTCAGTGTGAGACAGAGAAAGGCGGATGCGCAAGGCTGCGGAACTATCGTATTGAGCACTGCCGTGAGGTGTGTGAGTTCGTTCCTGGAGCAACTTGATGAGAGTTTTGATCACCGGTCACAAAGGCTACATCGGGACCATCATGGCACCCATCATCGCAGATGCAGGCTTTGAAGTGGTTGGCTTGGATAGCGATCTATTTGAACAATGTACCTTTGGTGAGCCTCCGAGAGATTTCCCTTCGATTCGAAAAGACCTCCGGGATGTTGAGCAGACGGACCTGGAGGGGTTTGATGCTGTGATTCATCTTGCAGGCCTGTCCAACGACCCGCTTGGGAATCTGAATCCGGATTTGACATACGATATCAATCAGCATGCGTCCGTGCGGCTTGCCCGGTTAGCCAAGAGTGTGGGAGTCAAACGCTTTCTCTTCTCTTCCTCCTGCAGCACGTATGGGGCGGCGGGAGACAAGATTTTGGATGAGACTGCTGAATTCAACCCCGTTACTCCCTATGGCCGCTCCAAAGTGCTCGTGGAGCAGGAAGTAGCAAAGCTAGCTGACACAAATTTCAGCCCCACGTTCCTCCGCAATGCAACGGCTTACGGCGTTTCTCCACGCCTCCGGTTTGACCTGGTACTGAACAATTTGACGGCATGGGCCTACACCACGGGACGCGTATACATCAAGAGCGATGGCACGCCGTGGCGTCCGATCGTGCACATCGAAGACATTTCTCTTGCCTTCCTCGCAGCACTGCAGACGCCCTTGGACGCGATTCGCAATCGGGCTTTCAACGTGGGACGCTCCGAAGAGAATTACCAAATTCGTGATTTGGCCGAAATTGTAAAAGAAACCGTTCCAGGCTGCACGATTGAATTCGCCCCAGATGCTGGACCAGACAAGCGGTGTTACCGCGCAGATTTCAGCCTCGTCGCGAAAACGCTTGAAGGTTTTCGGCCAAAATGGGACGCACGCCGTGGCGTTCGCGAACTCTACGACGCCTACAGGAAGGTGGGTCTGCGGGTCGAGGATTTTGAAGGCGAGCGCTACAAGCGGATTGACCACATCCAGCGGCTGTTAAGCTCGGGCCGCTTGGGCTCCGACCTTCGCTGGCAGACCTCCGACGCCGTCGCCGAACTGCAAGTGAAAAGCTCCTGAAGCAGATTCTTGAGCTGCTGGTGCGACTTGATTTTTAAGGAAACTGAGCTGCCCGGCGCGTTCGTGATCGAAGTGGAGATGCACGAAGACCAGCGCGGATTTTTTGCACGCACCTTCTGCCGGCGTGAATTCGAAGCTCTCGGGCTGAACTCAGAGGTGGTCCAGTGCAATGTTTCTTTCAACAAGTTTAAAGGCTGCTTGCGTGGCATGCATTTTCAGGTGGCTCCTTACTCGGAAGTGAAGCTCGTGCGCTGTATTGCTGGATCTATCTATGACGTCATCATCGACCTGCGACCTTCCTCGCCGACGTTCAGGAAGCATTTCGCTGTTGAGCTTTCAGCACGAAACAGGAAGATGCTGTACGTCCCGGAAGACTTTGCGCACGGATTTCAAACCCTGGAGGACGACACCGAGGTTTTCTACCAGATGTCGCAATATTACTCTGCCGAACATTCCCGGGGAGTCCGTTGGGACGATCCGGTCTTCGGAATTGAGTGGCCGGCTGGCGAGCGGATCATCGTCGAGCGGGACAGAACTTATCCGGACTTCCGCTCCTAGAGGCAATTCGAAAGAGAAGAACTTGCATACCTTGCACAACGGCGTCGACCAGAGCACAACAGGTCAAGAGATGTACCGCCTGATTACAGAGCTTTTCCCCATCTGTCGCAGTATTACGGGGGATGGTGTTCGCCAGACTCTACGCATCTTGCAAGGTCACATTCCTATGGAGATGCGTGAAGTTCCCACCGACACGAAGGTGTTTGACTGGACGGTGCCCAAGGAATGGAATATCCGCGACGCTTTCGTGAAGAACAGTAAAGGTGAAAGGGTCATCGATTTTTCAAAATCAAACCTTCACGTCGTAAACTACAGCGTGCCCGTCCAGCGGCGCATCTCTCTCTCTGAATTAAAAAAGCACCTGTTTACGCTCCCCGAGCGTCCGGATTGGATTCCCTATCGAACTTCTTATTACAAAGAGACTTGGGGCTTCTGCCTAACACAGCGCCAGCTCGAAGCCCTCGACGAGGACGACTACGAGATCTGCATCGACTCGATGTTAGACCATGGTTGCCTCACGTACGGTGAGTACTTCCTCCCGGGCGAAACGCAAAATGAGGTATTGATTTCCTGCCACACGTGCCATCCGTCGCTGTGCAATGACAATCTATCCGGGATCGCGCTAGCGGTAGCACTGGCAAAACATTTGAGAACTTTGCCGCGGCGCTATTCCTACCGCTTCTTGTTCATTCCAGGCACCATCGGCGCCATAACCTGGATCGCGCTCAATGAAGACAAGCTTCCACTCATCAAGCACGGATTAGTCTTGAGCGGGGTCGGGGACGGTGGCAAACTTCACTACAAGAAGAGCCGTCATGGCTGCGCTGAAATTGATCGCACGGCGGCTCATGTCCTCAGAAACTCCGGATACCCTTTCGAACTTTTGGAATTTTCGCCGTACGGCTACGATGAACGCCAATACTGTTCCCCCGGAATCAACCTTGCAGTAGGGAGGCTCTCGCGCACTCCTCATGGTACTTTCCCGGAATACCACACCTCCGCGGATAACCTTGAGTTTGTACATCCAGCGAAACTAGCTGAGTCACTTATTGTTTGTGCGGAGATCCTTGCGGTCCTGGAAAACAATGGAACTCTTGTGAATCTGAATCCGAAGTGCGAACCACAGCTCGGAAAGCGTGGCCTGTACCGGATGATCGGCGGCGAGCTCGATGCCGGCTTGAGCGAAATGGCGATGCTTTGGGTGCTTAACCTTTCTGATGGCAGCCACTCTCTGCTGGACATCGCCGAGCGATCAGGCATCCGGTTTGAGCTCATCCATAGGGCTGCGTGCGCACTGCAGGAGCATCACCTCTTACGAGAGCAATTTGAATTTATGCCGACGGCTGCATCTTAGCTGGCGGGAAGGATAGCGCAATGAATGCAATCTTGTTTGATGCCCTGGTCAACGACGACAAGCGTCGAGAACTTCTCTATCGCGGCCAGTTGCTGGTTTATTCTCCAACACCCAGCTCGCTCAGGCTCGTAAACTTTGCGCGCCAGATGGCTGAGGAAGCTCTTCAGCCATACGAGCCGGAGACCGCTCAGTACCATCTTCCCGTGGGGCGCTACGCCGCGATACTTGCCGAGCTGAAGCCGAAGTTCATCCATCACCCGACGTCCAAGGAATGCATCCAGGGAATCTTTCGCGAACTAGGAATCGATTCAAACAAGACGTATTTCGATGTCCCGCGGATGCGCACCTCCACAAGCGATGACTATCTTAAGACTGGTATTGCCTACGCTTTTCATCCTCATCGGGATACCTGGTATTCGGCGCCGATGTGTCAGATCAATTGGTGGATGCCGATTTATCCCATCGTTCCCGAAAACGCAATGGCCTTCCATCCGCGCTATTGGAGCCAGCCCGTACGCAATGGGTCCGCAGAATACAATTATGCGGAATGGAACCGCACGAGCCGTCAAAATGCAGCACAGTTCGTTAAGGAAGATACCCGTAAACAGCCCAAACCCGAAGAGCCCATAGAGCTTGATCCACAGATTCGCGTGATTGCGCCGCCGGGCGGCGTCCTGCTGTTTTCCGGGGCCCAGATGCACTCGAGCGTGCCGAACAATTCCGGCCGCACGCGGTTCAGCATCGATTTTCGCACTGTAAATATTGACGATGTTACCGAGCGCCGCGGCGCTCCGAACGTGGATTCCGCGTGTACGGGAACGACAATGGGAGATTATTTGCGCGGCACGGACTTGGCGCACGTCCCCGAGGAGTTATACGCGCTTTACGAGACCCAGCCGGCTCTTGCTAAGCCGGAAGAGTTTGAAACAGCTGCTTCCGCTTAGGAGAGCCAAGGTGACCATCGCAATTGCGACAGAAGGTCTAGCTGATCAGAAACCTAGCACTTCCTCACAGAAATCGGCGGATCATTCCAGCTGCCGCTTCTGTGGAACGAAGCTCGAACACACTTTTGTGGACCTAGGGATGTCGCCCTTGTGTGAAAGCTACCTGGGCGCGAGCGAATTGAACCAGATGGAACCCTTCTACCCGCTACATGTCTATGTTTGCGGGAACTGTTTCCTCGTGCAGCTCCAGGAATACGTTACTGTCGAGCACATCTTCAGTGACTACGCCTATTTTTCGTCTTACTCGGATTCCTGGCTTGCCCATGCCAGCAAGTACACCGATCAAATGGTGGAGCGGCTTGGCTTAAGCGAGAAGAGCTTGGTGGCAGAAGTAGCAAGCAATGATGGCTACTTGCTGCAGTACTTCGTCGAGAAGCAGATACCAGTATTGGGAATCGAGCCGGCGGCCAACGTTGCCACTGTCGCGGTGCAAAAAGGAGTTCCAACGCTTGTCAAGTTTTTTGGCACAGAAACGGCTCGCGAACTCGCGGACTCCGGCAGGAAAGCCGATTTGCTTCTGGGTAACAACGTTCTTGCGCAAGTGCCGGACCTCAATGATTTTGTGACCGGCATGAAAATACTGCTCAAACCTGCCGGCGTCATTACCATGGAGTTTCCGCATCTCCAGCAGCTCATGGATCAGAACCAGTTCGACACCATCTATCACGAGCACTTCTCCTATTTCTCTCTGACCACAGCGGAAAAAATCTTCGCAGCACACGGCCTGACGTTGTTCGATGTCGAAGAGCTGCACACGCACGGCGGCTCGCTACGCATCTACGCCCGGCATACGGAGGACCTTTCCAAGCCTGTCAGCGGCCGGGTTGCCGAACTCCGCGCCCGAGAAGAATCGTTGGGCTATTCAAAGCTCGAGACCTACTCTGGTTTTGCTGAGCAGGTCAAAGAGACCAAGCGCAAGCTCCTCGAATTTCTGATCGAAGCCAAGCGCAACGGAAAGAAGATCGCGGGTTACGGCGCGCCTGGCAAGGGCAATACCCTGCTGAACTATTGCGGGATTCGGACGGACTTCCTTGACTACACCGTGGACCGCAACCCATACAAGCAGGGCAGGTTCTTGCCGGGCACGCACATTCCTATTTTTCCTCCGGAGCATATTCGGAAAACCCAGCCCGATTTTGTGCTGATCCTTCCCTGGAATCTGAAGGACGAAATCGTAAAGCAACACGCATTTATTCGTGAATGGGGTGGCAAGTTCGTCGTGCCCATTCCGGAAGTAAAGGTATATCCCTGACAGCTCGATTGGACGGAAACAGTTCCGCATAGTGCGCGGAGCAGAGAAAGAGGGTCGCTATGAAAGTGGTCATATTCTGCGGGGGACTAGGCATGCGCCTGCGAGAGTACGCCGACAACGTCCCTAAGCCGATGGTGCCGATCGGCTACCGGCCCGTTCTTTGGCATGTGATGAAGTATTACGCGCACTTTGGCCACAAAGACTTCATTTTGTGCCTCGGTTACCGCGCCGATGCCATAAAGCAGTATTTTCTGCACTACGACGAGTGCGTTTCGAACGATTTCTCTCTTTCGAGGGGCGGAAAGGATCTGCAGCTTTTCAACAGCGACATTCACGACTGGAACATAACTTTCGCTGAAACAGGACTGCATTCGAATATTGGCCAGAGACTCAAAGCCGTCGAGAAATATCTTGCCGGCGAAGATGTTTTCCTTGCCAATTATGCGGATGGGCTGACCGATCTGCCGCTTCCCAATCTCATTGAGTTTTCCAAGAATCATGGAAAGATTGCTACGTTTGTTTCCGCGAAGCCGAATCTGACATACCACGTTGTTACCGCGGGTCCGGACGGCGTAGTGAACGAAATCAAAGCCATTCGGGAAGCAAATCTTCGCATCAACAGCGGGTACTTCGTTCTCAAGCAGGAAATCTTCAAACACTTACGGAACGGGGAAGAACTCGTGCTGCAACCCTTTCAGCGATTGATCCAGCAAAAACAATTAATGGCCTACGAATACGATGGCTTCTATGCTTCCATGGACACTTTTAAGGACAAGCAGGAGTTGGATGATCTGTACGCTCGCGGTGAGGCTCCCTGGGAGCTCTGGAAAAATTCAACGCAATCTGAGGAAGCAGCGGTTGCCGTGAACGGTACTGTCGGTATTGGCCGCTCGGCGGTGAGCCAGGGTAAGGATGCCAGCTAGACCAAAAACCGCTTATGCTTAAACTTACCCTCGGTGAGCTGGGAAAGCCCCTGCGCCGCATTCTCTGCCTGGGCGCACATTGCGACGATATCGAAATTGGATGTGGCGGGACGATCCTGCAGTTGTTGAAGGAAACCCCCGCGCTGGAGGTCTATTGGCTGGTGTTCAGCTCAAACCGTGAAAGAAAGCGGGAAGCTCTAAAGTGCGCGCAGTTGTTCCTCGAGCGCGCCAAGTCCAAGAAGATCGCGGTTTTGAATTTTCCAGATAAGTACTTCCCCGCCCATCAGCGGCGAATCAAATCGGAATTTGAAAAATTAAAGAAGCAATTTGATCCCGACCTGATCCTGACGCATTACCGCCACGATTTGCATCAGGATCACCGGATCTTGTGCGAACTGACGTGGAACACGTTTCGCAATCATCTGATCCTGGAGTATGAGATTCCCAAGTACGATGGCGACCTGGGAGTGCCAAACTTTTTCGTTGGGCTGGACCGGCTAACCTGTGAGAAAAAGGCTGAGTATATTTGTGATTCGTTTGTCTCCCAACGATCAAAGCAGTGGTTCGAAGCAGACACCTTTCTAGCGCTGCAGAGACTCCGGGGAGTGGAGGCAAACGCTCCCGGCAAATATGCAGAAGCCTTCTACTGCAGAAAGCTCGTCCTGTAGGTTTTCGGTTTCTAGCTTCCTCTAGAGTTGCGTAGGGTCTTAAGGTACGGCCTCAGTTGTGGCCGGCGGCGTCAACGATATACAGGACAGCATCGCCGCTGAAGGGTGCGGTGAAAGACTGGCTCGATGAGCCGCCGGTAATCGGCGTCCCGGGGGTTGTCGCCCCGGTTGTTGGATTGAGCCACTCGACGTTCAGCGCGCGACTGGCTGGCGCCGACAGATTCACGGTGAAGGTCCCGCCGCTCGGAGTATAGATCAGGTACTCCGCTCCCGTTGCTGCGTTGTCCGCCAGACAGAAGCCCGTCGAGGACAAGCTCGCCTGCGGCGTAGCCTTGAGCAGGTCCATCTTGGCATTGACGTAAGCCTGCGCCAATCCCATGGCCTGCCGGAAGGGATTGTATTTAGGATCAGGCCCGCCGGTGCAAACGTTGTTCACAGGGGTCAGACAGGCGGTATTCCTTAAGTTCCCTGCCCAAACAATCTCGTAGGGGTCCATAAAGACCAAGCCTTCGGCTCCTTGTGTGATGTTCTCCCAGATGTAGCCACGCAGGTTCTGGTCTTGAACCGAACCATTGGCATTAAGAAAGGCTACATAGTTCAGTGCGTGGTCGCTGTCGTTGATGACTACCTTGCCCAGATTGTTCGTCTGGACGTTGGACGGGAAGGCTGTCCCGCTTATCTCTGGTGCTATCCAATTGGCAATGCTGGCGTATAGGCCGGGGTCGTTCTTGTCGCCGAAATTCATCGCGCCGATGCCCACCGGATGCTGGAAAGGCTTCGCGGTATAAACGGTTCCCTCGAATGTCCCTCCGCCCTCGTACGCCTGTACCAATCCCATCATGTGCGGGGCCCACCAGGTCATTGCCTCTGAAACCTGCTCCTCGGAGACCTCGTAAAGCACGTTTGGCAAGTCATTCAGCGTATCCACGACCTTCTTTGCGTAGGCGTCCTGGAAATTGGAGATGGCGTTGTTGGTGATCATCGAATAGGACGTAAAGTTATTCGTGCCAGACACATAGCCGTCACTGACCCCGTTGACGTTATTGGCCCCCGTGAAGGGGTAACCATCCGTGCTGCAGCGCACATAGGTCAACTGGTTGATATCGAACAGCTGCACGATGGCGTAAATCCCATTCTGCTGGAGTTGCTGCACGCGAGCGCGCAAACGGGTGAAATACGCTAGGTCGAGCTGAGACAGGTCAAACTTGAGATTGCCGTCGGTGGCCACGCCCGGCCCCGGCCGCATCCAGGGCCACGGACCCATCTTCCAGGTGCTCCCGCTGAAGTCCCACCCACAGTACTCCGGCAGATCCTTACGCCACAGGATGGTAGCATTGTGCCCGTTCTGCTTCAGGAAGGATACGTAGGCATTGAAGTCGAACGCCGCAGGCGTCGATCCGCTGGTATCCGTGTCCATGAAATCGTTCCAAGTATGCGAGCCCGCTAGAAATACGGCATTCCCAGCGGGAGTTACAAAGTACCGGCTATTGATCGTGCTTTGCTTCAGCGGGCCCATCGATGATCCGCCTCCGCTCGAAACCGTGAAGTTCACGCTGTTGCTGGCCACCCCAGCGACGGTGACAACCACATTTCCGCTCGTAGCTCCCGCCGGTACTGTTGCGACAATGCTGGTCGCGCTCCAACTCGTCGCCATCGCAGCTGTACCATTGAACGTCACCGTGCTGGTGCCCTGCGAGGCTCCAAAGTTCGCGCCGACGATGGTCACAGCTGCCCCCACCGCTCCCGACGCCGGATTCAAGCTCGTGATGCTTGGGGTCGTTACGGTCGTGATCGTGAAAAGCACACCGTTACTGGCTACTCCGCCGACCGTCACCACAACGTTGCCGGTGGTCGCTCCTGTGGGCACTGGTGCTGAGATACTCGTGGCGCTCCACGCTGTAGGTGTCGCCGCTATTCCGCCAAACGTAACCGTACTTGTCCCTTGCGAGGCGCCAAAGTTCGACCCTGTGATCGTCACCAACGCGCCCACGACTCCAGACGTCGGATTCAGGCTCGCAATGCTCGGTGTTGACGCGGTCGTGACTGTGAAAAGCACACCGTTGCTGGCCACTCCACCTACCGTCACCACAACGTTGCCGGTGGTCGCTCCTGTGGGCACTGGTACTGAGATACTCGTGGCGCTCCACGCCGTTGGTGTCGCCGCTATTCCGCCAAACATAACCGTACTTGTCCCTTGCGAGGCGCCGAAGTTCGCCCCTGCGATCGTCACCGACGTGCCCACGAGGCCGGACGGAGGATTCAAACTCGTGATGCTTGGGGTCGTTACAGTCGTGATCGTGAAAAGCACACCGTTACTGGCTACTCCGCCGACCGTCACCACAACGTTGCCGGTGGTCGCTCCTGTGGGCACTGCCACGGCAATGCTGGTAGCACTCCAGGCTGTCGGAGTTGCCGCAACTCCATTGAACTTAACCGTGCTGGTCCCCTGGGAGGCGCCAAAGTTCGACCCTGTGATTGTCACCGACGCGCCCACAAGACCGGATGTCGGATTCAAGCTCGTGATGCTTGGGGTCGTTACGGTCGTGATCGTGAAAAGCACACCGTTGCTGGCTACTCCACCCACTGTCACCACAACGTTGCCGGTGGTCGCTCCTGTGGGCACTGGTGCTGAGATACTCGTGGCGCTCCACGCTGTCGGGGTCGCAGCAACTCCATTGAACTTAACCGTGCTGGTCCCCTGCGAGGTGCCAAAGTTCGACCCTGTGATCGCCACCGACACGCCCACAACTCCAGACGTCGGATTCAGGCTCGCAATGCTCGGTGCTGACGGGGTCGTGACTGTGAAAAGCGCACCGTTGCTGGCCACTCCACCTACCGTCACCACAACGTTGCCGGTGGTCGCTCCCGTGGGCACTGCCACCGTAATGCTGGTAGCACTCCAGGCTGTGGGAGTCGCCGCAACTCCATTGAACGTCACTGCACTTGTCCCTTGCGAGGCGCCGAAGTTCGCCCCTGCGATGATTACCGACACGCCAACAACTCCAGACGGAGGATTCAGGTTCGTAATGCTCGCTGCTGACATGGTCGTGACCGTGAAGGGCATAACGTTGCTGGCCACTCCACCTACTGTCACCACAACGTTGCCGGTGGTCGCTCCCGAGGGCACTGCCACCGTAATGCTGGTAGCACTCCAGGCTGTCGGAATTGCCGCAACTCCATTGAACTTAACCGCGCTGGTCCCTTGCGAGGCTCCAAAGTTCGACCCTGTGATTGTCACCGACGTGCCCACGACTCCGGACGCAGGATTCAGGCTCCCAATACTTGGAGCAGAAACTCCTCCTGGGGACGAGTTCCCGTGGACAATACCTGAACAGCCGCTGCTTAATAGGCCCGTACCTATCACACAAAAAAAGAGAATAGCTGGAACTAGCCGCCGTCCTGAAAGTAGGACAGAAATGCGGAAATCACTCACGATTCCCCTCGATCTCCCAAGACAAAGTTGTTCTTCCCGGCGGCAATGCGACGCTTTGCCGGTAAATTGAGAAGCTTCTACCCCACCGAGATTAGATTAAGACTGCTAAAGGGTCCTGCCCACTGGTCGCTGGGACAAATTCAGGCCAGGAGTTCTTACTGTACAATGGAACATTCTCAAAGAGCCAGCACCTTTTGGGATCGCGGGTCCGGTCGCATGGACGAAATGCACGAGATATAGCTGTGATAATCGCGTAAGGTGAGATCGTCACACGCGGAGCAACCAGCTGTTTAATAATCGCTTGGCGGGCAGGTATAATTCGTGCCCTTGAGGACAGGGTCTAGGCTGGAAGGGCTAAATTCTGGCGGAAGGGTAGAGAGGGGACGGCCAGGCCTTGTCCCATGGATTTGGGGCAGACTCGCCCTAGCGTTAACTGCAGCCCGAACGGGAAGACGGGTTTCAGTGGTTTGCCCCTGGTTCGCGGGCATCGTTCGCAACTCTCTCCAGCCAAATCTCTCGCCAGAAGGAGTAGATGCTCCGGGGGCAAAACATGCGGCACTCGCTGTACCGTGACTGACACACCACCGCTTCCAAGACGATGCAGGGGTTCTTCATTTCCTGCATCTTTCCCGTCCTCTCGTTAATGATTTTGGTGACACGCCTCAAGACCCGGTAGATCCCGCCACAATAGGGAACCATCTCTGCATCCCAGATCATACCCCGATTCTTGTTTTCAACGTCCACCGTTCGGAGGATCTCGTCATTCGACTTCACGCGCACGAGTTCGCCTGGTTGCAGATTGAGAGTCGCCGACGGAGTTGGCAGCCCAGCGGGGATGGTGCCCCTGTTTCTGGGAAACAGAGTTCCGCCCCAGAGCGGATGGAACCTGTCGTAGAACCATCGCATCGCGCCTCCTAGCCCGAGACCAGCCTGACTGAGGTTGTAGTACATGGAATAGACCAGCCCACAGAAAATGCGCCAGAGGCCTACATTTCCTGACCAGTAGTCCTCGAGATACTGGCGCAGATCCAAAGGGGAAAGGTGGGTCGTCGCGTACGGGAGTTGCGTGGCTTGGCATGTGTACGTGGGTGCTCCGCCGTTTGGGTCGGGTACCTGCGCGAGCGCATGGACCTGAGCCTCGCTACATCCCGCCGCTGGCGGGGCACTGATATTTCCAGAATGCGCCTTGCCACCCAGGGTAGCGGCGTCCACGGAATCTCCGCTGACAGGTTTCAGCCACGCTTCCTTCCAGAAAATCAGGCACCCGGCCTGGCACCCGCCGTGTGCTTGTCCATCACAACGCGTTTCCAGATGGACCGCGGCATTGAGCCGGCGTTCGCGGACCGGAAATACCGTGTCACAGGTCTTGTGCGCCCGTTTGTAGACCTGAAACCTCTTGCCGCAAAATGCAAACATTTCCGGCATGAAGGGCAGATTATCTAGGCAGCCTTTTTCGTCAAGCGTCGCCAGGATTTCTTCGCGGGTCCGTACCTCCACCCAATCCCCGACCCTAAGGTTTAACGCGCGGCGCTTTGTTGTACTTTGTTCAAGCACTTAAATTCCCCGTTCTTTTTCTGCCTTCGATCGACTTACGATAGCATTCCAAGATCTCTCCACCTTTGGTCCAGACCTTGAGTTTATTCGAGAATCGCTTGGAAGGATTGGGCTCGAACCCCCATTTCAGTGCCCAGACGGCAAGGTTACGGAACAAGTAGAGCGGAATCCCCGCCAGGAAATACGTCGTACCCGCCCGGATCCCAAATTGTCGGATGTTAGCTTGGCCTTTGTGGAACCACCATAACAGGAAGTACTTTTTCTTTGTCCGGTCCTCGCCAACGGGGTGGTACACGATGGCAGACGGCTCGTAACGCAAGCGTTCTCCCGCAAGCAACAACCGCCGCCCGAACTCCGTGTCCTCGTTGCTCATCAGACTCCCGGGGCGGCGGCCCAGGTCGGTGCGAAAACCGCCGTACTTCTCAAAGACACTTTTCCGAAACGCCATATTTGCGCCGAACGGCGGCTCGTTGAGTTCGCAGGCGTCAGGGCCGAAATCAAAGTTCGGAAGGGGGCCTAGCGCGTACCACTGGTCCAGCGACAGCCACAATGGAGGCGGGCAATTCCACTCCGGAAAAACCCGCCCTCCCGCACCTGCCCATTCCCCGTCGTGCAAATGCCGTGTGAGGTTGTGCAGCCACTTCCGTTCGAGAGTCACATCGTCATCCAGGAAAGCAATGATCTGGCCTCTGGCCTCCCGAATGCCTGCGTTGCGTGCATGGGATAAGCCTGGCCGCGGCTCGAAAAGATAGCGAACACACCCGGAGTGTTCGTGGCTGAACTCTTCAACTACCTTTCGCGTCTGGTCGCTCGAATTGTTGTCCACAACCAAGATCTCCCACTCGAGCGAATCGGGAACCGTTAAAGCTGCAGCGCTTTCCAGCGTCTTCGCCAAACTCTCGCAGCGGTTGTAGGTACATAAGACGACTGAGATGTGCATTCGCGGGCTGCCCTTTGCACCTATCACAAGATTCTCAAAACGCCAGTAGCGAAAATAAACTCTTTAAAAGATACCTGGACTTAGAATGTAGCACGGCTCTTAGGAGTTCTGGGTCTGGGGCGGATGGATGTAAGACGCAATAAGTCTTGCGAAAACCATCGGAAGCCATCAGAGAGCCGCAACAAGTAAGTCGAAGCTTTAGACCCAAATGGAAAAAACCGAATCTAGCTTCTTCCGCGGCAGACGAGATTCTTTCTCAAGAATACCAATACCTCGACTGGCTCGAATCGCCCCATTTCGAGACGAATCGGCCCCTGGAAACGGGGGTCTTGGGCCAGGCGTTCGGCAAACTCCGCGTTATGCTGATTATCCAGATCCTGTTTATCGGAAACTTGTCCAACATAGTGCGGAGCGGTCACCACCATATCGCTTTGGGATACGAACCCCATGACTTTCTGCCACTCCAAAGGACCACTCTCATACCGCCACAACCATTGCGGCTCGGGCAAAGTTGTACCTCCCAGAATCCAAGGGTATTCGATCTGTCTTGGATTGAATGCCCGCCCATTTCCTAGATATGAAATAACCGGAGCCGTAATCCCGCAATTCTGGCCAATGTGCTGAAGAGGCTTCCAATCCCATTGGTCAAACCGAACCATAACTCGCCACGGAAGTCCGCCATTCGCAAATCCAGGATCAATAACCTGAGTATTGGGGAACACCACGGGAGCGACAAGCATGAGCAGCTGAATTCCAAAACACAGCGCAGAGGCCCCAGCAAGCGGCCACCGCCGGGTCCAACCCGTCTTGTCGGCCAATACGCCCACGAGAATCGCGAGCGGTATCATCGCCGGAGTTAAATAGCGAAGCAGGTCATTGGTGCCGGCCAACTGGATGAGAACAATCGGGACCACCCCGCAGGTACACGCAATTAGGGCGGTTCGCTGAGCAGGATCGAAGACAACTTCACGTCTGACAACGATTTTATAAAAACCGAGAGCAACGACAAGGATTATCAGGATGGATAAACCGTGTCCCAACAGACCTTGCGCAATTGTACTTAGCCATCGCTCGAAGGAGTGAGAGCCGCCTCCCAGGGAATTTCGCGGCTGATCCAAAGCGAATTTGGCGTAACCCACCGCGGGGCGAATGTTGATTAGCCACCACGGGCCCGCAACCAGAAAGGCTAGCACGCCAGCTTTAACCCAAGGCACTAAATTTAACGCCCCAAGGCGCCTGTAGCTTGCGATTAGGGTATAAGCCAAGATCGGAAATGCGATAAGTACGAACGAGGCTTTCGACAAGAGCCCAAGACCGATCGCCAGTCCCAGGCCCGCCCAGTTGATTGAGTGCTCCTCCCCGGCACTCCAATACGCGGAAAGGAAATAGAGCATCGCAGATATAGCCACAAAGAGCGTACCCTCCGTGCTGAAGTAAATGGCCGCAGAAACAACCTCTGGCGCTAAACAAAAGACCAGGACGGCAAAGGAGCCAGCAAGGGAACTTCCCACTCGGCGAGCAGTCAAGTAAATCAACCAAGTGCTGCCGGCGAAGAGTCCGAGCGATACGAATCGCGCCGCGGCTATATGGAATCCGAACAAGGCGAGGAACGGGAGAACGACAAGGCGATATGCAGGTGGACGGCTGCTGTCTCCAGCAAGGAAGATTCCGGCTATCTTCCGCGCGTTTCCCGAATGGAGCCTCCACATGTTCGTCAATGCCTGGTTAAAGTAACCGGCTTCGTCCCAATGTATTCCAAAGGGATGATCAAGTATCCAACGACCTGCTGCTATCAAGAGAAGGAGGAAGGTAAGGGCAGTGAACCATTGCCAGAAGCGTTTGATTGATCCGAGTTGTTCCATAATCTGTCTAGGTTTCAAATGTCTGTAAGAGAATCACGTTTGTGAGACTCGACTGCGGAGAGTTTATGACAGAGGGCTTTGCCATTATTGCCTCTAGAGTTGCTCATCCAATTCGATGCTGATCAACAGGCCCAACTTTACTCAGCATTTTCACCGCGGGTTAGATAGTGATTCTATTTTGCCTCTACACTCTGCCGCCGCAGGTCAAGAAGGAATCGCCTAATCCGAACTCCAACACCACCCGTCCGTAGAAGCAGATACTTTGTCCAACTTCTTAACCACAAGGGGCGGAGCCTAATTCCGAGCCAGTAGGCTTGCGTTGCCTTCCTGTATTCACCCCTCCAGAAGTGCTCATCCCCAACAGCCATGAAAACACGTGCTCGGATGTCTGCTTCATCTTTCGAGTCCCTCACATGACGTCGAAGTAGTGCCTCAAAATCAGGCTCGGTCAAGCCAGGCCCTGTGCTTTCCGCTGGCCCCGATTTTAGGGCGCGAGCCGCTCGGTTGGCGATACATGCGTTAAAAGGGTGGCGATGAGAGAACGCGCCGGTGAGTTCTGCCAGGCGGGCCACCCTCCACAGAACACTGAGTTCATCGACCACGCAGACTGAATTACTTTTCTTGTTAAAGGCAGTGGTGAGGCTCTCTTCATGAATCCGGACGAAAACCATCGGTTCAGGAAAATAGGCAACCTGATTGTGGAGGGCAAGGACACACCAAAGATACCAATCGTTGGCATGCGGCATTTCAAGCGAAAACGTGCCTACAGTCTCATAGCACTTCTTCCGCACCATCGCCGAAGACATCACAATACAATTGCCCTGAATCAGCCGCTTTAGGAAACCGCGACCATTCCAGATGCGTTCTTTCTTCCCGCAATTGGTCCACGATGCGGCGCCGATTTCTTGAGACCCTTGCACTTCTACGGCCCGGCAAAAAACATAACCGACCTCAGGGTTTCGTTCCATCAGCTCAACGTATCGTCCAAGCACGGCGGTGCCTCGCAGCCAGTCGTCCGCTGATACCAGCCACACATACTTGCCACGCGCCATCGAAATGCCCTTATTGAAGTTACGGACATGGCCCAGGTTCACATCGTTGCGGATGTGCGTTACCCTGGGGTCGTCAAATGACGCGGCAACCTCTGGCGTGTTATCGGGCGAGCAGTTGTCCATGATCAAGACTTCAAAATTCCCGTAAGTCTGCGCAAGGATTGAATTGACGCACTGCGGCAGTAGGTGCGCAAGTTTGTAACAGGGAACGACAAAGCTAACTAAGGGGTTCACTTACACATCCCATGCCTAAATTTGCTCTGGCCTTTGTGCGCGCTTGTCCTCTTCACTACCAAGGGCGGTCAGCGCCACACCAGTCGCTGATCGTAGAGTTTCACGAGCCATTAACGCAGTTCTCCTAGCGCCTCGCTACGCTGAAGCCAATGCATTTTCCTCGACCGACGAGCGCCTGCGCAGACCTCGAACAAGGTTTACGTAGAACGCCTTTTGTCCCATGACAAATAAGAGCATCCCCAGATACATGCACATAAAAAGCCCAACTCCCACCAGAAGTCTCGCCAAAGGAGGCAACATCGGTCCGTAAGAGAACTGCAGTGCAAAAGTGAGCGCTCCGGCCACGATACCCGAAAGCAACGGCCGGCTGAGGGCCTGGAAGACGTCCCTGACGGAAACCATAGTACCGTGCACGCACCATGCAATATGGGGAACAACCCAAAGAGTCATCGCGGTAGAGTAAGCGAATGCTACGCCTTTCGGACCATAAGGCAATCCGATGATTGTAGCCGTGATGACCAGGGGAGCGATAACCAGGGCAATTTTCAAGCTTCGGCCGACCAGTCCGATAGAGAACAGCAGCCATGAGAAAGGATTGATCATCGCGAAGATCAAGATTGTCGGAGCCAACAAACGAAAAATGGGAATCGCTTCTTTCCACTTTTGTCCCAGCAGAACGAGAATCGCATCGTTAGCAAAAAGTGTACAGACAATGGTTATCGGCAGAGTTAGCGCCAAGACCAGAGAATAACCTTTCAGGAAATAGCTCTTGAGGCGCTGGGGATCGTCCTGCACGCGTGACAGGGCCGAAAACGCCACCCCGCCAATCGATGAATTGAGATTGTCCGTTGGTATGTTCGTGAGTTGGTAAGCCCGGCCATAGATGCCGACGACATCCGCTCCCCAGTACCGGCCCAAAAGAACTTTTTCCAAATTATAGCCAATGTAAACGACCAAGCTGTTCAAGGTGATCGTACCACCAAAACGCATCATGGAACGGATTCCTTCCCAATTGCGCGTTAGCCCCGG
Organism: Candidatus Acidiferrum sp.; assembly: GCA_035704085.1. Classification (GTDB taxonomy): domain Bacteria; phylum Acidobacteriota; class Terriglobia; order Acidiferrales; family UBA7541; genus Acidiferrum. The sequence continues at coordinate 49,057 of DASSXG010000109.1, read as the reverse complement.
GATCCATGCCGTGGCTATCCACGCCCCCACAGTAGAGACCAATGGGGCTGTGAGAGTCATTCCAACGAGCGACCAATGCCCATACCCACGAAGTGCCATGCCAATTCCAACCAGAATACTTAACACCAGCGCCAGAGTATCTAGCGCTGCTACGACGGTAAAACGCATCTGGCGTTGCAGCATGGCTCCGTGTTGCACGCCTGCGGCGTTAAAGAGGAATCCAACTCCTAAAACCGCGGTGACGCCCAAAAGGCGAGGTTCGCGATAGAAAGCAGAAATAACCGGAGCCATAAATACTGTCAGCACCGCCAGTATTGCCCCGACCAATACGTTGATCCAGAACAAGGTTGAGACCTGCTCCTCGGTTACATTCGCGCGCTGGATCGCCGCTGAGGACAGCCCGAAATCTCGAAATAGACCGAGCACTCCGGTGAGAGCCGTGACCATACCGACAAGCCCGAAGTCTCTCGGCGTCAAGAGCCGGGCCAATATCATCACAGAAGCCAATCGAAGAACAAAATTAGCCGCTTGGGCACAAACTTTCGCGAATCCGCCCCGGATCGCCTTTTGCTTCAAATCTTTCATCAGGTAGTTATCCTCGAATCGGCAGTCCAACCCCAGGCGCTTGTGCGAGTTCGTAGACTAATTTGCCTTCGACATTTGCAGCGTAAGCCAGCCTGGCACGCTTGGTGACGTCACCATCAATGCGCCAAGAATTCGCATCCTTTACAACGGACATCTTGCTTCGCGCTCTCCACCATGAATCGATATCCGTCGGAAGGGCAAACCAGATCGACTTTCTGGCGCTTAATTCTTGCAAGTAGCCTAACAGTTCTTCATACACAGAAATTGTATCGTTTTGCAGCAGATAATCTGGATGAACGATGAAACTCGCGAGCCCGTTCTTCTCCAGAATCAGGTCGATCTGCGTTTTCCATAAATCGATTGACCGGCTGTTCAGAATGTAGAACAGCATGTAGTCTTGAACTGTAGTCACCGGAATTTCCAGGATGTTCCCGATGAAGTAGGGCATGACCGTGCAGCAACCACCTTTTTGCGGATCAAGGTGGGCGACATTTGGTATCGACATATCGATGGAGAACTCGAAGGCGTCAAACCAGTCAGGGTTGCGGTATAGCATTCCGGCCCGGAATGCCCTGGCGCCATACTCGCGCCCATACCGGTTAATGACTTTTGCCCGGCGCAGGAACTCTTCCTTGTTATCAAACAGCCACCCGTCATGGTTCAAATCCTGGATCACAACTTCGAATCCACGATCTTGCATGGACTTGAGAAAATATGGAGAAACGTCATAACGTCCCTGTGGGACAACTCCGAATGCTGCCTTCACCACAAAAGAATCATCCACCCTCATTAATGCTTCGCAGTAATCTCTTCCGGCGGTAGTCTCGACGTCGTGCGTCATCGCTACGCAGCCGCTAGCACCATCCGGCCAAAACCATACGAATGGGACTCTCTCAACACCCTTGGCTTCCATCGACATCAACAGGAGTGTTTCACAGACATCCTCAACCGTTGTGTCCACAGGCCATCTGGGAAAGGGCTGTTTTTCCCAATTCCGGGAATGAAATTTTTGAATTTGTTTCCGCAGGGAGAAATTCATGACTGGTCGAAAACAGTAGTACAGCCTTCGAAGGAAGTGTTCAAAAGTACTCCCCAGTTGCCGCGCTCTCGAATAGCGTTCCAGACGAAGATTATCGATGATCTCGGTTGGATCGAATGGCAGACAGAGTTTCCCGCCGCTGACTAGGACGTCTCCGATTGCGTCGTAGAGAGCAGATTCAGGCCGGGACCCGAGCGTTCCGGAAGAAGAACGGCCGTAGCAGATTGTCTTCGGGCCCAATCGAAAATACCCGCTGTTAGTGGGAAACTGTTGATTTATGACGAAATCAAAGGAGTTCTCGGGACAGAGGTAGCGATCCTTCACCGCTTGACCAAATCCGTCCGCTTCTTTCGTAGCCGCTTCACTGCACAATACCGTAGACTCCATCTTCCTTTTCGCTTTTGCTCCTGGTTGACTTCCGTTCTCGCTAACACGCAATGCTGACTAGCCCATATGCCTGTACAAGACTCTTCCCGCCGCTGAAGCTATGGCTTCAGGGAGAAGGGAGAAAAGCTGATGCACCGTGCGCGAGTCCTGAAAGGTTGCCGCTCCTTGCTTTGCTGTTCTTGCATAACGATAGTACGTCAACAGCTTCCTGCTCGTTCCGAGCCTGTCCTTAAAGATAATCAAGCCTTCATCCTTCAAGTCTGAGCGGCCAAAATCGATCGACTCCGCCCCGGACGCCTTGCTTTCTTCGACCAGCCGCCAGAATAGAAACGGCATACCTCCCAGACTATGAAATCTTTCGTCCGAGCATCCGTATTTGTAAACCACCGTTAATCGATGTCGCAGAGTGAGCATCGCCGCGATCGGAGCGCCATTTTTTCGAGCCACCATAAACTGAACCCGATCCCCCATGCATTCGACCAAGTTTCTGAACCATGCGCGGGGCTGGGGGGGCAATTGGTGGCGTTTTCTGGTCATTAACAGTAATCGGTAGAATTCGTTCAGAAGTTGTTCCGAGCGGCCTGTTTCATAGGAGAGTCCTTCTCTCTCAGCCCTTCGGACCTTCCGTTGAAAGGCGCTCCTGTGCATTGCGCCGAAAAGCTTCACCAACCCTGGCCTTAAATCAAGCTCGTGAAACCAGTATGAACAACTCGGCTGCAAACCATGCCCCACATCTTGAATTCCAGATAACGGCCGGAGTTCGACGTACCGCCCACGCTGACGGTCGCACTCTGCTTTCAATACGCTCATGAATTCGGGCAGCTCCTGGAAATTGTCCAGTAGTGGTTCGCAATGATCGGAGAACGGCAATGAAACCAGACGAGTTCCCGTAATCCAACTCGAGACACGGCAGACAACAATGCCATTCTGCAATGGTCCACCAGGGGGGGAAGTCGTTAGGACATACGGTTCATAACCGTACGTGCTGACCAACGCCTGTAACCAACCCCTTTGATGGAACACGGAAGCCTCGGGATGACGGGCCACCAACTCTTCCCACCGGTTGTCCGAGAGCGGATTTAGCGAGTGAATTGTCACTTTCCTGGTCTGCGTAGGTGATCCAGAGCAGCTGTTCGGATACCGCCCGATGGCAAGGCTCTGCGCGACCTCTCCGGACAAGCTGCCGCCCATTGACCGCGCAGTCATGAGAAAATAACCTGCAATTAGTCTACCATCTTGCTGGCTGCACGCGCTGCTTAGTTATTGAAAATAGGTGGGTTAGTGGCAAGCAAGCAGGCTCGAACCCCGACACTCGTGAACATCTCCTGAATCTGAGAATAGTTGTGGGAAAACTTTTACTACCGAGCGCGTGCAGGCTTCCTAATCATTTCGGGCAAAACACGGCCATTTCCGAAGTGCGCAACGAGAGCTGGTAGTTTTCCAAAAGTTCGTTCATAAACTTTTGAGTGAATCTGCGTTGCTTGCCAGGTTCCTTTTGGTCCGAAGTAAGGCTCGCCCGCAATTCGCCATCGTTCAGTTTTTCCTCATCCTCGCGCAACGCAATTTCTACGGCCTGAAAATGATGCGTCCTGACCAACTGGAAAACATCGTCCTCCCGTAGCAAGCCGGTCTCGAGTTGTTCCTGGACAGAAAATGGTTCGTACTCGAAAGGTTTGCCGGCCTCGTAACACAGCAGATGACTCTCGCACAGTGCCGGCCCCGGCCGAGTTTTCAGAAGTTCTACGGCAGAATGAAACTCGCTTGCGTGAGCGGGCAGAAGCCGAAGCTGCTGTCGATTGCGGCGGAGCTGTCCCGGAACGAAAATCATGATGCTAATAGCAAACAACCCGAACATAAGCGCCGCGGCCGAATTCATCAGTGGCACCCGAAGGTCTGTGCGTGGTAGAGCAATCTCGGAGACTGCGATGCCGCAAACAATCACGGTGGCCGCTAGCGGATTGAAAAAAATATTCATGTCCACACCGAATCCTCCGGCCAACGAAAACGCGAGGAGATGGCTCATGACAAATGCGGCAACGAAGGAAAAGCGTGAACGCAGCATGCAAATCGACCATGCGGTGGCGATCACAAGTAGTGTCTGAAAATTTAAGACATAATGGTGAAATTGGCTCCAGGCGAGATGGTAAGAATAGGTGCGCGCAGCGCCCGTCAAATGACGCAAAAGGTAAGGGCCATCGCTCCAGTAGGTCAGGCCCATAAGGGACCCGGCAGATACCAGCATGGCCGCAGCCCACACCGCGAATGCCCTACGCGACTTAAGCAAAAGGTCAATAGCCACCGCGGCAGGAAACGCAAGCATGGTTTGCTTTGTAAATCCACCCAGACAAAATAGCAGCGCAGAGAGGCACAGGAAAGGGCTGGAAACTGGATTGCGAAGGTAAAAATAAAGACCCGCCGTCGATAAAGCCTCGGCTAGCAGCTGTGGATCATTCATCCCTATGCGGTCCGGCAGCAGGATCGCAATGCCGATCTCGTAGAGTAGGAATGAAAAGACCACTGCGTGCAGCGAAGCACCTCCAAGCCTCACCATCAGTGCCACAAAAACACCAGTCATCAGTAGCGAAATCAAAGAGATCCAACGGCCGATGACAGTAAAGGTTGTGCTGGTTCCCAATAAACTTATGAGGTGAAATGAGAGAGGAGGATAACCCGTTCCAGTCCCGAAACTTCCAGGAGGCGTTCGGTAAAGTGGGATCCCGTTAGCCACCCTTGCCGCTTGGTAGGCATTCCATCCTTCATTATAGTTAATCTCCAGATTTGCGGGAATACGCTTGAGGGGAAACCAGAAAAGCGCAAGACACGTCACAATCATGAAGCAGACGACGATTGTAGACAGCCAGGTGTCCCGTATCGGTTCACCGAAAAAGTAATACACGATGTTCCTATGTCCACTGCCCGGATTTTGATCTGCTGATGTATTCATGATCACAGACGATTCCGAAAGGGAAGCAGGCATCTAAGTTTCTCCTTCCTCATCTTTCGGGTTCCTCCATTCCAATTGCCTGGATTTGTGACTTAACAGTCGCGACAGCAGTTGCCCAGTCTCTAGCTGCCGCCTTGCAAGTTTGAAAATCAAGGAGCGACAGAAGCGAGAGCATAAACGATGTGAGAACGATGCTGCCGCCATCCGCTCGGGAAATATGGCTCGAGGCGGGCGTGATAACTCAAGCCCCACATGGCAATGGCTTCCAGCCGACCGCCGGCCGCCTCGGTACGCTGCTCCGCGGAGCGGGTGATACCCGGGGGGAAAGGAGGCATGTCTATATATCCGAGTTTGGCTGGTGTCTCCGTCGCTCTCATTAGGCTTTGCAGTTCGTCCAATCTTAGACCTGAGAGCCCACTGATGTTCGTGTGACTTGGATTGTCCCCATTTGGCGTGAATAGAGCGAATGCTTGAGCCAGACTCTTGAGACCTTGGATATAACTTTGCCTCTTTTCAGGGCTCAGCCGCTGAAGCACTTCCGAACTCAGGCAGAGATCAAAACCGCTCATCCCGTTGAGTTTCCCAAGATCACTGACGAGGACAAATTCAGCAGTCAACCCGGTCAACTCCCCGATCCTCTGAGCCGCCGAAAGATTTGCCCGAGCTTTCTTCACCACAGCGGGTCGATCATCAATGGCGACCAACTGGACCGCTCCCAATTCCTGCGCGAGCAAAAAGAAATCGAGGCTGGAGCCATACTTTTCCGGCAAGCCAGGAAGCAAGACACGCTTGAACTGCGGGGCACCGGCCAGCCAGGGTCTCAAGATTAGCCGTTTAGCAAAGTACTCATAGGCCGTGCCGACTCCTTCGCCTTCCGCCAACGCCAATTTATACAAAGACTTGATCGAACGAGATTTCAGCGTACTTCTCAACTCGTCTCCTTGCGATTCGCCATGGCGGCGAATCGAACCTGTTATCGTCAGTTCCAAACGGTGCAATGCGGATCGCTTTTCCGGTCATGCCGGCTAGAAGAAGATGATACAAGCTATAACCCGGGTCGTGATAAGCTGGCTTGCATTTTAGGATAGACGCAGCTCCAGAAAGGCACTGGCCAGGTTGCGAAGAACTCCGCAACAGTAATCTGGGAGCTTCCTTCGGGCCTTTATGGCTGTTGAATTCCACCCAACATGGACGTGGTGATTTCTTAGTTTCCCATGCAAAATGAATCGTGCGGGGAATTAAGGATACGAGGCAATTTGTATGATCGATTGGTGCAACGTTACCTTGCGGATTAAAAGAATGCCATGAACAAAAATGTATTAGTCACAGGGGCTACCGGATTCGTAGGAGTTACTTTAATTCGAAAGCTGCTCAACGAAAATTTCGCTGTCGTCGCTCTTGCTCGCGACGAAAAAAGATTACTTAAGGCCCTGAAGATGCCCGGACATGACCGGCTCATCATTCTACAGGGTGACCTGCTTAGCCCTGCAGACCTCGAAAAGCTTGAATCTTCCTTGAATAAGGAAGTAGGCGACCTGGGCATTGTGATCCACTTAGTGGGTGGCGGCCCCATAACCTCTAACAAGAACTTAGCGCCGCAGCTCTTCGATCTGAACTACACATCAACCCTGAATCTCATCCGTATATTAGAGGCTAGCAATAAGCTTACAGCGGTACCCTTATTCATATACTTCAGCAGTTTAACGGCCATGGGAATGCCGGTCGCTCAGGTAAGAAGCATGGAATATGATGAAACAACACCATGCAATCCGGTTCTCCCCCATGGGAAAGCGAAGCTGGCCACCGAAGAGTTTCTAAAGGATTTGGCGAACAAGAATAAGTTGAAATCCGTAAGTCTTCGGCTTCCACAGATTTACGGTGGCGACAATGACCCGCTGATTCCCGTCATCAATCTCATTAGAAAGGGCGGGTTCCCAGTGGTTAGAAATAGAGTCGGAACTTTGCCACTCGTCCATCTGGAAGACGTCGTTAACGCCACCCTAACTGTCATCCGAGGCGCCTCTCATGGAAACCATGAGGTGTACCTAGTCTGCGAAAAGAGTTATTCGTACGATTTGATAACCGATCTGGTGAAGAAGAAATATGGGAAAGGTGGGACTCTGAAGATCCCCTATTCTCTTTTGTACCTGATGACATTTGGTATCGAATGCGTATTCAAAGTGCTTCGCAAACCGGAACCGCTGAACAGATTAAGATTGGTATCGATGTCTACCGATAGGATCATCAACTGCCAAAAATTTATCGGCGCCTTTGATTTCAGGTTCGACCAAAACCTGGAAAACTTCATTACGAATCAACTGACATAAGAGACTGTGCCGTCATGCCGTTCGAGCGAGGGCAGCCCCCCGCATGGGTAGTCAAGATTCAGCATTCCCCGCAGGATGGATTCACCGTCATGACTCGATTGCCTGAGTATGCCGTAGTTTGCTCGGGGAATAAATCCACCAAGTTGTGATAAGACCCGCCAAATTACCGAGTAAGCCACCCGACACCATCACCGCAGTCATGTCGATCAGGCTTCCCCGGCCAAACAGGTACATGCCCAATCCTTGCAGGCAGAGAACAACAAGCAGTGCATAAATAAACGCTGGCCGTTCGAGAGACAGCGCATAGTTTAGCCAGATATTCAAGCCCGCGTACAGACCTGCCGCCAGGCAAGCCAGTCCCAGCACGATTCCCGGATTGTTGTAGGCGGCTCCGAATACGATGTTCACCAAAAATCCAGGAAACAGGAAGCAGATGGTGGTCAGAAGGAGCCCGGGAACCAGCACGCCGGCCAGCGCTATTAATAAAATGGGCCGCGCGTCGCGGCCGATGGCGTGGCGAAGCTTGGCCTTAGGGAGAAGAATCATTCCCATGGCCATGGGGAAGAACAAACAGACCTTCGCCACAGTAACTACCGGCCCATAATTGCCTGCTACCGTCGGGCTAAAGAATCGTTTGACGAATAGGGCATCGAGGTTTACCAATAGTCCGAAGACCGCTAGTCCCAGGAGTGTGCAAGCGGAGTAGTGCCAGCTTACGCGACGAGCAACGACCTTTCCGACCGCCCGGAACTGCGGTCGGAGCCATAGCCAGGCCAGCACCAGGGCTGTAAAACAGGCAAGCGGCAGCGCGAAAATCGCTCCAGCAGCTTGGCTACCCAGCGCGATGAGACCGGCAGTAAAAAACAGTCGCACAAACGCTTGGCTAACATGGACTAATCCCAAACGCCCGAATGCCTGCACCCCTTGAAGGACACCATCCGTGACGGGCCTTAGAAATAATGCCAAAATCATCGGGGCGGCCGCCCAGAGCGGCCAAGAATTGGAGAGCCGTAGCAGACGAGCAGAGGGGACGCTCAGAAGCATGACCACTGTGGTTGTTGCCAAGCCCCACTGCCAAGCCCAACGCCAAGCGCGTTGCACAAAGGCCCGGAGGGAAGACTGGTCGGGGTCGGCTTTTGCGGTCAGTTCCGCAGCGTAGAAAGCCACGACATTGCGAATTGCGATTGACAGGTACAAAAAAACCTGCAGGATTGCTGCAATTGCGACAAACACGCCGTATTCAATAGGCATGAGCCATCTGCCTACCAGGACATTCACGATATAGTCTAATCCGCCGGCAAGAATCATCGCCGCGGACAAAACGAGCCCGTGCCTCATACCTATCGAGGAGATGATCTTGCGCCACTGAGAATCCAGAAGACGTCTAGGACTGCCGCCAGCAGCGGTGGGTTGAGCGGCAGGATTAGCACTGGGTTCCGACACTTGGTTCGGCGGAACGGCCAAAAGCGTTTCACGTGTCGAAGAACGGAATGGGTTGACGGCCATGACAGTAAACAGATCTCCTACAATCTTCCTGTACGCTGATTTAATCGCTTTTGACTAACTTTCGAACGCGTTTCCGAAGTACCACAGCATCATACAGCCCCGGAAATAGGCGGTCAGCAAGGTGAATGCTGCGTTCCCTCCATCCGATCACGGAAGCAGTTCTGCGGCCATCGAGCAAGTCGAGAATAGCATCCGCAGTCTTGTCAACGTCCGCGCCTTCGTAGGCAAAGCTGGGCTCGAATCCGTAGCACCCGGCGTTCCGTCGAAAAGGTGTCCGTAACAGGCCCGGGAAAGCGCACAAGAATTCAAGTTTCTGGCTTGCATATTCCAGTTGCAGGCATTCGAGAAACCGGGCCGCGCCGGCCTTACCAGCACAGTAATAAGCTTCGAACGGAACGGCGCGGAGTGCCGAGATGGACAGGACGGCAAGGAATCTTCCCTCATGCCGCGTTGCCACCCAGTGCTCTGCGGCCGCCAGAGCCGCCTCAGAACAAGCCCAGAAATTCAGTTCAAAAGTTTGCCGGGCCCGTTCCAGTGGAATCAGGCTAGTTTTGCCAAATACCGCGGACCCAGCAACAAAAATGACAGCATCAATCGGCGCTCCGGTTTCTTGTGCAATCTTGCCGTAAAGCGCTCCCCAATCCTCGCTTGTGGCGTCAATCGGATAAAAGCATTCAACCCTCCGATCGGTTGGTTTTGTCCTGCCTGCAACGAGGACACGGCGATTGCTGACCAACACCGCTTGCACTAAGGCACTGCCCAGACCGCCCCCGCCCCCAACAATGAGAATCTGCTTCATTGCTGAAGCGCCTGCCGGATTAATGGCTCGAGCGTCTTATCGAGCAAATAATGCGAGGGATCGATGGCAAGCCGCCGAAACGTGTCAGTGGTTTCATAGACGGTATCCAGATCCATGACCCCCAGTATTTCGCCCCAGGTCGCCAAGTCAAAACGAGGATTCCGGGAATGGAAAGAGTGCCGCCACATGGAGCTCAGCAAAGTCAGTGGGAGCGGGATAGTCGTGAGTTTCCTTTGCAGATTCCTGCGAATCATCGCCTCCAGCTCCCGATTCGTAACCGGCAAAGGATCTGCGATCACAAAGCTACTCACCGGCGGAAGGTCGTTGGCGCTGATGACGCGAGTGACCACCTCTATCAAGAGGCCAATATCACAGAGATGCTGACGGCCATCGCGAGGACGTAGTCCCAGTAGGATCCCCCGTTTGGCCAGTTTCACCAAACTGTCCAACATTCCGTCGGTTTGCGGGGCATAAAGAACCCCCGGACGCAGAAAGACCAGCCGAAAGCCGGCTTCTGCGGCGGCCTTCTCGAGGAACTGATCGGCTTCGTACTTTGCCAGAGCGTAGGATGGCGAGGGAAAGGATTTGGGGTCGGGTGAAGTGTGGTTCCCGAGCTTGTGTTCCAGGGACCTTCCAAACACCGCCGCGCTCGACATGTGAATGAACAAAGCCCCCTTGCGAACCCAAGGAACGATGGCAGATGTTGCTCCCTGATGCGATCGCCGGTAGTCTTCCAATGTCAACCCGGGACGTAGCCGGAATCCGCCGGCATTGATGACCACATCGGCCTGGCTCAAAAGAGACTGGGCATTCGTAGCGTGAGTGTCTCCGTCCTGGCACCGGCCATAAACGACGCGCCGGGCTTGCAGGGTCTCAGCCATACGGCCGCCGACAAAGCCATCGCTTCCCACGACAACGATGAGCGGTTTAGCTGGCATGTGGTCTCAGGAAGGAAGGATTCGCAAGCATCTGCGCTGCTTGGGTTCCTTTGCCAGTTTTCGGCGGAGTGCCAGCCTGTGTTCGTAAATCATACCCGCTGAGCTTTGGCTTTTGCATGGAGAGCATGGCCGGCCCAAAGGGGGTCACTTTTTCCCTTCTTTCGTTTGCTCGTAGGTCATCACAGGGCGGTAAACACAACCGCAGCGGCGCCCCTGCGGACAGTCTGGCAATGGCAGGTGCGGAGCTTCGTCGGGATGGTACAGCTTATTCGCGGAAAGTCGCCGCGCTGCATCACAACAGTTTTGCGATGGTTGAATAATCACGCCTGCGATGGAGCCTTTCGCCCTCATACCCAGGCGATAAGACGCTAGAGTCTTCTCGGCGTAATCCGGATCTTTTTCCATCTCGTGATGGAACTTATCCAACCAATCGAAAGCCATATCCATCATCCTCGAAACTGCCGTTCCTGCGTGCGGCAGAACGGCTATCCGGCCAACCAACATGCGCCGCAGTCCTTTGAGATCGTAGTGATTAAGCTCTAGGTTAGCAAGCTTGCTGGCGCTTGCCTTCTACGCTAGGATGTCCTTAACCACTCCATGAAGCTAAGCGTAATCTCGCCGACATACAACGAGGCAGAGAGCGTCGGCCTGCTGATTGCCGAACTCGAAAAGATCCTGGAAGGCGCCGATTATGAGATCCTGATCAGCGATGACAATTCGCCGGACTTGACTTGGGCCCGGGTGGAGGAGATTGGACGCCGGAACCCTCGTGTGCGTGCTCTTCGCCGAATGTCCAATCGAGGACTTGGGCCTAGCGTAGTGGATGGTTTCAGTTCGGCGACCGGCGAGGCCGTAGCGTGCATCGACGCTGACTTGCAACACGACCCGTCGATACTTCCGCAAATGCTCAAGGAATTGATGAATGGTGTTGACCTGGTAGTTGCCACCAGGTACATGCCGGGGGGTGGCACTGCCAACTGGGGATTGATCCGCCGCCTGGGCTCCTGGGGCTGTACGAAATTGGCGCAGTGGCTTCTCGGTGTGAATCTGCGCGATCCTATGTCGGGCTATTTTATGATGCGAAGAGACGATTTCCTGAAGATCCGCGATCGCCTGAACGTCGGGGGTTTTAAGATTCTGTTAGAGATCGCCGCCCATATGCACCCTCGTGAACTGAGCGAAGTTCCCTACACTTTTGGTCCACGCGCTCAGGGTGCGTCCAAGCTCTCCAATAAGATTGTCCTCGCATATCTGGCGCAGCTCTGGCGGCTGTATCGCCATGTTCGGAAGCCTGGCCTGGAATCGGATGTGAGCTAAGCTTGCGTCTCAGCGGCGGCCTTAGGAATCTCGCTGGAACTCGAAGCCGCCGTCTGTGGACGTGGACCCGACCCTAATACTTTTGCGCCCACGCGAGCCAAGGTCGGAATGTCATGCAGCATATTGGTGTACATGGCATTGGCCAGCGGACAGTGGCATTCCTTGGCCGCGATGCTCTGGCGTGCTTTCTTGATTTTCTCTCCGAACCAGATTTCCTTGAAATCATAGTGGTGGTCGCGCAGGTTGCCGAGATCGTCAGCACGGACGCAGCAAGGCCAAACGGTGCCATCGGCATAAATCTGCGCGCTTACCCAGCCGGCATAGCAATCGATGACCTGATCTTTTTCCTCGAGAATGCGTTTAACCAGCTTGTAGTACTCCACTCGAATCGCTTCAGTGATCTTGGCCATTCCAGTGAACCGTTTACTCTCGACGTAGGCAATAAGCCGGTCGATAGCCTTTGAATAGGCTACCGGACCGGGCGTGATAGGCAGGCCGACCGTATCCAATTCCACACGGGGTTCGGCAATTTCCGTGATGAATTGATCGGCGCCCGAATTGTCAGCGTAGGCTATCAGTTCGTCCAGGTGGCCAACGCTGAATACCGAAACCACGGAATGGATGCCCACGGTCAGATTTTTCAATGTCTTCCGCAGCGAAAGGAGTTGCTTCAGCCGTTCTTCGAACTTGACAAAATTTCCTGGAATACCACGGATGTGGTCGTGCTTTGCGCCTATCCCGTCAAGCGAAAGGTTGATGATCAACTGGCTCTTGGGGCACGACTTGGCGATCTGCTCCACGCGGTCCGGGATGTTGGGGAGGAGGGCATTGGTAGGGATATTGATTACGCCCGGGGAGCAGTGTTTATAGGCCGACTGCGCCAGCTCCACCACGTGCGGATACATCAGCGGCTCTCCACCGCTGATCGTGAACCAATAGGGAGCCTGCCCCAGCGACGCCAGAATTTTCTCCCATTCGTCGATGGTCAGTTCGTTCTCGCGCTTCATCCATATGTTGCAGGTCAGGCAACGGGAGTTGCACTTCGGAGAAGGAGAAAGCGTGAGGTTTAAGGGCAACAACTGCGGCCAGCCAAACTTGCGGTAAAGTTTGAACAGGGGGATCCGCGATAGTATGCCCGCTCCTGAGTTCATATCTTGTGGGTTCCTTTTGAGCCGGCGACCATCTTGAGTTGTTTGGTCGTTGTGGCCATCTCCCAGATCTGGTGATCACGCCGCTTTTTGTAGTCGCGCAATCCAAGCAGACGACCGTATGCTTCGAGTCCCACTATAGCCCAAGTCCACAGAAAAGGGCGTGGGCGCCAGTCGAGATTGCAGAGTAAGGTCCCAAGGATTTTGCTGCCGCTCATCGTACTTACGTTGTAACCCAACGTGTCACGGACCGCCAGATGACCGGCGTAGATACGGCGACGTTGGCTCAAGAAGTCGGCCACTGTTTCCGGACCCTTGTTGTAAACGATTGCGCTGGGAACGTACTGCACACGATAGCCCTGTCCGCGGATTACCGGCTCCATGCTGGCTTCGTCCACCGCAGTATGATAGGGAATGCGCTCAAATATTTTGCGGATCGCGCACATCTCCCCAGCCTTGAAATTGCTCAGGTTAATTACATGATGCAAGTCCCATAGCATGTGAGCAGCAAATCCCATGAATTGCTCCGGATCATTGACCGGGACAGGACGCGAAGTGGTCATTCCCACTTCAGGGTCCGCGAATGGGGCCACCAGCCGTTCGAGGGTATCGACTTCAGGAAGCAGGTCGGCGCTGCATAGCACTAGGATTTTTTCCTGGGCCTGAGGCAGATAGTCGTTAATGGCCGACGCCTTTCCTGCCCGCTTTTCCTGCGAAAGAAGCCGAATGCGAGCATCGCGCTTTGTCCATTCCTGGACAATCGACTCGGTATTATCGGTACAGCCGCTGGCCACAACCACGATCTCGGTCAGCGCGACACTCTTCAATCTTTGCGAGACCAATGCCTCGAGCAGCCGCCCGATATTGGCTTCCTCGTTGTAGGCCATGATTCCCATTGAGCATCTGATGGGCATTGGAGTAGCCTCCTCGGCGGTCGGCGAAAGGTTTGACATCTGTTTGCGCTCGTCGTGAATGCACTTAGCTCTAGGAGCCAGATGTAACAGCGGCGCGAGAATTTACTTTCCTAAGTCTCCGCCGTCAAGCCACGGCGATGGCCGCGTTTACTTCACTGCCATGCGCGGGATGCCAGCGGCACCCAGTATGGTGTAGCTCGGGGAGGGGTCAGCGTATATTCCCGTGCCCTGAACAAGCTACCGCCATTGATGCCAGAGGTGCAGTCAGGGGGAATGCCGCAATCTGGCTACCAGACTCTCACATGAAGCAGGCCATTCCAGCGCCTGGCCCCTCGTTTATGCGTTGAAAATAAAACACTTAGAGATTCTCCATCATTCTTAAGAGGGTTTACTTCTGGCTCCGCTACTGGCCCAGCGGCGGTTATGGAAAAATGTTACCACCATTTACGAACCGCTTTCCCCCGGGCAGTATACGCGGCTATCCGACGTCAAGGCTCCAGTGTCAATACCTGGCGAACCGCATCAAGCAGCGTATTCGCTGCCAGATCCGCACCGCTGCGTTCGCCTGCGCCCCCATTCATGATCCGCACGGTTCTGCAACCCGCGGTTCTTCCCGCTTCGACGTCGATCTCGGAGTCGCCAATCATCCATGAATTCTGGAGGTCAATTTCGTGCTCACGGGCGGCTGTTAATAACAGGCCCGGAGCAGGCTTCCGGCAGCGGCAGGCAGGCTTATTATCGTGTGGACAATAATAAACTTGTGTTATCAATGCGCCCTTAGCTGCGAGCTCCTGACACATGTGTGCATGGATCGACTCCAATTCGCTTACCGTTAGCAGCCCCTTCGCTACACACCGTTGATTGCTGACGATGATGACGCAGAAGCCCGCCTGAGTAAGCAAAGTGATTGCATCGGCAACTCCAGGAAGCAATCGCATCTCTTCCCAGCGGGTTACATACTGGCCTTCCGGGGGCTTTTGATTGATGACTCCGTCACGATCTAGAAACGCGGCCCTCTTCATGAAATATTTCTCTCTCCACCAGTTCTGAGATGATGTGGCCGATCAGGAGATGGCATTCCTGAACCCGCGGCGTTTCCGTCGATGGCATACAAATGCAGTGATCCACCTTGTTGAGGAGATCCCCACCGGTGCGGCCCGTCAATGCTACCGTGTGCAAACCCATTTTCTTGGCGGCCAACAGACCCTGTACCACGTTGGGTGAATTGCCACTTGTGGAAATTCCGATGGCGACGTCTCCTGGACGAGCCAATGCTTCCAGTTGCCGAGCAAAGACACGATCAAATCCGTAGTCGTTTCCGATAGCCGTCACGCACGAACTGTTGACGGACAGAGCTAGCGCCGGCAAAGCAGGCCGGTCAAAAGCAAAGCGTCCGACGAATTCCGCGGCGATATGCTGAGCGTCAGCCGCGCTTCCTCCATTGCCGAACAAAAAGACTTTGCTCCCGCCCTTGAGAGCCCTGACCAGGATCTCGGCTGTCTTTGCGACTTTCAAAACGAGGTCCGGCATTTCGAGCAGAGACTGCTTCGTAGCAATCGCAGCTTGAATTAGCTCAATCACCCGATGCTCGAAGCCATTTGTCTCTTTCATCCATCCTCCAAGTTTGAGCACCGAGTCGGCACTCCCACCACGACGACCGTGATATGACGCAGCCACCTTAGCAGTACGTCATCTCCATTGTCCGGACCAACCCTTGACGGGCTCAAGTAAGTGAGTGCAGTGTTGCCAAATAGACAAGAAGCCGCTGCGTGTCCCAAATCCAGCATGGCGCTCAATCAGAAGCGCCAGGTGGCTGTTTCCCGTGGGCTGCAATATAGAGTTGCTCACATAGCTTCTGAGCCAGGGCGTAATCTTCCGGAGTACCGATGTCAATGAAAACTCCATGCTGCTCAGATGCGTACAGCCCCTGATTGAGGATCTTGGGAAAGACATCTCTCTCCAGGCTAACCGGTCCTTCCGGAATGTGCTCGAAAATCCTGCGATTGAAAACATAAATCCCGGCATTCACAAGGCCGTTAGCACCGTCCGCACTCTTTTCCGCAAAACCGTTCACACGGCCTTCGGCGGACATTTGAACGGTTCCATAGCGCATTTCATTTCTCATTCGAACGACAGCCATGCTCGCGATTCCGCGAGATTTGCGATGAAACTGGACCAGCTGCTGGAAGTCAATTTCCATAAAAGAATCGCCGTTCATTACCAGGAAGTCAGTCACGGCGCACAGAAGAGGCTGCGCTAACTTCACAGCGCCCGCTGTCCCCATGGGATGAGATTCTCTCGAGTACTCAATTGTTAAATCCTGTGTCCGGCCGTCTCCAAATTTGTTCTCAATTTCCTGGGCCAGATAGCCCGTACAAAGCACCAATCGGCGAATGCCCTGGTGACGCAGTTGCCGGACAAGCAATTCGAGGAATGGCCGATCACCGACAGAGGCCAGCGGTTTGGGCATAGTCGCGACGACCGAGCGCAAGCGAGTGCCCATCCCCCCCACGAGCAGAACCGCCTTTGTATCTTGATTAGAAGAATTCATACACGATCAGTCGAAGACAACTAGTGTCGCTGTCGATCGGAAGCTAAACTACTGAGAGCTGGCGTCAAAGATCGCCTCCGCGCCAAAAGTTGCACAAGCAAATGTGTAGTTCCTTGGCAAGGCTATTAGAAGGCGACGAAAAAATCCCACTTCGGCTCCCAGTCCGCGCCTTTTTTGAAGTATCTGTCCTCAACCCGACTACACCATTGCCGCTTATCCCCGAAAGTTAAGCGTCGCAGTAGTTCCCGCCTGCGACTCAGGCTCGCGAATTCAACGGGAAGGCCCACCTCAATTTCGCTGTACTTTCTGTGGGTCAGCACGAACCGGATGACCTTGTCGATGGCAGGCCAACTGCAGTCATTAAAACCGACAACACCTCCGACAGTTAACATCTTATCTATATACCAATAGTCTAACAGGACATAGTCAAAAGTGTGCCAGCCGTCGATATACGCAAAGTCTATCTTGAGACCTGAGGACAGCAGACGTGGGAGCACGTTGTAGTCGTAGTCTTCAATCAGCTCATGCCTATCATTCAAGGCAGCCCGTGCTACGGCCGCAACACCAGCACCTTTCCATCCACCGGAGCATTGATGGGGATCAATGGAGATGAGTTTTCCATTCTGGCCGCCGTCTCGCAAACCAGAAAGGATTGCTAGGGATGATACGCCAAAGGCCATTCCCACCTCCAGGACGACGGAGGGACGTAGCCGGAGAACCGTTTCGTAGAGGGCTTCCACGTACGCTAGAGGGATATTCGAGTCGGTCGGAATCTGATCTCCCGTCATTGTGTATGCAGACCCACGCTCCAACATCTCCTTGAGTACATAACATCGGTCAAGTAACTGCGTCATAATTCGCTACTCCAAAGCAGTATTCAGCGATGGTCAACAACAGGTGAATTACTCGTTCAAAGATGTCAAATAAGATTCATGATCGCCACGCGCCGAGTCTTGCAAGTTTGGAAATAGAATTGTAACAAGAAGGTTGCCAGGCGTGCCTTCCTCTGAGTGTTCTCAGTCCCTGGTGGAGCTTGACCGATCAATCCCAGACCAGCGCATTTTCTGAACGGTTTCTGCGCTATTGCTGGCATCACAGGGCACGCGCTCCCAAAACTCCAACATGGACGCCAAAGTTTGCTCGATGGATTTCTCTGGTTTCCAGCCGGTGTCCTTGCGGAACTTCTCGGTACTTCCAAATATGATTTTCTCGTCGGAAGGTCGCATCAGGCGAAAAGCAGGCCGAATCTCGGGAGTCACACCGGAAAGGCGAATCGCCAAATTCAGTAGCTCACCGATCTCGTAGGTTTGCGCCGCGCAGAGATTGTACGCCTCTCCCCGCTTCCCTTTGAGGGCCGCGAGATAGAAGCCGCGAACGGTATCGTTTACGTCGAGGAATGCACGGCGCGGCTTCAGGTTGCCAACCTCGATGACGGGTGACTGCTGGCCTTTCTTTATCCGCGCGAGCTGCCGTACAAAGTCTGAGGGGGCATCGTCTGTCTTTCCCGGGCCAGTGGTATTGAACAGTCGCAGATTGACGGCTGGGATCTTGTAATCGAGAAAGTACTCCCGCGCCAGCAAATCCAGGCAGACTTTGCTGATGCCGTAAGGGTGCAAGGGTTGAAGAGGCTGTTCTTCCTTGACCGGTACAGCCGAAGTGGGAACGTGCCCGTACTCTGCGCTCGAGCAAGCCGATACCACTACGGGAGCACGCTTCATATAGCGAACTGCTTCGAAAAGGTGCAGCGACCCCATGATGTTCGACTCGAAGGTACCGACTGGATCTTCCCAGGACATCGTGGGCAGACTCTGTGCGCCCAGATGGAAAATGTGGGTAGGCTGATATTCTGCCAGAAGCTGTGCGACCCGCTGGCCATTTCGTAGATCGCATCGGGCAAACTCCACCTTGGGCGTCTTCGCGATTGTTCCCGATCCCTGGAGACAAAATGTCCCCACTACTTTCCATCCCTTCGCCTGAAGGAACCGCACCAAATGAGACCCGATGAATCCTTCTGCTCCCGTTACCAGCGCCGTGTTTTTCATAAGTTGTTTAAGCGGAATTCCCCGCATTGTTCAAGGCTTATTTGGATGTCAAATCAAGAAGATAGCAATCTAAAGAAAGCATGCGGCTTCGGGCTTCCTGTTGAAGTTATCCAATCGATCCAACGGGGTCAAGCAGTGCGCGACTTCGATTCACAGGATTAAGAAACACCCCTGCAGATTGACGCGCGCCTTCACGTAATCCTTGGCCGGTCTTACCACCGCGCTAGAGTGTCCTAGGAATGTTTGGGTTATTACTGCGGCAGGCGGACTGCCGCTTTTTCTTTTTTTTCCGTTAGTTATTCACGCGGAATGTCGGTAAGAAGGTTATACAACTGTTCCTTCTAAAGAGCTTAAAACCTCCTCTTAGAATCAACACTTGCCGAAAACGGGAGGGAGGGGTGCCCTAAAGCCCCTCCATCCCCAACTGAGCTCCCTGACTAGTGGACGATCGCCTTGAGGCCGGTTGGCGGCGCAGGCAAAATAGCTGTCGAACCGGAGTAGCATTTACTCGCATTGAAGGTCAATACCGGGCCAGTTCCGTCGGCCAGACCGCCCATGCTGTTGTAGCAATCCTGGGCGGGGATAGTGTACACGTGGCCACCAAGACCGGAGACGTTCCCGCCGGTCACATCCGGTCCAATGGCAGGCCATGGCTTTCCGGCAGTCCACCAACTCGGTTTACTGTTGAGAAAGAACGAAGGCGGAAGAGTCTGGCTAGCTGGCAAAGGATTAGAAAACGGCGCTTGGACACCAGCGAGAGAGCTGGGGACTTCGGCACTCGAAAATGTCGCGGCACCATTGAAGGTGTCGTAATTGCCCCAGCGCATAAGCGTCGTCCCCACGTTGGGATCGCCCGGCACAGTCACCTTCCCATTGCTATTCCCGTCTCCAACAACGTAGATAGGCGGATTGCCCGATTGATAGCCTACCTGTACTCCTGTCGTACCCAGGATATTCCCGATGTAGTTAAAGAAGCGCGAGAAGGCGTGCATCTGCGCTGGCCTAAGATTATTATTGCAAGCAATATAACTGGAAGTTGCGTATGTCGAACCACTTCCGTAACATTTTGGTTGAGTCCCAGCCTGATAATTGCGAAAGTTCGTAACGAAATGATGAGTGCCGTGGAACACGTCTCCATCGATCACCGGCAGAATGTTGCCTTCATAAAGAGCGAACCCGACACCTGCTGTATGGACGCTAGATGTTGGCTCGTTCCACCCGGCGCTAGGGGTGTAGTACATGTTAATTGCAAAATTATAAGCGATGACATCTCCCAAGCAGGCTCCGTTTAGGAGGATAGGTCCAGCGATGGCATGGTATACGTTATTCTCGACCAGGCTGTCCGAAGAAGTGAAGCACTCGTCTCCGTAACTTTGAGTAGCAGAATTCTGTGTCAGAAACTCGTAGTTACTCCTACTGGTGATATGCGCGGAGAGCTCACGCTGGATGTGCGCCCGATTGGTGTCGATGATACGCACGCCCTGAACCCAACTGTTTGTGGCGTTCTTTATCTGAATACCAGTGCCGGTTGAAACTGCCGTTCCGTCAATCGATAGATTTTCAACTCCGTCCCCGGTTATCGGCGATGTGGCCCACCAAGCCTGAGGGGTTTGGCCCGCTCGCCAGTTGGGCATGTAGAGGCCGGGAGAGATAGTTACCGCAACGTTTGTACCACTACACGCAAATCCCGGGGTTGTGGAGCCATTGCAACCAGCCACGATGACGATCTGGGCCTGCTGGCGTCCTGACCGCTGCTCTCCTCCATTGCCTTCCAAAGAAAAGGGACCCGCGATCCCCGGGGAGATTGGGTTGGCGCAAGTTGTGGTTATTTGGCTGATGAAAATCGCACCGGCATCGCATCCAGTCTGGTCATCATCAAGTTGGTCGAGAATCAATGGATTCCCCACCTTCAAGTTCGCCACCGATGAAAGAGTGATTTGCGTCGAGCCGACCAAATAGCCAGCAGTCCAATTCGCAGTGTTTGACGGGCCGCCTTTCCAATTATTATCGGTGCCTCCGATGCAAACGAGGGTGCCGGTTGTAGTAGTGCAGCCCGTGTTTCCGGTGAATATAAGCAAGGTCTGGTCCGCTCCCATGCCGCGGAGAGTTACATTCGGGTGCCCGGTGAAGTCGATGCCGCTCAGGCTCGGGAACGAACCCGCCGCGAGTTGCACGAATTGATGTTGCGGACAGGCGGCAATCGCGGCATTGATGGTTGCTGCCGTGCTTCCGGCGGGGACCGTTGCTCCGCACTGAATAGTCCGGTTCTCTATTGTTGCTCCCGCTGTGGACCAGTCAATCGCACGCGACGGAGCAAGGATGCCGGACCACGGCGGCGTGCCGTTGGATGTCCCGACGCCTAGAGGAAACTTTGCTTGAGTACCGTCAACGATTATATTCTCGAAGTACGTCGTGCCAGCCGCAGTGCCAGCTTCCGAGTTGCCTATCCGGACGGTGATGATGTTACTGCCGGTCTTCTGCTGGAGCGTCTGGGTAGTCCCGACCTGATTGAACTGTGCGGAAGGCTGAAAGCAGGCAAGTTGCGCTGTGCCAGCGGTCTCGTCATCGAGGAGCGAACACCAATACGACACGCCGGCCTGAGCGTTGATACACCCGCTCGTGAGCGTGCCGTTTCCGTCCGTCTCTATGCGGAAACAGTAGTTGTTGATCAACTGAATGATGACAAAATGGCCGGCAGAATCCTGCATCTCCCACAAATCCATCACGTTCGACGGATTCGCAATCGGGGTAGTAATGCACCCCGCCATCGAAATCTTGCGTTGGCCGCCGAGCGAGAGCGTCCACCATGAGAAATTGGAGCTATTGTTGTAGGCATAGGATTGAGAATTGTTTGCTGAAGTGTAGGTAGAGCCGCCGACAGTCACGGAAGTTCCTAGCGCGCACGCTGCTTGATGTGGGCCTACGGTCATGGCAGACAAGGTGCCGCTCGACGATCCCCACGTCATGCCACCAAGTGTTCCGTTGTTCAGAATAGTCGCAGAGAGCTGCGTCCCTGGCGCAGATGGGCTCACGTTGTCCATGTTGACCAGACCGTCGACAGGGATCTGCGCGTGCGAGGTGGCAGGCAGCAGCAGCAAAGCGATGATGAGAAGGATGGTGAAAACGGCGTGCCGCATTATTTTTGCCTCCGCATTTGGTTCGCTTTCCTGGCGCGGGGTGTATCGTAGACAAGTAATGGAGCCCAGTATTGAGATTTCATGTTTTCTTTTGTTGCGCCCCGATAGATTCAGTTTGCGCTTTGCCCCGCGTAGTTAGGGATGGGACTTTACACTTACCCGGGCAGTCCACGGGGATTTCTTGTACCCCCCGGACGCAGTCTTAGTCCCCTCCACTACAACTTGTACGCGCCTATCAACAGCGTTCACAACTGTCCCGAAGAGCAAATAAAGAACAAGTTTCCTTGCTGCCCCAAAGGGCAAATCGTTTCGCTTTCCCTCTTACCAAACCAGCAGATCAGCGTATGCCGCTGAATTAAAAGAAGTTAACAAATCCCGATCAAGAAATGGATTCAGCTTATCCGATTCCCCTGCCAAGGCCTTTCCTTTTGCACGGCAAACTGCCGACACAATGCTGCGGCCTCTATCTTTTATGGATGCTCATGCTGGGAATACACGAGGCGGCGTTCCTGAGCAAGATTGTCGTCATAGACCTGTTCTGGCTCGTAGACGACAACGTGACTGCCGCGGTCCGAAAAGCGGAACGGGACGCATAATAATTTCTTCAGGCGTGTCCGCAACGCTTCCCTACGCTCGGGCGATACGAAAAAGAGCATGAAACCGCCGCCCCCGGCGCCCAACAGCTTGCCGCCAAGCGCGCCCGCGCTGAGCCCGGCCTCGTAGATTTCATCAATGTTGGCGTTCGAGATTTGTTGCGTCAGCGATCGCTTAATCTGCCAACTCTCATGCAGAAGCCGCCCGAATTCTGCGAGGGAGCGAGTGGGGCTGGTGAGAATGGCTTCCGCTTCGCTTACGAGCTGAAGCATCATGCTTAGCTCTTTCTGTTTGTGAGGGGTGATTTTCAACTGCTGGGTGGCGACTTCCGAAGCCGTCCGTGAGAATCCGGTGAAGTAGAGCGCCAAATGTTGCTCGAGTTCCGCGAGCCTGTTTTGGCTGGTGAGGATGCGCCGCACTTCGATCCCGCCATCCGTTTGAAAGTTAATCCGATTAAAGCCTCCATACGCTGCGCTGACTTGATCTTGAGACCCCACCGCTTCCTGAATCAAGTTCTGTTCCACGTGAATTGCATCGACGGCCAGCGAGTGCTTGTCGCGCATCTTTTCTTTGAGCGCATAGAGGCCGAGGAGGAGGCCCACGGTAAATGCCGAACTCGTACCCAGACCAGTGCGGGCGGGTAAGTCGGCCACGTGATGAATTTCGACGCCCTCTTTTATTTCCAGGAACTGCAGGCATGCACGCACGGAAGGATGTTCGATAATGTCATTCCGGACGACGTTTTCTACCTTGGAATAGGAGACGCGGCTGTGGTATTCGAAAAACGGCGGCAACCGTCGACAAGTGATATAGCAGCACTTGTCTATGGCGGTAGCCAAAACAGCTCCCCCGTGCTCCCGGTACCAAACGGGATAATCCGTCCCCCCGCCGAAGAAGGAGACGCGAAGCGGAGTGCTCGTGATTAACATGCGTAAAATTCCTTAAGCATTCGAGAGTGACTGAAAAGACTCTGCCGGTGCGATTAGGTCCAAGCCATGCACTCTTCCAGCCGAGTGCATGGCGATCTTTATCCTAAACGGAAACGAGCGCGACTTGGAAAGAACTTCGTCTATTTTGCGGAATTCGAGTGTGGCACGCGCGGAGCGGCGGTCGAGACCATGGATGTCGGAGCGTGAGTCCGGTAACCAGGAGGATGTCTTCAGTACTCGTTTCGCCCCAATAGTCGGCCGCTTCGCTTGTCCAGGCGAAAGAGAAGTCTGTCCCAGAACCTGAGCAACGACCATCGAATTCTCGGAAAAAACACTTGCGCGCGCTTGGCCAGTCCCCAGCCAAAGATGGCCCTGATCCATTTGTACTTCCATGATAAACGCGGGGGAGTTACATGCCCTCCAAGCTGCGTCGCTTTTTGCTCGGCCTTTTGAAAGATGTCAAGCCTCTCCGGATAGAAGAAGATCAGCCAATTCTGTATGTATTGCACGCAAGCAGCACGGACCTTGGCACTGTCTTCCAACGACAGCAGATAATTTATGTGCAGCTCCATGGAATGCCATTGGGCCTCTCGCTTTTTATCCGATCGTCCGATATAGCTCAGACTACTGGCCCCAGATGCGCGGTAATACACCCTGGCGTCCGGAACGAAATGGACGCCATCGCTCAAGAGAAGAACGCGGCAGAAATATTCGCCGTCATCGTCGCCTAACAGCCGTGTGTTCCACGGACCGGCCGTCTCCGTCAACTCTCGACTGACGAGCCACGTAGCGGTCTGCATATGCAGGTTTTGCTGCATTTTTCGAAGAAGCCATTCAGTGGGGGATAGGTCACACCAAAGGGCGGTCGGAACAAACTGCGCCCGCTTATATCGGTACAGAAACCTTCCCCAAGCAGAGGACAGAAGAGTGCTCTTACTTCCACTCTGGCCAAAAGCTTCCAACTGTCTGGCAATTTTGTCTGGAGCCAAGAGATCATCGGCGTCCAACCATTGAATGTAATCTCCCTTGCTGAGTGAAAAAGCTGTGTTTCGGGCCGCGGCAGCGCCTTGATTTTTCTGGGTGATCACCCGGACGCCATCGCACTCGAACTGCCGCGCAACCTCCAGAGTGCGATCGCGCGAACCATCGTCAACGACGATAATTTCCTTCCTATCCCACGTTTGCCCAATCGCGGAGCGAAGTGTGTCACTGATCCACTCCTCAGCGTTGAACGCGGGAATCAAAATGGATACTAGAGGTTTCAAAACAGTTGCCCCCGGAGCATTTCGGTAGAACATTGCAAGCGAATGGTGGACAGGGGCATCACCGCGCCCCTTTGCTGAAAACTCTTTGGTAGGCCGAGAGCAGATTCGGGACTGAATAGTCCCATGCCAACTCCTCTGCAACCCTTCTCCTGCCAAACTCACTCATCTTTTTTCGTTCTTCGGGATGATCGAGCAGCCAGAGGATTTTGGCAGCGAAGTCAGGCACTTGGTTGTTGTTGTCGCTGTAAAGCGATGCCTCCCCCGCACTGAATCTGCCTTCTTTCAAATCGAATTGAACGATGGGCTTGCCCAAGGCCATATACTCCATAATCTTAATCATTGTTGAAATATCGTTCATCTGACACGGCTTGTCCGGATTCACACAGACGTCCGCGGTCGATAGCACGTCGAGGAGTGCTTCGTCGGAGATTCTACCCGTAAAGTTGATCATGTCCTCAAGATCCTTGTCCTTGGTCATTTGCCGCAAGCTCGCCAGGCTTGGTCCTCCGCCGACACAAGTAAGATGAATGTCCCGGCGTCCCGAATTCTTGAGGTACCCCGCAACGTCCAGAAGTATATCGAGTCCCTCCTGGATGCTCATGGTTCCGACATAACCGACGAGGTAGGACTTGCCGTGCTTCAACTCCATCTTCGCGGGCACGGCTTTGAAGGTAGTCAAGTCCGGCCCGTTGCGGACAATGAATACGTCTTCCGGAGGAAGACCGCCCCTGGAAACTGCCAGCTCTTTGTAACTGCTGTTCGTGGACATTACAACGTCGCTGAACCGGAAAGTCAGCTTTTCTAGCCAAACCTGGGCTTTGTAAAAGGCCCCCGTCTTGCCGTATTTCGAGAAGTACAATTCGGGGTTGGCGTCGTGATGATCGAAAATGTACTTGACCCCCAGGAGTTTGAACGGCAGGGCAATCAGGAAAATGTTGTCGGGAGGATTGCAACCCTGAATGACATGAAAACCGTGCCGCAGGTAAATCCACACCGTGTACAAGAACTCCCACATCAGGGCAGAGCCGTATTCGTACACGTACCCCAGGGGGCTGTTTCCCTCCTTCGGCATAGGATGTCGATAAATTTGAATTCCTTCCAGAACTTCGTATCCCTTCGTGTAGCCTTTGCCGCGGGGACACAATACCGTCACTTCGTATCCAGCCTTATGTAAGGAGCAGGACTCCTTCCAAACACGCGAGTCAAAAGGAACGGGTAGGTTTTCTACGACGATAAGAACTCTGTGTTTCACGATAAGGGTTTCGTCGATCTACAACCGCTTGTAGAGTGCGGCGAGCGCGCTGAGCATGGTCGCCTGTCCCCAATGCAGCGTGGGAGTTTTGTTGACCAGCCACCGGGAATACCGGCGATAGTAGAAATAACCGGAGCGATCTTGCATGTGCTCGATGGTCCATTGTGCGATCTTGAGCGCCAGCGGCAGACTTTCTGGATCGTCGTCGGAAAAGAAAACAAGGGTATCGATCGCCTGCGAGCAGCTCTGGATATCGATAGGCAGCGTCTTGTGGTCGTAATATCTCGGGGTTCCATCCGGCAGAAAAAAGGTCTTCTTCCAGTAGCCGTATCCGCGCTTAAGATTTTTCTGGAAGCTATCGTCGCACGTTCCTTGTTCGTAGTGTTTGAAAGAATCGAGCACATAGGCGGTGTGAAAGTTATCGACCCAATGCAGATTAGGGGCTTCGCCGTAATACCAGGACGAATCGTATCGCTGGTGCTGGGCGGTGTACTGAATCGCTTTTTGGGCCAATTCCCGGAAGGATTCGTTCCTGGTGTAAGAATAGGTGCGCGCCAACAAGCTCGCGCCGAGGGTATTGGCGTTGTGAACTTGCTTGTTCTTGGCCGGTATTCGAGCCGGGATATAGCCGATGCAGAGGCCGTCTCCGTCGGGAAAAGTTTCCAGGTCGCGGAGAATGTGCTCACAGGAACTGACAGCAATTTGCAGGTACCTATCCATCCGGAAGTGCTCGTAAGCATCCAGAAAGGCATGACCAATCAGGGCTGTCCAAACTACCGTCGGCGCGCCCTTTGGCAGATAGAAACTCCGCGATTGGTAATCGAAATGGTTGCCCCAGCACGCCCCGGAATAACCCGGAGAACGATGCTGAATCAACCACTCTATGGCCATCTCCGCTCTATCCCGCCAAGCTTTCTCGGCAGTGGCTTGATGAAGGCGGATAAAACCCCGGGCCATGAACCCCATGCCCTTGCTGGATGGGCCCTTGGCCACGCCCACTAACGGGCGCAAGTTCACAGGGAACCGCCGTACTCCCTGCTGGAGTACCGTTCGAAGAAAATTGGTTTCGAAGGTGAGCGGACGAAGAAACTTCGCGTTCAAGCCGTCGAACGTATCGTAGCCACGGTATTCGTTTCTTTCCAGCCAGCCACACAGTTGGCCAATGGATTCAAACAGCCTGTTTTTGAAGGCGCTGCCGCCTTGAACTCCAAGCTGTCTACCAGCAGATACCGTCGTACTTCCCATTCTCACTCCTTTGATCCCTGATGCGAACGAAGTCCACGAGCCGTTGACCGTCGCGCAACCGTTCGGGCACCTGGCGGAAGTCCGGATCCTGGTTGCCAATCACGATGGTTTGAGCATGATCCAGAACCGCATCGATATCCTCGACCATGAGCTTGGAAATGTGCGGAACGTGGTTGAGGATGTACTCCCGGTTTGCGCCAATCAGGCTTGCTATACGCACGTTTTTGTCATAGATCCGCAAATCATAACCTTTGCCGATCAGCCGTTCGATGACTTCGATTACCGGGCTCTCTCGCAGATCGTCTGTGCCTGCCTTGAAACTGAAGCCCAACACGCCGATGCGTTTATGGCCTTTTTGGGTGATCATCTGCAAGCCTCTGATAACTTGCAGCTCATTGCTCGGCAAAACGGAATTCAGGATCGGCAACTCTAGATCGTGCATCTTGGCTTGATAGGCCAATGCCCGTAGATCCTTTGGCAGACACGAGCCGCCGAATGCAAAACCAGGCAAGAGATAAGCAGGAGAGATATTTAACTTTTTGTCTTGGCAGAAAATCTGCATGATCTTGTGAGCATCGACGCCCAAGGATTTGGAGATATTACCGATCTCATTGGCGAATCCGATTTTTAGCGCGTGCCAGCTGTTATCGACATACTTGACCATCTCCGCGGTTTCCAGATCCGTTCGAATCAGTGGCGCATCAAGTTTTTCATAGAGCTCGGCTACCTTGTCGCCACTGGTCTGGTCCAACTCTCCGATGACTGTTTTGGGAGGGGAATTGAAATCTTTCACGGCCGAACCTTCACGTAAGAACTCCGGGTTATGACAGACGCCAAAGTCGATGCCAGCTCTTTTCCCGGACGCTTCCTCTAATACCGGAATGACAATCTTGCCCATGGTTCCTGGCAAGATGGTGCTACGGATGACAACGGTATGCCGCGCGGCTTTGTTCTTGAGGACCTCCCCGATCTGCTCGCAAACACGCCTGATAAACTTCAGGTCGAGACTCCCGTTGGCCTGACTCGGAGTGCCGACGCAAACGAAAGTCAGATCCGTTTCGCGGATGGCTTGCGCCGGGTCGCCGGTGGCGCGCAATTGGCCCGAATGGCTGGTCGATGAAATGATCTCGCCGATGTCCGCCTCAATAATGGGGGACTGGCCACGGTTGACAAGATCGACCTTTGTTTGGACAGGGTCGACACCTATGACTTCGTGCCCATCATTCGCGAAGCAGCCTGCCGACACCGCTCCGACATAACCCAACCCGAAAATGCTGACTCTCAAGAGGTGTTCCTTTCCTATTTGGACAATTTCGCATATACGCTGCAGGTGCGCTCGCCTACCACATCCCACGAATTCCGGGCCCGTGCGAAATCCCTGATGCCCTGTCGGCGCCCGTCCAGAGCTTTGAAGAGGTCGCTATCGAAGTAGGTTTTGATGGTGGTCGCAAAGTCCGTGGTGTCGCAGGGCCGGAAAAGGTATCCTGTCTTTCCCGGGATGATGTCGTCCCGGAAGGATCCAACGTCGGCCGCGATGACCGGCAATCCGAAACTATAGGCCAAGAACAGTACACCGCTCTGAAAGATCTGTGTATATGGCAGCGCTAAGACGTCCGCGGCCTTGAAATACAATTCCGTCTCGGGGTCCGGGATGAACTCGATCTTCTTAATGACTTGCCTGCGGCTGGGATGTTTCTTGATAGTCTCCAGGATGTCATTTAGG
The DNA here is from genome assembly GCA_035704085.1 of Candidatus Acidiferrum sp. GTDB lineage: Bacteria > Acidobacteriota > Terriglobia > Acidiferrales > UBA7541 > Acidiferrum. The sequence continues at coordinate 20,415 of DASSXG010000109.1, read as the reverse complement.
TACGGCAACGCGTCCTTCTTGGGCTCGCCGGCTATGACCAGCCGGTACCCCTGATCTTGGGGCGCGATCAGCTGAAATGCAGCGACCAAGTGTTCAAGGCCTTTGTATGGCCGGATAGCGCCGAAGAAGAGGATGGTCTTCTCTCCGATGGCAATCCCCAGGCGCCGCTTGGCTTCCGCAGGGGTCAACTCGGTGTTCGGAACAGCGTTGTTAATGCCAAAGGGAATGACCGTTACTCTGCCCGGTTGAACGCCATAGTCCTCGAGCAATTCACTCTTCATTGCCTCCGTGTGCACAAAGGTGTGGTCCGTGAGCCGGTATTGAATTCTCAGTGTCAGCCGATTGAGCAGCGAGTCTTTTGCGTCCCTCTTGCCTGCATTGACGTTGTGCGCGGTGAAAACAATCTTTTTCCCGAGAAGCTTGTAATACAGCATGAGTAGAGTGCGGTCAAAAAGCTGGATTTTGTTGTTCCAAAGAATGTGGAATATCTTTGGTTTGGCGATTGCAGCGTATCGAAGCAGCCGCACGTAGAATATCAAGACCTTTGAGAGTCTTCGCAACAGGCTGACATTTTCCCGCGGATTTCCTTGCAGATTAAGAAAGTTCAACCCGGAAGTCGAATGCATTTCCGGACTGTCCACTTCATCGCTGCCGATCACATCCAAGGGTACCGCTTTTGAGGCCATCGCCATGGCCAAGCCAAACGCATAGGGCCTGTCGAAACCTCCGGTGAGCAATGCAATCCTGGGCGGTGCCGAGGGCACGTGTTCGAGGGCACCGCAATTTCTTCCCTCGACATAGGTCTTCACGGGGATAGTTGTTCCTTCCATTGGGCCGAGCTTACCTCCAGGCAGGGATTTCTTCCTCAACCGTGTTGAGACTCTTAGCTTGACTGTCAGTCGCCAGTACCACATTCTGTAATGTCTCTTGCACCGCGGAAGCTTTCGGAACCGATATGAGCGCTATCAAGAAGGCGAGCCACATCAAGTCCATGGTACGGATGGCCGCTTCGGTCAGGTTATAGGCAAGGCCCACAACGAGATATGCGAGCCGGAGCCTCCCAGAGTCCGGATCGGTTTTGAGCAAGCCGATTGCGTTGCGATATCCGGCCACGACTGCTCCAGCGAAGAGCGCTATTCCGAACCATCCTAAATTCAAATACACCTCAAGGTAGCCGTTGTGAGACTCATTCGGCTGCCACCAGTAGATGCTCCACAGTTTCTCCAGACGTGGCCCGAGCCAAAAACTCTCGAATCCAGCCCCAAGCAAAGGGTTGGCCGTCAACTCAATCAGATTTGCCCAGAGATCGGTCCGGCCAGTAAGCGTCGGATTCCTTCCTACAGCTGTGAGGAGGAAGCTGCCGACGTTAAGGAACAATACGCAGAAGAGGAAGGACAGAACACAGGCCACGAAAACGTGCACCAACATCCGTCTGCGGGCTATCCATGGAGAGCTGGTCGCCACTATTAAGCTACTTGCCATCACAAAACAGCCTAGCGAAGTCATTGAATTGGCCATCCAGAACAGCCAAACGGTCATGCCGACAATAACACCATGGGCTATCAGAGGCCCCCTTCGGCGTTCCTTCTTTTGCCGGCGGAACTCCTGCAAGAAACGCCACCACGATGCAAGTCCGAAAACCAAGCAGGCCATCCCGAGCATGTTTTTGTCAGCCGCGACGCCTACGTAGTAGGCGGTGCCTTCCCAATGGGCCGGGTAGCCCCGGCCGACGTCTGGATAATATTTGATCAGCAAAACGGAAAGGGGTAAGAGAAGAAAGCCAGCTCTTGCCAAAACTCGCTTGAGAGCGGCGATCGGTTCTGGGTCCGTCAGCACAATTAGGATCATCGCGTAATCCCCGAGGGACTTAATCCAGCGTTTTACTGCGACCTCGGGAAAGTCAGACCAAACGATGCTCACGGCACAATAGAACACAAACAATATAAGCGGCCAATTGGCCCGCAGTAAACGCAAAACTTCTTTGTGTCTTCTGTAAAGTATCAATAAGCCGGCGACCAGCAACCCCGTATAGACGGCGCGGTCGAAAGGGCTCCCTTCTAAGTACTGCTCGGGTAATTTCGCGGGCGCCATATTCAGCCATGTCGATACCGATCGCGAACCGGCAATCAAAAGCCAGACGACGGGAACCCAAAGGGCTTTGGAAGTCCGTATGTTACGGTCCCGGTCAAGCCAGAAGAGGCCGCAGATCCCCAGAACGAAAACGAAAGTAGCAATCTGGGTCATTGGGGATCGAAGAAAAGACGATGCAGTAGTTCCAGGGTCAGCAGCTTATGGATTTCGGTCGTGTGGTTCCGGTCCCCCTTAAGATGACCTTCCACGACGGCTTCCGCACTCTTGCGATTGAGGTAGGGCCGTGACAGCGTCAGCGGATCGAGCAGCATCTGACGAACATAATCGGCCAGCTTGTCCCGATACCAGACGCGAAAGTGCAGCAATTTGTGGCGGCCGAGGAAGAGGCGCTCGCAGTGGAGCGGCGAAAACAGATGATCCATTCGTGCAAGCCACTGGGGCATGCCGTAATCGTAGGCATATTCCGCCTTGAATGTGAATCGGAGGAACCTGCGAGAAACCGCCGAAGAAAGGTATCCGGAATTCCCACCTGCTCCCTGGTCAGTCCGAATCCGCCAAAGAGCCGGATTACCTTCGCTGATAAGACGCAGGCGGACGTCGTCACCATTTGCGGCGGCGTGACGGGGCGCGCGGAAGACCGTTCGAACGAAGTCGTTATCTAGATATGGTGATCGTACGCTGAGCTGGCTTTTTTCCAGCGCGAGTATGCCATGGTGATACCACGGCGACTGACGGAAAGCCGCGAACGTCACTGCGTGTTCCTTGCGCACTCGATCATAGGTTTCGCGCGCTTGATCAACGTGGGAGAGAAATTCCTGGCTGAACAGTCCCTGTGGTGCCGCAACCGGCTTGAACATCACGGCTTGACGGACTATTTCGCTGCCATACGTTCCCACTACTTTCGCCGGTGCGATCTTGCGGGCTTTCTCACTCACGTACAGATCGGAGGCACGATACACATCGGCACCCCCTTCCGTGAGGTATACGCTGCGCTCGGCATAGTGGGGGAAGCGCGCGAGGAATTCATCACCTATTTGGATGACTTCGTGGGTTTGTTCGCACAAACGAGCCACCCTCCGTCCGATTCGGACGTCTTCACAGTCGCGGAACATCCCTCCAAAGGTATAACAGGGGAGTGAGCCGGGAGCGGCCTTGTGCCACGCCATAATCGCTCTTGTATCCAGCCCGCCTGTTAAGGTCATCCCAACCGTCTGTTGACCGTTAAAGTATCGAGGGAGGTTTCGCGAGAATGCGTTGCGCAGTTCCTGGTAATAGGAATCCGCCGCCAGACCTGATTGCTTCTCCCATGCGCTCGGCTGGAAGTAGGTGTCCTTCCGCTCCATCGACCCGCTGCGAAAAGTCCAGGACGATCCTGCTGGGACGGCTTGGATCCCTTTGAATATCGTCCGATCTTCCAGGACGCAGCTGTGGGAGACGAACTCCCCCAAGCCCTTAGGGTCTGCCTCTCGGAGCTCGCGGCGCGCGGCCATGATGGCCTTTGCTTCGGCCGCGAAATAGAATGCCTCTTTGGAATCGTGATAGTAAACCCGATGCATCCCGTACCGGTCCGTGAAGAGCATGGCTATGCCGCGCGCGCGGTCCACCGCGAGACCGTGGAATAGTCCGTTCAAGCTCAGCGGAAACTTCGGATCTTCTTCGTATTGGTGTACGAGGTAGGAGGATCCCTCCAACTCGAGCGAGTGCCCACGCTCTTTGAGTCGGCGAGCGGTCCCAGGCTCGGGGTATTCTTCTCCAGAGAACACGAGGGAAATATCACCGCGCTCGTTCCGGATCGGCATTCCGTCGGAAAAAGAGTTCTCCAGCGCCGTCCATCCGACGTACACTCCCAGGGCCTCATCGATCAATGTTCCCGTGACATAAAAAGACTCGTGGCGAAGGGCCTCCAGCATCCGCGACAACTGCGGTTCCGCCCATTGGCGGGGCATTTTCGTAATGAGCCCTACAATTCCGGGCATAGGCCTTCCTAGGCTTCCTTTGCAGTCTGAAACTTCCGACTGTACCAGGCGGTGCGAAATTCGCGGAGCTTGGAGGCCAGCGATTCGGGAATGCGGTCAATCAGTTTGTGATGCATGCCCAGGCGGAAGGCGATCTTCCCAAGGCTTGTCAGTGGAATGTAATAGCGAGGCAAGTCGACGCGCTCAAACCCATTCACTTCTTTGAAGTGGCTGAGACTGTCTCCCTGTTTCTTTCCATAAGAGAAATTCTCATAAACAAGAAACGAGGCTCCTCGTTCGGCGCAAGAGCGGACCGACTGCGCAATTAGCGCATTGCTTGGAGCCTTGTCTTTGTGCTGCATCATGGAAAGGATGTGCACAAGGCATGCGTGCGTGCGTGTCTCGTCGAAGACTAACTTCACAAATCCGATCATCTTATCGTTGAGAAACGCCCCTACATAAACGCTTCGGTCCAAGAAGGTTCCTGCATAATCGCGTACTTGATCCTGGCTCATTCCGTAGTAAGGGAACCGTTTCCCCTGGCGAATCGGAGACTCATTGTAGACTTCAGTGATCCCCTGAATAAGGACGTCTCCGTAGGGCACCTCGCGAATGACAACCCCCTTTTTCTCCGCTTGGCGAGCTCTATTCCGAGGGAAGGAGCGAATCTGATGCGTCCACCAGTGTTCGAACGTCGAAATCGGCAAGACCGCCAGATTGTCCCACTCCATTGGATAACCTAACTTGGGCTGTGGTTCAGATAATTTTTGCAGAAAGGTGAACAGGTCTATCCGCGTGCCGCAATTCCGCAGACCTTCGAGAAAAGCCCGTGGATCGTCAGGATGGTTGTATTTGTCTCCGTCGATCGAGGCGATCCGGATGATTCGTCCTTTAACTCTGATGTCCTTGCCGTGAATTTTAATCACTGTGGTCCACACCTAGCGCTTGAATTCCGTCCCAAGCAAATGGGACGGTCTAACTCGCAAACTCTGTTTTCCTCTTTAAGCTTTGCATTTCCTATGCATGGAAGTGAAGCGGGGATTTGTGTCTTACTGCGTTAGGGCAACCCGTATGTCGCTGCTGGCGTGGTTCTGGGCTAGTTGCTGATCAAGCTGCAGGAAAATCTGGTCCATAATTCGGGCAGTCAGAAGAATTTCTCTGTATGGAATGGGCGAGGGCCCTCCGGTCAAGATGGAATGATAAAAGGATTCAATCAGAAACTTCATTCCAGACTTCATGTGAAAATCATTCGCCAAGAAAGACCTCATGTTTCTGGCTAGATTGCCGAGATACTGCCCAGCGTTGATAACGGGCGGGATGAACTTCTCCGCGTAGCTTGTGAACCGGGCTCCCCGAAGCTTGATCAGGGTTTCGCCGTCGTGATCAAGCACGAGTCCGTTCTTGGGACCATACATGCGAAACTGATGGAGCGCGGGGCGCATTTGCGATGAAAAAGTGAAATACGCCGTAGTACGATTCTCTTCGTTAATGATGACCCTGAGTTCATCGATGATCTCGTTTTCACCCATCTTTCTTAGATACGGGCTAGTGAATCCGTAAGCCATTACATGGGGCGAGTCACTGGTCAGGTGCTCCGCGATGGGTGCGATGCCGTGGCTGATGGTGTTCTGTAATAATTTGCCCGGCAGCCTGCGAACCCAATGTTGCTTGTCCGCTAACAAAGCGCTGGCATAACCAGAGCCGCCCAGTTCATAACAGTAGTAGCTCTCCATGTGGACGGCCCCGCCACCCAAGTAACCGCTTTGGATAAGAGTGCGCGCGCGCCTCGCGGCATGGCGGAATTGATCGTCATGCCCCGCCGTTATCTTGAGATTTTTCTGGTTGGCCAAGGCAATGAGCGCTTTGGCCTCTTGCTCATTTATCGTGAAGGGTTTCTCCACATATACGTGACATCCCTGCTCGAGACAAAATCTCGCAAGGTCAAAGTGAGTCTGAGGAGGGGTGGTGATGTGAACTACGTCCGGTTTTGACTCTTCGAGGAGTTCTGAGACATTGCTAAAGTGTCGCGGAATCGGGAACCGATCGCACAACTGATGGGCCATCAGCGGTTCCCTATCAGACACTCCAACCAGTTCACAACCCTCAATTCTCAGGATCTGCGAGACATGAGAATCGGCAATCTTCCCACAACCTATGATGGCTACCCTAAGCATGAGGAGTTCCCGTCCGGCAGCCTTCAAAATGCTTCCGGAATGCTTCCTCCATCGGAACCTTGGGCGTCCACCCCAGCCGGCTTTTCAGTTTTTTGTTGCTGTAATGGGTCGCTTTCCAGTAAGCATGCCATCTCTTGCGATTGAAAGAGCGGGGAAGCTGTTCTTCTGACCAGTCGCAATATTTTTCCCATAGATAGCAGAGCGCATAGCTCAAGCAATGAGGCACATAAAGCGATCGAAAGCGTCTCACCTTGCGCTTATACTGTCGGAGGTATTGTCGGCTAGAGGGCAGATTATCATCCACGACGTTGAACACCTCGCCCTCGATCCCCTTTTTCAATCCTGCCAGAGCGATTGCGTCGGCGCAGTTGTCCACATAGGTAAAGGGTATCCTGTTCGATCCTCCTAAGTGTAAGAAGACACCGAATGAATCAATGCCCACCCGGCCTGTGATAGCACTCTTGTCAGACCCAATCACATACCCGGGCCGGACGATGACGTAGGGAATAGCGAACTTCTTGCCATATTCCTCAAGAAGTTCATCTTGTTTTACTTTGGCGAAACAGTAGGCTTCACCCCGCAATTCCGGGCGTGTCTCCACGGGACAGGATTCATCCAGGAGACGCCAGCGCGCCGTATCTTTATTAGAGTAAACGCTGAATGAGCTGACGTTCACGAATCGCTTCAAGCAATTGTGGCGAAGACTCGCTTCCAGGAGATTTCGGGTGGTAACCACGGAATTCATAAACGCGTCGGGAAAAGATTTCTCTCCCCGGCCCGCTGCGAGGTGAAAAATTACCTTGGCGCCGCTCGCGGCTAAATCGCAATCCTCGCGGGACAGGAGATTGCCTCGTACCAGCTCGACCTGAGCACCATTCCCGTTGTGACCGCTAAGAGTTTCAATCATCGAGGCATTGCTGGACGGCCTGGCGAGACACCGTAGATTGCTGAATCCAAGTCCCAGCAGAGTGCCCACCAGCCGTGAGCCAATGAAGCCGCTTGCCCCTGTTATCAGGATGAGGTCGTTCGAACCGATAATGTACGGAGCCAGCTCCATGAGTTGGCTCTCCTTTCCCTCTCCGTTTCTATTTGAATTCTTGACTAGTGTGACGCTCATAAGGATACAGAGGTTACAATCTGGCTTGTAAACGGGGTACAAACTGAGCAACACACTTGACTTAAGCCAGATCAAACTTACGGGCAATCTGGAGATTTTCGATGTACGAAAAGATGTCCTCGCTCGTAAGTAAACGGTATTCCTCGGGATCGACTGGGTGGGTTTCCAGTTCAACCACAAATTCGCGACTCAATGAAAAGATCCGTTGAAGGCGCCCTGGGGGCCTAATCGGCGCCAGCGTAAAGAAATAGTCCACCATGCGGTGGCGCCGGACCAAGATACGGTCCACCGCTTTACGATAGAGGCGGTTGATCGGGCCCTTCTCCGAGGCAAGAAAATTCTCGTTCCGCCTTACGATAGTTCCCGCCGGTAACAACTTCCCGAATAATGCGTTGGCGCAAAGATGCATGTGGTGATGACCGTCGAGTCGATTAGGGGCTTGCTGATAAAGGCGGTGGAATTCTTCGATTTGGGCCGCCACGACATAATCAAAAGAGCGAACCAATCCAGGGTGAAATATGGCTCGGCCGAAACGATTACTCCGGAGAAAAGCAGTAAGCTCGCGCTGGCGGTCTGCGAGTCGTACGGAGCAACTCGGCGCGGAAAACGGAGTCGTGAAATTAAGGTGCAGCCCCGCGCTGATGGCTCTCTCCAGAGCGACTTCTGCGGCCCGCTCGGAATCTTCCATAAATACCATCGCACTGACCGAGGAGACAGTCCCACGCTGGCTGCACTCGAGGATTCGTTCAGTGTTCGTGCGGTCTAATCCCCAATCGTCGGCGTTTATTATGAGCACACCGGCCTGGGACGCTGAGCAATTCCGATATCCCAAATCAGCAACTTGAATGGGATTATGCAAAGCTTTCATCATTGTGGTAGCTAGAAGACTTCTAAGCACGTTCGGCACCTTGTCGGTCATGCAATTCATGGATTTGGTAGGTTCCGGGGAATCCTATCAATTCTGCCAAAGGGTCTTGGTAAGGCAGCAGGGAAGTTGGCGCAATCGAAAGGGCCCGGAGACTGCTCAATATCATCGAGGGAAACGAAAAACATGGCGGCCTTTCGATTGGTCTGTTCTATATTGAGCAGGAAGGGCACGACCTCTGACTACTGGCGAAAGCCGACACGGCTAGTATCAGAACGCCATTTTTTCAAAACCCAGCTTGGTTATGAAGAATCAGTTTCGCCTTTGCGGATGATCCTAGCCGGGACTCCTACAGCGGTTGCGCCATCGGGCACATCCGTGAGCACCACGGCATTGGCGCCGATCCTTGCGTTGTTTCCCACCCTGATACTTCCGAGAACTTTTGCTCCAGCCCCGATTCGGACATGGTTCCCAATGACTGGCGCGGCGGTTTCATCCCAGCGTATACCGATTGTCACCTCTTGATCGATTCGCACATTTTCCCCGATCACACATCGGTAGTCCAGAACGACACCGAGCCCGTTGTGGCCGAAATGAATATTCTTTCTTCCGATCTGAGTCTTGTAGGGGATGAAGCAGCAGAAACCGAACCGCAAAAACTGCTGGATCATGAAAGGAAGGACAGGAATTTTCCAGCGATAAAGCGTGTTTGCTGTGCGGTATATATAGTAGGGAAGATTGGATTTTATGATCATTTTCCGTCTTTTCCGATCACTGCCGGAGCGCTAGAGACAGAATGAGCTGTCACGCTGGGCGCGGCCGGAACATCTCGTCGAGAGACCAGGAGCTTGTCGACAAGGAATTTCCTCAACCGCTGCAGTTGTTCTTTGCCCCGAAACTCAGCAAATTCGGCCGATACGGATCGCGGTTGACGCGTTACAAGCGCTACGCAATACCCCGCAAAGCAAAGAAGGCCTCCCACTACGTAAGGTTGGTTCCTCATCTGGTACAAGCATCGAAAGAACTGCCAAAGTGGATGGCCCCCAAGCCGGTAATCGGCTTGGCCCCACTTGAACGGGAGCTTCAGGCCTCGATTCATTCCGGAACCCATCTTTCGGTGATGAAAGCAAACTTTCTCGGGAAAAGACCTTGTTTGCCATCCTCTCATTCGGGAAGTCACCACGGCTACGAGGTCAATCCCGCCACCCTTGATTGGAGTGTAGCCTCCAATTTCCTCGAAGCATTCGCGTCGGAAAAGTTGGCAAGCTCCTGAAACATGCTCAATACTCGAGAATTGAAAATCATACGTTCCCTTTCCCTCTGTAAAAGGTGTCCCGCCGACCCCCAGCCTTGGGATCACAGCAAACTTGGTCAAGAGAAACTCGAAATAGGTATTGTCGAAGGAAATATCTCCATCCAGATTGCCGATGATTTGATATTGCAGATGCCTTACTCGTTCCCACCCCGCATTGAAAGCCGCTACCTTCGCGCCGAAATGGCGTTCACGTCGTTCGGGTAGGCGGACCAGCTCAATCCAGGGATTAGTGCCAAGGTATGCTCTTACGATCTCTTCGGTCCGGTCGGTCGAGCCGTCACTGACGATCACCCACTTTGAAGGCTTAGCGGTCTGAGCGACCATAGACTTCATAGTTAGCTCGATGTAGGCCTCTTCGTTCCGCGCTGGCGTAATCAGTACGTAGGTTGGGAGCGTCGGCATACTCATATCCTGAATGTCAGCATAGAACCGCGCGATTGTGTCGAGGTATTGGTTCTGAGAACAATTAAAGCAAGCTAGTTCACGCACTGCCAGCGGCAATTTGTATTAATCTTGGCGAGCGCCGACATTGTCAACGGTAATTCCAGTGCCCAGGAAACAAGAGACCTGATCCACGACGCACCGCTGTTGCTCGGCCCTGAGTTGCGGAAACATCGGCAGCGAAACGATTTCAGGCGTAACCTTCTCCGTAACCGGAAAATCGCCCGCACCGTATCCGAATCCCGCATAGGCCTTTTGCAAATGGAGAGGCACTGGATAATGAATGCCCGTCCCAATCTTTGCTTCCGCCAAGTGCTTCTGCAGGTCTTCGCGGTTGCGAACGCGAACGACATACAGGTGATAGTTCGCCCGCGCCCAGTCCGGACAGTACGGTTTGATTATGTCCAAAGACGAAAGCAGTTCGTCATATCGTCGGGCAGCTTCCTGCCGTTTGCGGTTCCATTCGGCAAGATGGCGCAATTTCACGGAGAGAATGCCGGCCTGGATTGAATCCAAGCGGCCGTTGTAACCTTCGATGTCATGAAAATATTTCTTGGACTGCCCGTGATCGCGCAGCATTCGAATCTTTCGGGCGAGCGCTGCTTCGTTAGTGGTAACCGCTCCCGCCTCGCCGCACGCTCCCAGGTTCTTTCCCGGGTAAAAGCTGAACGCAGCCGCTCTTCCCATCGACCCGGCAGTCCGCCAGCGGTTTTCTCTTCTTGAGAAATACTGGGCGCCATGCGCCTGGCAGGCATCTTCAATAACGATTAGCTTATATTTCGCGGCTATCTCGAGGAGCGCATCCATGTCCGCCATTTGCCCATAAAGATGGACGGGAACAACCCCCGTGACTCGTTTGCCGGTTTTGTTGTCAATCAGAACCTCAAGCTGACTATCGAATGTGCAGCCATTCTCCACATAGTCGCGGACTTTCGCAGGGTCCATGTTGTAGGTGCGCTCATCAATGTCCACGAACCTGGGTTCTGCACCCGCCTGCGATATCGCCTCCGTGGTCGCGATGAACGTGTTCGGCACAGTAATTACAACATCGCCGGATTTTACGCCGGCCGCGATTAGTGCGAATCGTATCGCATCTGTTCCACTATTCACACCAACACAGTGCTTGGTATCGCAGAATTCCGCGAAGCCCTGCTCGAATTGTTCAACCATTGGACCGCCGATGAAACCAGCCGTATGGAGCGCTTGCTTAAAGACTTCGACAAGATCCGTTTCAAGCTCAGCGTGAGCCGTAATCAGATCTAAGAACGGAACCGCGTCTATGCTGTTCACTCTTGGTCTCCCGTAGTGATCGTCATTCTGCTGTCCACAAACCTCTTTGTGCGTGCGGGATTGCCAACCACGATTGCGTTGGCTGGTACATCTTTCGTCACGACACTTCCGGCGCCCACAATTGCGTTTTCCCCAATCGTCACATTGGAAAGCACTGTTACTCCCGACCCAATCGACGCACCTTTCCGGATCAAGGTGCGTTCGACCTTCCAATCTTTTTCGGTTTGCAGGGTGCCGTCAGGCCGAGCTGCGCGCGGATAGGAATCGTTGATAAAAGTCACGCCGTGACCGACGAAAACGTTGTCTTCGATATCGACACCTTCGCAGATAAAGGTGTGGCTCGAAATCTTGCAGCAGCGGCCCACACGTGCATTTTTCTGAATCTCGACGAATGCGCCAATTTTTGTATAATCTCCGATCTCGCAGCCATACAGATTGATGAACTTCGAAAGCTTTACCCCGTTCCCCAATTTCACGTCCGGAGCAATTGCGCAGAATTCATTCACAGGCTCACCAATTCCCCTCTCTTTTGGACCGAACATTCGGCTGCTTCCAGCATGCGCACCACGCGAAGGCCTGCGTGTCCGTCATTGAACGGCGTCTTGTTGTTCATGATGCAATCCGCAAAATAGGCCAGCTCCACACGCAGCGCTTCCGATTGTTCGATCTGCGGCGCCCACATGTCGCCGGTCCGATAGCTTACGAGAAGGTCACGGATTCCTTCTCCTTCTCCGCCGCTGATCTGAACACCCTTGTCGTACACGCGAACTTTCTCGTCCGCCACCAGATCGTTCCAGACGAGCATCTTTTTCTGACCTCCGATCAATGTCGTTCGGATTTTCACGGGCGACAGCCAATTCACGTTGATGTGCGCAATCACGTTCTGCGGGAAATAGACGGTTATGAATGCGACATCTTCCACGCCGTTCAAATGCTTTTCTCCCGTCGCTACTATTGCTTCCGGTTCTTTTCTGATCAGGTGATCCATAATCGACAAGTCGTGCGGCGCTAGATCCCAAATCACGCTCACGTCGTGCTGGAATAGCCCCAGATTGACTCGCAAAGAATCATAGTAGTAGAGATCACCCAGATCACCACTGTCAACCAGTTGACGAATCTTACGCACGGCGCCGGTGAACAGGAACGTATGGTCCACCATGATTGTCAGGTTCTTGCGGGCCGCCAGCTCGATGAGTTCCTCAGCCTGAGCCGCATTGGACGTAAAAGGCTTTTCCACAAAAACATGCTTGCCGTTCTCAAGGGCCGTCTTGGTCAGCTCGAAGTGTGTCCAAACGGGTGTGATCACCGCCACCGCATCAATCTGTGATGAGAACAACACCTCGTTGGGATCAGTCGTCGTCGTAACTCCAGGGTAGGCCCTGCTAGCCCGGGCGAGTGCCGCCGTGCTCGTGTCACAGACCATGGCCACTCTTGCGGTGTCCAGACCATGCAAATTCCTCACGATATTGGGGCCCCAATATCCGTACCCAATTACGCCAACTCGGATCATGTGCGCTCTTTCCTGTGCAGAAGGGGAGTTCCTCGAATTACTGCCGATAGTTCGGAATGACCATTTGCTGTAGGGAGTCTTGGAAGGCAATCACTTGAACTCAGAATTTCGCCCGCGGCCAGAAATACAGGCCGGCTTGTAACACAACGGGCCTTCCCCACCGGATTCGAGACCTGGTGTCCGCATCGCTGTGTGGGCAGGCTACCGCCATTAATGTCACGCCGAGACATTCTGGATTTGTCGTCAAGATGACCCTATGCCGTTTAAAATCAATAATTTAGTACCACATCGGGAGCTTTCAAACGGACATAGAGGAGAACCGCAATCAGCCTGCCAGAGTGCCCTTAGTCTCTCGCCTAATGGTTTCAGCAAGAAGACGGTCTATCTGTATGAAAACACATGGGTTGGCTGGGACAATATAGACCTCAAACGACATCGCCCAGTGCAAATCGCGTCCCGATTAAGGAGATGAGGGAAAACTCTTACCACGATTAGATAGGAGCGTTCCTCGCTTGCGGGGATGCCAAATCGAGCGGGGTGTCGTCACAAGGAGATCGTCAACAGAGAGCGGTTCCTTACCTTGGGGAGGCTTCCCTCCTCTGAGGTTGCATGGAAGGACCCTGGTGCTTGAGGACGAGCATAAGAGTCGCCTTACCGAGACATCGCCCTTGAATATATATGCTTAATACCTAATTACTCTCTATTTACTTTTATCCTGCGAACTAACCTGGAAACTCTTTACACCAATTGTGCAAATTCTCTGAATTATGAAAAACTCAATAAAATATGGACAGGGCTTACCTTAGTGGGGAACCGCGTTTCCTAAGTTCACTTATGAACAACCCATAAGTTGCCGAAAAATAACGAGATACTGATTCTTTCGGGTGGCCATGGTTGTGCAGAATTCCAGGCACGAATGATTGAATAATCATTTCTTCCCTGGGAGAGTGCCGATGAAGGCCACGAAGTTCCTGTTTCTGCTGTTTGTTCTGTTTATGCTTGTGCCCGAGGCGCACGCAGATGGCGCCCCCGTCACTATGGTTTTCATGGGCGTCAACGGTGCGAATGACGGACAGTATTATGTCAGTCCCTATTATGGGACCATGAACCGACAGACAGTGGTGCTCTACTGCGTAGACATCATTAACGATGTGAATTTCGGCCAGACTTGGCAAGCCAATGTGACCAACCTGGCCTCCGGCAATCTCTCGAATACGCGCTACGGCAACTCCGCCATCTCGCCAGTGGCGGCAAACGCGCAGACCCTCTACGCCGAAGCTGCTTGGCTTACTACAAAGTTCGCAAATCACCCTTCGGACTATGTGAGCCTGCAATATGCTCTGTGGGATTTGATGAATCCTGGCTCCGAACCAACATCCTATGGGAACGTCCAGAATTGGCTCAATCTGGCAGCCGCGAACTACGGCTCCATCAACCTGAGTGAGTTCGCTGTTGTCACGAACATCGGGCCTGTGACGCTCACGGGGCAGGTTCAGGAATTTATTGTTCGCACCCCTGAGCCTGGGACTTTGGCGCTTCTCATTTGCGGGATGCTGGCCCTGGCAATGATTGTCTCGCGCCAGCGAATCTTGCGGGCCTGATCGAAACCCAGAACAATTCTTCCGTCACTTAGGTGCTTCTCTAGTACGTGGGTGCTGCTTTCATGCAGCAAGACCATATCCCCTCCAGGAGGGCGTCACAGAATCTAAAAAACGTGACTCATTCCCACCATAGCGATGATCCCTTTGTTCGTGCCGTAAGCGCCTTAACGCACTGGTCAGCGAAGCTTCTTTTGTCAAGGATTAAAATTTAAGAGGGGCTTCTGGCTCACTGAAATTCAGTGCTGACGAGTAGTGGTTAGCTACTTGCGTTCTCGCGTTGATGAGCTAAAATGCGAGCCCATCCGAAACTTAGACAGCGCCTCCCCAAGATTCTGAATGAACTCTTCTGAATTATAGACATCCGCGCCGATAGGCGCGCCACCTGCGGGTGCCGTCGGTTCAACCTCATCGAGTTGAAATTCATGGGCGACGTCCTCCACGATTTCCGCGGAGATGGGCCGCTGCTGTTCGACAAAAGCATTGATGAGCGAGTGTTCGCAAAGCAGATTCACGACCCGCGGAATCCCCAACGAATATAAGTGGACCGTTTCAACCGCTTTGAGGCTGAATATCAACTCACCGCTGGCCCCAGCGATTTTCAGGCGTTCAGCGATGTAATCATGGGTCTGTTCTTTCGTGAGAGGGCTCGTCTTGCACCGCAACATGACGCGTTGGCGGAGTTGTCGCAGCTGGGGTTGTTTCAGCTTCTCCTCTAACTCCTGCTGCCCAGACAAAACAATCTGCAGCAGCTTCTCCGTTGAAGTCTCGAGATTAGTCAACAAGCGAATTTCTTCAAGTACAGGGTAAGTCAGATTCTGTGCCTCATCGACGATCAGCACGGTGGTTTCGCCGGCGCGGTAACGTTCCAGAAGCCATTGATTGAGTCCCATCAACTGCTGGCTCTTATTCCGGGACTCGCAAGCGATGCCAAACTCGGAGAGGATGAAATCGAATAACTGGTTCGTGTTCATCCTTGAGTTGAATAGAAACGCAGTTCTTACCCGACGCTGATGCAACCAGGCCATCAGACTGTTGATGAGTGTCGTTTTTCCCGTGCCAACTTCACCAGTTAGAGTGATGAAGCCCTTGCGATTCTGCACGCCATACATTAGCCCGCTCAGCGCTTCTTCTATTTCCTTTGTCAGAAACAGATAGCGCGGATCAGGATTGACGTTAAACGGATTGTCTTTCAGCCCGAAAAAACTCTTATACATAGTCCGATTCCTGGCGCCGCTTCTTAGGTCCTACAGTCCCCGATTTCAATTTTCTCACTTTTAAGCCATGCTCACCCATAGAAAACATTTCTAACGGTCTTCGATCAGTGCAGTACAAATGGCCTCGTATGCCAGGAGAATCCAAGAGTGATCTGGTTTTCCGTATGATTTGTATTGCACACTCCGCCGGCGCAAATGGCTTGATTCGATATCTGTATCCGAGCGGTGTAGGCAATCGAAAAAGTCGCCTCGCGGCCGAGTGGGTGGGATAGATTGCCCCCAACGTAGAACGAATTAAAGGATTGAGGAGTTTGGCTCATGCCTGGACTGCCCAAGCTCCCGTTCCGCGCATATCCGAAATTGAAATTTCCCTTCCAAGTGCGGGAAAGCTGACGCGCCAGTCCCGTTTGCAGTTGATCGCTAGATGAGCCTACTTGGACGCCACTTCCGTTGCTAACTCCATGAGTGTAAGTCAGGGTCATAAAATTACGCGCTGTGCCATAGTTCAGGCCCACGCTGGCGGACGCTCCGATTTGGTTGCTTGCATTTCCCATCGGAACAGCGAACATAGTAAACTCAGGCCCGCCAGATAACTGCAGAGCGAGTCGCCCGGTAATTTTCCTTCCATACGACAGTTGGACGGCATGATCATTGAGCCCTTGTGGAATGCCGATATATCTGAATGCATTAAATCGGTAGAGCACGCCGAGAGTATCTTTCTTTCCTAAACTATAATTGTATCCTGCGTTGGCGCCGTAATCGTTGCTCTGAATATTCCCGGCTTGCACGAATCGCAGAATCCCGTAGGACCCTGCTATATTGATCGAGCTGCGCCGGCTGATCGTATAGCTTACCTGGGGCGCAAAAGAGTTGCCGTAGCGCGCCCCGAACGATGTCAGGATAGTTTGATTTGGCTGATAACTACCCCCCAAGCCTGGCAATGGCGCGCCGAGGGAGCCACCCACCCCAGGGATCGAGATGCCCGTCCCGCCTCCGAAGCCGAATGGTGAATCTGGCAGGTAGAAAAACTGATCGAGCAGCGCGAGTTGCCATCTCCCCCAGTCGAAATTCTGATCCAGCCCGAACTGATGGAAGTATCCCCGACTTTGACTGCTGTCACTGGGGAAAAACCCGCCTCCCGAGTAGTTGACTGACAATCGCGAACGGCTCCAGGCCTCGTAGAGACTGAGATTTCCGACTAGATAGCTGGTTGAATTCCAGCCGGAATTGGTTGTCTGGTTTAGCGAGTTCGAGCTTACGATATCGCTGTACTGGAAACCTGGGACCCAATAACTATGACGAAATTCAGGAGTACCCAAGGTCGGATTTTGAATACCCGTCAACGGTCGCACATCGGGCTGCAGAGCCGGGGCAGAATCTTGATCGCCGCTTGGATCCTGGTAGCCCAGGAGGGCCGGGAAATAAGTATGGGCCGCAGGCTTTGGCTTGCCATCTTCTCCCTGCTCCTGTGCTCTCGCCGTCATCTTTCCTGCAAGCAGCAAAGTAATCGTCCCAACCACAATCAGGAATGTTTTCGGGTGTCTCATGGCATTCTCTATGGCACAACTATTACATCACCGGGTTCCAACAAAATGTTTTGCTCTGGGTTCTTGCCGTTTACCGTCTCTTTGTAATTGAAGGGGTGCTTCACTTGTTTTCCGTTTTCCAGTCGAAGAACATAGATATTCTTTATTTTTGCAAATTGCGTGAAGCCTCCGCTGCTTGAGAGTGCTTGAAGTACAGTCATGTTTGGCAGCAGCGGGAAGGCTCCCGCGCGTGCTACCTCTCCCGTCACATAGATTCGCCGGCTGTTGATTTCGGTAACGGTCACCGTCACTTGGGGATTGTTGACGTACTTCTTCAATCCTTCACTAATCCCCCCTGCAAGCTGCATCGGGGTCAGCCCCTCGGCCTGTATATCGTTCATCAGGGGCAACGTCACTTTGCCATCTGGCCTCACAGGGACAGTGCGCGTAAGCTGGTCTTCCTTCCATACGTCGATACGCAACACATCCTGAGCGCCAATTTTGTACTCAGCGTCATTGGGCTTCACGGGCGGTGTGGCGGTCTCCGTCCCTGAAGCCCCACCCTTCTGAGACGCCGCCTCCGGCGCGGCCGGTTTTTGTGCCTCCTGCAAATTCCCCAATGCGAGGAATAGCCAGGCTCCCGTGAGAAGGCAAGTGCCTAGACTCATTACCAATTCTCCTTACAGCCCCTGTGAAGCTGGTTCTTCTACTTCGATCTGCTTGATTTTGTATAGCAGAGACTTATAGCTAATCTGTAACTCACGAGCCGCCCGTTTGCGATTCCAATGAGTTTGCTCCAGCGCCTTCAGAATGAGCTCGCGCTCCGCTCGCCGCGAAGCCGCGCGCGCTGCGACTTTTAGTGACGATACCCGCCCGCTATCAACCGTCATCGGTGCGGTCGTCCGATTCGCCCGCATATCACTGAGGGCTAGCATCGAATCTCCAACGGCAACGATCTTTTTCGCAACATTTTCGAGCTCGCGGATGTTCCCGGGCCAATCGTAGGAAGCCAGTTGCTCTCGGGCCTGACTGCTCAATTCTGGGGAGCTTTTCTTTAGTTCCGCCGAATGTTTGGCCAAAAAGTATTCCAGAAGCGCCGGAATATCTTCCCTACGCTCCCGGAGGGGCGGCAGGCGCAAAGTCACTCCGTTTATCCTGAAATACAGCTCCCGCCGGAAACGTCCTGCTTCGATTTCCTTTTCCAAGTTGCACGACGTCGTCGATACAAGTCGTGAGCTCAACTTCACCTTGCGACCTTTTGGCCCTCCGTCTGGCAGCAAAGACAGCAGTGCTCGCTGACATCCAGCGTCCAGTTCGTGGACGCCATCCAGAAACACTGTTCCTGTCCCAGCCTTCCCCTCACCACTCTCGGAGAGAAACCCTTCCCGCAGCTGCTTCAGCAAGCGCTCCGCATCCAGCGCAGCGCAGCACACTTTTCTCACGCGGGCCTCTTCAAAACCTGAAACCCGGTGAATCAGGCGTGCGTAGATCTCTTTCCCCGTTCCACTTTCCCCTACGAGGAGGATGGGGATATCAGTTTTGGCTATCTCGACGATCATAGCGTTCATCGACTGCATGATCGCGCTTTGCCCGTAGACTATGCCATCATCCACCGGTTGTTCCAGTCCGTGGCCGATTGTCGTTGCCATAATTCTATCCAAGGGTTGTGTGCAAGTATCCTACCAGTGGATCTGAACAGATAGGAGCGTAACAGGCCTACATAACTCTTTTACAATCAATTGCTTAATGGAGATCACTTTGGTCGAAAGGAGTTCGCGTCGGAAGTATGCTAATCGTCTCCAGCTTCCATATTGTGGTAAATTACTATCCTCTGTCGTCGCTTCGAGCTTGGCCGCGGAGATCGCAGTTCTTGTTCCTTGCGGCCTTCTGCCTCCGCCAAATGCCCTCTGAAGCGCGGCCCATGCTCCCCAAGTGAAACTTTCACAAAGCTGATCCCTGTGCCCACTAACAACAAGATCAGCCGCTGGCCCATACCCGACTGAGGCTCGATCTCTTCTATTACATGGAACCGCTTTTCACAATGCTGGCCATGCGTTTCTCTCGGGCTAGACTCCTGTGTCCTTGCCTCCATGTAAGACCTTTTGTGTCTGCGAGTTATGAAGAACTAATTTGGTAGACCTCGTGCTTCTCTAGATAGAGTGCTTCCAGTGTGGGTGTGTGTCGCGAATCTAGTGTCTAGGGAACGGAACAGGAGCCGGGAAGCGCAGTTTCTCTTTGGAGCCGGCGATCACCATCCTGTTGGTAGTTACGCCAGCAGCGACACATGTTACTTCCCATTTCGGTCATGTCGGAGCACCGGTAAATGAAGAACCCTCGGACTGACCATTTTCCTCTAGGGTTTTGTTTTCGAGCCCCACTGCAGGGTTGTTCGCAATATCCATATCGTGAAAACGCTCACGCGGGCCTTCCGCGCGGAGGATGGATCATGTTGATTGGCTCGCGTCGTCCACACTTGTCGACGCTTCAGTTCTTACTCGGCCACCTTCTTCGTCTGTGCCTGTTACTGCTTTCGCTTGGCCTTGTACAGGCTCGAGCGGCCATTTCCTTTGTGCAGAGCAACTCGGCGACGCCGCAGACACCGCAGGCGAGCGTGGCGGTCGTGTATACGCTGGCACAGACGGCGGGGAACTTGAACGTGGTGGTCGTGGGGTGGAACGACTCGACGGCGACGATCAGCTCGGTTGTGGACTCGAAGGGGAATCAGTACCTGGTGGCGGCGGCGCCAGTGGTGCAAACGGGGACGGCCACGCAAGCGATCTACTACGCGAAGAACATCGCGTCGGCGGCAGCGGGGACGAACACGGTGACGGTGACGTTCAGCGTGGCAGCGGTGTTTGCCGACATTCGGATAGCGGAATACAGCGGGTTGGATCCGAACAATCCGCTGGACGTATCGGTGGGAGCGCAAGGGACGACGACGGCGACGAGCAACAGCGGTTCGGCGACGACGACCAATGCCAATGATCTCCTGGTGGGTGCGAACCTGGTGCAGTCGACGTCGACATCCGCTGGAACGGGCTTCACGAGCCGCGGGGTTACTCCGGACGGGGACATTCTGGAAGACCGGGTGGTGACGGTAACGGGAAGCTACAGCGCCACGGCGAATCTGGACAAAATACAATCCTGGGTGATGCAGATGGTGGCTTTCCGCGCGGCTAGCGGTACGGGCGGGGGACCAAGCATTACGAATTTGAATCCGACGTCAGGGCCGGTGGCTACGGCGGTAACGATCAGCGGGACGAACTTTGGAAGCACGCAAGGGACGAACACAGTGACGTTCAACGGGACGCCGGCG
>DASSXG010000058.1:0-108242 GCA_035704085.1 Candidatus Acidiferrum sp. | reverse complement strand
GGCGGCGCGCTTCAGTTTGGTGGGATCGACGTTCGCCGCCGAATCGAAATTCGTGTGGATGTAGCGGTCGGGCCAGTCGTTCAAGTAAATTGCGGGGATGCCGAATGATGAGTCCTGATAAACGTCGTGATCGCTGCCCATGGTGAACGCCGAATACTCCGCGCGCAGCGGTTCTTCTCCACCCTCGGGCGCGACCATCGGATAGTCGGCCTTTCCTGTCGCCGCGAACTTGTACGACTCCTCGTTCACCCACTCCGCGAACGCCCACGCCACGTCGTGTACGAAGCTCGGCAGACTCATCGGCCCGCGTGTCACGTGGAACACTGCCTTGGTCTCCGGCGCGCCGCCCACCATGTCCATGTGAATCGCGGCCTTGATCCGCTTCGCCAGTCCTGGCACGCCAAAACTGTCGCCGATCATGATGAATCGTTTGTCTTTCGTGGGAGTATAAGTTGCAGAAGCCCCGATACCGTTCAAGAGCGCGAGCGTCCCTTCGATTTCCGGCGGCCAGATGAAGCGGAGCGTGCGCGCAGGCCGCGCCAGCTTCCCTTCGGAGATCAATTTCTGGAGTGTCCTTGCCACCTCGAGAATCGTGACGCAGCCGCTGGCGTTGTCGTTCGCCCCCGGCCGCTGATGATCCAGGTGGCAGCTAAACGCTATCTCTTCCTCTTTCAGCTTCGGGTCCGCCCCCGGAATCGTGGCCGTCACCACCTCATAATTCCCCGCATGCTGCCCCGCCTTCACGTGCGCTTGTAACATGACCTTCACTCCGCGGGCCAATCGCTCCTTGAATCCTCGCGCCGTCTTCAGCGACACCATGAACGCAAAAGTCTTGTTCGCCGAAAACGTCTCCAGATGCCCCCAACGAATCAAATTCTCATCTTCGCCCCACCAAGCCGTCTTCTGGTTCTGCGCATAGCTCACGATTCCGGCCGCGCCGAATTTCCCCACAGCCAAATCCTGCACCGCTCCCGGCTGCGCACTCACCAAAACAATCTTCCCTTTCACATCCTTCCCAGCGTAATCGCTCTCCTTCGTTCCTTCGCCCACGTCCACTAAATCCGCCATTACATCCGCGCTCTCGCTATCCTCCGCCAGCGCCACCGGCTCGGCTTCATAGCTTTCTAGCTTCTTGAGGTAAATCGCCTGAGAGAACGCGGGCTCGCCGATTGAGTTCGGAATCGTCTCGGGGATCTTCTCAGGGATCTTCTTCACGTCCCACAGTTCCCCGACCTCCGCATCCCAGGCCGATCGCGACCTCTGCGTCCCATAGAAAATCTTCCCATCCGCCGGAAACTCCAAAATCGCCACGTCGCTGAGCCCATACACACGCAAGCGCTCCGCCACCAACTCCGCCGCCGCGTGAAATCCCCGCGACCCGCGCTGCCGGTGAAACCGTGCGATTCCTTCTAAATTTCGCTTCGCCGTCTCCCCGCTCAATTCATTCGCCAGCGCCGCTACGTCTTTCTCCGGCAGCAGCGGCGGTTTCTGCGCCCGCCCAACCGCGGCCATCGCCAAGCAACCCAGCAGAGTCACAAAACCGACTCTTCTCATGCTGCCCTCCTTGCACTCAGCATCACAGCCCGCGCACCACAGTAAACGCGAGCACCAGTAGCACAGACTTCAGTCCGTGCCAACGTAAACTTTTCCTGCCCTCAAACGTCCCGGCGCGTTAGCGCATCCAACTCCGCAATCTCAAGACCTCTTTGCGCGTAGTACTCTTGAGGCCGATTTCTTATGCCAGACTCACAGCCAGCCATTCGCGTGGAACACGTCTCCCGCCACTACACCATGGGCAGCGCCGTCATCCATGCCGTCAACGACGTTTCTCTCGATCTCCCAGCCGGAGAATTCCTAGCGCTTCTGGGCAGCTCCGGCTCCGGAAAATCCACGCTCCTCAACCTCATTGCCGGCCTCGACCGTCCCACCTCCGGCGCCGTCAACGCCCTCGGCCAGGATCTCTCGAAAATGTCCTCTCTCGAACTCGCGCGCTACCGCCGCCAGACCGTCGGCATGGTCTTCCAATCTTTCAATCTGCTGCCGCGCATGACCCTGGAGGAAAACGTCGAGCTGCCTCTGCGCCTCGCCGAAGTCGACCGCACCGACCGCCCCGCGCGCGTCCGCGAAGCCCTCGAGCGCGTCGGTCTCGCCCAGCGCGTCGGCCATCGCCCCAGCGAACTCTCTGGCGGTGAACAGCAGCGCGCCGCCGTCGCCCGCGCCCTCGTCAACCGCCCCAAAATTCTCCTCGCTGATGAACCCACTGGAAATCTTGATTCCGCCACCGGCGAATCCATCCTTACGCTTCTTCGCGACATTCAGAAGAACCTTGGCATGACCATTGTCATGGTCACTCATGAGCGCCCCCTCGCCGATCGCTTCGCCGATCGCCTCGCCGTCATGGCCGACGGCAAGCTCCTTTCGAATGGAGCCGCGCGATGAAGCCCCGCGACCTCAGCGACCTCGCTTTCCGCAATCTCCGCGAAGCCATCCTCCGCAATTCGCTCACGACTCTCGGCGTCGCCGTCGGAGTGGCCTCGCTCGTGGCCATGCTCTCCCTAGGCGTCGGCCTCCAGCAGCTCGCAAGCAAACGGCTGTCGCAAAGTGGTCTGTTCGACTCCGTTTTCGTTACGCCAAAAACCAATCTTCGCGGTCCCGGCAGCGGTCCTCCCGCCACGCGTGTGCCCACCGCTGTTGCGCGCCCGCTGGATGAAGACGCCCGCGCCGAAATTGCGCGGCTGCCTAACGTGATCGAGGTCTATCCGCAGATTCGCTTTTTCACGGAAGTGCGCTACGACGGCAAGCCTTTTGCCACCATGGTCGCCGGAATGCCCGAGTCCGCCAAATCCAGCGGCAGCTTCGACGGCATGCAAGGTGCATTTTTCTCCAGCGCCAGCGCGAACGAGGCTATTCTCCAAAGCGAGTTCGCCAAGGAGCTCAATCCGCAAACCTCATCTCTTGTTGGCAAAGAACTCGTCCTTCGTTATGCTGAACGACAAGCGCTCGCGCCAAATCCCAAATCGTCTGCTTCTAACAATTCCGATTCCACCAATCCGGAATCCCTGCCCGGCGGCTTCTCCGTCGTTCCCAAGGAAATGAGTCTCCGCATCGTCGGCGTAGTAGAAACCGAGCCCGCTGCGGGCTTCGGTGGCTATGGCAACGGCCGCCTCCTTATTCCTCTGCAAGTCGCCATGACTCTGCGCGCCGCGCAGGTCAACGATCTTCGCGACATCGTCCGCGGCGCCACCTCATCCAAGCCCACTTTCGCCAGTCTCACCGTCCGCGCCAAAGGCCCCTCCTCCGTCGAAGCCCTCGAAGCCACCATCAAGAACATGGGCTTCGGAGCATTTTCTCTTCTTGACGCCTCCAAAAGCCTGCGCATCTTTTTCTCCGTTTTCGATCTTCTCCTCGGCATCTTCGGCAGCCTCGCGCTCGCCGTTGCCACCCTCGGTATTATCAACACGCTGGTCATGGCCATCCTCGAACGCCGCCGCGAAATCGGCATCTTGAAAGCTCTCGGCGCGGCGGACCGCGACGTCAAGCAGCTTTTCTTCGTCGAAGCCGGCGTCATGGGTCTCTTTGGCGGTTTTCTCGGTGTAGGCCTCGGCTGGCTCATCGGCCGCGCTCTCACTTTTGGCACGAACGTGTATCTCCACCGCCAAAGTCTTCCCGGCGTGGATATCTCCTCCGTGCCCTGGTGGCTTTTTCTCGGCGCCGTTTCCTTTTCGATCCTGGTCAGCCTCGCCGCAGGTTTGTACCCCGCCTCGCGCGCGGCGCGCCTCGATCCCGTCGCAGCCCTCCGCTATGAGTAGAATGGACGCGTGATTCTTAGTCGCAGCGAAATGAAACCGCTTCTCGGCCAGGCGAAATCGCGCTTTCTTTTCCTTTACCTCCTTTCCCTCCTCTGCCCCCTTTACGTTCCTTCCTCTCTCGCCGCCGGCCGCGCCGAATGCAATGCTCTTCCCAGCAAAGTCCTCCATCGCCCCGTCCCTTACTGCGTTCTTCTTCCACCCACCTTCGACGCCGACAAATCCCGCCGCTACCCCATCCTCTATTTTCTCCATGGCTTAGGCGACAACGAACAGATGTTCCTCCGTTCCGGTGGCTGGAACCTCGTGCAAGACCTCCAGGAAAAAAACCGCATCAACGAATTCCTTGTCGCCACGCCTGCAGCCGACGCCAGCTTCTACATCAATTCCCGCGACGGTAAAGGGCGCTACGAAGATTTTCTCCTCCAGGAATTTCTTCCCTACATCGAGCAGAACTACCGCGCGCGCCCCGGCCGCGCCAACCGCGCCATCTCTGGTATCTCTATGGGCGGCTACGGCGCGCTCCATCTCGCCTTTCGTCACCCGCAATTATTTTCCGCCGTCAGCGCCCACAGCGCCGCCCTAATCGAAAAACTTCCCGCCTTCCTTTCCGGCAACGGAAATGCCCCAGCTCCCGGCCGCGCTCGCATTCTGGGTAGCGTTTTCGGGAATCCTCCCGATCCCGCGTTCTGGGAGCGCAACAGCCCGCTCACGCTCGCCCGCACCAGCTCTCTTTCCGGCCTGAAAATCTATTTCGATTGCGGCAGCGAGGATGATTTCGGTTTCGAAGCCGGCGCCACTGCCCTATACAAGATTCTGACCGCTCGCACAATCCGACACGAATTCCATCTCTATCCCGGCCGCCACGACTGGTCCTATTTCGCATCCCACCTGGAAGCCTCGCTCACTTTCCACTCCCAGCTCTTCCCAAGCGCCCCGCGCTGAGGCACAATTCCTTTTGCTCCTTTTGCCAGACGTTCCCATCACGGAGGTCTCAATGCCGCAACCATCGCCATCCGCCGCTTCGCCAGTACCTAGCGCTTTCATGGACCGCGTCCCGCGCCCACCTGTCTTCGCTACTCCCGCCGAAGAGCGCCGCCACCGCAAAGAGCGCCTCGCCGCCGCGTTTCGCCTCTTCTCGCGTTTCGGCTTTGACGAAGGCGTCGCCGGCCACATCACCGCACGCGATCCCGAACGGCCCGACTGCTTCTGGGTGAATCCCTTCGGCTTACACTTCGGCCAGATCCGCGTCTCCGATTTAATCTTGGTGGATCACTCCGGCAAAGTCGTCGAAGGCCGCGCCGAAATCAATCTCGCCGCCTTCGCCATTCACTCGCGCGTTCACGCCGCCCGGCCGGATGTGGTGGCTGCCGCGCACTCGCATTCGGTTTACGGTAGGTCGTGGTCCACGCTCGGACGTTTGCTCGATCCGCTCACGCAGGACGCTTGCGCGTTCTATGAGGATCACGTGCTCTTCGACGACTACACCGGAATCGTTGAGGAAACTTCCGAAGGCGACCGCATCGCCCGCGCCCTCGGCACCAAAAAGGCCGCTATCTTGCGCAATCACGGTCTGCTCACCGTGGGCCACACCGTGGACGAAGCCGCCTGGTGGTTCATCACCATGGACCGCTCCTGCCAGGCACAATTGCTAGCCGAAGCCGCCGGCCAGCCGCATAAAATCCCCGACGCGACCGCGAAGCACACCTACGCCCTGGTCGGCCAGCCCCTCGCCGGCTGGTTCCAGTTCCAGCCCCTCTGGCAGCGCATCTCCCGCGAGCAGCCCGACCTCTTCGAGTAGCTCTCCATTGCGGCAGCGTCGAAATGTTCTATCAACCTTCCTCTGGCAGCCTACGCTGCGGCTTTTTCCGGCGAAGTGTGCTTCCTCGCCCGCGGCGTTCTTCTCGAGAAATCCGTGAGCAGTGGCCGCTTCGCGAGTAGCCGGGTGATCTGCGTCGTTTCGGTCCCTACCTTGGAAAGAAGCTGATCGGAATACTCGTCCTGTCCCCTGCCGAATACCTCGGCAGCCTCACTTCTCGCTGACTGGTCCAGCGGGACCGCCACATGTGTCATTTCAACGCGCTTGCAATCTTTCCTAAGCGGCTTGCGTATTGCCATTGGGACATCGAGTGGCGCGCAATGCCTTCCAATTGCTCACACGGCCTCTGGGACGATTGATGCGAGACGGCAGCAAAACACCGCGAGTCCTCTGGAGCGCGGTTATTTTTCTAGCGTTGATTGGCGTTGCTGTCGCCGTGCGAAGGGCCCTTGTTCTTCTATATCCCGCACAGTTTGCCGGTAACTTTCCGCCTGCCCGCGCTTTGGACGACGTCTTTGCTTTGCATCGCTCGATCACACTGCTGCACATCATTCCCAGCTTTCTCTTCATGGTTCTAGGCCCTCTGCAATTTGCCAAAGGCATCCGCTTGCGTTATCCGCGCTTTCATCGCTGGTCGGGCCGTGTCCTGGTAACTTCGGGCCTCATCATCGGCTTCAGCGCCGTTTGGATGAGCCTCACCATGTCCATCGGCGGCATCAACCAGGCAGCGGCCACTCTGCTTTTCGCGATTCTCTTCCTCTTCTCGCTTGGGAAGGCATTCTTCCACATCCGCCGCCGCGAAATTCCCCAGCACCGCGAATGGATGCTCCGCGCGTTCGCCATCGGCCTTGCAGTCGCGGCCATCCGCCCCATCATCGGCATCTTCTTCGCCACCAGCCGCTTCACCCACCTCACCCCTCATGACTTCTTCGGCACCGCCTTCTGGATCGGCTTCACCCTCCAGCTCATCGCCGCCGAATCTTGGATCCATTACACGCGCGAAAAACTGGCCCTGCCCCGCAACCTAGGTGATTCCTGAGGAGCCTCCTATAAGTTTTCCGGGCCATAAGTCACCCTTCATTCTTCTCCTCTGCTATCATCCCGCCTCGCACTCCCGGGAGGCGAATTGACCGCTTAGCGGTCATCACTCATATGAGTTTTAGCCAGAGGCTACAAGAAATCCGCGACGGCTTCGAGCGCCCCTTCTGGATCGCCAACATCTCTGAGCTTTTCGAGCGCCTCTCTTACTACGCTGCCTTCGCTTCGCTGGCGCGCTACCTTCACGAAACGCTGAATTTTCCTACCGAGCGCGCCGCTGATCTGGCCGGGTTGTTCGGCGGCCTGGTATGGTTTCTCGCCATCTTCGGCGGAACACTTGCCGACCGCCTTGGCTTCCGCCGCGCTCTCTCGCTCGCCTATCTGATCCTTGCTGGCTCCTATTTCCTGCTCGGCTCCCTCGGAGCGGCCTGGCTCGCGCCTGTGCGCAACGCGCTTCCTCTCGTGGTGCTCGTAGCTTTTGTGCTGATGTTGCCCGCGCTCGGCATCGCGCTCGTAAAACCTTGCGTTGTGGGCACCACCGCGCGCGCCTCCAAGGAAAACGTCCGTTCCGTCGGCTATTCGATCTACTACACGCTCGTAAACATCGGCGGCTTCATCGGCCCTCTCGTCGCTTCCTATGTTCACAAAAATCTCAGTGTAGAAAACGTTTTTCGTGCTGCTGCCGCCAGCGTCTTCCTCATGTTCTTTCTCGTCTTCCTGCTCTTCAAGGAGCCGCGCAAGGCTGACGAGCGGACCTCCGCCAGTATTGGCGAAACTCTCCGCAATTTTTGGAAGGTCATCACCAACCCCAGGTTTATGCTCTTCCTTCTGATTTTTTCCGGCTACTGGATCGTCTACTGGCAGATCTTCATCACTCTTCCGCTGTACGTTGTCGGTTACATTGACAAAGCAGCTGATACGGAAAAGATGCTCTCCATCGGCCCGCTTATCGTCATTGCGCTGACCGTTGCCGTCAGTGTGCTCACCAAGAAGATCCCGGCTTTCCGAGCCGTGACCCTCGGCACACTCATCACCATGATTGCTTTTGCCATCCTGGCCATTCACCCGACTGTCGTCGGCGCCTACGCCACGTTGGTCGTCGTGGCTCTCGGCGAACTCACCATGTCGCCACGCTATTATGACTACATCTCGCGTCTTGCCCCTTCCGGCCAACAAGGCACCTACATGGGTTTCGCTTTCTTGCCTTTGGGAATTGGCGCCTTTCTAGCTGGCCGCATCGGCGGCACGCTGCTGCACCATTTCGGTGAAGTGCAACATCACTCTCAGCGTCTCTGGTGGGCCCTCACTGGCATTGGACTCGCGACGACCTTCCTGCTATGGATCTACGACCGCGTCGTCAAACCATCCGGGCAGGAAGCATCGCAGTGAAATTCGCAAATGTGCGAGCGGAAGGAGTCTTTCTCTAAATTTAAAACGAACCACAATTCGACGATACGAGGTTGTTTTCCTGAACTGAAGACTTAGAACTTTATTCAGTTGACCATGCGGCGAAGTGTAGCCAGCGCCTGCTGCGCCAGTGAATAGCGTGGCTCAATTTCCAGCGCTTCCTGGAAACAGCGCTTCGCGTGGCTGTACATTTCTTTTCCAAGATACGCGCGGCCCAGGTTGTAGTGCGGGAAGTGGCGCGGCTCGTACCGGCGAGCCTCCGTGGCGCGTTCAAGCCAGGGAATCGCATCATCAAAGCGGCCCTGCTCGATCAAATAAGCGCCAATGTCGTTGTAGGGATTGCCGAAATCCGGGTCGATTTCGATGGCGCGCTTGCATTCGGTGATGGCGTCATCGATGCGGCCTTGGAAATGATACGTCCAGCCTAGAAACGTATAAGCTTCGGCGGTGGGGTGGAGCTCCAATGACGATTGGTACAGTTCAATGGCGCGATCGTAGTCGCCTTCCATCTGCGCCTGATAAGCGTCTTGAAGGACTTCCCACGCCCGCGTGAGGGTCTCCATGCTCATGGGCTCATAATTAGCACACCGTGATGGCCGGGTCAAAAGTACGAAAGTCCCAAGCGTGCAGGAAAGGAACCTGTCCTCTGTGACGGGGCGGGGTGGAAATTTCTGCCGCAAATGGAGAGAATGGCAAGGTTCGAATGCGATTGCATCACCGGTGGTCACACCTGGAAAGAGAGGGGCATCGTGAAGCGGAATTATTTGATTCTCGGGGTCGCCATCCTCGTGCTAGCAGGGGCGTTGCTGGCGCAGGAACAACCGGCAAAAACAAGCACGAAAAAATCCTCGGGACACGGATCGTCGGGTTCGGCGGTGAAAGGCAAGGAAGTTTTCGAAGGCAAATGCGCCATATGCCATTTTGCGGAGAGCGATCAGAAAAAGATCGGGCCAGGGTTGAAGGGCATTTCCAAACGGGGAACGTTTACGGTGAACGGCAGCAAAGTCACCGATGAATCCCTGAAAACGTGGATTGAAAACGGCGACTCCCTGATGCCCGGCATGAAGGAATCGCTCGAGCCGGCACAAATCAAGGACGTCATCGCGTACGTCAAGACGCTGTAGACGTGTCGCAAAGAGAAAAACCCCCGACCGCCTGATCGCTCAAGCCGCCGGGGGCCGAACCTTCATCCAACCTGCGCCTACTTCAGTACGGCATCCTTGAACGCCTTCGACGGGCGCAGGCGAACCACGGTCTTCGCCTTGATCTTGATCGCTTCGCCGGTCTGCGGGTTGCGGCCCATGCGCGCCTTGCGGTGCGCCTTTACGACGCGGCCGATGCCCGGGATTACGAACTTGCCCGCCGCGCCCTTAGCTTCCTTTACGGCGAGCTTGAAAAGCTCTTCGAAAAAGAGAGCAGCGGTTTTCTTCGGTGTGCTGACCTTCTCAGCGATGTGGGACACGATCTTGGTCTTGCTCAATGGCTTGGACATCTAGTCTGCTTATCCTCCTGATTTGTCTTTCCACTCCGAAAAGATCGGAGCAGGCCCCGGCTTTGCCAGGGCAGGCCGCGAGCAAAATGCTCCCATGTTTTTGTGTGAAATACCCGGGCCGCAAAGGACTATAGCCAAGCAAGAGGAAGAACGCAAGGAAAAATCGCAAAAAAGGCCGTAAAAATGCGCTTTTTTTCAAGAGATGTGGAAATCACCGCAAAAACTGCGCATTCTGGCGGTGCGGGGAGGCTGCAAACGCGCACCTACTGGATGGTGCGCATGGGTAAGACTCAAAAGCTGAACTTCAAGGAGACCTGGATGAAAGAGAAAGCAAGAGGGAGGGCTACGTGGCCAGGTCGGCGTAGAAGTGGGCGATGGCTTTGATCCCGCCGAAGTAGTTTTCGAGCGCGATATGCTCGTCGGGGGCGTGGGCATTTTCGTCGGGGAGACCAAAGCCGATCAGAACGCACGGCACTTTGAACGTGTCGTGCATTTGCGTGACAAACGGGATGGAGCCGCCCTCGCGGATGAACACAGCTTTTTTGCCGAAGCCTTTTTCGAGGGCGGACTGGGCCTTCTGGAAAATCGGGGCGTAGTAGGGAGCGACCCAAGGCTTTCCCATGCTCAAGACTTCAAATTTGCAGCGGACCGTTTTGGGCAGGAGCTTTCGAACGTGTTTCTCCACGAGTTCGGCGATCTTTTGGGGATTCTGATTGGGAACGAGACGGGTTGAAAATTTAGCGTAAGCCTTCGAGGGGATGACGGTTTTTGCGCCTTCTCCCTGATAGCCGCCCCAAATGCCATTCAATTCGAATGTTGGACGAATCCAGAGTCGCTCGACAGTGGTAAAACCGCTCTCGCCGAAGTAACCTGGAGCGCCAACCGCCTTTTCGAAATCTTTCTTCTTCCAAGGCAGGGCGCGGAGAGCCTTGCGTTCGGCTTTCGAAACCTTGGCTACCTGGTCGTAAAAGCCGGGGATGGTAACGCGAAAATTTTTGTCGTGAAGCTTTGCGAATAGTTCCGTCAAGATGGTGAGGGGATTGGGCACCGCGCCGCCATAAACGCCGGAATGCAAGTCGCGCTCCGGGCCGGTCAGTTCGATCTGGTAATAATTCAAGCCACGCAGGCCGTACGTGATGGAGGGAACCCCTTTCCCGAGCATGGAAGTATCCGAAACAATCAACACATCGGCTTTCAATTTTTCCTTGTTCTTCTGGACATAATCCCACAAGCTCACGCTGCCGACTTCCTCTTCGCCTTCGATCAAAACTTTCACGTTGATAGGAAGCTTACCGCTGATTTTCTGGAGGCACTCCAGCGCTTTGAGGTGAATGTGGACCTGGCCTTTGTCATCAGCGGTGCCGCGCCCGAAAAGGTTCCCATTCCGTACTGTGGGTTCGAAAGCGGGAGAAGTCCAAAGTTCCAGCGGCTCGGGCGGCTGCACGTCATAGTGGCCGTAAAACAGGACGGTTGGCTTACCGGGAGCTTCCAAGGATTCGGCGTACACAAGCGGATGCAAATTGGTCGGAACGATTTCGACCGCTTTGAATCCGGCAGCGCGGAGATTGTCGGCGACCCAGCGAGCACCACGCTCGATATCCGGCTTGTGTTCGGTCTTGGCGCTAACGCTGGGGATACGCAAGAACTCGCAGAGCTCCGCAAGATGTTGGTCGCGGCGACCTTCGATAATTTCAGCAAGGTTCATAAGAGGCCCTCAGGGGATATGAGTCCTTTCAGAATATGGCTACTACGTATGATTTGAAGCGAATGTTGCGGCCGTGAAATGAAC
This sequence comes from Candidatus Acidiferrum sp., assembly GCA_035704085.1. Lineage (GTDB taxonomy): Bacteria > Acidobacteriota > Terriglobia > Acidiferrales > UBA7541 > Acidiferrum. The sequence continues at coordinate 96,891 of DASSXG010000058.1, read as the reverse complement.
GCGGATAGCGAACGCTGCTCCGAGGCCACTACTTCCTATTCTATGACTGCTCACGTCCAGATACAAACAAGCAGGCCTCTTGGTAGCCGGTTGGATTCCAACATGCACGTTTTGCGCTGACTTCACACAGCCTTCGTAACTGCGCGACAGGAGAGGAGCTTTTTCTTAGAGCGGCGTTTCTAGCCCGCAACTGGCACTTGTCGGGTAAGCGGGCTTATACCTTCTACTCCTGATATTTGTTTGAGGTCGCGGGTGACAAAACCTTGACAAGCCGTCCTGCAACTGCGCGGGGCGCCAGCGCGTCCAATAGATTGAGGATGATTCCAAGCCGCAAACTAGCGACGGACAGGTACATATAAATGCTGCGTCACTCTTCTTTTCTCGCGCTGTTACTGTTGTTGAGCCCGATGGCCGGTTTTGCACGGGAAGTACCGGACCTGGACTCCCTGGCCTTCACAACCGTGCCAGAACTCAGTACTGGATTTGACCTCCTCTACGAGCAGAGGTTCGCCGAAGCACGCGAAACTTTCGCAAACTGGGAATCCCGCAATCCGGAGGAGCCTTTTGGTGAGGCGGCCGTCGCCGCTAGCTATCTATTTGAGGAGCTATACCTGCAAGACGTCCTGACCAGCAATTTTTTCCTGAACGAAAATAAATTCCGGCACGGAATTGACGGCAAGCCGGATCCGGAGCGCATGAGTCATTTCCGAGAGGCGCTGGCTCAAACCCGGAGACTAGCCCAAGATCGCCAGAGGATCAGCCCAGATGACAGCGAAGCTCTGCTTGCGCTGACGCTGGCCGCCGGAATGGAATCAGACGCTTTATCCATTTTAGAGAAGAAGCATCTCGACGGCTTGAAACGCATGAAAGAAGCAAATAAGTATGCGAAACAATTGCTGGCGCAGCATCCGGACGCGGCAGACGCGTACATCGCGCTCGGCATCGCAAATTATATTATCGGATCGCAGAGCGGTGGTTCCCGCCTCGCGCTCTGGTTTGGCGGAATTCACGGCGACAAAAAGCTTGGCATGGAGCAGGTCGCCAAAACCGCGGAAAGCGGCCACTATCTGCGGCCATTCGCCAAAATCATCCTTGCCCTTGCCGCGCGCCGTGAGAATCAGAATGCGCTTGCGCAAAGATTGCTGCGCGAACTGAAAGAGCAATATCCCGATAATCCGCTGTTTGCTTCGGAATATGCCAAAGCCATGGGTCTATCTTTACCAGCGTCCCAGGTTCCCGTTGTGAGAACTGATTCCGATTGAGTCTTAGTCGGCCCGCCCTTACACAGCTACCTCTTGTTGGCGATCTTCGATATTGTCCGGCGACACGCTGTGAGCTTTGTGCCAGCAAATGAGGGTCACCGGCTTGTCGCTTGTGAATCCAGACCTAAAATCAGCTTATGTAGCCTTGCGCCATTGAAGGGGGTGCGGCAAGTTGCGGGTGCGGAACACCTGTCCGAAGGGGCAATTGACGGCAGAGGGCTAGCATTTGAAGATGGCGGCATGAGCGAAGTCACGTCAGCAGCAGAGGCAACGCCTCGCCGCAGCGGGCGAGTGTTTCACAAGATCCGCGTTCAGGCGCAGGGCCGCGCGCACAATCGCAAGAAATTCAAAGAAACGTGCGAGACGGTCGTGGTCAACGCACATGGAGGCTTGATCCTGCTGAAGCATGAGGTGGACAACGGCGAGATGCTCGTCTTGACCAATCCGGAAACGCAGGAAGAGATGGAGTGCCGCGTTGTTTATCTGGGCGACCTGGGAGAGAAAGGGCAGAGAGTTGGGGTGGAATTCCTCACGCCTGCGCCACGTTTCTGGGGAGTGGAATTCAGCGCTGAACCTTCTTCGAACAACATCAACTAGCCAAGACCGTTACCGCAGACTTGTCCACCCACTTCTCTCCGCAGAAAAAGCCGATTCCTTTCCTCGCTGGGGATGACAATGTCAAGATTATTTTGAACAATCTACAAGAACGTAAGACTGTTGCTAGGAGTTCGCGGGAGCGCGCTGAGGTGAGAGCCTCGCGGTCACTGATGACCTACGCTTGAAGAACCAATCTCCGAGTCTCCACAAAAGAAGGATTCCAACCAACGCGCCGTAGAAGAGCGGCTTGCGCACGTCGGACTTCACCAGCCAGTAGTAGTGAATCACCCCGCAAACCGCCGTGACGTAAATCGCGCGATGGAGCATTTGCCAGCGCCTGCCGCCTAATCTGCGTATCCAGCCCGCGGTGGAAGTAATCGCGAGCGGAATCAGCAGAACGAAGCCTAGAAAGCCGACGGTAATGAATGGGCGCTTGTAAACGTCTTTCCACATGGCAGCGAGGTCGAAAGACTGATCGGGTCCGAGGTAGGTAAGAAAGTGGAGGCAGACATAGAAAAAGGCGAAGAGACCGAGCATGCGTCGGAAGCGGATGAGGTCCGGGAGTTTCAGGAGCTTTCGGAATGGAGTGATGCAAAGGGTGAAGACGAGAAAACGTAGCGTCCAATCACCGGTAGCGTGTTGCAAGAACTCCACAGGATTTGCGCCGAGGTTACTCGTGAAGATGCGCCAGACCAATTCGCCAAAAGGAATGAGGCAAATCAGGAAGAGAGCAACCTTGGTCCATTTGCTGGTGAGGAGCGCGTGCACGTGGTGATCCCGGATTAGTAGTTTTTCTTCAGGTCCATGCCGGTGTACATGGCAGCGACCTGATCGCCGTAGCCGTTGAACATCAGCGTAGGGCGCTTGAAGATTTCGCCGAGGCGGCGTTCCTTGGCCTGGCTCCAGCGGGGGTGGTCCACGGCGGGATTCACGTTCGAATAGAAACCGTATTCGTGAGAATTGGCAAGGTTCCAAGTGGTAGGCGGCATTTTTTGCTGGAATTTAATTTTGATAAGGGACTTGATGCTTTTGAAACCATATTTCCATGGGATGACCATGCGCAGCGGCGCGCCATCCTGATTCGGGAGCGTTTCGCCGTACATCCCAACGCAAAGCAGAGTGAGCGGATTCATCGCCTCGTCTATGCGCAAACCTTCGATGTAAGGAAAGTCAAGGCCGGCATACTTGCCCTGGGGCATCTGGCCGGGATCATAGTAGCTCTGGAAGGCGACGAATTGGGCCTTGGGCGTGGGCTCAACGAGTTTAATGAGATTGCTAAAGGAAAAACCGATCCAGGGCACGACGATGGACCAGGCTTCGACGCAGCGGTGGCGGTAGATGCGCTCTTCAAGCGGCGCGAGCTTCAGGATTTCGTCCATGGTGAACTTGCGGGGTTTGGCGACTTCACCTTCGACGGAAACGGACCAGTTTGAGGTGTTGAAGTTTTTCGAGTTTTTTGCCGGATCGCCCTTGTCAGTGCCGAATTCGTAGAAGTTGTTGTAGTGGGTCACTTCGTCGTAGGAGTTTTGCTTTTCGGTAGTGCTGAAGACACTTTTCGCGAGGCCGGTGAGTTTGGTGCCAGCAAAGGCGGTCTGCGATGGAGACGCCAATTCGAACAGTCCCTTGCCGGCCACAGCTGTCGCTCCGACAAAGCCCATGGCCTGCAGGAATTTGCGCCGATCCAGATAAACCGACTTGGGCGTTACATCGGCATAGGTCAAATCTGGGGCTTTGCGGATTAACATCTTGCTCCTCTCGATCACTGACGCACTTTGGTATCAATCTTATTTTACGTACATTCCTTTTTATTGGATGCGGGAACTTGCTTAGTGGCCCAATGATCCAAATTGAGGGGTGAAAAATGGCGATCCTCGCCCCCGAAGTGAGAGTCCTAGGACACATAAAGGTTACAGGCAAGAATCGGGTAAATCGAAGGGCGAATTTTCTCCGAGAATTAACCGTGAAGTTTTTTGAGGACTCTTTGAGCGGCTTCGACGCCATGGTATTGAGCTTCTTCGAAAATGGAAATCCCGCTGAGGTCGGAATTGGCGAACAGGACACGGCCCTCGAGGCGCGCTAAACGGCGGCGCTCTTCGGAGAAAATGGAGCCGACCGCAGGGCGGATCATTGCGTGGCCCATGCGCATGATGTCTATGCGGGAGACGCATTGGCGGATGTCGGAATGGACGCGCCCGAGGTCGTGGAGGATGGCTTCTTTCCAGTAGGACCAGTTTTTTTCGAGGAGCAACTGGCGGTTTTGTGCGGGCGCCCCTTCGGCGAACGCCCAATAAAAAGTCCAGACGGTGCGATCAACGTAAGTGCGCAGGCTTTGGTGCATGGCATCCACGTAGCCGAGCGTGGGTGAATCGAAGAAGACCGTGTCCCAGGAAGGTTCTGCGCCGCGGGAATCGGGATAGTGTTCGAGCGTGAGGTTGGCGGTGAGCCAGGGGGAATAGACAAAATCGTGTAGGCGGGGAAAATTCTCCAGCAGATAGGGAGCGAGAAACGTAGGGGCGGCAAAAATGACGAACTCGGCTTGAAACTCTGTGTCGCCAGCGAAAACGCTGGCACCGCGGCGCGATTGCGTGATGCGATGAGCCAATTGATTGGTGCGAATGTTTGCGCCGACGCGCTCGAGAAGGCGACGGGTAATCCAACCGTTGCCCTCAGGCCACGTTAGCGGGCCTTTTTCCTCGGCTTCGCGAGAAGAAAAATAGTGGATGCCGGCCCAGGCGGAAGTGTCGATGGAGAGCGCACCGTAATCGTCGCGGCAGGCGTAGTTCATGTACCAATTCAGAAGGCGCGAATCGAAACCCTGCTGACGGAGCCAATCGGAAAAAGAGATGCGGTCGAGGTCCTGAAACTTCGCGGAGAGGCCAAGCTCGAGTGGCACGGTGAAAGATCCGCTGTTGCGAAAATTGGAGAAAAGATCTTCCAGGCGCTGAAATTGGTCGCGGTCCCTTTGCGTGAGGCCGACGGCCGGTTCGATTCCTTCCTGCCAGCGGCCGTAGAGGAAGAGCCGCTCGTGAGGCGAGAAGGCGAGGTAACGTTCTTCCCATTGGCCATTTTTCAAAACGCCAAGATCTTCGAAGAGTTCGCGAACGTATTCAGCTTTTGGGCGGGGAACGGGAACGTAGTGCGCGGCCCAGGGGTAGGCGGTGATTTCGTTTTCACCCCAGCGCGCGTTACCGCCGGGCTGGGCGTTCATCTCCAGAAGGACGAAATCGGTGAAGCCGCGCTTGCGCAGGCGCCAGGCCGCGCTGAGTCCGGCAATTCCTCCACCAACAATGACGACGGGAAATTTTTCAACTCGCTTTGGCGCAGGAAAAGAAGCACGGTCACGCAAGAGATGGCCCATCTGGAAGGAATCGTTGACGAACGAGCCTTCGATCGAGCGTTCACTTTTGAGGGAAAGACCGACGAGCGCCGCGCTACTGAGGCCGAGAAACTTGCGGCGGCCGAGCTTCAATGAGTGATGTCCTTCCAGTCATTTTCGTAGGTGCGGACGAGGACCTGGCTGTTGAGCTGATTGGCGGGCATGGGGAGCGGCGACATATCCGGCGGGAACTGAAAGAGCGCAGAAAGGCCGGCGACGCTGACGAACCGCAAGCCAGCAGGGAACGATACGGGCGGAATGTATTCATGCGTGCTGGCGAGAATGAAGCCCCACTCGCCGAAGGAGGGAACATAAACGTGGTACGGAAAGGTTTGCAGGCCGGCCTGCTTGAGTGTTTGGGCGATGCACCAGAAGGAATCGCGGGCGAACATCGGCGAGGTGCTTTGCACGACCATGAAGCCTTGAGCGCTAAGGTGGCGGGCGGCGGCGCGATAAAACGCGGTGGTGTAGAGCTTGCCGAGGGAATAGTTCGTGGGATCGGGAAAATCGATGACGATGAAATCAAAGCTTTCCGTGTTCGAATCGACCCAAGGGAAGGCGTCGGCGTTGATGACGTGCACGCGGGGAGACAGCAAGGAATTGTCGTTGAGCTTCGTCAGCATGGGGTTTGAGGAGAACAGTTTGGTCATTTCCGGATCGAGATCCACGAGAGTGATTCTTTCGACTTGCGGGTATTTCAGAATTTCGCGTACGGCGAGCCCGTCGCCGCCGCCGAGAATCAGGACGCGGCGCGGGGCTGGCACGGCGCCGAGGCCGGGATGGACGAGAGCTTCATGGTAGCGGTACTCGTCGCGGGAACTGAATTGGAGATGGCTGTTGAGAAAAAGACGCAGGTCGTCCTTGAAGCGCGTAAGAACGAGATGCTGGTAGCGGGTGTCGCGAGCGAAAATGATTTCGTCGGCGTAAATGTTGTCTTCGGCGGTGGCGGTGATTTTCTTGGCCTCGGCGATCCCCGCAACTAGTCCAAATAGGACTAGCAGGCAGGCGGCTCGCAAAGCCCGCGTGCGAGAGAGCTGATTCGCGAAGAGATAGGTGGTCCAAAGAGCGACGGCCGCGTTGATCAGGCCGAACAGCATGGCGGAGCGCACCAGGCCGAGGCGGGGAACCAATAGAATCGGGAACAGGAGCGAGGCGCCGAGCGCGCCAAGATAATCGAAGGTGAGGACGTGGGCGATGACGTCGCGGAATTGATAGCGGTCCTTGACGATGCGCATGAGCAGCGGAATCTCTAAGCCGACCAGAACACCCATGACAATGACGAGCGCGTAGAGAATCAATTCGAAACCTTGTGTAAAAGCGAAGGCGAGCATCAGCAAAGCAGAAGAGAAGCCACCAATGACGCCGAGGAGGAGTTCGATCCAGACAAAACGATGAACAAGGCCGCGATTGATGAAACGCGAAAGCGCGCTGCCGATGCCCATGGCGAAAAGATATGTGCCAATGATGGTGGAAAATTGAAAGACGCTGTCGCCGACGAGATAGCTGGCAAGCGTTCCGGCGACAAGCTCATAGATGAGGCCGCAGGCCGCCACCAGCAGCACGGAAATGAACAGCAGGATGCCCATAAGCTAATGAATGGCCGCGGCAATGATGATGCAGATGCCAAGGGACATGGCGCCGACGAGAATGGCGAGGGCCATGTTGTGCTCCTGCACAATCTCTTTCCAGAGATGGTACGGCGTGAGCTTGTCCATCACCAGGAACGCGACCACGAAAATGAGGATTCCGATAAACGCGAAGACCAGGGCACTGACGATGTTGCCGAGCGGAACGAGATTCATCTTATTTGCCTCCGGTGTAATGGTGATAGCCGCTGTAAACCGAGCGGTAGGAGCCCGGATTATCGCGGACGGACTTCGGAACGTTTCTTAGCTGATTGATGGTGTCGAGGCTCCAGCCGCGGTACTGGCCGAAAGCCGCTGTGCCGAGAGTGAGAAACCCAAACAGCAGATAGAGTTTTCGGAACATCAGTCGTCGTCCTCCGAACCGCTCGAAATTTGTATGGGCGGATGGTCGCTTTCCGACCAGCGCGAGCGTTCAAACGAGTATGCGCGCCAGGAGATCAGAAGTGCCGGAATCAGCAAGGCCAGGAACGCCAGGCCATAGATTCCCATAGGGTGCACGCCGCGTGTCACACGGATCCTGTAGGAGGTGCTCGGCAATGAGGGATCCACTTCGGGCTCGATGCGCATATAGTAGTGGCCCGGAGGGACGCTAGGAATGATCACGGTGTCTTCCTGTTTCCCTTCGGTCCAAGAGCCATCGCTGTCATAACCGTGGTAATAGCTGACTTCGCGGCCGAAGTCCCAAGCCTCCCCCGTGTCGTCGTTGATGAGCGCGTAGTTGAGATAAATCCAGTGATTGTCGACGGGCGCGCTGGTCTTCACCTGAACGGTCGAAGGACGACCATTGAGGTCGAAGCCGTCAGTAACAAACGAAGGCTCGCCTTTAGCTTCCGCGCGATCCCAATGATACGTCTCCTCGAAAACTGGCTCTTTTCTGGCAAACATTTCGAAACCCATCATCAACGCGAATAGGAGAATCGCGAAGATGGCAAAAGCGGCCCATATTTCCTTCACATTGGTCGTCACCGCGGAGGGCTGATTCTCGTAAATGCCTTCCGCTTCGGGAGGAGTGCCGGGCAGCCTAAACGCTTCCCAAATCTCCTTGCCGTACATGTACTCGCCGATCGACCAGGTGACTTCCTGGTCTAGCTTTTCGCTGGAGAGAACGCGGGGCGGGTGGACGTAGTCGGTTACAACGGCGTGTTCGCCCACGCGGACTTGCCAGGGGAATTCGCCAAGGACGAAATCGGTGTTGGCGTCGGAAGTCTGAAAATGTTTGTAGAACTCGCCGAGATAGTTCGCTGAACCGCCGTCGAATACGGGGAGCTGTTTGCACATGCCGATGTCGTTCCAGTGGCCGTTGTATTCGCTGAGGTACCGAAAACCCTTGTAGGGATTAAACAGGAGATACTCGTGCCAGGCATAAGTGACACCTTCCACTTTCGCACTGCGCCGCTGGAAGCCGATGACGTCGTAGTCCGTGCCACGCAGTTTGCCCCGCGCACCTAGAGGAATGAGGGGCTTTACATCACTTGTTTTTAATTCGAATTGCTGAAGGATGGCGAGATTGGGGTCTTTTGCATCCAGGATACAGCGGCAACTGCCACAGACAACTGTTTCTGCTTGTCCAAAGGAACGCAGGGTGATGGCCGCGCCGCACTTGGGGCAATTCAGCCCCTTGGCTTGCGGTTTCGGCGGTGTCGAGAGAGGTGGAGTTCCGGCGCTCATCACCAGCCTTCAAAGGTACGCAGATTTTTCAGTTTCAAGTCATCGAACTCGATAAATTCGCCGAGATAGAGAGCGGGTTCGGCATCGCTGTAATCAAGGGTAGCGAATTTTCCAGTCTCAGTGCGGAGATCAACGAACGTGACATTCGTCTTGTCCCAATATGGAAAGGGCAGTTCACCTTCGACGCCGCGGTAATGCGCGGGGGTGATGACGCTCACGGTGTAGCACTGATTGTTCCAGGTGAATTGTTGGCCGACGTGAACTTGCGAAGCAGCAGGCAAATTCTGCGCTTTCGTCGAGAGGGAGACGGCATATTCATTCTGCGCATCAGAGAGCCACGCACTGGTGCCGTCGTTCATCATCAAGTGCCATTCATTCCAGCCACCCTGATCGTATTCGTAGAGAATGCGGCCGATGACGACGAACGACTTGTTGCGGTAGAGGCCTTCGGTGTTCACCTGGATGGGTGAGCTGTCGGGAGGGAGGTCGGCGACCTGGCCGACTTTTTTCAGGTCCACATCGGTTCGAACGAGGATGCTTTTGCAATATTCACAGACGGTTTGTACGCTGGAGGACCAGCGAAAAACAATTTTCGCCCCACAATTCGGACAATTCGAAACGGGTTGCGTCATCGCGAAGCAGTCTCCGGCGCGGGCAAGATGTTTCGCAATTCAATCACCGGCGGCCTGCTTCAATTTCAGCTCGAAAGGACGCTGCAAGCGGCGGACCGACACGCGGTTCGCATTGAAGAGCTGCCGCAAAATCGTGTCGAAATCCCATTCGGCGCGGGGGACGCAGCAAAAAAGATTCAGACAAAGCGAGCTGTGTTCGGGAAATGTGTGGCAGGCGAGATGAGATTCAGCGAGGAGGCAAAGGCCGGTGATTCCGCCCGTGCCGGGGAACTGATGCCATTGCGTTTCGCCGACGGGGCGGAGCTTCATTTCACGGATGATTCTGGCAAATAAGTTCTCCAGGGCCGCCGTGTCGCGCAGCGAGGGCGGGGAGCAACCAAACGCTTCGACAACCCACTCAATGCCGTTCATGGCGAGAATTGTTCTAGGGCTGCGGCTTGCCGCATTCCGGGCAGAATTTGGCGCTGCGCGCGATGGGCTTGCCGCACTCGGAACAGAATTTTGTGTCGGCCGCGGGAGTGCTTCCTGCTGCCGGCGCCGCGCCGCCACCAGAAGAAGCCGTCGATTTTTTCACGGCGTCCATCATGGCCTGGCCCATGGCCACGCCCGCCCCAAGTCCTGCGCCCATCCCGACGGCACCGCCGCCCTCATTCCCGGCGGCGATGGGGATGGACTGCGCCACTTGGTACTGTGTGTATTTCCCCATGTCGCCCACCATGGTCATGCCTATGCGCTGGTCGAGCACCTTCTGCAGCTCGTCCGGAAGAGATAGATTCTCGACCACAAAACTGTCGAGCGTGAGACCGTAATCCGTGAAGGCGGGCTTCAGGGTTTCGCTGATTTTCTCCGCAAGCGCACCCTGATTCGCGGCCATATCAAGGAAAGGCACCTGGCTGGCCGCGAAGGCTTCGGTCATTTTTGCGATGATGGTATTGCGCAACTGGCCTTCCAGATCGGCGACGCGGTAAAGGTCGCGCGTGCCGCTAATTTTGCTGTAGAAGGTCTTCGCGTCGCTCAAGTGGTAGGAATAGATGCCGAATCCGCGGAGACGAATGGCACCGAATTCCTTGTCGCGAATGGTGATAGGGTTTTGCGTGCCCCAGTGCTGATCGGTCTGGATTCGCGCGGAGAAGAAGTAGACGTCGGATTTGAAAGGCGACTTGAACGCTTTGTCCCAGTTCTTGAGGTACGTCAGGATGGGCAGCGTTTGCGTCGTGAGCGTGTACAAGCCGGGTTTGAACGTGTCGGCGACGGTTCCTTCATTCACAAACGCGGCGAATTGCGATTCCCGGACCGTCAGCTTGCCGCCGTTCTGGATTTCGCGGTCCTGCATCGGGTAGCGGTAGGCCAGAACACCTTCTTCCGGCTCAACCCATTCGATAACGTCAATCCACTGCTTGGCGATAAAATCACGAAGGCTCATACGGGGCCTTTCTTCCGGCGCGGAGGATGGCACGAAACGCAGCCGATGATGGCGATGCTACGGTGGGCGACGAGGCGTGTCAATGGTCTGATAAAAATGCAATCGCGCGAATATTGCTATTCGCAATCGGAATAAAACAGCTTGCGCTAAAGGTAAGAAAAATAAGGATGTTTTTTTCCGCAGGATATTGCTGTTGCATCAAGGAAAAAAGACGCACGGCGCCATTCCGTGGTATAGACGAGTGCGCAGGCAGGAAGCAGTCTTGAAGCCAGACGTCGGAACAAGTTCACTCTCCTGAAGAACGGATGTGACAACAGATGGCCAATGTAAGCGTTAAGAGTCCTGGCGTGGTAAGCGAAGCTTCGGAAACACACACGGGAGCGCTGGCGATCCTCACGAGCCTATTCTTCATGTGGGGATTTGTCACGGTGCTCAACGATATCCTCGTGCCTCACTTGAAGGCTATCTTTGACTTGAGTTATGCGAAGGTCATGCTAATCCAGTTCGCGTTCTTTTCCGCCTACTTCATTTTTTCCATACCTTCGGCAAAGTTGATCGATTGGATCGGTTACCAGAGAACTATGGTCGTGGGCCTGATGACCGTGGGCGTGGGAGCGTTGCTCTTCCTGCCGGCAGCAACCGCCGCTTCGTATGTGTTGTTCCTCTGCGCGCTGATGGTGCTGGCCGCGGGAATCACCGCATTGCAGGTGGCCGCCAACCCGTACGTAGCAGTGCTGGGACCGGAAAAAACGTCATCAAGCCGATTGAATTTGACGCAGGCATTCAATTCACTCGCAACCACCATCGGGCCGTACTTGGGAGGCATGCTGATCTTGAGCGCGAATCCGAAGACGATGGAAGAAGTCCGGCAGATGCCGGCGCAGGCGCTGCAAGCTTATCGCGTGCAGGAAGCCTCAAGCGTCAAGACGCCCTACTTGATTATCGGGTTGACGCTCATTTTGCTCTCCATCATCATCGGCATGCTCAAGCTCCCCCCTATGCCGCAGGCTGAACGGCACGGACAATCAGGGCCGAAGACCGGTCTCTGGAAATATCGGCATCTTGTGCTTGGGGCCATCGGCATCTTCGTCTACGTGGGCGCTGAAGTTTCCATCGGCAGCTTTCTGATCAGCTATTTCACGCAAAAGAACATCGGTAACATTACGGAATTAGCCGCCTCGCGCCTACTGATCTTTTACTGGGGTGGGGCGATGGTGGGCAGATTCATAGGTTCGGCTATCCTTCAGAAGCTGAAGACTGGCGTAATCCTGGGAACGGCGGCGATCGCGGCATGCACGTTGGTTTGCATATCGATGCTTACGTCGGGCCACGTGGCGATGTGGAGCATCTTGATGGTGGGCTTCTTCAATTCGATTATGTTTCCGAGCATTTTCACGCTGGGAATTGCCAAGCTCGGACCGCTCACAGGCGATGGCTCCGGAATGCTAGTCATGGCCATCGTGGGAGGAGCGATTCTTCCCGTGCTGCAAGGCGCGCTCGCCGACCGGATCGGCATTCATCACGCTTTTATCATTCCCGCTGTCTGCTACCTGTACATCTTTTACTACGCCGTACGGGGCTCAACTCCGGTCGGACCCGGCATTGAAGCCTAAGGGCACTCCGCATATCGCTCATATTCGACCATCCAACCACCATAATCTCTAAGGCTTGGCCTGTGTTGAGCGACAGCTTCTGTCAAGGCGAATAGACGGTCAGCAATCCAGGAGACTTGCGTGGGAGCTAAAGGCGTCTCCACGCTTACGTAGAATCGGCGTCAATTTATAGAGCATTGCGGCACTTTTTTGGCAACCAAAATGGGCCGCTGTGTGTTCCAATACAGCTAACCAGGTGAAGTTGTTGGCCGCCGAGAAATTGGAGTCATTCGGCGGAGACGGGGGCCAGGTCAATTTGTGCGGAATAACCGGTTTTACGCACCGTAATCGTGTTTCTAATATAGGGAGAATTCGCACTGCAACGGACCTTCTCCAGCATCGGGGGCCGGATCAGAAGGGGACGTACGAGTCCGAAAACGTCTCTCTAGGCGCGGTGCGCCTGAAGATTATTGATCTGTGCGCGGGCGCGCAGCCCATGTTCAGCGAAGACACGAACACCGTGTTGGTGTTCAACGGTGAAATCTACAATCATCAGGAGCTTAGGGCGGAACTCGAAGCCGCCGGGCATCACTTTTCCTCCCATAGCGACACGGAAGTTGTTCTCCAGTCGTTTCTCCGTTGGGACAAAGAGTGCTTCCGCCGTCTGCGCGGCATGTTTTCCCTGGCGATATGGTCGGAAAGAGAGAAACGGCTCCTTTTGGCACGCGACCGCCTGGGAATCAAACCGTTATACATCCATCGCCGGGGTGACGATATTTACTTCGGCTCCGAACTCAAGTCGATTTTTTGCCACCCGGAAATCAGCCGCCGGCTGGACCACACCGCCCTGCAGTACTACCTCTCCTTGAATTATGTTCCTTGCCCGCACACGCTCGTGGACGGAATTGAAAAGCTGCCGCCGGGCCAGCTCCTGGAATGGAAAGATGGCGCCGTTCGAACGGAGGCTTACTGGCGGCCGCGTTTCGAATCGCAGAGACATTGGACGATGCAGACGGCAGAAGAAGAGCTGGATCGCTTGTTCAAGGCATCCATGCGGGACCATCTGATTTCGGATGTTCCGGTGGGCGTGTGGCTGAGCGGAGGAGTAGACTCGTCCACGATCTTGCATTATGCGCGAGAAGCGACTTCGTCGCGGCTGAGAACTTATTCGGTTTCATTCCGGGGGCGGAGTTTTGACGAAACGCGCTACATTCGCGAAATGGCCAGCCGGTACGGCACGGAGCATCATGAGGTTGACCTCAACCCGAGCTTGGACTTGCCGAGCGCGGTCGAAGAGCTGACGTACTATTCGGATGAGCCATTCGCGGATGCAGGCGCGGTGCCGGTGTGGTTTCTTGCCAGTCTGAGCCGGAAGAACGTGACCGTGGCATTGAGCGGAGAGGGTGCGGATGAATTGTTCGGCGGATATCTAACGTACCGGGCGGACGAGCTGGCGGCGACAGCACGACGGATTCCGAAAATAATGCGGCGCGGGCTGCTGTCGCTCGTGCGTTATTGGCCGGTTTCGAACGATAAGATCAGTTTCGAATACAAAATGAAGCGCTTCCTGGAAGGCAGCCTTTTGCCGGCGGATGAGGCGCATACGCATTGGAACGGAACTTTTTCCCGCGCGCAGAGAAAAGATTTGCTGCGCGAGAGCTACGGTGGCTCGGTCGAAGACCTTTTTGGACGCGACCTGCCTGCGGCGGACTCGCGGGGATCGCTCAACCGCTACCTGGCGTTCGATCAGCGATACTATCTGACCGATGATATCCTGCAAAAAGTGGACCGCATGAGTATGGCACATTCGCTGGAAGTAAGGCCGCCTTTCCTAGATCATCGCATCGTGGAGTTCGCTGCGTCGTTGCCGGAACATTTCAAGGTGGATGGGGCGCGGCAAAAAGTCTTATTGAAGAGTTTGATGAAGGGCAAACTGCCGGCTTCTCTGCTGAGGCGGTCGAAGACTGGGCTGGATATTCCTGCGCACGATTGGCTACGGGGTCCGCTGCGGCCGCTGCTGCTGGAAACACTGAGTTCCCAAGCGGTAAAGGAAACGAAGTTATTCCAGGGCGAGAGAGTGCAATGGCTGATCCGCGAACATATGGAACGGCGCGCAAACCTGGGTTATCACCTCTGGGGTTTGCTCATTTTGTTTCTATGGATAAAACACTGGAACATTCAAGTCGTGCCGGAAGTGGAACTGACGGGGGAGACCGTCGAAGACGTTTTGACTCTGGCCTGACTGTTGTTTTATTTGCTGCGATTATTTTCCTTGGATGTGTCGTTTCCCCGCCCGCGCTGATGGACGATGTGGATGCGGTGCAGGCGCAGATTGCTCGCAACATGCTGCAATCGGGCGACTGGGTCATTGCGCATCTGGATGGCGTCCCCTACGTCGAGAAATCTCCGCTGATCTATTGGTTGATTGCAATTTGCTTCCGCATCTTTGGCGTGCATGACTGGACGGCCCGCATTCCTGTGGCGCTGGCGGGCATTTTACTGGCGTGGGTGACTTCGCGGTATGCGCGGTGGGCGTTTGGGGAGCGTGCAGGTTTTTACGCGGGGCTGGTGATTGCGACGTGCACTGGGCTCTTTCTTTTTACGCGCATTCAAATTCCGGACGTGATGCTCACGCTTTCGGTGTGCGTGGCGTTTTTTTCGTTTCAACGCGCGACGGACCCGGAGGGATCGCCGAGTGAGGCGCATTCTCGCCGCTGGGCCATGCTGCTGGCGGCAAGCCTCGGCGTCGGGTTGATGCTCAAAGGACTGGTCGCCGTGGTGGCGCCGATGGGAGGGATTTTTGTCTACCTACTGGTTATTCGACAGCTTTCTTACGGCGAAATGTGGCGCAGGCTGCACGTTTTTTCGGGAGCGGTCGTTGTTCTGGCGATTGCCGCGCCGTGGCATGTGCTGGCGACGCTGCGGATGCCACCTTATTTTGATTTTACTTTGCACAGCAGCCCGGGGGAGTATCACGGGTTTTTCTGGTTTTATTTCATGAATGAGCATGTGCTGCGGTTTCTGAATTTACGGTATCCTCGCGACTACAATACCGTGCCGCGCTTCGCGTTTTGGGCACTGCACCTCTTGTGGCTGTTTCCCTGGAGCGTGTATTTTCCAGCGGCGGTCGGGCTGAGTTACAAGCCGGTAGATCGCGCCAGCCGAACGCGTTTGCTCGCGCTTTGCTGGACGGGATTTTTGCTGCTCTTTTTCACTTTCTCGACGACGCAGGAATATTATTCGATGCCCGTGTATCCCGCGCTGGCGCTGTTGCTGGGCTGCGCGATGGCAGGGGAGAGCCGTTGGCTGGGAGTGGGCACGAAGATTCTGGGAGCTATTTCGTCGCTGGCCGTTTTTGCCATCGCCGCGATTTTGTACACGGTTCGCAGCGCTCCAACGCCCGGCGACATTTCGCGCGCGCTGCAACAGCACCCGGAAGCGTACACGCTTTCGCTTGGCCACATGGGTGATTTGACGATTCAATCGTTTGCATATTTACGCGGGCCGCTGGTTCTTGCTGGAGTCGCGTTCTTCATTGGCGCGTTGGCGGCGTGGACGTTGCATGGTTCGCGCGCGTACGTGGCAATTGCGGTGATGATGGTGCTGTTCCTGCATGCGAGCCGGCGGGCCCTGATGGCGTTTGATCCTTATCTTTCTTCGCGGCCGCTGGCAGAAGCGTTGGTGCGCGCTCCGGACGGCCGGCTGATTCTGAATGGTGCTTACTACTCGTTTTCATCGGTTTTCTTTTACACGAACCGTTCCGCACTGCTGCTGAATGGGAGAGTGAACAACCTCGAGTATGGTTCGTACGCTCCGGGCAGCCCGCAGGTGTTCATCAACGACAGCGAGTTCACAAATTTGTGGTCAAGCGCGGAGCGATTGTATGTGCTGACGGATGGCGGTGACGTGGGGCATCTGAACGAATTGGTTCATCGCGAAAAGCTTCATTTGATTGCGGAGAGCGGCGGGAAAATGCTCTACAGCAATCGTCCTTAAGAGAGCCGTGAGGAAGTACACAGCTACTCGATCCGGCAGACTGCCAGGCCGTCCCGCTGATATGGGCAATTCAGTCCGGGCACGTTCGTTTCGACCAACGCCCAATCAACGCCGAATTCTGCTTTGAGCCGCAGAAAATCGTCGCGTGCGAATCCCTCGTACCCGCGCAGCGCGTCAACTTGCATCTTCCACATCGGCGCTAGATCAGGCGCAACGGCCACCACCGCCCCATCCTGCGCATAATCGGCCAATTTGCTCCGTTCAGCAATGGCGCGGAAGCCGAAGTTCTCTTCACCGGGCCTGCCCATGTAATTCGGATTTATCGCGAAATAGGCGCTCTCCGGCGTGTTCGATTTGACCCACTCGAAACAGCGGACCCAGCGGTTGTTCGTGCTCCGCCCCGGCCACTCGATGTGCGGACTCGTCGGGAAGGTCGCGCGTTGCGCATACAGCATTCCGCCGCACAGAGGCACGAACAGCACCAGCCAGCGCCACAGACGGTTTCGCAGCACGTAATGCGCCACCAATCCTCCCCCGCTCAGCAGCATCAGTGCGTACACCAATTGCAGGTGACGCATCGGTTGTAGTGGCGCCAGCCAATCCAACCGCGCCGGAAG
Source organism: Candidatus Acidiferrum sp. (assembly GCA_035704085.1). Taxonomy (GTDB): domain Bacteria; phylum Acidobacteriota; class Terriglobia; order Acidiferrales; family UBA7541; genus Acidiferrum. Next base: position 80,082 of record DASSXG010000058.1, on the reverse strand, counting down.
ACCCACGATCAATCCCACCGCCGACATCACGACACTATAAAGAACCAGCCGTTTGCAAAGACGCGCCAGCGCCGGCGAGCCCATCCTCTCGCCCATTCGGCTGAACCACCACAGCAAAAACATCGGTGCGAAAATACCGAGCCATTCATACCACTCCCACCGGCACAGAAAGAAATAGCTCCTCGTCGCCGCCGCCTCTCTCCAGGCCGCGCTCGGATGCAAAATGATCGGCAACGGCAAACTCGCCAGTGTCCCAACCATGGCTGGATTCCGGCGCTCCAGTGGCAGTGCCAGCACAATCAGGTATGCGATCCCGAACGCTCCCATGAACGGGTGAATGAGCAACGCGGCGACACTGCACACGACCGCTAGAGTGTACCGCCGCTCCTTGACTGCCCCAATCGCGAACAGGATTGCCGCGCTCGCCAGCGTCCGGGGATGCAGGTGCTGATCGGCTATGTAGAGTGCCGTCCCTGCAACCGGCATCGTGAGCAGCGCGCTCACGAGCCCTACTGCTCCGACCTTGTCCCAAAATTCAACGAAGCATTGTCGGGCTATATACCAGCAGCCTGCAACGAGAGCCAAGATGGAGACGATCTGCCAGGCAAACTGCATCGACTGGGCTGGAAGGTGCGTGATTCGCGCCGAAACAGCAACAAGCCTTAGCAAGAGAAAGGCATTGGTTTGACTGGTGAAGAATTGTGCGTCGTGCGGATAGAGACTGGCGTTCAGCAGCTTTTTGATCCCCGGCAGATAAATGGCGTCGTCTTCCATCCCACTGTGATAGCCAGCGATGGCGATGGCAGCTCCACCCAGCGAAAGGACTGCCAAGAAGCCTGGCAGCCAGCCTGGAAAGCTCCTCACTTTGCCATTCGCACGGACCGTGGCAGCTGGCTCTTTCTCTGCGGCCGGTTGTTCCGCCCGACTCAAACCTTCACCGCTTGTGTAAGTGCTTTCCCCGGTTGACTCGCGACGTTCTGCTTTGCTTGGTGGAAATCCATTGCGGTATTGACTCCCCAGATGAGTCCAATGGATTCTATCATTGCAGTTCTGAAAACAATTCTATTCCCAACCAGCCTGAGAGGCTGAATCGACGCTGAAATTGTCACCAATAACCCCGGTAAGAGCAGTTGCACGTTATACTTAAAAACGGAGGAGTGGGTGAGCGGTTGAAACCGGCGGTCTTGAAAACCGTTAGACCCGAAAGGGTCTCGGGGGTTCGAATCCCTCCTCCTCCGCCATTTTCTTACGTTGTGTGTCAGGCGAACCGAGACTTCGCGAAACGTTCGTTTATCATTACGAAAATGCCCGCCGATTGCCGCTGCGCAACCCCACCCCGCGCGCCTAGACTGGAAGCAACAAGGGTATGAACTTTTCCCGTAAAATCGTCTGGGCGGTGGGGATTTGGCTGGGCATCCTCGTCGTCTATTCCATCGCCTCCCTGTCGCTGAAGCGCGATTCGGAAGCGCTGAACACGTTCGGCAACTTGGTCCAGTGCATCGTGCCGCTTCTCGCAAATGCCGGTTTGCTCCTGAACGCCGGCACCCCGCACTGGCGAAGAAATCTTTTTTGGATGCTGGTCGCCATGAGCTGCACGGTCTGGATGATCGGGCAGTTCGAATGGACATACTACGAGGTGTACCTTCACAAACCTCTTCCCGACCTGAATGCGGGAGACGTCCTGTTCTTCCTGCGCGGCATACCAATGATGGCGGCGATCGCGTTGCGTCCGCATCGCCGGCGCGGTGAAATCCAATTGCGTTTCGGTTACTTGGATTTCATTCTTTTGTTCGTCTGGTGGAGTTTTCTTTACGTTTTCGCGGTTTTGCCCTGGATGTACGCAACACCTTCTGTAGCCCAATACAACCAAAACTACGATATTCTTGCGAACTTGCAAAACATGGTCATCGTCGGCGGATGGGCCGCTTTATGGCTGAACTCCGCGGGAGCATGGCGGGTCGTATACGCCAATCTTTTTGGTGCGTCCGCTATGTATTTGCTCTCTTCGTTAATGGCCAACGTCGCGATTGCCAACCGTCTGTACTACACCGGAAGTTTGTACGATCTTCCACTGATCTCGAACTTTCTGTGGCTCGGGTTGGCTGGCATGATCGCCCATCACAAGCGGGATAGATTGGATGCGCCTTCCGAGAATCCGTACGATGTGGACTCCGATTCGAACCGGGATGAAAACGTGTGGGCGGGACGTCTGGCGATGGCAGCGGTCATTTCCCTGCCCGTGTTTGCAATTTACACGATGCGGTTCAGCCATGATGATCCTGCGGTTCGCGATTTTCGTCTGATGGTGACCTTGCTCGCTTCGGTTCCTCTGGCACTGTTGATATTCCTGCGCACGCATCTCGCCGACCGCGATCGCTCGCGGCTACTCGCGCAGTCGGAACAATCCGTTGAGAATTTGAAACGGCTGCAGACGCAAATCGTGCAGTCTGAAAAACTGGTGTCTCTTGGGCAGTTGGCCGCCGGCGCCGCACACGAAATCAATAACCCTCTGGCAGCGATTCTCGGGTTTTCCGACCTGCTCGCCGATGATCCCACCGTTCCGGACAAGGCGCGTGCGACCGCTGCAAAAATCCGCGACCAGGCACGCCGAACGAAAACTTTGGTCGGGAATCTGCTGAGTTTTGCGCGGCAGGTGCCCGCTGAACGTACGCTCCTGGATCTCAACACCGTTGTGAACAATGCCGTACAGCTTCGCGCCTTGGACCTGCGCTCCGGAACAACGCGCATCGAACTTCAGCTTGAGTCGGTCCTGCCCGGCGTTCGCGGCGATGGGAATCAACTTATGCAGGTCTTTTTCAACATCATCAGCAACGCGCTCGATGCTATGGAAGCAGTCCAAGGCGGCATCCTGACGATTAAAACCATTCGTGACCGTGGCAACGTTGTGGTCTTGTTCCTTGACACCGGTCCCGGCATCAAGGATCCGCATCGCGTCTTCGATCCTTTCTTCACGACGAAGCCAGTAGGGAAAGGCACCGGCCTGGGTCTGAGCATTTGCTTTGGCATCGTTCAGGAGCACGGTGGAAAGATTCTCTGTTACAACCGGCAGGAAGGTGGGGCTGTCTTCCGCGTCGAGCTTCCCGCGGTTCTGGCCGCTTTTCCGGCAAAAGAACTGCACCTCATTGCCACGTCTGCAAAATCTCAAAAACCTTCCTGAGAGGTTCGTCCTCCGGCTTCTGTCTTCGGCTCTTCTGAAGAGCGTCAAGACTCGTGTTAGAGTTCCGCTCGAATTCTCGGGGTTTCGATGAGACTCTCTGCCGCTAAACAGTCTTAGTTTCTAAGTCTTGAGGATTTCCGCATAGCGCGCCGCGATAGCCTTCCAGGCAAAATATTGTTGCTGTGCCAGCCAGCTTCGCTGCGCCAGCAGGGTCGTCGCAATACTCTTCGACCGCGTCGACCGGGGTGATAGCGTTTCCCGAGGAGCGCCATAACGCGCCGCCTGCTCAAGTTGCGGTCCTCATTTTTCGACCAGGAAACTCCCCATTACGAGTGCGTCCATCCCGGAGCTGAAAAAAGTTCGAATCGCATCGGTCGGCGCGCACACGATCGCTTCGCCACGCAAGTTGAAAGACGTGTTCATGATTACCGGCACTCCGGTGCGTTTCCCGAATTCGTCGATGAGCCGCCAGTACAAGGGATTGATCTCTTTTTCAACGGTCTGTGGCCGCGCGCTTCCGTCCACATGCGTGACCGACGGAATGACACTCCGTTTTTCGGGCCGCACTTGCGCCGTGACTATCATGAACGGCGAATCCGTCGCGCTCTCCAGATAATCTCCGGCCGCTTCTTTCTTGAGAGAAGGTGCAAACGGCCGCCACCATTCGCGGAATTTCACCGCGTTGTTCACTTTGGTGTTCATCTCCGGGTCGCGTGCGTCGGCCAGAATCGAGCGGCTACCCAGCGCCCGCGGGCCAAATTCCATACGCCCCTGGAACCACCCGAGGATTTTCCCCAGTGACAATAGTTCCGCCGCACTGGACGCAGGATCTCCCAAACGTGCGTACTTTAGCTTGTAAGTTCGCAGCGTACTTTCGATCGCCTCATCGCTGAAAGACGGCCCCCAATATCCATGCCGCATCGGTTTGTTCGGCAGTTTTCCGTTGTCGTCGAGATGGGGAGCAAGCGCTGCTCCGAGTGCCACGCCATCATCGGAAGCGGCGGGCTGCACGAAGAACTTATCCACCAGTCCGGAAGCCAAGATCTTTCCATTGGCTTTCGAATTCAGCACTACTCCTCCTGCGAGACAGATGTTTCTGCATCGCGTTTTCTCGATGGCCATGCGCACCACGTTCGTCATCGCTATTTCACAAGCGTCCTGCACGGCATAGGCGATGTTCTTGTGACGATCCTCAATCTCACTTTCCGGCGTACGAGGAGCCCCGAGAAACGGAGCCACTTGTGAGAGTGAAGCTGACCCGTTGCCAGACAAACTTCTCGTGTTCACGCGGTAGGGCATGGTCTTCAGTTCGATGAACGCGGACAAATCCATGCCCCGGTGTCCGTAGGGCGCTAGCCCCATCACTTTCCATTCATCGCTATTGCGCAGAAAGCCGAGGAACTCCGTGAACTCGCTGTAAAAATGACCCACGGAATCCGGAAACGGGATCGTCAGCACGTGCTTCAGCCTGCCGTTGCGCCCGTGCCAAATCGAAGTCGCTTCCCAAGCCCCGCGCCCATCCATCACCACCACGGCCGCTTCGTCAAAACTGGAGTATCCATACGCGCTGATGGCATGTGCCAGGTGATGATCCACAAACCGCATCTTCGCTTTCGTCGGACCGAATTGCTGCGCAAATTTCTTCGCACCACTTTCTTGATGCCACATGCTCAAAAAATGCAGCGTTGAATTCAGCCCGTTCAAGTACGTCAGCGGCATCTTTCCCGTGGCGTAACATTTCAAATCGTGGCGAAACACCGGCCCCGCGGTTTGCCAGCCAAAACACACTTCCTCTATCTGGTCCGCGCGCACCGCCACGAAATCCAGGCATGCCTGAATGGCATTTCGAGGAAATCGTGCGTCATGCTTGAGCCGGCTGATCCGCTCCTCCGCCACCGCGAATAGCAATTCGCCATCGCGCACGATGCACGCCGACGAATCATGCATCTGCGAATAATTAATCCCCAGAGTCAGCATCGTTCGACAGTATCATCTGGATTATCCGTTTTTTCTGGCAGTCTGCCGGGCATGTCGGCCGATTCGTCTTCAAGATTTTGCTGGGCTCAGGGCTTTCTTTTGCCCTGTTTCTACTCCGTTTTCACTTGTGGGTATCTCTGGGGTGATTCCGAGTGCCCGGCTAAATACATTCTCATGCCGCCTCGCGGACTGCGTCCAGGTATATCGTTTCATTTTTTCCTGTGCCGCGCTGCCCAGGTGCTGTCGCAGTTCCGCGTCGCGGCAAAGCTTCGTGATCGCCGACGCCAATGAATCGGTGTCTCCGGGAATCACAAAGAGTCCGTCATGGTAATCCTCGACCAAATCCGTCATACCGCTCGATTCCGTAGTCACGACCGGCATCCCGGAGGCCATGGCCTCCAACAACACCAGCGGCATTCCCTCCACCAGGGAAGGCAACACGAAAATTTCGTGTTCCGCGTACAGGCTCGCAATCTCGGACCTTGGAACAAACGGCCACACTTCCAAGGCCGGCTGAACCGCCGAAGCAAAGCAGCGACGCACCTGTTCTTCCGGCACGACGCAACCTGCAACCGTCAACCGTGCATCGGGAATGACGCGGAGCACTCTTTCGAATGCCTCCGCCAGGTAATAAACGCCTTTGTGATCAATCCACGTTCCTATGAACAGGAGTCTCGTCGCCGTTCCGCTAGAGAAAGCCCGCGCGTGGAAAAACTCCGGCCCCACACCGTTAGGTATCATCCACACGCGGTCTGGAGACAGATTGTAATGTAATTGAAGAAATAGCAAGGCTTCGCGGTTTGTCACAACGCATTGATCGGCAGTCTTGAAAGACCATCGATAGGCCAGCATGTGATAGACGTGCTGCCAAACGCGGTTCTTCAACCGGAAATAGTCAGCTCGCCCCTTTCTTGCTTCCAGGCCCATCGCGTAATTCCTGCGCTCTTCCAGGCCGTGCATCGTCATCACATAGGGAGGTTCCCTTCGCGCACCTCGCGCCTTTCTCAGTACCCCGTACCAAAATCCAAACGGCGCATGAATATTTACGATGTCAAATTGGCCGGGCGTTTCTCGAACGTAGCGCGCAATTCTTTTCGCGAACTCCACAGTCCGGAATCGGTTCGGCCATCTTTGTTCAGGGAGCAAGTCTTCGAAAAACATCGGTTTAACTGAATGGCCCAGGTCTCGCAGTTCCTTCGCAAGATTGTAGACAATTCCGGCCACACCAGCCTCGGCCTTCCCCGCCATTCCGGATATCATCAAAATTCTCATGGATGCGAGGCCTTGCCTGCCAACTCACAGCTTCAAAGCGATCCGGCCGCCGAAATCGATTCGGTTTAACAGGATGGCAATGCGAATGTCCGCGAAATACTCATCGCAGGCCTGCCGGCACCCTTGCCAGTGTCCGTAGTCGTCGATGAGGAGTACTCCAGCCTTGCATAGGCGCGGGAAGAGGTGAACCAGCTCGTGCTTGGTCGATTCGTACCAATCAGTGTCCAGCCGAAGCAACGAAATCGATTCCGGAGCAGAAGCAGGTATTGTCTCCTCCACTTTGCCCCGTACGAAGTGAATTTTCTCTCTGGGGTAGCCTGTCGCGTAGAGCACTTCTTTTACTTGCTCCAACGGCGCGTCGGCGCACCTGTGTGCGGGCAGATCCAACAGGTCTTGAGAGGCCTTCTTACCGGTGTAATCGACGTCTTTTGCCGTGGGCTCCGTCATGCCTTCAAAAGTATCGAACAAATACAGTTCACGGCGCACATCCTGCACTTGGAGCAGCGTCCTGGCGACCGCGGCCATGCTGCCCCCCTTCCAGACCCCGCATTCGACGATTGCCCCCGGTATGTCATTCGAGCTCACGTACCGCACGGCTTGGACAAGGGCATAGATCCGATCCGGGGTGGTCATCGTCCACTGTCGGACTTCACGAAGGATCGCAGCCTCATCCTCGCGAAAGTCCGGAGGACACACCTGATCCTGGGGAGTGTACCGGATAATATCGAGGCCGAATAATCTAAAGGTTTTATGAATCGCCCATTTGATCATCATCCGACGCGCCACTTTTTTTGAATGTGCTCCATTTCGGGAACCGGAAGCAGCCGTGCGCGAGCTCGGTGATAAAGCCCGCTTTGCGCTAGTGTCCTGTGAACGCTGTAAAAACTTTTTGGCGGTGTAACCAATGCCCCTAGCAGAATCATGAATTTGAACAGGCGATGAGAAAATGGCGCGTCCGGATGCAATATCTCATAAAGCCTCCATTCGGTTCGGGCAGTCTCCCACGGCCACCCGCCGTCCATCGCGAGACGAATCTGTTCAGCGCTCGCTTGCGTATACTCGACGACCGCGCGGCGTACTTGCGGCTCTATGCCCAGGCTCTCAAGTTGCCGTGAAAGAATCTTGGCAAGGAACGCTAGTGACTTCTGCTTGCGCCGAAGTCTTTGTGAGTCATTCCCCACAAGTTGAAAACTGTTGGCGTCATGCAATCGGTAGTAAGCGAGCGCTTCAGGGAGAATTCGTACGCCGGCTAACACGGCAGCGAGCGTGAACAGGTACTCGTCCGCTTGGATGACTATCTCTCCTGGGACGGATCCTATCCTTCGGAGCAAGTCAGCACGGATCGTCATCCGACTGGTTCCGAGAAAAGAACCGCGCCGCCGAAACAAGCGTGCTCCCTCCAACGTGTTGGCCTGGAACAGAAAACCTTCACGGAGAATCTCGGCTTGCTCGCGTCCGTCGCGCTGCACGTTGATAATGCCGTGACCCGCAATTCCCACGGACGACTCCGCGGTCATCGCTTGTATCACGCGTGTCAGCTTCTTGGGCGCCCACCAGTCGTCCCCATCCAGGAACGCGACAATCTCACCCTTGCATTCGGGAATGCCGGCGTTGAATGCAGAAGCCTGGCCGCCATTTACCTTACGCAGCAGCCGGACGCGCGGCTCAAACTTTTTCACGATTTCCGGTGTGCGGTCCGTCGAGCCGTCATCCACTACAATGATTTCCCGGTCTGCGGCAGGAAAATCCTGCTCCAGCACGCTCACAATCGCCTGCTCGATGAACCGCTCGTGGTTGTACGTGTCAATCAGTACGCTGGCAAAACTCTTCGCCAAATCGCAGCTCCCAGGAAAGCATCAATCGCGCCGCCGCGCCAAACAATATAAGTATGTGCCTTTATAGCCGCGCATTCGAACATATGGAAACGCCGCTACCGCCAGTGGAAAACAGGCGGCAAACTTGATTTGAGCCAGCGCCTGCAGCGCTCGTTGGCGCATCGTCGGGCTCCCCGCCGGAACGGCCGTAGCTTGCTCCGGCCCCATCTGCATCATCTCGCGAAAACTTGCCGGCGCTTCTGCGGCGATTGGCTGGGTCATTCCCGTGCGCAGTGCTATGTTAATCATCTGCGCTGTATATCCAACGCTTGCCGGCTGCTCTCGCATGGACAAAATATCGAATCCCTGCGCTGCCAAAAATAGTTTTAGCGCGGCCGCATTCCATCGCAGGAAATGGTTTGGCGGATAATCTAAAACGTCCGGTCCAGTCAGCCACCGCTCACGGTTCGGCACACTCATCGCGATCGTGCCTTGCGTCTTCAGGCATGCTTTCACCTTTTGAAGAAATTCCGCCGGCTCGGCCTGATGTTCCAGCACCTCAAAAAAAGTGACCACATCAAACTTCTCTCCCTCGCATTGCCCTGCAAACTCGGAAATCGTCAGTGGAAGAACTCGCTGCAAGCCAAGACGCTCCTTCGCAAAGACCGCGGCGTTCCTGTCGAGTTCGGTCCCGGTTACCTGGTAACCCGCGTTCCCCGCCGCCGCCAAGAAATTCCCCGTTCCACAGCCGATGTCCAGAAGACTGCCGCCGGGCGGCGCAAGCGAGTCCGCAAGAAAATACTTGTGTCCTGGTTCGAGAGGCAGCAGCTTCTTGTCCCGCCCGCCGTACATTTGTTCGTACCACTGCGCGTCCGGCATCTCGCGCGGCTCCCAGAAATGCATCCCGCAGGTCGCGCAATCAAACAGTTCATACTTTCCGTACCGCTCGATGGCCGACTCACCCCCCGGCTCACTGCACGCAGGACAAACACACCTCGCCGCAGCTTTCGCAACCATCCCCTGTTCTTTCCCGGAAACTGTCCCAGCGCCCGCCGCGCTTCGTGAAGCCATCGTTTAGTTCAACTCTTGGTTGCGGCTGCCTTTGCCTTTACTTTCACCGCCACCACGGCCTTCTCGGAGGAAGACGCCATCCATTCCTTGCGCTTCCTTCGGACATCATCCAGAAGATACAAATGATGATAGCCTAACACCAGCGCTGCGTAAGCCCTCAGGTAGCAATAGGCCCGGTGCCGCCTTGTCATGATCTCCCCGTAAGTCCACGGAAAACCCAGCAGGTAACGGAAGTATTTCCAGCGCCCCGGCGCCTCAAGCGCAAATCTATCTTGCTCGCGCGCTTTCCTCCATTGCGTTAGGTAGGCGCGCAGATCCGCGGACCCCGGATCCTTGCCATGTTTCTGCAGCCACTTCTCAATTCCGGCTAGCAACGACGTACGCATTGCCATCCGGTGCTCGATCTGCTCGCGAGAAACTTGTTTCCCCGTGGTCTGAAACAGATTCGCCGCATGCAACCGGTACTTCCCGAGGTATTCGGTCACCGCCACCACCGGCGTGACAAAAATCACTAGCGCCGTCAAATACGCATCTGCCTGCGAGTGCAACGTCTCCGGCACCGGCAGCAACTTCTCCAGCGCCGAGCGCCGGAACGCCAGGCACGAAGTGCTGGCCATCGGATACTGCAGCAGGGCCCTCCGACTCTCCGGAACATGCCCCGAGACCGCAATGAAATGCCGGTCTTCAGTAGTCTTATTCGCGCCATCCCACCAGTGCATAGGATGGTAGATCATCCCCGCGGGTGGATTCTGTTTGAACACCTCATGGACGCGCCGCAGTTTCCCTGGCAGCCACGCATCATCCGCATCCAGGAGCGCAATGGCTTCTCCTCGCGCGTGCTCGAATCCGTAATTGAACGCGGAAGCCTGCCCGCCGTTGGGCTTGTGTAAGTAACGGATCGCACTTCCGAATTTCTTTAAGCGTTCTTGTGTATCGTCCGTCGAACCGTCATCCACCACCAAAATCTCGCGCTCTTCGGTTGGAAAATCCTGAGCCAGAACACTGCTGACCGCTTCCTCGATGTATTGCCCGTAATTGTAGGCATCAATAAGGACAGTGAAAAAAGGCGCTTTCATGCTTCGGTTCCCAGGCGCAACTAGACCTTTTGGCGCAAGCGGTGCAGGATTCCCGCGCGTAACCCCAAGACACTTCGCACGGGCCGCGTGATTCCGAGGAGAAAAAACCAGATCGGTTGAAGCGCGTCGTAGTGCAGAACCCGTCCCACTTGTCGCACGTGGCGCTTTCCCGCCACCCAATGGCGCAGCCGATTCAGCTTCAAGCTATCCTCGCGCAAGACTTCCGTGGCATCCGTAATTGTGTACAAATGCTTCCATCCACCCGCTAATTTGTAGTTGCGCGCAGACTCTTCCCCGTGAAAAACGCCGTCCTTCCCCTGCGAGTGATAGCCGTAATCATGATTTTGGTGCACTGCCATAATCACCGCCGAAGCATCTATGACGGGATACTTCTCCTCGCGTGCCTTCCAAACCAGCCAGTTGTCCCAAAATACCCGCCCGACGACAAAAGGAGGCAGGTCCGCTCCATACAAGCCGCGCGAAAATGCAAAATAATCGATCCACTCCGGCGTTCGCACTTTCGCCTTTTCCAACGCCCGGGCTCTCAACTGTGCCTGCCAATCCTCTCGTTCGAAATCGCAACCCTCGTTGATCTGCATGTCCCGCCGCCGCCCCACCATCAGAAACTGCCGATGCGCCTGCTTCACTCGCTTGAGCGCCAGCACGAAATCCTTCGTCAGGATGATGTCGCAATTGATGTAACAGAGAAGATCATGCCGCGCGACGGCCTGCGCCTTGCTGAACATGTAGTCCAGCCGCTTCAAACCGCGCTGGTCGCGCTCGACGTGCATTTCGTGTCGAATCCCCGACTCCTGGGCAACTTTGCCCGCACCTTCATCATCGCCAAATAAAATGATTTCCACGTCCGGATGGAGCCGTTTCCAGCTTCCCAGTGCGTTGCGTTGGATGACGTTGCTGTGGCCCAGGAATGGCTTCGCGGTCGTGAAAAACGTAAGCATTTCTCACCTGATTTTGATCAGATCGCGGTCGTCCTCGCCAAGTGCGCTCGTTGTGAAGCGATCAACTCTGCAAGGATGGCGTCCAGCCCGCGCGTAATTTCCCATTGGGGATAGTGGCCCTTGAACTTGCCAAGATTCGAGATGTAACAGATGTGATCGCCCTTGCGCGCTTCCTCGACATAACGCCAATCCAATTTCCCTCCCGTTATCTCCTCAATCTTTTCGATCGCTTCCAGAATCGAGATGCTGTTTTCGCGGCCTCCGCCCAGGTTGTAAACTTCACCTGGCCTTGGATTCGCCGCAAACTCTTCGATTGCGCGTACCACATCGTGGCTGTGAATGTTGTCCCGCACCTGCTTCCCCTTGCAGCCGAATACCGAATACGTTCCGCCGCTCAATGCGACCTTCACCAGGTACGACAGGAAGCCGTGCAGCTCGACGCTCGAATGCGACGGCCCAGTCAGGCAGCCTCCGCGAAAGATACCGACTTTCATGTTGAAATAACGGCCGTATTCCTGGGCTGCGATGTCTGCCGCTGCTTTCGAAGCGCCGAAGAGCGAGTGCAGCGTGCGGTCAATCCTGCAGTTCTCATCCACGCCGGCAAAATCCTGGGGCCGCGCGTAGTCGTAGCGTTTCTCGAATTCCTTCAGCGGAATCTCATTCGGGGAGTCGCCATACACCTTGTTGGTACTGAAAAAAATAAAAACAGCTTCGGGTGCATGCTGGCGCGTCGCTTCCAGCAGATTCACCGTGCCCAGGGCGTTGACTTCGAAATCCAGCAGGGGAATTTCTCGCGCCTTGTCGTGTGAAGGCTGCGCTGCGCAGTGCACGATCAGCTCAAAACGGTGCTTTCGAAAGAGTTCCTCGATGCCCGTGCGGTCGCGGATATCCAGTTCCGCATGTGTGAATCGCTTGGTCGCCGCCTCCAGCCGTTTGAGATTCCAGGTGGTGTCTCCCGCCGGTCCAAAGAAAATGCGCCGCATGTTGTTATCCACGCCGACGACTTCGTGCCCTTGCCGGTCAAAATGCTCCACGGCCTCCGAACCAATCAAGCCGCTGCTTCCGGTGACAAGAATTTTCATTCGTCAGATCCGACTACTCCGCGCGTCATTCCTTCTTCGCGTCGGGATATTCCAGTTTGTACAGTGATTCGAGCCCTGTTCTCTTCAGCAAATCTCGAACCTCCGCCGGCGAAAGCCGGCGGCCCGGTCCCCGGTCGGCATTCGCAAACGAGTACGCCGCCACCGCCATCACCGCCGTCTGCATGCTGAGCATTCTCGGATCAATGCGATCAAATGTATCTATAATCGTATGGTGCCGGGCGTCGTAGTCGCCGGGCTCAACTCGCAAAGAGTAGGCAGGAACGCCAACCACCATGAACGATTCGTGATCCGAGTCAAAATCCGCGTCCAGGTACAACCGGTCGGCACCCAGTGCCGCCAAAGGCTTCAACAGTTTTCTCGTTTCTGCCTCCAGGTCCCTCCGGCCATTCAGTTGAAATCCGAGCGGCGCCTGCGCGCCATCATCCGTGTTGAACACTGCCCAAAGGTTATCCAGCTCACCCTTATGCTGCTCGACGTAAGCGCGCGAACCGTTCGCTAATTGCTCTTCCCCCGAAAAAAATACAAATCGAATCGTATGTTTCGGACGGATGTTCAGCGCCCTCATGACGCGAGCCGCTTCGAGAACTGCGGCGATGCCGGCACCGTTGTCATTTGCGCCCTGCGCGGCATCCCAGGAATCAAAGTGCGCGCACAGGATTACCATCCCGCTTGGATCGGAACCCTCCAGATCCGCAACCACGTTTCGCTCTCGCCCCGGGCTATTGCCAAAGGAATTCTGCACGTCCAGCCGCAGCTTCACCGAGCCTTTCGCCAGCAATCGCCGGAGCAATGCGGCGTCTTCGTTCGCGATGGAGATGATCGGCAACGGCCCACGCGGATAGAATCCGAACGCAGACGTGTACACCATGCGGTCGGGCTTGTCGGAGACGATGAACATTGCCGCAGCCCCCGCTTGGGCCAGTTGCCGCGCAATGATTGTTCGCGTCCCCGCGTAGGTCGAAGAAACGCCATTGCTTCGCAGATCTACGATCACCGCCGCCCCGTGCACCTGATCCGCCGTCGGAATATGGGTCTCACTCGGCGCTCCGAAATCCACCAGCGGCACCTCGATGGCTCCCGGTGTGCCGGGAACCCAACCATAAGACCCAATCATCAGAGACCGCCGCACGGGACTTATCACTTCGCCCATCGCTGGCCCGTGTTGCCAGATAGACGAAAGCTCGTACTCCTCGAAATGCGCATTCTCAAAGCCGGCTTCCTTGAGCGTTTTCAGAATCAGTTCAGCAGTCGCCCGCGATTGCGGGCTGCCGGTGATTCGTCCTCCGATGAAGTCGGTAACGAGTTCGAGAAATGCGGGCGCTCCTCCGCGAGTCATCGCATAACCCACGATCCGCGCAATTTCGTCTTCTCGCTTCTTCTCCTCATTGGATAAGCTCGAGCCTTCACTTCGTGCCGCCGCCACATTGGCGGACAACAAAAAAACGGCCATAACATACGTAATAAAGCGCATCTAGCCCTCCAGGGGTGCAGATGGAGACTTTCGTACCGCGTAGCCCGCAAGATATCATGGCCCGCGGACTTCCCCCACCAAAGGTAGATTGCGCTCATCACAAACGAATAGAGCCACGCACCGGCTTATCTGCCCCCTATTGAATTTATGTTTGTTCCAGTAAACTGACGAATTCTCGTGTGCGCTCCACTGGTAACGCGACCAGATTCGCATCGTACGTTTGTTGATCGCACGATATTGGCAGAAGTGCTCCCTTCGTCGCGATCGCGAACCAGCGGTAATCCAATCGAATGAGAAATTGCAGGATCTCGCGCGCAGGGTAGCCCCACGGTAGCGTTCGATGGTCTTCCACTTCCGCAAGAATCGCCGGCCGCAATTCCCCGCGCAAAAGCCGCATCGCACCATGTAAAACCGGGAGTTCTGCGCCCTCCACATCGAGCTTGACGAAATCCACTTTCACGATCTCCCGTTCGGCAAGCGCGTCATCGAGCCGGCGAACGGACACGCGCACCGTTTCCGTAGGCTGGTCCACCGCGGGTGGCCGCAGGCTGTTGCACCAATCCTGCGATCCCTCCACCAGAAAAAGGTCTGCCTCGCCCCGCTCCTCGCCCAAAGCGCAAGGCACAAGTTCCACGTTGGAACACCGGTTCCAGCGCAGGTGTTTTTTCAGTCGCTCGCGCTCGCGCGGAGATGGCTCGAAGGCCATCACTCGGCCCTTCGAGCCGACGCATTTCGAAAGCAGCAGAGTATACAGTCCATGGTGCGCGCCAATATCGATAGCCGTCATGCCCGGCCGCAGCAGTCTCTCGACAAAACCTGTTTCCATCGTTTCGAACTCGTTGTACATGAGTTCCCGATCCAGCGCGCTCTTTTCCCCCAGCCACCACGCGCCAAACGGCAAACGCAAAGGGATGGGCATCTCAGGAAGAATCCGCCGCATGCGATTGGCCAGCGTGATGTATTTCCTTCGCGCAGGGCTGCCCAGGAATCGTCGTACACGTTGAGGCAGAGTGCCCGGAGCAGCAGACCTCCTGGCCCAAGGATCTCCCTGTTCATGAGGCTCAGGAATGAGCCGGAATCCGGCTACATCCGTCGGCACGGACGAAGCCAACAGCACGGTGCGCCTCCTCGCGTGTTCCGCAGTCTCGCGGAAATCGCCGTGGTCGGGCAACGGAATGACTCTGTAAACGACAGCGAACCCCGCGCGATACAACATTTTCACCAGGCTGTTTTCGCTTGGACACCAAGCCGCTTCCGAGAGACTCTGATCGTCCTGTCGCGGCTCTTCACGCAGCAGCATCGAGGCCTTTTCCTCTGGCAGGCACATGCTTTCCAGAAGAAGGCACTTCTCTGTCAGCCCGCGCAGGTTCCGAATTGCCAACATCGGATTTTCCAGGTGGTAGAGCAATCCGAAACACAGCACGAAATCGAAACGGCCAAGCTGCAGAATTCCGCGGTCTTCGGCGTCGGCCTGCTCGAATGGAATTTCCGGAAACCGTCTGCGCGCTTCTGCGACGTTTTCCGCGCGCCCATCGAACCCGCTAACATTCAATCCACACTCCGCGAGAGTCTGCGAGAAAAATCCCACTCCGCAGCCGGCATCCAGCGCCGTGAAGAGCCCCATCGCGGGCCTTAGCTTCGTGGCTACCTTTCGAATTGTTTCGCCGCGTGCCTCGATCAGCCTGCGATACTCGCGCTGATCAAAGGGCGTCAGTTTGATCGTTATTTCCTTGGTGCAATTCGTTGATGTCTCTGAAAGCGACGAGATTTCTGCTTCTTTGACAGCGGCCATTGGAATTCCTCCTTGCCGGGGCTGAGACGAAACGAGGGCTTTATTCCCACACCGGAAAATAGCCGCATGGTAATCCCTAATTGTTCACAAAGCAATATATTACGTCTGTAGTACTTATATGTATCGCAAAGACTCCCTGGTTTATCGAGCTAAGCGGGGCCAATCCTGCGGTGAACGAAGCTAAGCTTCTGCGCCCCCCGGAAAGTGGCGATCCCAACATGTCTGCATGACGCTCAACGAGTCACGGCAGGCCCAGGTCTGGTCCTGTTTCCAGGCTTGCGCAAATCTCGAAATTAAATAGGGGAAACGAGTCCACACTTCAGCCGTCTGATGGAAGGATGAACCGAGAGTTGCACGGAACGAGCAATTTAGGTTCAATAATGGTCGCAATTCCTTTAGGGGGAAAAGTGATGAAGAAACAACTGGCAGTGTTGGCAGTGGGATGTTTGACGCTGGGCTTGATGGCGGGGCTGGGGTCGGCCCAAGACAAGGCGTCACGGCCAAGTCCGGCGGCGAAGGCCAGCTGCGACCTGGGCGGCGGGAAAACGGTGAATGTGGATTACTCCAGCCCACGCATGAAGGGGCGCAAAGTGTTCGGCGAGCTGGTGAAGTACGGCGAGCCGTGGCGCACGGGGGCGAATGAAGCGACTACGTTTGTGACGTCATCGGACCTGATGGTTGGCGGAACGCACGTGCCGGCCGGGAGCTACACGCTTTTCACGGTTCCGGACAAGGATAAGTGGACGCTGATCATCAGTAAAAAGACCGGCGAGTGGGGGATTCCTTATCCTGGAGCGGATCAAGACCTCGTGCGCGTGGACATGAAGGCGTCGTCTCTACCGGCGGCGGTGGAGAATTTCACGATCGCGTTTGATAAAGCGGCGGGAGGCTGCACGCTGCGAATGGAATGGGAGAAGACGCGGGCCACCGCGGGCATCGCGAAGATGTAGCAACTGGCGAGATCGAACGACAAGAAAAGGTGCGCTGGTAAATCACTGGCGCACCTTTTTTATACTTTGTGAAGGCGTCCTCGAAGCGGGATCTAGGGCTTTTTTGTGCGAACAAGCGACAGAAATTCGTCGCGCGTTTCTTTATTGTGACGGAATGCGCCGAGCATGGCGCTGGTTACGGCCTGGCCGTGCTGCTTTTCGACGCCACGCATCTGCATGCAGAGGTGTTGGGCTTCGATGATCACGCCAACGCCTTGCGGCGCGATTTTTTCTTCGAGGGCCTTCGCGATCTGGCTGGTGAGCCGTTCCTGGATTTGCAGGCGTCGCGCGAACATATTCACCAGGCGGGCGATCTTGCTGAGTCCGAGGACACGCTTGTCCGGCAGATAGGCCACGTGGGCCTTGCCGAAGAAGGGGAGCAGATGGTGTTCGCACAGGCTGAAGAACTCGATGTCCTTGACGATGACCATCTGGTCGTACGCCACGCTAAAGGTTGCGCCATTCAGCACGTGTTCCATGTTCTGGTGATAGCCGCTGGTGAGGAACTTGAAGGCCTTTTCAAAGCGCTCGGGAGTCTTGCGCAAGCCTTCGCGATTGGGATCCTCGCCCATCAGCTTGATGATCTCGCGCACATGGCAAGCGATGGTGCGGGCATCGGGCGCTTTGGGTTCGTTGAGCAGAATCTCTTCGGTTGGTTTGGTCACGGCTGATTTCCCTCTGGATTGTCCCCCGCATATTCAAACGTGTTGTTTCCGGTCTCTTCAATGCGCACGCGTTCGAGCCTGGCGCGGGGAAAAGTTTTCAAGCGTTGAAAAATCTCCATGCACAAATTTTCAGTGGTAGGCACCGTTTCGCGAAACGCCGCGACGTCCTCGTCGAGCGATTTGTGATCGAAAGGTTCGAGCACTTGGCGTGTGACGAAGGCATCGAGATCGGTAAGATTCGCGATCATCCCAGAAGCCGGATCAACTTCCCCGGACACGCTGATTTCCACGACGTAATTGTGACCGTGGCCATAGGGATTGGCGCACTTCCCGAAAACACGGCGATTCTCCTCTTCCGTTAGATGCGCGGTGTACAGCCGGTGCGACGCCGCAAAGCGGTAACGGCGGCCCAGTTCGAATTTGAGCGCGCTACTCATTGTTTCCTCGCTGGGCTGGCGCCGTTGCGGAAACAATCCGCGAAAAGATCTGGCGATTCGTACAGGCGGACCCGATGCAATTGGCCCTGAGTGATCTTCGGCTCGAGCAATTGCCAGATCACGCGCACAACGTTTTCGCAGGTAGGAATCTGGCCGGCAAGCTCCGGCACTTCATAATTCAAGTGCCGGTGATCCATTCGGTGCGTCACTTCGCGCTCGAGGATTTCTTTGAGTTCTTTCAGGTCAAGCACCATGCCCGTGTTGGGGTCTGGCTCGCCTGCGACGGTTACTTCCAACGTGTAATTGTGGCCGTGTCCATGAGGATTGTTGCACTTCCCAAAGACGCGGCGGTTTTCCTCGGCCGAAAAATTCGGATTGTGATAGAGATGCGAGGCCGAGAATTCGATTTTGCGAGTGAGAAAAACCATGCGATTGAGCTACCTTAAGGATTCGGGAGCTCCAATAGAGTACTCCCGGCCTTTCCATTGGATTCTTCCATTTACGTGGCTCCGGTAGGAGGCCCAGAGCACACCTACGTAAAGCATTACGGCGGGCACATAATAAAAGATGAAGGAGAAGGGGAAATGGTTACGCGCCAAGTCCAGGCCGTAGTTCGTTTGACGCCAAATGAGCAGCAAAACGCCGGCGAAAAGCAAAAAAGGAACCTTCACTCCGGCGAGGATCAGAAGCAAGGGAATCCAGGGAAGGTTGGATTCCACCTCGCGAAATACGGCCCCGGGCGTGCCGCCAATCAGGCGGTAAAGGTTCTTCTTCCAGCCCTGCCACATAGCGTCGAACGAGCGGTACATGCGCACGCGCACGATGCCTTGGCCGGAGCCAAACCAGATGCGCTGGCCCGCAGCTTTGATGCGCGCGGCAAGGGCCACATCTTCCAGGACTTCTCCGGCGACGCTCGTGTGTCCGCCGAGGGCGTCGTAAACATCGCGGCGTATCATCACGAACTGGCCGTTGGCAGCGGCGGCGGGGCAATTGAGATCGTTCACTTTTTCATAAGAGAAGTGCTTCGCCAGACGTAGATAGACGTAGGGGATGAGGGCTTTCTCATACCAATTTTCCGTGATTTGTTGCGGAGAAAAAGAAACCAGAGCAGCGTTGTGGTCCTGAGCGATTTGCAGTGCGCGGGCAGCGGAATTTGATTCGTGCTGAGCGTCAGCATCGGTGAAGAGGAGCCACCCACCCTTTGCTTCCTGTGCCCCGATCCACAGGGCGAAGTTCTTGCCCACCCAGCCCTCAGGCAATTCGGTGACTTCCAGCAGGCGCAACTTTGGGACTGTCTCCATCAAACTCCGAACGACGCTGGCGGTTCCGTCGGTGGATTGATCGTTAACCACCAGGATTTCCGCGATCTCCGGTTGCCGCGCCAGGGACTCAATGCAAGAGGCGATGACGGCTTCTTCATTTCGCGCCGGAACAATAGCCGTTGCCGAGCCCGCGGCTGGTGCCGCCGTGAGCGGGGTCATGGTGGCAGATGGAGTGTAGGCGTCGTCTGACATACATGGTTAGATGTGGGAAGGACGTTCCCGGATTGGAAGACTAAGGTATTATACCAGTCGATGGCAATCTTTAGAAAAATTGCGGCTTGGGGCGTTGTGGCCTTCGCCGCCCTGGTCGTCGTCTTTTTTGCAATGCCTAGTTACCGGCAGGGCGAGGCTTCGGTCGCGGGAAAAACCGCGCGCAACTTCCCGCTGGAAATTTCCGGCAAACCCGGCCATCTCACCGATTTAAAGGGCAAGGTCGTGATACTGAATTTTTGGGCCACATGGTGCCCGCCGTGCGCCGAAGAAACCCCTGCTCTCAACCGCCTGCAAAAATACATCGAGTCGCGGAACGGCATCATTCTCGGGGTTGCTGCCGACGAGGATCCTGCTGTCTACGAAAAATTCTTGCGCGACCAGGGCGTCATCTTCCCCACCTACCGAGATCCCTCCACGAAGGACAATCACTCTCCGATTGCTGAAGAGTACGGCACCTCGATGTACCCTGAAGCGTACGTAATTGATCGCCGCGGAAAGATCGCGCGCAAATTCATTGGCTTCCAGCAGTGGGATTCGCCGGAAATGCTGGCTTATTTTGACACTGTCCTCGGGCAGACCTAAGAAGAACTTTTCAGCTTTCAAATTCTCCATCCTCAGTTTTCAGTCCTTAGTCTTGATTTTCTCCGTTCGCACAAACTTGTAGGAGATGCGTACTGTTTGCTGCTTCCGATCGGATAAATACGGAGAAGCGATTGGTGTCACGTCCTCGAAAGGGACGTGACGCAGCTCGAAAGGTTTGCCAGCTTCCTCTGTGCCGCACTTCGTTGACACCCGTTAACGGCAGCCCTATACTCCGCGCGCTGTTTGCCCGTCATGAATGTCCTCGATTGGAGTGCCCCATGCACATCGCTCGCTTTCGGCCCGCTCTCGCCGTCCTACTGGTTGGCGTGACTGTGGGAATTGTTTTCTCCGTTCACTCCTCTTCAGGAAGAGCCGCTGGTCCAGACGTTCCAAAGTTCAAGGTAGATCCATCCTGGCCCAAGGAATTGCCCAATAACTGGATCATGGGTCAAGTGGGCGGCATGGCCGTGGATCGTCACGACCACATCTGGGTCTTGCAGCGGCCGGGGTCGGATACGGTGGACGAGTTGGGTGCATCGCAATCACCACCGTGGTCACAATGCTGCGTCGCTGCGCCTCCCGTTCTTGTATTCGATGCGCAAGGAAACCTGCTGCAATCTTGGGGCGGCCCGGGTGAAGGATTCGATTGGCCCAAGACCGAGCATGGAATATACGTGGATAAAGACGACAATGTGTGGATCGGCGGAAGCGCTGCGACCGATCGCCACATTCTGAAATTCAAGAGCGACGGGCATTTCCTCATGCAGATTGGCCATCCGTCTGCGGACCCACCAAACAGTTTGCGCACCGACATTCTCGGGCGGCCGGCGGGCATTGAAGTGGATGCCGAGGCCCACGAGGTCTACATTGCCGATGGCTACATGAACAAACGCGTGATTGTCTTCGATTCAGACAAAGGCATGTTCAAGCGGCTCTGGGGGGCGTATGGGAACCAACCGAATGATGTTGATCCCGGCGTTTACAATCCAGCGGCGACGGCGGATCAGCAGTTTCGCAATCCCGTTCATTGCGTGCATATTTCGAAAGACGGAATGGTCTACGTTTGCGACCGCGTGAACGACCGTATGCAGGTGTTTACCAAGCGGGGAAGGTATGTTAAGGAGTTTACACTGCGGACTCAAACGCTGGGCATGGGCTCCGTCTGGCAGGTCGCGTTTTCAACGGACGAAAAGCAGAAATATCTCTTCATTGATGACGGCGAAAACAATGTGATCTGGACGGTTCTTCGCGAAGACGGCTCCGTTGTCGGCCAGATGGGCCACAGCGGACGCAACGCGGGCCAGTTTCACTGGGTGCATCAGATCGTGTCTGACTCGCAAGGCAATCTTTATACGGGAGAGGTTGACACCGGAAAGCGCATCCAGAAATTTGTTTTGCTGCATTAGGAGATCGAGATTGCGAGCGAAGTAGCTTTCGTCTGACTAAAGTGAAGCTTTCCGTAACCGCAGCGCGTTGGCGATGACGGAAACGGAGCTGAAGCTCATGGCCGCGCTCGCGAGCATGGGACTGAGCAGCCAGCCAAAAATGGGATAGAAGACGCCCGCAGCGATGGGAATTCCGATCGCATTATAGAGAAAAGCAAACGCCAGGTTCTGCTTGATGTTGCGAATGGTGGCGCGGCTCAGCTTGCGCGCCCGCACGATCCCCCGCAAATCGCCCTTCACCAGCGTGATGCCCGCACTTTCGATGGCTACGTCGGTGCCTGTGCCCATCGCGATGCCGACGTCCGCCGCGGCAAGCGCAGGCGCATCGTTGATGCCGTCGCCCGCCATGGCCACGATTCGCCCCTCGCTTTTCAGCCGCTTTACGACTTCACCTTTCTGGTGGGGTCGAACTTCCGCCTCCACCTCGTCGATTCCGAGTTCGCCAGCAACTAGCATGGCGGAAGTTCGACGGTCGCCTGTGAGCATCACGATTCGAATTCCATCGGCACGCAGAGCTCGTAACGCCTGGGGAGTGGTTGCTTTGATCGTATCGCTCAGAAGAAATATGCCCACCGGGCGACCATTAATCGCAACATAGATTGGAGTAATCGCGGAGCGCATGGGCATGATGGCTTTCATGCTGTGTAGATCCGGCAATTCCACTTGTCGTTCGCGGAGAAACGCAGCCGTTCCCGCAAGAATGCTCCTACTCTGCACTCGCCCCTCAACGCCAGCGCCGGGAGTAGCGCGGAACTCGCTGGCCGGCGCCGAAAGCAATTTCTTTTCTTCTGCCGCCCGGACAATCGCACGGGCTAACGGGTGTTCGCTCAATCGTTCCACACTGGCGGTCAAGGACAGGAACTCTTCCTCTGATAAAGGAGTCCCCTCAAACAAATAGATGCTCAAGACCGTTGGCTTGCCTTCTGTAAGAGTACCTGTCTTGTCCACAACCAGCGTGTCAACCTTGGCAAGCGTCTCGAGGGCTTCGGCATTGCGCACGAGCACACCACCGTGAGCGCCGCGGCCGACGGCGACCATGATGGACATGGGCGTGGCCAGTCCCAGCGCACAGGGACACGCAATGATCAGCACTGCAACTGCGGCGACGAGACCGTGGGCCAGCCGCGGCTCGGGGCCAAAGAAAGCCCAGCCGAAAAACGTGAGAATCGCGGCCGCGACGACGGCCGGAACAAAGTACCCGGCAACTTTGTCGGCCAGGCGCTGCATAGGCGCGCGGCTGCGCTGTGCTTCACTCACGAGCTTCACGATCTGCGCGAGCATTGTTTCGCTGCCCACGCGTTCCGCTTCCATCACAAAACTGCCGCTGGTATTCAGCGTTCCGCCGGTGACTTTGTCGCCTGCGGCCCTTTCTGCGGCCATCGGTTCGCCGGTGATCATCGATTCGTCCACGGCGCTGGCTCCTTCGCGAATCACGCCATCTACCGGGATGCGCTCTCCGGGGCGAACGCGCAGCCGGTCGCCCCGCCGCGCCTGATCGAGAGCGACATCCTTTTCCGTGCCGTCCGGCGCAAGCAGATGTGCCTGCTGCGGAGCAAGATTCAGCAATGTGCGAATCGCGCCGCTCGTTTTTTGCCGGGCGCGCAATTCTAGAACTTGCCCGAGCAGGACCAGCGTGGTGATTACTGCTGCCGCTTCGAAATAGACTGGCACGCCGCCGTCCATGCCACGGAAAGACGCCGGAAAGATCTGCGGAAAAAGCGTCGCAACCACGCTATCGAGATACGCCGCGCCGGTTCCCAGTCCAATCAGTGTGAACATATTCGGGCTGCGAAGTGCCAGCGAAGACCAGAAGCGCTGGAAAAACGGCCAGCCACCCCACAGCACCACAGGTGTGGCGAGAATCAGCTCAATTCCGTTTCCCAAATTAGGCGCAAGATGCAAGCCAAGCGACTCACCCAACATGGAGAGAAGCAGAAGCGGCAACGACAAAGCTGCGCTTACCCAAAAACGCAGACGCATCGTCTCGTACTCCGGGTCGGCTTCCACTCCCGCGAAAACGTCCATCGGCTCGAGCGCCATGCCGCAAATCGGACAACTCCCGGGACCGTTCCGCACAATCTCCGGGTGCATCGGGCAGGTGTAGCGAATGCTCTTCGGTGAGGTATCTACCGGTGCTGCAACTCCAGCATGTTCCGGCGCACCGTGGCCTGGCGACGATACTTCGCGCTGCATACCCGTCGTACCCGGTGCAGCCAAGAATTTTCCCGGCTCTAGTGAGAAGCGCTCTGCACAACGCGCAGAGCAAAAATAAAACGTTTTTCCACCGTGCTCGACTTTGCCGGCGGCCTTGGCGGGATCGACCGTCATACCGCAGACGGGATCTTTATGTTTCGACGTGGACCCCGGAACCGGCAGCGATATTCCTGTTGGCTTCCGTGCTTCCAATTTATCCCCCTGCAAATTTGCTCCGATTCACCTCAAATGCGTGTAGATCAGTGAGAGCAGCTCGTTATACATGGCCTCGGTCTCTTCCTTCTTGCCGCTGCGGAGCGCTTTATCCGCGCAATGGTGCAGATGGTTTTTCATCAGGTTGCGCGCCACGCCCCGCAGCGCCTCCTGGGCCGAAGCAATCTGCATGATGATGTCCGCACAGTAGCGGTCGTCCTCGATCATTTTTTGCAGGCCGCGAACCTGGCCCTCGATGCGGCGAAGGCGTTTCTGATTTGCGGCCTTCAATTCCGGATCCACCCCGGCGGCCTTGCGCCCCGCGGTGTTCGTTTCGCAGGCGCAATTGGCGCCCGCGGGACCGCCAACCGCCCTGCTGATCTTCGGCACTGGTATACCCTCCACCCCTATATATACCCCTTCCCCCTATTCTAGTCAAGCCCGCAAATTTTGGCCGCTCCCTTCCTTCTCGGGCGGGCTGCTATAATGTGTGTATGACGCTCGTTGAAATCACTTACGAACTTCAGTCCCCGCTGCGCGAAGAACAATTGCGCCATCTCGGCGAATTCGCGAACACTTACGGCCTGCGCAGTTTCCGCCTCGACGAATCAAAGAAGCTCTTGTCGTTCGAATACGACGCTTCGCGCCTGCGCGAAACGCAGGTGGCTCACGCCCTCGGCCAGGCAAAGATCGCCGTGGCACGCAGAGTCAATTAGGCGCACTTCGCATGATTGAGTGCAGCGAGCGGGAAACGCTACGCGCGCAGCTGGACAACGCGTTTCAAGAGTGGTACGCGGTCAAGGATCTCCCCGGAAAGAAACAAAGAGGCTGCCACCAAAGCTGAAAAGAAAGTACACCACTTATCAAGGGCGTTGGGCGACCACTGCGTAAAGCACGGCTGCACTAAGGATTCCACTTGAATGGGGAGCGGAGCGCTCACAAAAAATGGGGCCCCCGCTTGGGACCGGGGGCCCTAGAAGGCACGTTTCAATTGCTGGCGTCGTTTTCACACCAGCGCGTGGGGTCATCCATCCTAGCTTCCCTCTCAGAGGCAGGTGGGAACGATCTGCAAAAAGTGACAAGCAAGCCCCTTCCCCCTCGCCTGTCTCTCTTCACGTCTCGTCATTTGAAACGCGCCTACTCGGCTGCTCATTGCACGACCGGAGCCATTGCCATTCTCAGGTCTCCGTTGCTGTAAGTTATTTAGTATCTGGACGTTGACTGGTCTGGTGCTCCCTCTAAACCGCTCCAAAAGTGGCCTGTCATTTCAATTTGGAACCCCTTCGATTGTGAAATGGGAATCGCCACATTCTTTCTGCCTCCCCGAACTCCTTCCGGCAACTCAGTTCCAGGACTCGGGTAACAGTTCTCCCGGACTGCCGGAACTATCGGTTTTTTTCCTCCACCTCCCTCAAGATGCATTTATGCACAGGTTTCTCTTTGTCGCCAGTTCGCTGCACTCCCCACTTTGGAAATTATTCTCGGGAGGTATCGCTCTTCTTGTCTGCTCGATCACTTTGCTGGCGAACACGCCAGGACTGCTGCGCAGTGTTCCCTCGGGGGGATGTTATTGCCACTGCGCGGAATCCCGTGCAAGAGGTCGCTGTGTGAAGATGTGCGATTCGAAGAGATCGCCTTCGCGGTGGTCTGCCAAGACTTGCGCGAAGCCCCACATGCACTCTCCCGCCAATCATTCGAATGCCGGGCCGCGTTTCCCGCATCCCGGCCGCGCCGAACACGCAAAACTCTAAAAGCAGTTCATAATCCTGTTGCGCATGGACCCGCTACGCTCCCATTTGCAGTCACCAAGAGCCGACTTACGATCCAGAATTCAGTTGGATCGCGGTGCGGATTCTACGGTGTCGATCGCCACAGGTGCTGAAACCGCAGGCCGAGATACTTTATTGGCTTCGCCGAGGAGTGCTGCGAGAATTTCCGGAATTTCGAAAATGGCGCGATTGTCTTGGGCCGCTACGTTCCTACGAAAACGCTCCAGCGTTGCTGGCTCCAGCATCTGCTTCACTCCCGCGCCCACATCTTTGAAGCTTTTCAGCACGATGCCGACGGATTTCTCTTCTACCCACTCGGCGTTGAAGCGCTCCTGCGGCAGCGTCCACGCATTGCATTCGATCAGCACCGGGAGCTTCCGGACCATCGCCTCGGCGATGCTGCCGGGGCCGGGCTTTCCGATCAGAAAATCCGCGGCGCGCATCCACTTGTGCACTTCTTTCGTGAATCCCATCACATGCACAGACATCTTCCACTGGCGAGCACGCAGTTTGGCGGCTAGCTCTTCGTTGCGTCCGCAAATCAGTATGAGTTGCAAGGCCACGCCCGCCTGATCCAGCCGCTCGGTGATGTCGTGCATCACTTTCGAACCGTGGCCCCCGAAGAGCACAATGGCCGTGGGCAGATCCTCGCGCAAGCCCATTTCTTTCCGAAGCTCCAGCGGATTCGAATGATCCTCCGCATAAAAATCCGGCCGTAAGATCATTCCGGACGTTCGAAAGATGTGGGCATCATCGTGGCCCATCGCCCGCGCTTGCTCTGCGGCTTTTTCCGTCCCGGCGATGACATATTGCTCTTTGATCGGTTCAATCCAGAATCGCGGAGGAAGATCCGCCAGGTCCGTAATGAGCGTAACGAACGGCCGGCCGGGATATACCTTGGTCCAGCTTTCGCAGATCTGCCGGTTAAAATGAGGGATCACTGACACAAGGAGATCCGCGGGATTTTCTCGCCAGAATTTTTCCAGTAAACGTACCAACGGCCTATGGAACAAACGAATGGTCGCCTGCAGCACGCGCAGAACATACCTGCTGCCGAGCGTCCATCCGTTTTGCAACATCAAGTTGTATTGCTGCTGGATGCGGATACCGGTCAGCCTCCGCAGGACGTCCAGGCGGTCCGTTAAATCCTGAAACTGTACAAGCTCAACCTGCCAATCGCGCTGCTGTTGGGTGATGATGGTCTGCAAGGCCACGGCGGCGTTCCGGTGTCCCCCGCCGGCGTCATGGAAAACGACGTGTATTTTTTTCACGGGCCAGATTGTGCCATAGGGTCAGATTGTGCCACAAGCGTCGATTTTCACGGAAGAGCATGCTCGATGCCATGTGGATAACTTCTTAACTCTATTGTGTTCAATGAGTTCCATGCACACATTTACGTAGATTTCGCAACTTCTTTACAGCCTGTTCATATCCACGGCGGAAAATTACACTATGCGCTGCGACCTACACGTTCACTCCATCGCTTCGGGCATGTTCACCGCTCCCGTTCTCAATCGCATTTGCCGGGAGTCCTACAACGATCCCGAGGAAGTCTATAACCGCTTGAAGCGGCAGGGGATGTCCATCGTCACCCTAACCGACCACGACTCGATTGACGGCGCGGAAACGCTGAGGCAGTACGCGGACTTTTTCCTGAGCGAAGAGGTGACCGTTCGAATGCCCAGTGGCAACGAGATGCACCTGGGTGTTTATGGCATTGCCGAGCGCGACCATGTGGAAATCCAGCGCCGGCGAAACGACTTCATCGCCCTGCTGATGTATCTCACGGAACGCAAACTGTTTTTCAGCGTCAATCATGTCTTTTCCGGGCTGACGGGTCGTCGCAGCGAAGAGGACTTCCGTTGGTTCGAATCGTACGTCCCGGCATTCGAAACCCGTAACGGTCAGATGTGGCCGGAGGCCAACACCAGCGCCGCGAGGCTGGCCGCGCGCCTCGGAAAGATTGCCGTCGCCGGAAGCGATTCGCACACCATCGCGGGTGTCGGCCGCACTTACACGGAAGTGCCCGGCGCAAGGACGGCAGACGAGTTTTTCGCTGGGCTGCGGGCGGGCCATGGACGTATCCAGGGCATTCACGGCGGCTACGGGAGACTCACCGCGGACGTGTTCTCCATCGTGAAAGCACTCTTTAGCGACAAGCCATGGACGCTGGCAGCTTCGCCGCTTGCGGTGCTGGTACCTGCCTTCACCCTGAGTCACTGGGTGAACGAGATCCGCTTTTGCAAGAAGTGGTCTGCGGCTATCGAAGGCGTCGAGAAACGCCCGCCCAAACTCTGGGAAATGGATTCCGCGTTCGAAACGAATTGGGCAAGTTGAGGTGACGCGATGGCAGTCGCACGCAGCCTCTGGGGATACATTCAGCGCCGCGATGACCGGTTAATGCGCCGGATGAACCGCTGGCGCGCCCCGCGGTGGATTCGAATCTGGATGATTGCCGCAACGCGAATGGGGGACGGCTGGATCTGGTATGGGCTGGGTTTCATGCTGCTGGCTTATGGAGGCCCGCAACGTTTTTCGGCTGTTGGTGCTGCGGGGGCCGCTGCGCTCGCAGGTGTTGCCGTTTTCAAGGTGCTGAAGAGGCTGAGCCAGCGTCCTCGGCCATGCCAGATCGAGCCGCACTGCTGGTCTAGGGTATTGCCGCCCGATCAATTCTCATTTCCTTCGGGCCACACGATGACGGGGTTTTCCATAGCCCTGGTCGTGAGTTATTTTTATCCTTCGCTCGAAGGCGTGCTTTTTTTTCTTGCGCTGAGCATCGCCTGCTCGCGCATCGTGCTGGGAATGCATTTCTTAAGCGACGTTCTGGCAGGCATGCTTCTGGGCGTTGCGCTGGGTTGCGCCTCGATCACTGCGTTCGCCTCGATGGGGCTGGCGTAGCACGCATTTCTTTTTCACGGGCCGTCACACAGTTTCATTAACCGCAAGCACTTCTCACAAAGGCTTCGGGTGTGCCGCGAGAGCTTCGCGGAAAACCGCGAGATTATTTTTGTCCACAATCGCTGTGCCAGTATCCACCCAGGCGGGAATCGGCGCCGCAGGAGCCGTACGCCAGTCCTTATATTCGTGGACCGCATTGTGGTGCAGGTCGTCCAGGAATTTGAGGCCGTAATAGCTCATCACGTACGGCTTCTGCACGACGGTCGCGGTTATGCCGCCACGCTGAATCCAATCCAATGTTTCCGGATCTTTGTCGAACGACACGATGGGAATTTTGCCGTCGAGGTCCACGCGGTGGAGCGCATCGGCCGCGCCCGCGCCGCCGGAAGCTTCGAGACAGATAATGCCGTCGGGTTTGTCTTTGCCTGAAGTGAGGGCAGAAATCGCGTCGTAGGCGGCGCGCGGATCGCCCTTATCGTCGATAGTCTTCATAATCTTGATACCCGGAAATATCTTCAGGGCATCGCTGACGCCCATGAACCGCTCAACAAGGTTGAACTGGCCGGGAATCGTAATCACCGCAACGTTGCCCTTTCCTTTCAAGAGCTGGGCCATGCGCTTGCCGCTTTCTTGCCCGGCGCGGAAATTGTCGGTCCCGATAAACAGAACGCGGTGGGATTCCGGAGCGTCGGCATCTACGCAGATCACCGGAATTCCCTGCTGAATCGCGGCATCAATGGGCGCCTTAAAAATGTCATGGTTGGAGGCCGAGAGCAGAATCCCCGAAGGCTTTTGCGCGACCGCCTGTTGAAAGGCGGTCAGCTCCTCGTTGGGAGAAAAGGCCGCGGGCCCTGTGAGCTCCGCTTTGACGCCCATTTGTTTGGCGGCATCCGTCAAACCTGCGGCCGCTTCCTGCCAGTACGGCAAACTGGTGTTGAAAGCCACAAAAACGTAGCGCTCTTCCGGTTGGTGATAGGCCGGCGGCCCGCAAGAAACCAGCAAGCTTGTGAGGCAAGTCACCGGGAGAAGAACTCGAATGGAATGGCGTTTCATGGGAGGCCTCCTTTTCAATCGTTCTTGCACCGTGGATTTTACGAGGAGCGAACCCGAGCAGGATCGGCCTGCGTCGGGCGTCAAGCCTACCATAGCCGCAGCCATGCGGCGATTCAAACGGTGCGAAACGATTGGACACGGAGAAATGATATGAAAATTCAGGAATGCGACGGCCCACGGTATATTGGCCGTACATGCCAGAGGCCAATCTAGAAATTCCCACGATTACTGTTGCTCCGGGGCGCGCTTCCAATTTTCGCTTTTTGCTCCAGGTCTCGCGGCCGGGATTGTGGAGCACCACGGCTTTGTTCTACTTGATGCCGCTGGGTCACGCCGACTTTCTCCATTCGGCAAGATTGTGGCTGGGATTGCTTTTCGTGCTGTTTCCGCTGGGATTTCTCCTGTACGGCGTGAATGACATCGCCGACGCCGAGGCGGATTTGCTGAATCCGCGGAAAGGAACGTTCTTGTTTGGCTCGCGCGGCACTCGGGAGCAGCTCGCGGCTTTGAGATGGCAAATCGTCGCCGTGCAATTGCCTTTCCTGGTGGCGTTCTTCTTTCTGATTGGGCCAAGGATCTTGCGGTGGTACGCCGCGTTGATTGCGGCGGTGGCGATCTACAACGCGCCGCGCTTCGGATGGAAAAGGAATCCTCCGTTGGATGTGCTGATTCAGGCGAGCTATCTGCTCGTGTTCGTGCTCAGCAGTTGGCTGAACGGTGCGCCGCAGCTTCCCCGGCAGACCTTTTTGTTCGGGGCGCTGTTTGCAATGCACTCGCACGTGTTTGGGGAAGTGATGGACATCGAGCCGGACCGTTTGAGCGGGCGGCGCACCACGGCGACGCTGCTCGGCAGGGTGGGAGCGAAATTCATCATTGCGGCGTTTCTGTGTGTGGAAACGGCGCTTGTCTATTTCCATTTTGGCGATCCGGTGATCACCAGTTTCCTTACCCTCGGCGCGGTCTGGTTCCTGCTGGACGCCACGGTGGTTTGGAAAACCCGGGCGTACAGTCCGACGGAAATGCGGTTGTTCATGTGGGGCTGGAACCTCACCGCGTTCTTGGGGATGTTCTGGAACTGGTCGCATGGCAGTTTGCTGCAAGTGATGGGTTTTCGGTGAGCGAGGGATGAGAGAAGAGTTCCAGAATGGGAAGAATTGGTATACACCCCGGCATTTTTCGTAAGAGTGGCAAACAAAGGAGTTACGGTATACGGAACTTGGAAGAGTGCGCAAGCCCTTGAAAATAAGGGGGCGACTTAAGAGCAAAAAACTTCGCGGCGCAATCCAAGGGGAACGCACGCGTTGCTCAGGTAGGAAACAGCCAAACTGAAATTGAGTTAACAATATCTGGCCCCACCCCCCGGTTTTTTTGTAAGTGTTCATTCTAGGGGCGATAAAGTTCTTTGTTTCGATAGCCTTTTGCAAGTGCGGATTCTAAAGGAGTTATGGCAGCTCTAAAATTATAAGATGGTAATTGGAGTGGGTGGACTGATCTTGGAGGAGTTAGAAGGAACACGCGGCGGAGGCGTCCCGGCGACGGAGCCGGGATGCAAAGAACACACATATTTTATGGGCTGGCACGAGGGAGCCGTGCCCAAGCAACAAAAGTATTGTAACACATCGGTATACTTTGTCAAGGATAACTTGTAAGTGCCCTGTTTGGTGAGAGATAGTGAAGTGGGTTAGCGACTGTAGGCGAAGAAGTGTCAATGCCGCTACTGGGCAGCCGGCAGCTGAAGGGTGTTCCACGCGCCTGAGGGGACCTCGAATAGAGCCCGTGCTAAGCTCTGTGTTCGACTATAAACTTCGCGCGTTCAAACAACTAGTCGAACGTAACTATATCGATGCCGTGAATCATCATTCGGAATCGCTCAAAAGTGTTTCTCTTGCTTCTTGGCTCCCGTACTTCGTTGAGTCGGTCAATGACCGCTATGCCTTTGGGCAGAACTGTATAGACTCCCCTGGGTTCTAGTTCATCTATGTTTGCGATTTGCTTCGAGCCTGTGGTATTCCAGGTATCAATGTTTGTGGATATTTGCGCGACAGCGTCGGCGAGTGGAGTGCCTTAATCTGCGTGGGGCAAATTTGCGAGTCGTCGAAGTTATCGTGGCCATTGACAAAGTCATGTTAGCCCAGCGCACGCTAGGAATAGAGTAGTGAATACGGAGGTCGGACGGGTGCGAGGAACAACCAAGATTGTCACGATCGTTCAGCCTGAGCCACGCGCCTGCTGAGTGAATGAACCCAAATCGGTGTCCAGTCAGAAAATCCGGCGCTAGCCAACCATTTCGCTTTAGGAACAACGAATCCCTGGTAACGATTGTGATGTGCAGCAGCAACACAATCTAAGGACAACCAAAATGAACGCGATACTTCAAGCAGGAAATTCCAAGTCTCAGAATCACAGGGCAACAATTACATTAACTCCGAATCTAAAGGTGCAAGGTCTCCCTCCCGGGAATTATAAGTTTTTTGTATGTACATCGTCCGCACTGGCAGGGCCGGCGGGAGCACACGTAAATGGCTTTAACATGGGTGGAATGGGGAACAAGTTCATCACGGCTTTTGAGGTTTGGACGGATGAAGCAATTTCGGACTTTTCTTGGATGATTGTGAAGTAGATTAAAACCGAAGAGCAGCACCTAATAATGAAGCCCAAGAGTTTGCGGAAGTACGCAAGACGCGGGCGCTGACGGCCGGGATGAAGCGGCGTTCCAGAGACATGTGGAGTTGCTGCATACAAAGCGGTTCCTGGAACGCGTGGATGCGTTCCTGGAGACGCCGCGGGAGGTGACAAGGACGGAGATGATTGGGTGAGGGAAGGGCGAAATTAGGAACTAGAAATTCGAAGTCGGGCCGGTGTATACGGGTCGGTTGAGATCCGTTGCTTCGCTCAGGATGACGCCTAAGGGACGGCGGCTAACGGTCGCTTCACGCCGGCGATTGCTGAGCGTTGCTCCCGACGTGGCTGCCGGAGGGTGCGGATGCGGCGATCATGCGCCAAGCGAACAGGGCGCTGGCGACGGCAAGACTTGCGCAAATCAGCACTACGAAACGGAAGGCGAATACAAAGGCTTGGCTGATGGAAGCCTTGATCGCCGCTGCGATGTTCGCATCGATCCCCGGGGGAACGGCCAGCGCGGCGAGTTTGATCTCGTTCGATTGCAGAGCGAGCATGACGGCCTGCGGCAACGCCAGGGCCGACAAACTGCGGTTCAAATGAAAACTGAAGGCACTTAGCATCGCCACACCCAGGATGGCAATCGAAAGCAGGCCTGCAACTCGAGCAACGGCGTTATTGATGCCGGAAGCAGTCCCGGCGTGATTTTGGTCCACCGCACCCATGACCACGGTGGTCAAAGGAGCTACGCTCACGGCCATTCCAAAACCGAGCACGATAAATGCCGGGAAAAACGTCGTCCAGTAGCTGCCACCGGTTGAGGGGACCGCAAAAAGAAGAAATCCTGCGGCGGCAATGAGCGGACCGACGATAAGAGGCAGCCTTGGCCCATACCGAGCAACCAGCCCTCCCGACCAGCGCGAAAGCAGGAACATGAGCACAATCAACGGAAGGGCCGCGGCGCCGGTGGCAGTCGCCGAGTAATGCTGCACCTGGATGAGATTCAGCGGAAACAGGAAGAAGAAAATTCCAAGAGCGGCATAGAGAAAGAGCGTAAGCAAGTTGGCGCCGCTGAAATCGCGCGAGCGAAATAACTCGAGTGGAACGATGGGCGAATCGGCGCGAGCCTCGAAGTACAGAAAGGCGAGCAGGGACGCGAAGCCGACAGCCAAACTCCCCCAAACTGAGAGACTACTCCAACCTAAATTTGCAGATTCAATGAATCCGTACGTTACGCCGGCCAAGCCGATCGTGGCGATCAGCGCGCCTACCGCGTCGACGCTCTTCGGCCCGGCAATTCTGTTTTCCGGTACGCGCCAAAGGGAAAGCCCGATCACCGCTGCGGCAATAGGCACATTCAGGAAGAACGCCCAGCGCCAGGAAGCATGCTCGATCAGCCAGCCGCCGAGCACGGGTCCCATGGCTGCCGTTATTGAGGTGAAACCAGACCACGTGCCAATGGCCCGACCGCGTTCTTTCTCGCTGAAGGCGGCACTGATGATGGATAGGCTACCAGGCACGAGAAACGCGGCTCCCAGCCCCTGGACCGCTCGTGCGAGCACCAGTTGGTGAATATTCGGAGCGAGGCCACAAGCAGCAGAAGCAAGTGCGAAAACCGCAACGCCAAGCAGGAACATCCGCCTGCGTCCAAACAAATCGCCCAGCGAACCGCCCACAAGAATCAACGCGCTCAGGGGCAATGCGTATCCTTCCACAACCCATTGCACGTCAATCACGGTCCCGCCGAGACTCTCTTGAAGCGCGGGCAGAGCCACGTTCACGACGGTGCTGTCGATGAAGGCCATGCTCGACCCGAGGATGGCCACGGTGAGGATCCACGGTTCCGCGCATTTTGCGCACGGAACGCCGTGGCGTCCGGACTGAATTACAGCGTCGTCACATGGTGGCTTCATGAAGGCCTTGCCCTAAGGCAGTGGACAGGCGGAGTTATTTCGGTACGGCCCAGGCCAGGCCGTCGGGGCCTTTGCCGGTGGGGATTTGGGAGGTGACCTCCAGGGTGTGTAAATCCACAACCGCGACTTTGTCCCCGGCGCTGACGGAGACATAAGCGCGGGAGCCCTCGGGGACGATGAGGATTCCAGCCGAGCCACCACCGAGATCGAGTTGCTTGACCTCTTTGCGTGTGGCCACATCGAGAATCGCGAGATTGCCGCCTGCCGAGACCGGACCGCCGCCGAGACCGGAAATCAAGACATGCTTACCATCGGGCGTGAACTTCAGACGGTTGGCACGCTTTACGGAGACAGGCAGAGTTGCAGTTGGTTTCTTGCTGACGAGATCGATGATGGTGACGGTGGCGTCCTGGGCGTTGGCCGCCCAAAGCTCCTTGCCGTCGGGCGAGACATCGAAGCCTTCCGCGCCGAGGCCGGCGGGAACGTTGGTTACGCGCCAGGTCTTCCGAGGTTGGCCGGGCAGAAGGGTAGCGACGGGAGGCGGGCCATTGGCGGCAGGAGGAGGACCGAAACCCGGAGAGGGAACTTGCTCGATAATGCTGATGGTGGCGGAACTGACATTGGAGGTGGCGATGCGATCGAGGCCGTCTGAGACGGAGATCATGTGCGTGCGGTCCTGGCCCGTGCCAAGAACCCAATCGACGGTTTGCGTGGCGGGATCGTAGCGGCCGATAACCTTGTTGGTCTCCGCGGCGAAGTAGAGCTTGCCAGCGGCAAACGCCAGACCATGCGGGGAGCGCAAAGCGCCAAGATTGATGGGAGGGAGCGGCTTGCGGGCAAACAGATCCACGACGGAGATGGTGTTGAGAGCGCTGTCGGAGCCGCCGTAGTTGGAGATGTAGGCGAGTTTGCCGTCTGGGGAAGCGACGATTTCGTGCGGATCGGGGCCAGCGGCGACGCGGGAGACAATCTGCAAGGTGGCTGGATCAACGATGGCGAGGGAATTGTCGTTCTTTTCGAGCACGAGCAAGGCAGGGGAAGGCGTTTGGGCAGAAGCGTGGATCGCGGCGAACATGGCGATGCTCAGGCAAGCAATCGGCAGGACGGAGTTTTTTCCGCAACGCATAGGTCCTCCTTGGAAGCCGTAGGATACTTCAAATTGTCGTCGGCGAGAGGCGGGCTGGAAAACAAAACGGGCGGAGCACCGAGGCGCGCCGCCCGTAAGTTATTTTTGTGAAGTGAAATTAGAGGGGCTGTACGTTCGAGGCCTGCAGGCCCTTGGGACCCTTGGTGACTTCGAATTCAACCGCCTGGCCATCATTCAACGACTTATAGCCATCAGCCACAATCGCGGAGAAATGGACGAAAACGTCCTCACCGCTCTGGCGCTGGATGAAACCGAAGCCCTTGCTGGCATTGAACCACTTCACTGTTCCTTGTTCTTTACTCACTGCTTTACTCTTTTCTGTCAGCCGGGTTACGGCTGAGCATTACTACTTTAAGCTATCTGATGCCTCAAGTCCCAAGCCCCTCATCAGAGTTTGGCCGTCTTCAGGACGTGTTGCAGATGCCCGCAAAGCAGGTCCTACAACAAAAAAAGGCCGCAAGTGTGACCTTGCGACCGCTTTACAACCCAAAGGCGATACAAGAGCAACAAACGCAAACACAGCATAGCACAGGAGGGGGGAATGTGCAAGGCCTTTTTGGGCTTTTTAGCCTTTTTGTCTCAAAGGGTACACCCTTGTTTTCCGCGGTTTGTGGGATAGAAGGGCGCGCCCATTGGTCTTCTTCGTTGGAACGCGAAGGAGGCGCCAGCAGAGGGTAAAGAAAGCAAAGCCGAGGTCCGTGGATGTAGCCAGAGCGGCAACCCCCGATTAGGCGGAAAGCGTTGACCCGGCGTGAGCCGGTCCTTACCATGGACGGATGAAGCAAAGGCTCTGCGTAGCGGCGAGTGTCATCCTGATGGCTGGAGGTATGCTGGGCTGCGAAGACGCGGCCAAGAAGCCGGCGCAAGCGCATGTTCCGCAACTGTCGCCGGCTGCCAAGACCGCGGCGCAAGTTGCGGCAGAACTGCCACTGTTGCCGATCGTGAATGCGCCGCGACGCCAGTACGTTCGGCTGCTGCCCCCGATTCCAGACGCTAAAGACTACTTGATCCAAAAGGTCCAGGAAAAATTCGCCGCGGGCGAGCAGAACTTCAAAGCCGGGCATTTGGAGGCCGCACGCAAGGATTTTGACGATGCCGTGGACTGGATGCTGGAAAGCGGCTACGACCCTAACAGCGATCCCAAGCTGAGCGAACTATTTCACCGCGTCGTGGACACCGTCTATGCCTATGAACTCCAGGCCTTCCGGGCTGGTGACGGTTTTAGCGAGGCGCAGGCGGTCCCGGCGCCGATCGACGAAGTGGCGGAGATGACGTTTCCCGTGGATCCGGGGCTGAAAGCGAGAGCGGAGGAGGCCGCCAAGAATATTTCGCATGACCTGCCGCTCACGGTGAACGACGAAGTGCTCTCCTTCCTCAATTTCTTTCAGACGCCGCGCGGTCGGACGATTGTGGAAACCGGCTTGCGCCGCTCCGGCCGTTACCGGGAAATGATTTCGCGCGTGCTGCGCGAGGAAGGGGTTCCGCAGGACTTGATCTATCTGGCGCAGGCGGAGAGCGCTTTTCAGCCGCTGGCGCTCTCGCGCGCGGGGGCCCGGGGCATCTGGCAATTTGTGGCCTACCGCGGGCACGAGTATGGCCTGCGGCGCACCTGGTGGCTGGACGAGCGCCAGGATCCAGAGAAAGCCACGCGCGCCGCGGCGCAACATTTGCGCGACCTCTACAAACTTTTTGGCGACTGGTACCTAGCCATGGCGGCCTACAACTGCGGCCCGGGCAACGTGCAGAAGGGCATCGAGCGCACCGGGTACGCCGATTTCTGGGAGCTGTACAAGCGCAACGTGCTCCCGCGTGAAACCAGAAATTATGTGCCCATCATTCTGGCGCTGACGCTGATCGCCAAGGACGCCGCGCATTACAACATTCAGGCGGACCCGGAGGCGCCCGTTCCGACCGACGTGGTGAAGCCGGGGCGCGCTATCGACCTGCGTCTGGTGGCGGAAACGATTGACGCGGACGTGGAGACGCTGCGCGCGCTGAATCCTTCGCTGCTGCGCCTGGCGACTCCCGACGATCCTTCCTTCGAATTGCGGCTGCCGCAAGGCACGGCGCAGAAATTTTCCGCCGAGATCGCGGACATTCCCCCGGACAAGTGGGTGAGTTGGCGCCGCCATCGCGTGGAGGCTGGCGAAACGCTCACGACTATCGGGAAAAAATATCATGTGACGTCCGTGGCCATCGCCGCGGCGAACAACCTGGAACGCAATGCCGGGCTCGACGCCGGGGAGAAGCTGATTATTCCCGCAACGCAGCCGCCTTCGGAAACCAAGCGCCGGCTGGTGAGTTACCGCGTGAGGCGCGGAGACACATTGGGAGGAATCGCCGATCATTTCAGCGTCAACGCCGAGGACATCCGCAAGTGGAACCGCCTAAAGTCCGGTAGGGTAGGCCGCGGAATGGTGTTACGCATTTATACGATTGGCGGCACCCCGGAGGCTTCGCCGGCCCGCGCGAGGTCGAGGACAAGAAAGAAAAACGTGGCCTCGGCGGGAGCGGCGGGCTCGACTGGGGCCGTAGCGGCGATTCCAAGGTAAACCCTTTGTAATAAATAGATTGCAATCTAATAAGGACTCTTTGCGGTGGCCAAATGCGGGGAACCTGCTGGTCCTGCTCGCACGCTCCGCGCAAACTTTCCTCGGAAAACCGCAGAGTGCTTGACAACTCCCGGCGAGTACGATAACAACGGCTCAAGGACGGGGTGACATTCTAGAGGACTCCGGCCAAAACAGCGGCCCACGTGCGCTTTGCGCATGAATACCCCAGGGGAGGATGGAATGGCTTTCGAGAAAGATAACTTCGAAGAAGACAACGAGCTGTCGCGGCTGGACGACGAGGAGCTGGGCGGCGAGACGGAAGAGATCGTGGAAACCGAAGAAGAAGAGCTGGTCATCGTAGGGGAAGAGCCGGAAGAGGAAGCAGCCACTCCAGCTCCCAAACCCGCCGCCAGGCCGGCCGCAAGAAAACCAACAAAGAAGGCCGCCAAGAAAAAAGCGGCGCCCAAGAAGAAGGCCAAGAAGTCGAAGCCGAAGCCGAAGAAGAAAGCGGGCAAGAAACGGGCCAAGAAGTCGGCGAAGAAGAAGCGGCGGTAGTTTCTCCGCCGAACAAAGAGTTCCAGCGGCAAAGGCCGGGACGCGGGTCCTGGCCTTTCCGTTTTGCAGCGGCTGACCTCCCAGAGTGGAAACTAAGGTTTGGCTTTTCTTCCCGTACTGAACAGGATGACTTTCGATTTGGGAATGGGCGGCGCACAGTTGCACGCATGCTTGCACGAAGTGCTAAGTGCCGCTAGGATACTCCCGCATGTTACGGGCAGTGGGACAGATACGCAGGATGCGGGGCGGAGCGCAGTCGCACTTGATGCGCTGTTCGGACGACCAATATTACGTCGTCAAGTTCCAAAACAATCCGCAGCATCGCCGCATCTTGGCCAACGAACTGCTTGGAACAAAGCTGGCGGCGCGGCTGGGCTTGCCGACCGTCCCGGTAACGATCGTAGAAGTCTCCGAGGAGTTGATCCGGCTGACGCCCGAGCTTGCCATGGAGCTTCCGCGTGCGCGGATTCCCTGCCAGCCCGGCCTGCAGTTCGGCTCGCGCTACCCAGGCGATCCGCGCCGGCTGACGCTGCACGATTTCCTGCCGGACGAGCAGCTCCGCCAATTGGAAAACCTTCACCAATTCGCCGGGATGCTGGTCTTCGACAAATGGACATGCAACACCAACGGCCGGCAGACCGTGTTTTTCGAAGAGAAGAACGAAGCCGGGGGCCAAGGCGCTCCACGCTACAAGACGAGGATGATCGATCAGGGTTTTTGTTTCAATGCCGGGGAATGGAATTTTCCCGATGCTCCGCTGCGCGGGCTTTACGCGCGGAATCGCGTATACGAAGGCGTGACCGGCATGGATTCTTTTGCCCCCTGGCTGGAACGGCTCGACAAGCAATTGGACGAACGCGTTCTGGACGAGATCAGCAGGGAAATTCCCCCGGCGTGGTATGAGGACGATTACGACGCGCTGCTGCGGCTCCTCGAGCAATTGCACCGGCGCCGTTCGCGTGTGCCGGACCTTATCCTGGAAGCCAAGAAAACCACTCGTCAGCCGTTTCCGAATTGGGTATGACTCCATCCATGCGACGCAAGGGAAGTGACCCATGACTGAAACTTTTGCGGAAAACGTGCAGGCGGAAGCCTCGCACGGCGAACGCGCCTGCGCTTACCGCATCCTGCGTTACACCCCGAACCTCGTCCGGGATGAGTGGGTGAACATCGGCGTGCTGGTCTTCGATCCGCGGACCGGCGAACGGCGCCTGCGCCTGATCGAAGATGAAGAGGAGTTCGGCCGCGTGCGGCGATTGCACCCGCGTGCCGATGAAGCCCTGTTGCGTGCGCTGCGCGACGACCTGGAAGACCGTTTTCAATCGGCTGCCCTGCAGAACAACGGTGGCGATTGGCAACATCTTCTGGCCAAGTGGGATGACACGCTCTCGAACGCCCTGCAACTGGCGCCGCAAAAAGGCACCTTGACCGGGGATTTGGACGCCGAACTGGAGCGCCTGTACGCGGATCACATCGGCGTGCAGCGCGCCGGCGTGCGGGTGGGCACGCCCGGCAGCCGCGCGCAGATTCGTTCGTACTGTTCACAGGTCCTGCGACAGGCGAGGCTCTGGGAGCGCATTGAAAAATCCGTGCGCGCCTCGGAATTTACATTTCCCGGGGATCCTATGCGGCTGGACTACAGCTACCGGCGCAACGGCACGCAGGGTTTCGTGCAGACGCTCTCCGTCACCCGCTCGCCCGCGGACGCCAAGCTGTTGGCCTACACCGCGCAACACATCACCGCCAAGGCCCGCTTGAAAACGGAATTTGCCGCGGTAACCGATGTCGAACTCCGGGAGGAAAACGAGCGGCACCGTTTCGTCCGCGACACGCTGCGCGATGCGGGCATCGAGCCGATCGCCATGGAGGGATTTGCAGTCTGGGTGGCGAAGCTGAAGCCTTTGATGCAGTGATGCCCCGACTGGTGGCACGCGACCGGTGAACAGGGAGGCCGGTATTCCGCGCGCGAAATGAGCGAAGCGGCGTTAGTCGCCGACCCCGAGAACCAGGAGTGTCGCGTCGTCCGTCCAGGGCACGTGGCTGAACTCTGCTACCGCGCGAAGGATTTGTTCCTTCAAATCCCCCGCGGGCAGCGCGCGGCCCGCTTCGAGAATCCGCAGCAGCCGCTCTTCGCCAAATTCCTGACCCTCGGGATCGCAAGCTTCCGTGACGCCGTCGGTGTAGAGAATCACCCGGTCTCCCGGTGCCAGTTGCACGGTCCCGGAGGAAAACTGCTGTTCCGCAAAGACGCCGAGCACGCCGCCGCCTTCCGTTAGCCGCGCGTGTGTCCCATCACGGCGCACCAGGAAAGGAGGATTGTGGCCGGCATTCGCGTAGTGAAGGCGACCGGCCGGGCCGTCGAGTTGCGCGTAGAAAAAAGTGATGAACCGGTCGCTGGCCGTGTTCTTGTAGACCACGGAATTCAGCCGGACGCACAGAAGATTCGGCGACAAAGAACGGGAAGAGAGGCCGCGCACCGCGGCCTGGAGGTTGGACATCAGCAGCGCCGCGGGCATGCCTTTTCCCGCCACATCCGCGATGCAGATTCCCATCGCGTCTTCGTCGAAGGGAAGCACGTCGAAGTAGTCTCCGCCGACGATGCGGGCGGATTGCGACGCCGCGGCAATCTCGTAACCGGGCATTTGCGGGATCTCGCGCGGCAGAAGCTTTTCCTGGATGGCCCGGGCTTCCGCGAATTCCCGTTCCTGTTCCTGGAGATGCCGCAGGGCTTCGGCGCGCGCCCGCGTTTCTTCGGCGGCCAGGCGGCGCGATTCGCGGCGCTCGCGTCCCAGTGCGACCTGCTTTTGCAGGATTTCCAGCAGCCGCGTGTTGGTCCACGGCTTCTCCACGAAGTCGCTTACGCCGTATTGCATGGCCTCTACGGCGAGTCCTACCGTGGCCCAGCCGGTCATGGCCACGATG
The DNA here is from genome assembly GCA_035704085.1 of Candidatus Acidiferrum sp. Taxonomy (GTDB): domain Bacteria; phylum Acidobacteriota; class Terriglobia; order Acidiferrales; family UBA7541; genus Acidiferrum. Next base: position 38,882 of record DASSXG010000058.1, on the reverse strand, counting down.
GGCGGCGCGGCTTCGAGTTGTTTCAGCTCGCTGAGCAGATCCAATCCTTCGCGGCCCGAAGTCGTATCCCGCGCGTAATTCAAGTCCATGAGCACCAGATCGAATTCGCCGCCCGCTAACGCCGCTAGCAAATCAATGGGCGAATTCACCAATTCCGTCACGTAGCCGTGTCCCTTCAGGAGCAGCCGCAGCGCATCGAGCACGTCCTGCTGGTCATCGGCGATGAGAATTCGAGGCTGCATGGTCTTACAATCCGTCAAGTGCTCGAGCGCCACCAGCTCCATGGCTCGCTTTCTCTCCGTGTCGCCCGGCACGGACTTTCATCCGGGCGGCATTCCATAGGGCAGATGGGCTTCCAGCGATAGGGACAGTTAAGCTTTTTGATTGCAATTGTTTATAAATGCAGGCAGCGGACTGGGAAGCAGAGGGTGGCCACTCTTGGGAACACTCGTCCCAATTCCGAACAGCCTGGCCAGGCAACGATATCCAGCATATCCAGGCTCTGTCTTACAGCACCGGCTCGCCCCAGTTTTCCAGCGTCTCCTTGACCTTGTGCAGGAATTGGTGGGCAATGGCGCCGTCCACGACGCGGTGGTCGTAGCTGAGCGTGACGTAGCACATCGAACGGATGGCGATCGAGTCGTTGATCACCACCGGACGTTTTTCGATCGCACCGAGGCCGAGAATACCGACATTTGGCTGGCTGATCACCGGCAGGCCGAAGAGCCCGCCGAAAACTCCCGGATTAGTAATCGAAAAAGTGCCTTCTTGCACTTCTTCGGGTTTCAGCTTTTTCGAACGCGCGCGTTCGGCGAGATCATTCATGGTGCGCTGGATGCCGAGGAGGTTCTTCTCGTCGGCGTTTTTTACCACCGGCACGAGCAAACCCCAATCCAGAGCCACGGCGATGCCGATGTTGATGTCTTTGTGAATAACCACGTTCGTGCCGTCGAGCGAGGCGTTCAGCGTAGGATATGCTCGCAGCCCGGCCACCGCGGCCTTCACGAAAAATGGCATAAACGTGAGCTTGGTCTCGTAGCGCTTCTCGAATTCATCCTTGGACTTGGCGCGCAGAGCGGCTACCTTGGTCATGTCCACTTCGTCGACGGAGTATACGTGAGCGGAAACGCGCTTTGATGCGACCATGTGCTCGGCGATGCGCTGGCGCATCGCGCTCATCGGCTGCACTTCGTAATTGCCGAAATAAATCTTCTCGCGTGGCACGGCCGTTTCCAGGGCCACGTGCGCTTGCGCGCCTTGTGCTCCGGGCGCTGCGGCTGGTGGCGCGGGCCGCGCGGACGGAGCCGAAATCGCTGGTGGAGATGCCGCCGGCGCTCCTCCTGCGGCGATCACCGCCTCAACGTCCTGCTTGCTGATGCGTCCGCCCGCGCCGGTGCCTGTAACGGTTGAAAGATCGATGCCATGCTCGTTGGCCATGCGGCGGACCAGCGGCGAACTATGAATCCTTCCCCCGTCTCGCGCTGCGGGCGGAGCCGCGGCGGGCGCGGGCGCTGTGGCCACAGGAACAGCCGCCGGCCTTGGTGCTGGTGCAGCGGGACCAACGGGAGTTTTCGCGGGTGCGGGCGCTTCGGCCTTTGTCGGGGCGGGGGCCGGGGCAGTCGCCGAACCAGCCGCGTCAATCACGCCGACGACCGTCTGGATCGGCACGGTCTGACCTTCGCCGAACTTGATCTCCTTCAGCACGCCCGCTGCCGGCGAGGGGATTTCCGCGTCCACTTTGTCCGTGGAGATTTCGAACAGCGGCTCATCGCGCTCGACTTTGTCGCCGGGCTTCTTCAGCCACTTGGTAATCGTTCCTTCGAAAATACTTTCGCCCATCTGGGGCATGACGATTTCTACGGCCATGATGACTCTCCTCTTCTCCTAATACCGCGTCAATTCCTTCGCGGCGGCAAAAATCTTTTTCGCGTTCGGCAGGAAGTAGTCTTCCAACGTCGGCGCGTACGGCACCGGCGTATCCAAGGATGCTACGCGCATCAGCGGGCCATCCAAATCGGCGAATGCTTTCTCGCACAGAATCGCGGCGATCTCGCCAGCGATCCCCCCGGTCTTGGTGTCCTCATGGACCACCAGGCACTTGTTCGTTTTCTTCACCGAATCCAGAATCGTCTCTTCATCCAGCGGCAGCAGGGTGCGCAGGTCGATGACTTCCGCCTCGATTCCTTCCCTCGCCAGCGCCTCCGCGGCTTCGAGCGTCGTATGCATCATCGCCGCGTAAGAAAGGATCGTGAGGTGTTTCCCCTCGCGGCGAACGATGGCCTTGCCGATTGGCACCGTGTAGTCCCCGGCAGGAACTTCTCCTTTGATGCGCCGATAGAGAAACTTGTGTTCGAAGAAGAGCACGGGATTATTGTCGCGCACCGCGGCCTTCAGCAAGCCCTTCGCGTCGTAGGGCGTCGAGGGATAAATCACCTTCAATCCCGGCGTGTGCACGAAATACATTTCGGGATTTGCCGAATGAAACGGCCCGCCGTGCACGCCGCCACCCGAGGGCCCGCGGATGACCATCGGCGCCGGTGCGTTCCACAGGTAATGCCCCTTGGCGACAAAATTCGTGATCTGGTTGAAGGCGCAAACGATGAAATCGATGAACTGCATCTCTACGATCGGCCGCAGTCCCAGATAACTCATCCCGCAGGCCGCGCCGATGATGGCGCTCTCGCTGATCGGCGTGTCAATCACGCGCTCCCACCCGAACCGCGCCAACAGCCCTTCGCTGGTCTTGAACGCTCCGCCGTACACACCCACGTCTTCGCCGAGCATCACCACGGCAGGGTCGCGTTCCATCTCCTCGAACATGGCCTGCTTGATGGCTTCGAGGAAGCTAACCGGGCTACCGTCCGAGGGGGCGCCATTTGTTCGTGACATTGACTACCTCCGCGCCTTTCGCGAAGCGGTCGCCGCAGCGGCCTTCACGGTTTTCTTTGTTGCGGCCTTCGCGCTGGGCTTGCTCCCGTTGGCAGACTTCGTTTCCGTTGCGCCGGTTTGGGCCGCAGGCAACGTGTCTCCAAAATGAATCGGCGCGTTCGCGCCGCCCGAGCCTTTGCCCGATCCGAATTTCGGAACCGTCCACACAGCTGTAACGCCCGACTTCGGCGGCGTCACTTCAGAAATCGGCCGCTCCCACTTCGCGCGGATCTTGTGGCAATCGTCGCCGGTGCAATAGACACCCGTTTCCGCCAATTCCGCGGGCGGCATGGGCGAATTCTCTGCGAACTCCCGTTCCTTAGCGAGCAACGCCTCGAGCTTTTCATCTATCTCCTTCTTGCCCTTGGCGTCGAGCAGCTTTTCGCTGGTCAAGAACTTCTCATAGAGCGCAATGGGGTCGCGTGCTTCCCAGTAGGCACGCATCTCCTTCGGCACATACTCCGCCGGATCGTGCTGCGCATGGCCCAGCCGCCGGAAGGTCTTGGCTTCGATCAGGATGGGGCCTTCGCCGGCGCGCGTTCGCTCGACGGCTTCTTTTGCGATACTGTAAACCGCCACTACGTCGTTGCCGTCCACGATGTAGCTGTCAATTCCATAGGCCTTCGCGCGGTCCGCGAGATTCTCGAGCGGCACCTGCTTCCGCACCGGCGTTGAGTAGGCCCACAAATTATTTTCCAGAATCAGCACGAACGGCGCTTTCTGCGTGGCCGCAAAATTCAAGCCTTCGTGGAATACACCGGTGGAGCTCCCGCCGTCGCCAATCCAGGTCATCGCCACGATTTTCTGGCCGAGATAACGTCCCGCCATCGCCACGCCCGCCATCACCGGAATCAAATCGCCAAGCATGGAAATCGGCGAAACGATGTGCAGGTTCTCCAGGTCGCCGAAGTGACTGGTGCCGTCTTTGCCTTTGGTCGGCGAATCATATTTCGCCATGTGCTGCATGAAGATGTCGCGCGGTGGCACGCCCTTCACCAGCAGCGCTCCGATGTTGCGGATCATCGGCGCCAGCCAGTCTTTCTTCTCCAGCGCGTAAGCCGTCCCAACCGAAATCGCTTCTTGTCCCAGGCTGGAATAAAGACCCCCGACAATCTGGTTCTGCCGGAACAGCTTCACCATGGTGTCTTCGACGGCACGGTTCAGCCTCATCCAGAAGTAAAGGTCGAGGTACTGCTGCCGGGTCAATTCCTTCTTCATCCGCCGCTCCAAATTTCTACGCTGACACCGCCGCGGCCTGCTCGGCGTGCTCCAGCTTCTCAATGAGTTCCTTTTTCGGCGCTTCTTTCATTTCCAGCCCGAACAATTCTCCCAGATGCCTGGCGATCCGTGGCCCCACTTCGCTTGTTTCAACATTCCGTCCCAGCAATTTTTCCAGCGACGTCGCTTTGCGATCCGCGATCCCGCAGGGCACGATCAAATCGAAGTAACGCAAATCAGTCGAAACATTGTAGGCAAATCCGTGCGATGTCACCCACCGGCTGATATGCACGCCGATGGCAGCAAGTTTTTCGGAAGTGGCGAGTGGCGAGTGGCGAGTGGCGAGCGAAGAAACATTCTCCGCAACGTCCACCCAAACACCCGTTTTCCCAGGCTCGCGCCGTGCTTGAATTCCGAACTCCGCCGTCGCGCGGATCATCGCTTCTTCGAGCATCCGTACATACCACACCACGTCCCGCCGAATCTCGCCCAGGTTGAGGATCGGGTATCCGACAATCTGTCCCGGGCCATGATAGGTAATGTTTCCCCCCCGGCTGGTCTCGAAATACTCGACACCTTTCTGCCGCAGCACATGTTCGCTCGCCAGCAGATGCTCACGCTTCCCGTTGCGTCCCTGCGTAATCACATGCGGGTGCTCGCAGAGAATCAATACGTCATCGATCAAAGCGGCTTTTCGCGCGGCGACCACCCGCTTCTGCAACGCCCACGCCTCTGCGTAGCCCATCAGCCCCAGGTCGATGATCTGGCAAGTGCTCAAGGTTCGCCTGCAAATTCTCCGGGACTCATGATTGCAACTCGGCGCGCGGAAGTTGGAAAAGCGCGGAGTTCTTTCACCAGTCACGAGTCATCAATCACCAGTCACTTCTTCATACGTTAATCTGCAATCCCCTCACGCTCGCGAACGCATCGCCCAATCCTTCCCAAACCGTCGGATGCGCGTGCATCATGTTCATCATGTCGTCGATGGTGCCCTCCAGGTTCAGCACCGTCGCCGCCTCGCTGAGGATTTCCGTCGCCAGCGGCCCTATGATGTGAATCCCCAGCACTTCGCCGAATTTCTCTTCCGAAACTACTTTGATGAAGCCACCATGGTTGCCGAGTATTGTGGCCTTGCTGTTTCCCACGAAAGGAAATTTGCCCACCTTCACCGCGTAGCCTTCGTCGCGGGCCTGTTTTTCCGTCAGACCAATCGAGCCGATCTGCGGCTCGCAATACGTCGCGTTGGGAATTCTCGTCTTGTCGATCACCTGGGTCGGATTCCCAGCGATGTGCGTCACCGCCACAATTCCTTCCATCATCGCGGCGTGCGCCAGTTGCGGGAACCCCGCCACGATGTCACCGATGGCATACAGCCCTTTTTCCGCTGTTTCCATGTGCCCGTCTACGTGCACGAAACCGCGCTCCAGCTTCGCCTTGGACTTTTCCAGGCCGCAGTTTTCCGTCATGGGCTTGCGGCCCACCGCCAGCAGCAGCTTTTCCGCCTGCAGCGTCTGCGCCTTTCCGTCCTTGTCCTTGAACGAAACCGTGACGCACTTAGTGTCCTTCTTCACCGACTCCACCATGCTGCTGGTGAAAATCTGGATATTTTTCTTGCGAAAAGTCTTGTCGAGTTCTGCGGAGATTTCTTCGTCCTCGACCGGCACGACGCGTGGCAACATTTCCAGAATTGTTACCTGGGTCCCGAACGAATTGTAAATGGACGCGAATTCCACTCCCACCGCGCCAGCGCCGACCACGATCAAAGTCTTTGGAATTTCCGGAAGCTCCAGGATCGACCTGTTGGTCAGAATCGTCTTGTGATCCGGTTCAATGCCGGGCAGCGCTTTCGCTTCCGAGCCGCTCACCATCAGGACGTTCGAAGCTTCAATGGTGGACTTCTTGCCGTCTTTTTCGACGCTTACTTTTCCCGGCCCTTCGTATCTGCCCCAACCCTGCACCCATTCCACTTTGTTCTTCTTGAACAGGAACTCGATGCCCTTGGAATGTTTCTTGACGATCTTGTCTTTTCGCGCCAGGACGTTCGCCCAGTTGATCTTCAGCCCGCTCACTTCAAATCCCAATTCCGCGGCGTTCTTGAAGTGATCGTAAACTTCGGCATGATGCAGCAGTACCTTGGTAGGAATACAGCCGACGTGCAGGCAGGTTCCGCCGAGAAACGGGTCCTTTTCCACCACCACAGTCTTCAAGCCGAGCTCGCCGGCGCGAATCGCGCCCACGTACCCGCCCGGCCCGCTCCCGATAATTGCCACATCGTACTTAGCCACGCGTATTCTCCTTCCGCAGGGGCCAGAACCGGTGAGTCAAGCACCTCCTCACCGCAGTTGCACTCGAAAAAAGCTCGAGGGGGTCAGGCCGGTAAGACAGGTCGCCAGCCGCTCGCCTTGGAAACGCCATCTCAGACGTCCGTTTTGGGAGCGCTATCCCAAACGGAGAAAAAGCCGCCTGCGCTTACGGCGCAGACGGCTGCGTCCCGGCAAACAAGGAATTTTAGCAGCGGTACGGCCCACTCGCAACCCGACTGGACATTCGGTAGTGTCCTAAGTTGAGGGAGATGAAGCAATCCTAGTGCGGCCAAATCAGCAGGGCGGCATGCCCCGCTGCAAAGAAGAGCGCCGCAGTGCCGAACTGGGCCCAGCCGATAGCGACAGAGCTGCGATGCTTCCTCAATGACCTGGTGATTAGGGGACATGCGGCAACGCCGGAAAACGCGGCGAACCATCCGTTAGTTGGCGGCCAGGGGCCTCTTGTGAGCAAGAGCCAGAGGCCGCCACCGCCCGCGATGAATGTCCACGCCCAGCCAACGCCCCAGGCCAGCCCAGGAAACCAAGATCGGCGGCTCACTTCACCCTCTCCTTTTGAGAGACGTCTCGCTGCAGGTCGTACAACTCATGAAGTTCGTGCTGCATAATCCGAACCTGATGGGTAGTCATTCCACACTCCTATGTAGCGGACGTTCCTGCGGCGAAAGAAGATCACGCATCGTACCTGCTTTAAGATACTGGCCCCACGCGAACTCGAGCAATAAACGGCAGAAGTTGGATAGCGAGCGATGCTCAAGCTCGGAAGCTTGGATTAGTTCGGTCTTCAATTCCCCGTCTAACCTAATTGAAATGAAGTCCTTTGTTTGGCTCAATTCCTTCACCTCCCTTTCGGAGATCCACAAGATATACTAGATATTGTTTGTATCCATGCCAACACAATGTCCTTTGCCCGTCTTTGGGGGTAGCCGTGTTGGCCGTCTTAATTCCGAAAAACGCCTTTGGGTGTCGCATCCCTGCGGGTTTCAGGTTGCGGGTCTTGTCGTTTCAGCGGATCGAAGGTCGGCCACCCGCCGACTTGCCGGGAGTTAGAAGCGCTTGCGCCGAATCCGTGATACAAGGTGACAGGACTGGTCACTCCGGTTCACGACGATGCAAGATTTGGGAAAGATTTCCAATGAAGAAACTCGGGAACGTATTGGTAGGGGTTGTTGTTGTGCTCGCGGTGGTGCTCGCCGTGGGCATCACCTTCACGATTGGCTGGAGGCCATTCATCGGACCGCGAGCACGACCGTTGACAGCGCGGAAGTTTGAAAGGACACCCTCGCGGTTGGCACGCGGCGAGTATCTCGTCAATAGTGTGGCTGACTGCATGAGCTGTCACGCAGAGCACGATTGGACAGCGCATGATGCACCGATCTTGCCGGGCACGCTCGGATCGGGCCAGGACATGAACATCCTGAAGGGATTCCCCGGACAGGTGTTCGCCTCGAATATCACTCCAGACCCGGAAACCGGCGCCGGTTCTTGGAGTGATGATCAGCTCTCGCGGGCCCTCCGCGAGGGCGTGGGGCATGACGGCCGGGCGCTATTTCCGTTCATGCCGTTCCCGGACCTTTCCGCGCTGTCGGACGAGGACGTTGCGTCCATCATCGTTTACCTACGATCATTGCCGCCGATCCGTAAACGGTGGCCAATAACAAAGCTGATCTTTCCAGTGAACTATTTAATCCGCAGCGTGCCTCAGCCCTTGAATATGCCCGTCCCACAGCCCGACCTTTCCACGCCGGAAAAGCGCGGCGCCTATCTGGTTCGCCTCGCAGGATGCACAGATTGTCACACGCCGCAAAATAGAGGCCAGCCGCTGCCGGGCATGGATTTCGCCGGCGGTTTTATTTTCGATGGCCCCTGGGGCCGCGTGGCCAGCGCAAATATCACGCCCGATGCCTCGGGGATTTCGTACTACGACACCGCGCTTTTTACACAAGCCATGCGCACCGGATTCGTGAACGCGCGCCGGCTCAGCCAGGTCATGCCATGGCACACCTACCGAGGGATGACCGACGAGGATTTGTCTGCCATGTTTGTCTACCTGCAGACGCTCAAGCCCGTGCGGCACCGCATCGATAACACGGAGCCGGCGACGTTTTGCAAGGTCTGCCGCCAAACCCATGGGGGTGGAAACCAGAATTAAGCGTTAGCTGTCATTAGCGGCCCACAGACGAGAGCGTTTTGGCGCCTCGATGCGGTTTTCAGGATGCGGGTTTTGGGTCTAGACTCTGTGTCTGATTTGTCGATTTTAGGGCTTGCGGATCGAGGGTCGGCGGCCAACCCGCAAAAATCCCCAATATGCCGCGTCCGCCGGATATCCACCGCTTCAGCGCCTCCCGATGCGCCGCAAACCACTCCTTCCATCGCTTCGTCTCTCTTTCTTCGTACTGCAGCAACTCTATCTTAGGGAACAACACTGTCCCCAAAGACACCGTTCTGATTGTCGTTGGCCCGAAGATATAAAAGAGCGGACCCGTCACGGCTAGTGAACTCAATATACGATCCGGCTTAAACCACCTCTATTTTCAACACTTACGAAAACGGGAAGCGCGTAGTTGCCTTCCCAAGCACACCTCGCAACAAAAACCTCTCCCAGGTGTTTTATCCCTTGTACGATGGCAATCAGGGGCCGACGCCCCAACCCAGCCAAGCTCATCGGCCACCCTAGCTACTTTCACGAATTAACGGAGGTATCCCCGCGGCGCTTCAGGAACGCGGAGAGAGGCAGGAACATGACACTCAACTATAAGATGTGGATGGGAATGCTGCTGCTCGCAGGCACACTTTTTGCCGGCGCGCCCGCAGCGTTCAGCCAGGTCTCCATCGGAATTCAGATCGGCGCACCGCCCGAACCGCGAGTGATCGCGGTTCGTCCGCCATGCCCCGGTCCGGAAGATGAGTATGCATGGGTCGAGGGCTACTGGTATCCAGTGGAAGGTCACTATTCCTGGCACCGAGGCTACTGGACGCGTCCGCCGTATGAAGGAGCGGTCTGGGTCGTTCCCCACTATGAAGGGGGCCGCTACTACGGCGGCTACTGGAACGGCCGGCGCGGGCGCTTCGAGCACGACCACCACTGGGACCATGACGGCGATCGCGACCGCGGCCGCTGGCACGAAGACAACGGCAAGCACAAAGGCTGGTACAAAAAACACCGGGACGACGACGATCGCAACTAGAAAATTGCATTAAATTCGGCGGGGCATTTCCTTTGAGGAGGTGCCCCGCTTTGTTTTTGAAGCAGATTCTTTATTTGGTGGTTTACGGTTTTTCTTCCCGCTTTGTTTCCAGAGGCTTGGCTGCCGGATGTCTTACTTCGCCGTACAGTTGCACGCGGATCGGGACGCGCTGAAGCGCGCCCCTGCGAGCGAGTCCTTCAAGAAACGACGGAGAGAGCGGCGTTCCGGCTGCTGCAACCACGACTAGAAAAGAAAAAGCCCCGGCCCAAAAGGGTCGGGGCGTAGCTTTCTACAAGTGAGAGTCTACCAAACTCAGTGAGCAACCAACCAGCCGCCATTAAATTCCGCTTGCTTTCCTGTTTACTTATGTTTATATTCCACCTTCTCATATCACAGGACCGCCTGAGATTGCCTTTCGGACATCCCGCATTCCGTGCGAAGGGAGGTATAGGGACCATGGTCATGAAATCCGGGGAGCGTTGGCATTGCATCAATCCAGGTTGCAAATGTTCCGTTGTGGTGGAAATCGGCTGCGAGAGGGAAGGACAAAATCCCCGCTGCTCCTGCGGCAGCATCATGAAGAAAGATTATTCTCCGCCTGTCTTTCGCTATCTCGATTTTCTCCGTTTCCCGGAGCCGATGCTCGCTCCCCGGGATTCCCGGGAGGATTGAACGATGCGTGGCCGAGCTTTGCATCACAGTTCCTCTGCGCGGTCATGCAGTTCCTTGGTCGTACGGGGCGGGATCGTACGTACTTTCGGCGGACTTGCCTGCTTTCTCGCCCTGACTTTCCTTTGCGCGGGAATCTACATACTTGGGGATGCCATGGCCAATCCCATTGAGGCACAGGCCGCGGCGGTCATTGCGGGTGCATTCACGATCGCCCTCGCGACCATCTTGCTCTTTTACTTGATCAAGCCTAGAGAAGACTCCAAAACGGCTGCCATTCGCCATGGGCGGGACATCCACATCGTTTCCTCTGCGAAGCAGTCCACGTTCAGCAACGCTCCTTTGATTGCAGGCGATGGGGATGCGCGCAGAGACCTAGCCGGTCAACCCCTTTACGTGGATCACTCCCGCATGCCGCCTTAGAGCTGCGTTTGAGCTTATGCCCTCGGAATCGCCGGAAAGTAGCGTTCCTCGAGGATGACGCGGTGGTGCATTTGGTGACCTGCGGTGATAAACGCCAGCGCACGCACGGTCACCTCTTTCTCGCTGGCCACGCCGCGCCGGTCCCAGACTTCTTCGCCAAAGGAACGAAACAAAGTGATGCTCGCGCCGCGCACTGCTCCAAATTCCTCCGCCAGATTCGCGAGTGTGCGCCTCCCGAACTCCCCATTTTTGACAAAGTCGTCTTGTTCGAATCCCGGCAGCGGCGTTTGATCGCCCCGTGCGATCCGCAAGGCCCGGTACGTAAAAATGCGCTCGGTATCCGTGATGTGCCCGAGAATTTCCTTCACCGTCCATTTGCCGGCCGCATATCGGAAATTCCCTTCGCGTTCACTGCGCCCCGCCAATAACTGCAGCATTTGCGTCTGTTGGAATTCGAGAACGCTTAAGGCGTCCGACCCCGGAACTTTCGATATGTAGTTCGCGTGATACGGGGCGTATTCCGTTGCTTCGGGTCGTTTCATGGAGATCCTCGTTTCTGATGCCGGAATTATACCGCCGCGAGGAATCCCCGCGCACTTCGAATTCTCCTCGGCGACTTCATGCTGAAGCCTGCCACGAGCCTGGAGTTTCGGCGCAGGAGAACCACATCCAATTCGGGGCACGCTTCCCAGTGAATCTTCACTTTTTGTTTTCCGCTCCTTCATGCAAGATAGCGCCTGCTCATGAGCACATCCAATCGAGTGAACATACGCGTTGCTTTTCAGGGCGAAGCGGGCGCTTTCAGCGAAGCGGCCGCAATCCAGCTTCTGGGAGACGCCATCGCCACTGTGCCTCGCGCCACGTTCGACTCCGCCTTTCGCGCCATTCGGGAAGGTGCTGCTGATGCTCTGCTCGCTCCCGTCGAGAATTCGCTTGCCGGGTCCGTGGTGCGCGTGTATGACCTGCTCTTGGAAAGTAGTCTCTCGATCGTCGCGGAAACGATTTTGCCGATCGAGATGCAGTTAATCGCTCTTCCTGGCGCTTCTCTACGCGACATCCGCTCGGTCGTGTCGCATCCCATGGCCCTCGCCCAGTGCGAGAAATTCTTCGCTGCCCACCCTCTGCTCAAGCGTGTTCCTGCGGAAGACACAGCTGGCAGCGTTCGCGAAGTGCTCTCGCGCGGCGATAAATCCTGGGCCGCGATTGCCGGTCGCCGCGCCGCCGAACACTATCACGGCACGATTCTCGCCTCGAGCATCCAGGACAACGCCGAGAATTTCACGCGCTTCGTGCTCCTGCTTCCGGAAAAAGATGCGGCTGCCAGGATCTCTCCCGAGGCTCGCAAGATCTCCCTCGCCATGCGCCTCGCTCATCGGCCCGGCGCTCTCCTGGCCTCGCTGGAGCCCTTCGCCAGGCACGAAGTAAACTTGCTGAAAATTGAAAGCCGCCCCATCCACGGCCGCCCCTGGGAGTATCAGTTTTTCATCGACCTCGAAGCCGGCGATGTCGCCCGGCTCGATCGAGCCCTCGCCGAAGTCCGCAACGCCACCAGCGAACTTCGCGTCCTCGGCCGCTACGTTGCCGCCTCTCGATAGACACCCGTCTCTTCAAGAACCCTTCTAAAGCAAAGAAGGCCGGCGTTTGCCGGCCCTCTTCTTCCTCTACTTCCTTAACTTCCTCTACTTCCTTTACCTCATTCGTTAGCAATAGCTGCACTCAGCGTCGCCCATGCCGCCCGCGTTGGAAATATCATCCTTCATCCTCCGCAGGCGCCGTCCCAGCCGCTCGGCAAGTTGATGCCGCGCACGCCATAAACGCGCCTTCAGCGTGTTTTCCGTCACGCCGAGCTTCTTGGCCGCTTCGCCGGTGGAGTACCCCTGGACTTCTCGCAGCACAAAAGCCGTTCTTAGCAGGGGCGAAAGCTCGTCGAGATTCTCGCTGATCATCTCACGCAACTCCGTCCCCACAAACACTTGTTCCGGGTTCGGCGCGTCATCCGCAAAGCGTTCCGCTGTCGGCAGTTCATCCTCGCGTGGCGTTTCGTCGAGCGATATCGCTGGACGCGCCTTCGCGCTCCGCCGCCGCATCAGCGCCGCGTTGATCACGATGCGCGTCAGCCAGGTGGAAAATTGCGACCGTCCTTCAAAGCGTTTCAGATTGCGATACGCCGAGAGCAGCCCGTCCTGCAGCGCGTCCTCTGCATCTTCCGTGTTCCCCAGCACGCGTAGCGCGGTCTGGAACAACGGCCGTTGGTACCGGCGGAACAGAGTTTCCACGGCCTGGTGGTCGCCCTGCTGCCCGGCGCGGATCAGCTTTTCTTCATTCAGTTGTGTTCCCCCTGCTGCTTGCGTTGCCACTGCCACTTGCGTTGCCATCGTTTCCCCCCATGGACTTCAGAAATCTCGTTGCCTTCTCCCGCCTCTGAAAGTATTCGTCCTCAGTGCACCGGCATTCCGCTGGCGGGCGCCTTCGGCTTCTTCATCAGCATCAGAATCGGAATGACCGCCATGAACACGACCCCGAGCATCTTGAAGTTGTCGATAAACGCGAGCATCACCGCCTGCCTTTGAATCGTGTTGTAAACCATCCCGTGCGCCTGCGCGCTGGCGTGTGCTGTCGTTGCGCCCGCGGCCACCAATTTCACCTGTAGCCCGTTCAGCATGTTGTGATACGCCGCGCTGAAGTCATTGACGCGGTCCGTCAAGCGCATTTGGTGAAATTGCGCGCGCCGGTCCAGCATCGTCGTCACCGTTGCGATCCCCACGCTGGCTCCAATGTTTCTCGCCAAGTTGATGATCCCCGTGCCCATGTTGCTTTTCTCTTTCGGCACGTAAGCGAACGCCGCTACGTTGATCGGGATGAACAGGAATGCCAGGCCGAAGCTCTGGAGCATGCGCGCGTACACCGCGTGCCGGTAATCCAACCCCAAGTCCCAACCCGACATCACAAACAGCGCCGACGAGCAGACGATGCACCCGAATGAGATCAGAATCCGTGTGTCGACCTTTGACACCAGTATTCCCACCACCGGCATCATGCACATGATCACCGCTCCGCCCGGCGACAGCGCCATTCCAGCCAATTGCGCGGTGTAGCCCAGCAATTCCTGGAGAAGCTGCGGGATTAGCACGGTCGTCGAATAAAGCACGAAACCCAGGAAAAACATGGCCATAGTGGAGATTGCGAAATTGCGGTTCTTCAGCATCTTCAAGTCCACGACCGGTTCTTTCTGCCGCAATTCCCACAAAATCCCCGCAACAATTCCAATCACCATCATTACGAAAAAGATGCGAATAAAATTCGAGGAGAGCCAGTCTTCACGCTGGCCTTTGTCCAGGATGATCTGCATGCTCCCCAAACCGAGGCTGATCAGCCCGATCCCGATGTAATCAATCCGGAATCCCGCCTTCAGATTCGATTTCTTCATGTACGGTGGATCGCTGATCAAAAAACTCGTCAGGATCAGTGAAATGATGCCCACCGGCACGTTGATGTAGAAAATCCATCTCCACGAAAAATTGTCCGTGATCCAGCCCCCCAGCCACGGCCCGATCGTGGGAGCTACCACGACCGCCAGCCCATATACGGCAAACGCCATGCCGCGCTTCTCGAGGGAAAACGTGTCGTTCAAAATGGCCTGCTCGCTTGGCTGCAATCCTCCCCCGCCCACTCCTTGCAAAATCCGGAATAGCACCAGCACGCCCAGGCTCGGCGCCAGCCCGCACAGGAAAGAACTCACGGTGAAAAGCGCCACGCAAGACATGTAAAATTTCTTTCGTCCGATGAGTCCGGAAAACCATCCGGAAAGCGGAAGAACGATCGCATTCGAAACCAGATACGAAGTCAGGACCCAGGTCGATTCGTCCTGTCCCGCCGACAGGTTCCCGGCGATGTGCGGCAAAGCCACGTTGGCGATCGACGTGTCCAGCACCTCCATGAACGTCGCGAGAGTCACCGTCACGGCGATCACCCAGGGGTTAATCGTCCCGTCCGGCATTCTCAACTTGGCTAGAATCCTGTTTTTCATCGGCTTCGAATCCAGGCCACTTCTTCTGTTACGTACTACCAGCCCGTCCCCTATCCTTATTCCGTTTCATTCGTAATAACCGTCGCATCCACGTTCATCCCTGGCCGCAGCACGGCCTTCTCCTGCGGAATCGGATCCAGCACGATCTTCACGGGAATTCGCTGCACGACTTTCACGTAATTTCCAGTAGCATTTTCTGGCGGCAGCAGGCTCAACACGGCTCCCGTGGCCCCGGCAATCGAGTCCACGTGCCCGCTAAATGTCTTCCCGTACGTGTCTACCTTCACTTCTGCTTTTTGTCCCGGCTTCATATTTTTCAATTGCGTCTCTTTGAAGTTTGCCGTCACCCACACGTCGCGCAGCGGCACAACGACCAGCAGCCCTTGCCCTGCTTGCACGATTTGTCCCACTTCCACTTGTTTGTGCGTGGCCACGCCATCCACCGGAGCGATAATCTCCGTGTAACTCAAATTCAGCAGTGCCGCTTCCAAAGACGCACGCGCCTGCTCCACCTTGGCGAGTTTCGCCTCGGCGTCCGCGGTCCTCATGCTGACTTGTTTGACGTCTGCATGCGCCGCGGCCACGCCGGCCTTCGCCTGCTCCACGCGCGCCTTTGACGCATCAAGCTGGGCCTTCACCACGTCCACGTTGCGCTGGGCTTGCGCCAGTTTTTCCTGGTCTGCTCTCAGTGCGCTTGCGGTCGCGTCAGCATTTGCTTTCGCTGCGTCATACTGCTGCTTTGAAATTTCGCCCTTCTCCATCAGCGGCAGATAACGCGCCAGGTCCGCTTTCGCCAGCTCCGCATTCGCGCGGCTCTTCTCCACGTTGGCCTGCGCCACTGCAAGGTCTGCCGTCTGTGCCTGCTCGTACGTCGCCTGTGCTCGCGCCACGTCCGCCAGCGCTGCCATGTATTGGGCGTCTGCACTCGAAGTTCCGCTCACTACGTTTTCCCGTGTCCGTGGCACATCCACTCCTGCTGAACGCGCTTCGCTCTCTGCCAGCGCCAGCGCTGCCTTGGCCTGGTCCACGGCCGCTTGGTAATCACGCGGATCGATCTTCACCAGCACTTGCCCCGCTTTCACCGCCTCGTTGTCATCCACCAGAACCTGCGCCACGCGCCCATAAACTTTCGAAGCCATCGGCGTGATGTGCCCATCCACTTGCGCGTCGTCCGTTGACTCCCGGCTGTGGTAATAAAGAAGCAACCCGGCGATTACCGCGAGCAGCGCCGCGCCACCGCCAAATACCATCCGGCGCACCTTCGGATTCGCAAGCCCTTTGGGTTGGTCCTCCAGCGAAAGCTCCTCGGTAATCCGCGGGGCCTTCACCGCATTCTCCAAACCAACTTCGATCTCGATGCTCATCGTGGTCCCACCCTCACTTCGAATAAACTTTCTCCATCTGTCCGATGGCCCGCGCTAGGTCCGCGCGCGCCTGGTTGAAGCGGTACAGCGCGGCAATCTGATTGTCGTTCGCGCGCGCCAGCGAATCCTGCGCTTGGATCACTTCAATGTTGTTCGCCACGCCTGCCTTGAACCGGTCGCGCGCCTGATCCACTTCTTCATTCGAAAGTTGCACGCCGAGGTTTGCTACCTCTACTTCATTTCTCGCTGAGCGCAGATTCAGCAGTGCCGTCTTTACGTCCAACGCGATTTGGTTCCGCAAATCGGCGCTTTGCTGCTCCAGTTTTCGAATCTCCAGGTCACTGCGCACAATTTCCGCGTGGATTCGACCTCCCGTAAACACCGGTAAGTTCACGCTTGCTTGATACGTGTACGTCGGCAATGTGTTGTTCCCCGACGACCCAAAGTACTCATAGGATCCGTCGAACCGCAGTGACGGCAGCCTTAAATCCTGCGCCGCTTTTTTCTCGTATTTCGCGGCCTTGATCTGCGATTCCAGCGACTTCCACTCCTGTCTTGCGCCCAACGCCGTGTCGATGCTGGAATCCACTTCCGGCTGCGGTGTATCGAAAAAGCTCAGTGAATCCGCCAGTTCGATCGCTTGCCGCGGGTCAAGATTCAATAGACGGCTCAAACCGAAAAGCGATGTCTCACGGTCGGTCTGCGCCTGGATGAGCCTCTGCTTCTCATTTTGCAGTTCCACATTTGCGCGCAGCGTGTCGATGCCCGTGCCAACTCCTTCTTTCTGCAAGTCCGCCGCCTGGTCATACAGCGCCTGCGCCAGATCCACTCGCGACTGCGAAGCCTGGACGTTTGCCATCGCCCGCAGTGTCCCGATGTATTGTGAAACGACGAGCAGGATCACTTGCTCCCGCGTCGAAAGACTGTTCGCTCTGTTGGCCTTCCATGTGTTTTGCGCCGACTGGTAACGCCGCCATAGCGTTAAATCGAAAACTGGTACACCGAAGTTTGGCCCCGCGGAAAAAATTTGATACGGCCCAAGCGTCTGGGGAAATCCCGGAAAGGGCGTCCGGCCTCCAAATTGCGCGGTCAAATTCACTTTCTGCGCTTCATCGGAAAGGCCTAAGTTCACTTGTGGCAGCAGATCGGCCCGCGCAATATTTTTGTCCTGTTCGCTCTGCGCCGCCGTCAAGATCGCTATTTGCGCGGTTGGGTTCTGTTTCAGCGCCAGCCCGACGGCCTGATCCAATGTTAGCCTCAACACATCCGCTGGCGCGGGACCTGCTAGCGGCATCTGTTTCGCGTTTTCACGTGCATGAGCGAGTCCTGGAATCATCAGGCTAAAAAGCACTGTGTAGAAAACGATGTGCGAGCCCTTGGAGTGGTGCTTGCCGCCCTTCCCAGAACTTCTCTTTTCGTCCCGCACGATTTCATTGACGATCGCTTGATTCAGGCATCCTTCCGCGACCAAATTGCAGCCCTGCCGGTGAATTTCCTTCAAGAGTACTTTGCCCGCGGCATCAATAAAGCTGACCCCGCACAAATTCAGATGGAATTTCTCTTGCGGAGACGTCCCGCGCAATTCGCGCCAGCACTGTTCAAGCGCCGCAACCCATGGCCCCGCCAAACGGCCCTCGACACTGAGCACGGTTTTTCCGCGTTTTTTCTCGGTTGTAACTCTCAACATTAACTTCGGCCCATTCGTTGGTATCAGATGCATGAGAGCCTCCATACGACGTCAATATCTGTTAAACTATAAGCCATTTGTTTTCAACTATTTACTGGAGATATGAAGAATTGGGGACCCCAAAGAACAGCCCATTAATGGGCAGTTTATCTTATATTGCCAAGAACAGTGAGGCGTTATTTGGGCAGTTCAAGCCTCTGCGACGCTCCCTCGCTCACTACTTCCCAGCACCTTGGCCACTGAGCTCCACGAACGAGTCCACCCGCAAGCCCATGGGAAGGGCCTGCCCCGGGTCCAACTCGACGAGCGTTTCCAGGATCTTTGTGTCCACATGCTCGGACGGCTCATCCGTTCGAATATTCTTCTTTCCTAGAATGCGTCCCACACGGATGATGTGGCCCCAGAATCTCTGCGTCCCGTAGGCCTCGGCGGTCACATAAGCACGCTGACCCAACTGTAATTTTGAAATGTCGCCCTCGTCGACGTCCAAGCGCACCCGCAGCGTCGAATCGTCTGCCATGGTGATCACCGGCGAATCAAATTGCGTCGAAACGCTCTCGCCGCCGTGCCGCAGCTTCCTCAAAATTACCCCGTCGATTGGCGCGCGGATGTAGGTCTTCTCGAGAAAGGCGCGTGCCTCGGCCAGTTGCGCGTGCGCGGAAGCCACTTCCGCCTCCGCCTTCGCCCGATCCTCTTCCCGCGCGTTTGCATCCACCAGCGCATAGTGCTGCGCCGCTTGCTCATGCTGCGCGCGCGCCACTTGATAAGCACGCTCATAGCGGTCCGCTTCATCCCTTGAGATGACGTTGCGATCCGCAAGCCCGCGCCGCCGCTCCGCTTCACTCTTGGCATTGTCCAGCACGGCCTTTGCAGCCTTCATGGACGCTTCCGCCTCCCGGCGCTCTTGCTCACGTGAACCGTTCACGGTCCGCCGCAATTCCGCCTCGCGCCGCGCCAGCTCTGCCTCCGCGGCCGCCACTCGCGCGCGATAATCGTCGTTCACAATTTCCGCCAGCACCTGTCCGCGCCGCACGCGATCGCCTTCTTCCACGTTCACGGTCTTCAACCGTCCGCCAAGTTCGGAACTCACGCGAATCTCTTCACTCACCGCTTCGACTCGCCCGGGAGCGGCGATCAGAGTGGCATTCACCGGACGCGGAGATACCCCCGACGCCGCGACTCTCTGCCCCCGGCTCCGCAGCAGAGTCGCCGCAGACAACGCAAAAAGGATTCCTGCGGCAATAAGAACGTAATTGAATCGCTTCATGGTCATGCCCCTTCCTCGTCAAACCGAAACTTCATAGGAAACTATTGGCCCAGCTGGATATCTTCTTACGATAGACGGCGTTTGCATCGCATTTGGACCGCTCGCCTCTTCTCGCACAATTCTTCCATCTTCCAAATGAATGATGCGGTCGCCAAAGGACAGCACGCGCGGATCGTGTGTCACCATCACCACTGCGCGGCCGTACACACGCGCTAGCCGCTGCAAAAGCTCGATGACTGCTCGCCCGCTCGTCCCATCGAGCGCGGCGGTCGGCTCATCTGCCAGCAAGATGGGCGGGTCCCCCGCCAAGGCCCGGGCGATCGCCACGCGCTGTTTCTGCCCGCCACTCAAATCCGCCGGAAACGATTTCGCCTTCTGCGCCAGCCCCACTTCACCGAGCAGTTCTTCTCCGCGCTTCCTCGCAGTCGCCCCGCGAACCCCGCGAACGTCCAGCGCCACCGCCACGTTCTCCGCAGCAGTCAGCGTTGGAAACAGGTTGAATCCCTGGAAAACAAACCCGATCGCTTCCCGCCGGATGCGCGGCAATTCTTTTTCTGGAAGCGATGTCACGTCTTCCCCCAGCACTTCCAGCTTCCCCTTGCTCGCGCGCAAGATGCAGCCGAGAATGGAGAGCAATGTGGTCTTCCCGCTCCCCGAAGGCCCCATCAGCAAAGTGAGCTCCCCAGCGCGCGCCTCGAAATCCACTTCCTGCAAAGCACGCAGCTCCGTCGTCCCTTCGCGATAAATCTTGCTCAACCCCTTCGCCCGAATCACTGTTTCTCGTTGCATCCTACCCATCGCCCACGCCCCTCTTCGTCCTTGACTTCCCATACTTCCATTGCCCCATCAACCTCGAAACACCATCGCCGGATCAATGCGCGTCACCTTGTTGATCGAAACCAGCGCCGCTGCCACGCACATCACCACCGCAAGCACCAGCATCCCGGCGCTCATGGACCACGGCATCAAAATAATCGCCCCGCCTTTTTCGCTGGCCTGCACGATGAAGTGCGCCACGATCATCGCCATCCCGTAGCCCAGCACCGCGCTCCATACCGCTTGTTCGATCAACACGCGATAGAGATATCGATTCGTCGCGCCCATGGCCTTCAGCGTTCCATATTCGCGAATGTGATCCATCGTCGCCGCGTAAATTGTCTGCGCCACGACGGCAATCCCCACTACCAAACCCATCAGCGCCGCCGTCAGCACCGCCAGTCCCGCTCCCGTCGTAAACATCCAATAAAAACGTGTCTTCTGGCTGAATTCCGCCGTCGTGTACACATCCACGTCCGTTAGCCGTGCGCGCAATCGCTCTTGCAGCTCTTTCGCCGGTACGCCCTCTGCCGCTTTCACAAGGATGTACGCCGTGCTCTCTTCGCTCGATTCTGGATTTGTATAGTCCAGCGAATTCTTGAACTTTGCGTAGACGAACGGCGAAGTGGTGAACGAGCGAATCCCTCGCGTAAATCCCACAACTCGTGCCCGATGGTCGCCGATTTCCACCCGGTCGCCGATCTTTGCAACGCCGAGCTTCTCGCGATAGAGCTCGTCAACGATCACCGAGTCCTCCTGCATCAAGCCCGCTACGCTCCCTTGCACCACATTCCACGGCTCGCCTAGTCCGCTTCCCGGATGAAAGCCGATCACTTGCACGTTTTCCACCCGCCCATCCGGATGCTTCCATCGCGCGAAGGCTTGCATGTACTTCTCCGCGCGCTCCACTCCCGGCGTAGAGAGCACTTGGTAGAATTTTCGTTCGGAGAAATTGCGCCCTGTGTCGAAATAACCGACGCCATGAAAAACCACCCACAAGTCTGCGTTCGAATGATCGATATTGTTCGAAGTCGTTGTCGTGAATCCCAGGAACAGTCCAAACTGAATAATGATTAGCACCAGCGCGAACACGATGCCCGTCAGGGTCACGGCAAACCGCACTTTGTCGTGAAACAGATTCCTTCTTGCCAGTAACCCCATAGTTCTTGCTCCTGCCCTAGATACGTAACGTCCGCCCTAAAAGTAACACTGCTCGTTTGATGAACAGTGTTAATTTCTTGGCAAAAAATTTTTTCCTGCCTACCCTCCCAGCCCTGCCACAAGCGTATCTACCGTGGAATGAATCACTTTGTCCCGCCCCACCCACGGAAATGTGGGGTCAGTAATCAGGAGTGACGTAATTCCATGGACTCCCGCCCACAACACTTGGCTCGCCAGCTCCACATTCACAGTCTGTATCTTCCCCGCCTGAGCGCACTCTGTTACTCCGCGAACCAAAAACGAAAAGGCCTGCATGCCGGGGGAATCTTTCTCGTAAAACTTCTGCGGATCGAAGTCCTCGGGAATCGGCATCATAAATGTTGCCCTGTACTGATGCGGGTTTTCCAGCCCAAACTCGATATACGCAATCAATCCCCGCTTTAGCCGCTCCACGGAATCCCCTGGCTGCTCCATGATCTTGCTCAGCCGCTGCACCAGCCTTCCGAACGTCTCCTTGCAGACTTGCTCCAACAGCTCGGCCTTGTCCTTGAAATAGATGTATATCGTCGTCGGCGAATACTCGATCTTGTCCGCGATTCGCCGCATGGACACGTTTTCATAACCATCGCGAACAAACAGCTCGCTCGCGGCGTCAAGGATCTCCTGCCGCAAGAATTTCTTCTGCCTCGCTCGGCGTTCCTTCACTCCCATTTCTTAGCATCAACCTCACTTACTTAACACTGTTAACTATGCTCTTGCAGCTCCGCCCCGTCAAGCTTTTTTTCGGAAATCTGCCAATCGTCCTACTTCTTCACTGCAATCGCCTGCAGCTCGAAGTGTCCGCCGATCAGCAAGGAGCCTGCGCCGATGAACTCCCGCGCTGGGTAGTCCTTCGTCGTGAAGTAACTCGCATAAATCGGATTGAACTTCCCGAACAGCGACAAGTCTGTACACGCAATCTGCACGTACACGAGGTCGTCCATGGTCATGCCCGCTTGTGCCAGCACTTCCTTCTCGCCATCCAGCAGCAGCTTAATCTCGTCCTCGATCTTCTCCGGCACTTTTCCCGTCTTCGGATCAATTCCGATTCTTCCCGCCAGATAAAGCGTGTTTCCTACCAGGATCCCGTCGCTAAAAGGCGCCTGCACCGGTCCTCCCGCTAGTTTGATCACCTTTCGCGTCGCTTGTGGAGCAGATTGCGAAAACGCTCCGCGCACTGTAACAATTCCCGCCACCACCAATACCGCCGCTAGAAAACCGATTCGCCGATTCATCGTGTTCCTCCCAAAAGAATATTCCCGCACTGCCGCGCGAGTGTAGTACCCAATTCCCTCCTCGGCAAGCCGTTCTCGATTCCAATTTCACTCACAATTAGGGCTAACTTTGCTTCCTATCGCCAGTCTCATTTCTTCTTCAGCTCTGCCGTCCAGTTCGTAACCAGGTTGAGCGGGAGCGCGCTGGCATCGGGCGCCACGCTGCCGATGAAGCGCTGCCCAGTTTTGGGATCCACATCAAACACGGCGCGGACCGTAGTCGTCAGGAACGGCGAACGAAACAGCGGGTGCAGTTCCTCCACCGTGATGCTTGCGGCCGATGTGTGCAGCCTGGCCTCCACAATGTCACCCGCGTTGCTGACAAAGTACAACGCCTTGCCATCGGCTCCCCAAACAGGCGCGGGTTGCGCTCCGCCTGAACTGATTTGCCATTTTCCCCGCCCGCTCGGAAAAGCTGTCACAAAAATTTCGTTGGCTCCAAATTCTGCCGAGACATAAGCAATCCACTTCCCGTCCGGTGACACTCGGCCATCATAGTGCTCGTACTTGGCATCAGGTAACAAAGGTATAGGCTTGCGATCCCCGGACATCGGCACGACCAGAATTTGTTGCGCTCCCACGCGACCTTGGTTCACCACCAGGTACTTCCCGTCTCGCGTCCAAGCGGTTGGATGGTAAATACTTTCTGCCGAAAGCAGCACCTCCCGCTCGCCGCTGCCATCCGCCTGTCTTAAAACGATTTCTGTATTCTCCGAGCCTGTTTTCTGCGATGAATAGGCCACTCGCTTCTCGTCCGGCGACCAAATTACAATCCAGGTATTCTCCCCAAACTCAGCTTCGTCTGCGTGCCGGTCTTGAGATCGTATACAAAGAGGTCCGGCGTGGGGCCTGCCTCGAAATTCACTGCGGCGGCGCGAGTTCCATCCGGCGACAAGCGGATGTCCTGCAATTGACCCGTGAACCGCGCTGTCCCCTGACTTTGTCCGTTGCGGTCAAACCACGCAACAGGGTATTTCACCTCTCCCCCGGCCTGGTAGAGCAGGACGCCATTGTCCGAAGCCGAGGCGAGCAGATTCCAATTCCCCGAGTCGTGCAACACTTGGCCCAGCGGCGTGGCGTCTCCTCTTGGCTCAAGCTTTCCGGTGTCAAATTCCTGGGCCATCAGACTCCCGTCGCGGTAGTACAGCAAGTAACCCGACGAATAAAATGCCATAGCGGTCGAGCGCAAGACCATCTTCGATGACCCGCCTTCCAGGCTCGCGACATAGATTCCGGCGCTCTCCGGGTTGCGTCCGGAGTGGTGCTGCGCCAAGTACAGGAAATGCTTGCCGTCGGGAAGAAAGCGCGGCCAGCGTTGTGTGGTATGCAAAGCCGCATCAATCGTTGTGACGCGTTCCGTTTTTCCACCAGCGGCGGGCACACGCCAGATTGGTCCGTAAATGTACGGTGTATACAAAATCGTGTCTCCCGCCCAGGCTCCTCCTCGCCCATCGTCCGCAGGCGCGAGAGTCAGCGGCGGCCCTCCCGCGGTGTCCACGCGTTTAAGCTGCCTATCGGCAAAAAACGCGATGGACTTTCCGTCCGGGGACCAGAACGGAAATTTGCCGTTCTCCGTTCCTGCCAGCGCCTTTGCCGTCGCCCCGTTTAGTGCGCGCAGGAACAGCATCCTTTTTCCTTCCATTAAACCGATGAACACCAAGTTGCTTCCGTCCGGGGAAACTGCAGGCGTTCCGGACTCGTCACCCAGGGTGCGCATGATTACGCCGCTCGGCACAGGAAGAACGGCCCTTACCTCTGGCCCGGTGGGTCCTTTTCCAGGACTCACATAACCGGCCACGGCGGCTGTCATGGCTAACACCATGCTCCCCGCCGCCCACTTCCAGCCGTTCCAACTTCTCCGCGCTTCCGCTTTCTTCAGCGCCGCCGTTGCTCCGGTTCCGCTTAGTGCGCGCAACGCGAATCCCAAGTCGCGCGCCGACTGAAAGCGATCCGCCGGATTCTTTTCCAGGCAGTGCTCGACGATTTGCGCCATTCCAGAAGAGAGTTTGCTTCTCTCCGCGTCTAGCTCAGGCGGCTCACTTTTCAGGATGGCGTTCATGGTCTCGACCGCCGTCTCGCCCGCAAACGCTCTCTTCCCCGTTCCCATCTCGTACAACATCGCACCAAAGCTGAAGATGTCCGAGCGGGAATCCGCCGCCCCGCCGAGCACCTGTTCGGGAGACATGTATCCCACCGTTCCCATCACGGTCCCTGGCGCGGTGGCTCCCGGGCCCGCGGTCAATAACGTTCCTGCCTCCCCCTTCGCCTCCTGCGCGTATTTCGCCAGCCCGAAATCCAAAATCTTTACTTGCTCATCGTTTGTGACAAACACATTCTCCGGCTTCAAATCGCGGTGCACGATTCCTTTTTCATGCGCCGCCGCTAGCCCGCTTGCGATCTTGGTGCTGTAGTCCGCCAATTTGCGCGCAGATAGCGAGCCTTCCTGGAGCCGGTCGCGCAGGCTCTTTCCTTCCAGCAGTTCGGAAACTAGATACTTCACACCGTCCGCGCTTCCCACATCGAAGATTGCCAGCAAGTTTGGGTGATTCAGAGCTCCAAGCACGCGTGCCTCCTGCTCGAACCTGTCCAAACGTCCTGTGTCCTTCGCGAGCGCCTCTGGCAGAACCTTGACTGCCACGTCGCGCCCAAGCCGCGTGTCCCGCCCTCGGTACACTTCTCCCATCCCGCCCGCTCCCAGCGGCGACTGAATCTCATACGGCCCAAGCTTTGTGCCTGAAACGAGAGGCATGATTGGCGGGGATTATACTCCTGGCAAAGCAGCGGATGGTACCTTCCCTGATTCCGTAGTCCTGTGATGCTAAGATTCTGCTTCGTTCGGAGGCCACGCCATGCACCGATTCACGAAGTCCGCTTTATTTATCGTGTCTATCTCGCTTTATAGTTCCGCGCCTGTGTTCGCCCAGAGCGATCTGGACCAGCGCGTCGGCAAGGAAATGGATTCTCTCGTCGCAACTTACAAACACCTGCACGAAAATCCTGAGTTGTCCACGCAGGAGAAAGAATCCTCGGCCATCGTCGCGGCAGAATTGCGTAAGCTCGGCTACGAGGTGACCGATCATTTCGGCGTCTACGAGCAACCAGGACTAACTGGCTACGGCGTCGTAGGAGTCCTCCGCAACGGCCCTGGTCCTACCGTGTTCGTTCGAACCGACATGGACGCGCTGCCCATCGTCGAAAACACCGGCCTTCCGTATGCCAGCCACGTCAAAGTGAAGCGCGCGGATGGCGCCGAAGTCGGTGTGATGCACGCTTGCGGCCATGACATCCACATGACCGTTTTCATCGGCACCGCGCGCATACTCGCACAACTAAAAAATCAGTGGAGCGGCACCCTCGTTCTGATTGGCCAGCCTGCCGAGGAAACCATCGGCGGCGCGCATGCCATGCTGCGCGCAGGGCTTTTCACAAAATTCCCAAAGCCAGATTATGCTCTCGCTCTGCACGACACGGCAGACGCCCCGGCCGGAAAGGTCACTTGGAATGAAGGGCCGATTCTTGCCGGGGCAGACGCGATCGATATCACTGTGCGCGGCTACGGTGGACATGGTGCTCGTCCGCAAGCAACGAAGGATCCAATCGTGATCGCTTCAGAGATCGTCGTCGCGCTGCAAACCATCGTCAGCCGCGAGATGGATCCGCAACTTCCCACCGTCGTCACCGTCGGCTCGTTTCATGCCGGTACCAAGCACAACATCATTCCCGACGAAGCGCACCTGCAACTTTCTGTTCGAACGATGAACCCGCAGCAGCGCGAAAAAGTTCTCGCCGCAATTACTCGTATCACCAACGGCATCGCGGCCGCCGCAGGCGTTCCTGCGGACCGTGAACCGATTATCGAAGTCGCAGCTGATCACGTTCCTGCCACGGTAAACAACCCCCAACTCACGCGCCGCGTAGCCGCCGCGCTCGAGCGTTCTCTCGGCAAGGAAAACGTCGTTCCGGGGGAACCAGCAATGGCCAGCGAAGACTTCAGCCTCTATGCCCTTGAAGATCCCAAGCCACCCATCTGCATGTTCAGGCTCGGTGCCGCCGATTCCGCAAAACTCAAAGACGCAATCGAAAAAGGAACTCGCCTTCCCGGGCCCCATTCGAGCGAATTCGCTCCCGTGCCCGAGCCCACCATTCGAACGGGCGTCAAAGCCATGACCAGCGCCGTTCTCGAGTTCTTGAAAAAATAGCGATTTTCCTTTTTGAGTTTCTTGCGAACTAAAAACCGATATAGCCGGTTCGAATGAAGTAAAGCGAAGTCATTCCCACCGCCAGCCACAGCAGAACGCCTTGCAGTAGCGGCCGCCAACCCACTTCTTTTAGCGTGGTACGCGAGATTCCCGCGCCGATCAGAAAAAGTGTTGCCGTCAATCCGTAGCGGCCGAGCGTGAAAAAAGTTTTCGTGGCGGAGGGGAATCCCGGAAGATACGTGGTGACAAGAGCGGCGAGAAGAAAAAATAGGATGAACCAGGGAAACTGAATCCGCGATCGGTTATGGCGGATCGCGGCGACGGCCAGCGCCAGAGGGACGATCCACAGGGCGCGGGCGAGCTTGACGGTGGTGCCTACCACCAGCGCTTGCGCGCCATATTTCGAGGCGGCGCCCACAACGGAACTGGTGTCGTGTATCGCGAGCGCGGCCCAAAGTCCGAACTGCAATTGCGACAAATGCAGCGCGTTTCCGATCGCCGGAAAAATCAGCAGCGCGACGGAATTCAAAATGAAAATCGTGCCGAGCGACACCGCCATTTCTTCTTCGTCAGCTTGAAGAATGGGACCGATCGCGGCAATGGCGCTGCCGCCGCAAACGGCCGTGCCGGTGGTAATCAGAAACGAAGAATTGCCTCGAACCTGCAAGAGCCTGCCCAGACCCAGGCCCACTAGAAGAGCGAACGAAATTCCTAGCGCGGTATAGAGGAATCCGCTGCGGCCGGCTTTCAGCACTTCGTGAAGATTCATGCCAAAGCCGAGGGCGACGACCGAGACTTGCAGAAGAACCCGTGACGCGGTCCGGCTCGCCGCCGCGAACGGATGCTGGAAGCTCAGGCCGAAAAGAATTCCCAGCAGGAGCGCGGCGGGCGGAGAAAGAATTCCCGCGAGCGAAAGAACGAGAACCAGAAAAAAAAGAATCTTCGCGAGAGTTGGCATCGAGTGAAAGAAGAGTATCAGGCGTGACGTGCCCGGAGCCAGTGTGACCGATCCCCCGTGACTCGCCCTTCTGTCACGGTTTGTCCGGAGAAGGAGAAACCGCGGGCTGTGCGGCCTGAGGTAGCGCGGGTGGAGTGCCAGGCGCGCGGGGAGGAGCGGAAACGGCAGCGATGATTTTGGCGGTGGCCGCTTTGCTGATCTGACAGTCGCGGTCGTAGATGCGGCATTGCGCGAGCGTGTAGCCGCAGCCGCAGGTACACATTTCAGCGTTGAATTTGTGAAGCGCGGCGGTTTTTTGCTCCGGCGTAAGTTTGGAGAGATCGATTCCCGGAAGCTCGGTGGCCCGCTCGGCGTGTTGAATAAAAATCTGTCCGGTATCCTCGAAAGTTTCCACTTTGACGTTGCCAATGGGCAGGCCCAGGAGAGAACGTATTTCAACTTCGTAAAGAACGGGATCGCGCAGGCCTTCGTGCTTCTGAACGACGCGGCCTTCGGAGTCGAGAACGAAGGAAGTAGGAAGCGCGGGGATGCCGCCGTACTGAATACGCATCTCGTTGGTGGCCACCGCGACGGGGTAGTTGATGCCGAACTTCACGACGAATTTCTTGATGGCCTCTTGATCGTCATCGTCCACGACGAGGCCAATGATCTGAAGCTGGTCCTGGTATTTGTCTTGAAGTTCAACGAGGTCGGGGATTTCCGCGCGGCAAGGACCGCACCAGGTGGCCCAGAAATTCACGAGGATCACTTTGCCCTTGAAATCGGCGACGCTGACGGATTTGCCGTCGAGAGTAGTAAGTTTGAACTCGGGTGCGGGATCCGGATTGCGGACAAAGCGGATGGTGGGCTGCTGGGCAGTGGCTCCAATAGCGAGGAAGCAGAGCAGCAAGGGAATAGGTAGGCAACGATAGAAACGGCGGCGATAGAAAGAGTCTTCCATGGCTTCCACAATAGGAGAGCATAGTGAGTGAACAATGCCAAGTGCGTCATGGAACCAAGGTTCAGGTGTGAAACCAAGGCGCTCAGAAGCGGGAGACGAGATACAAAGAGCCGCCGACAGCTACCAAGTCTTCCAGCAAGGCAACCACAAAGTCCGGCGTCCCCAGTGCCTTCACCAACTGTGTGCGGGCCCGGTAGCCAGCGAAGGTGCCGGCAACCGCGCCTGCTGCTCCGAGCAGCCCGCCAAGGACAGCGCCCTGGCCTGCGCCAGTGGCCACGCATGCGCCTGCGAATGCACCCATAATGATGCGGGCAATCAGCCCCATAGGTTCAGTGCGGCTGGGAGTTTTCGGGAGTTTGTCGCTTATAAGTTCTACGAGAGCGAGCACGGTGAAAATCGCTACGGCGGGAATCGTGCCCAGCCAGGAAAAGAAACGCGGCAACTTGAGCCAGCCGAACTGCGCAGCCCAGGCGGTCGCGGCGGGCGGAGTCAGCGAGCGCAAACCGGTGAGCACGCCGATGAGAAAGACAAGCAGAAGAGTCATATCCAACGACCTCCTGGAATTTACTGCTGGTGCCACGCCCGGGCGTTAGTTTGCCAGAGATGCGATCCGATTGAGTACCCTTTTCATCGTTGTAATGGCAAGCGCCAGATGATTTGCTTGACAAGCGAGGACCGGGGGCATACTGTCGGCCCACGTTGGTCGGGGCCCAGATCGGAAACTCATCTTCTCTTAGCTCGGCCTAAACGGAACATCGTGTCACCGCAGTCTCTCGCAGTATTCCGCGTCTGCGGTGACGAGAAGCAACTTCAAGAGTCTTGCGCTCTGCGGATTGCCGTCCAATCGAGGAGAGGAAAATAATAATGTCGAGAAAGATCGCAGGTTTGTTCGTGCTGTTGTGTGTCGGTGTGATTGCCGTGCCGCTGGCTCTACCGCAAATGATGGGGCCGGGACAGCCGGTGGTCTATACCTATGTAAGCCAATTCCAAGTGCCTAGAGCGAACTGGGCGCAGTATTCCGAGGACACGGAGAAAACGTTTGTGCCTGTCGCCGAAAAAATGGTGGCCGACGGGACGCTCCTGGGCTACTCGACGTTCGAGACCATCGTGCATACGCCGGAGGGATATACACATGGGGCGGCGTGGTGGTCGAACTCGATCGCCGGGTTGATGAAAGTGCTCGACGAAGTGCGCAAGAACGGTCCACGGCCGGGGCAGATTGCGTCCACGAAGCATGAAGACCTCCTGATGCAGACGTCCATGTACGTTGTCGGCAGCGGAAAGTTTGAGTATCTGCGCGTGGTTTGCCAGAATGCCAAGCCAGAGAAGCCGGAAGGCTACGCCGCAGCGGTCAAGAAGTACATTTGGCCGATGGTGGAAGAGCAGTCCAAGAAGGGCGTGGTCAATTACGTCGGCCTCGACCAACAATATGTACACACCGGGGCGCCTTCTGTGCGCTGCCTCGTGATCGACTTCCCCAATGCGGACGGCATGGACAAGTGGGCTGCCGCGGTCAATGCAAACTTCAACAAGATGAGCGATGCGGATCGCGAGGCATTCTTTGGCTCCACGGTGGCCGACAGCCGGCGCGACTTCATGGCGCGGATCACGCATTCCGCCCACAAATAGTTTCCTATAACACAGTTTGCCCAACGGAGATCTCCTCTGCGGTTGCAGGGGAGATTTCTGTTTCTGTTTAGAGGTCATCGGGACGAAGCGTTTTCCCAGGAACTGAAGTACAAGAAGTTGCCCGCGTAATGCCGGAGCTGAATCTTCGGCCCACGAGTTGTTATAGAATGCGCGATGCTTGCGGCGTAATACGGACGAGGGCCGGCCGGATTTATGAGCCAAATGCCAGGAGGACCAAGACTGATGATTGGGCGATTGATGATTCTGTGTGTTATGGGAGCGGTGCTGTGTTGGCCTGCGTTTCCGCAGGAGCATGCGGAAATGGCAAAGGCCAAGCCGACGACACTGATGACCGGATTGGGAAATTGGCGTCACGAGGTTTCGACGAAGAATGCGCAGGCGCAGGCGTTTTTCGATCAGGGGCTGCGGCTGATCTATGCGTTTAACCACGATGAGGCGGGGCGGTCATTCCAGCGCGCGGCGGAGCTCGATCCCAAGCTGGCGATGGCGTATTGGGGCGTGGCGGAAGCGGTGGGGCCGAATTACAACGATCCAGCCAGCGACGATCGTTATAGGAAGGCACATGAGGCGATTGAGAAGGCGGTGACGCTGGCGGCGGATGCTTCGGCGAGCGACCAAGCGTACATCGCAGCGCTGGCGAAGCGGTTTCCCGGCGATGCCAACGCGGACCGGCGCGCCGCGGCGGAAGCGTATCGCGACGCCATGCGCGACGTGGTGAAGCAATTCCCGGACGATCTGGACGCGGCGACGTTGTTTGCGGAAGCGGGAATGAATTTGCACCCGTGGGGGCTGTGGCATGTCGACGGCAAGCCGGAAGAAGGCACCGAGGATATTGTCGCCACGCTGGAATCGGTGATTCGGCGCGAGCCGAATCATCTGGGCGCGGTTCATTACTACATTCACGCGGTGGAGGCTTCCAATACGCCGGAGCGCGCGCTCGCCGCCGCAAACCGCCTGGCGCAACTGGCTCCCGCGGCGGGACACATTGTACACATGCCGGCTCACACTTATATCCGCACCGGAGATTACGAGGCAGCGCTCAAGACGAACCAGAAAGCCGCGCTGGCGGACCAGGCCTACATCAAGGCGAGCGGAGTGCAAGGCATCTATCCGATGATGTATTACAGCCACAATCTGCATTTCATCGCCATGGCGGCGGCGATGAACGGCAATTACCTGGAATCGAAGCGCGGGGCGCAGATGCTGGCGGCGAATGTTGGTCCGCACGTGAAGGACATGCCGGCGCTGGGCGGTTTCATGACCGTGCCGCTGGCGGTGGAGGTGCGTTTCCACAAGTGGAACGAAATTTTGAAGGCGCCGCAGCCGGATGCCGCGATGAAGACGGCGACGGTGTTCTGGCATTTCGCGCGCGGGCTGGCACTTGCCGCGACCGGCAAATTGGAAGAGGCGGAAGCGGAGCACGCTGTGGTGGCGGAAGCAGAGGAAAAGACGCCGGAGGACGAAGTGTTCCAGATGCCGATCAACAACAAGACCAAGGATATTTTGAAGATTGCGGAGAATGTGCTGGGGGCGAGAATTTCTCTAATGAAAAATGACATGGATGCGACGGTCAGCCAGTTGCGTGCAGCTGTGGCAATTCAAGACACGCTAAAATACGACGAGCCGCAGGACTGGTTCTATCCGGTGCGGGAATCGCTGGGAGCGGTCTTGCTGAAGATTGGGGACAATGCCGGGGCCGAGGAAGTGTTTCGCGCCGACCTGGAGCGCAACCTGCGCAATCCGCGGTCGCTCTTCGGTTTGGAGCAGGCGCTCAAGGCGCAAGATAGAGGCTACGACGCAGGCTTCGTCAGGAAGCAGTTCGAGGCTTCGTGGAAGGGCGCTACGCCACCAAAAGTGGACGATTTGGTCTGAGGCCGTCGCGAGGAGCTGCTCAGTGCAGCCGGTAGGAGGCGGAGCCGAGGAAGGTGAGGAGGCCGAGGTCGCGGAGGACTTGGAGTTGCTGGCGGATTTTGTCGCGGATGCGCCGGTTAGCGGGATGGAGCTTGGCAAGCTCGCCGATGCGGGCGTAGATATCCGAAAGCAAGAATTCCGTTTTGTTCAACGATTGAACGATCTGCAAGACATCCAGGGTCCAACCTCGTTTTTCCACCTGCAATTTTTTCAGTGTGGCGAATCTCCAAAGCAAGGTTCCAAATTGGGAAGAATTCGTATACACCCGGCATTTTTCGTAAGAGTGGTAAATAAAGGACTTACAGTATACGGAACTTGGAAGAGTGCGTAAGCCTCTGGAAACAAAAGGGTGATTTGAGAGCAGAAAACACCTCGGAGTAATGGAAGTGAGAAATGTGGTTGGCTGGGCCGGGGGCGTGAGCGATTGCCCCCTCCCCCCGGGTTTTTCATAAGTGCTGATTCTAAAGGTAGATCAAGCCGTTTGTTTTGAGACACTTTTGTAAGTGTTGATTCTAAAGGACATAGCACGGTGAAAAGGCGTCGAGGGGACTAATCTTTACTTCTTCAAAAAGAAAAAGCGGGAGAGGTCTCCCGCAGTTGAAGCGCAGATTTCTACAGAACAAATAATACCTGAAGGGTAAGATCGCGTCAAGCAAAATCTTGCCGCATTTGTAAAGCGCGGAGGAATTTGAGGTTAGATGTTCGGTCAGATCAGCCGATAAGAGCCGGAGCCGAGGAAAGGTGGGAACGAATTCATTCTGAAGAGACTCGCTTGCCGCGCCACAGGCCCCAGACCGTCAGCACAACTAAAAAGGCCAGCAACGCGATGCCGAAGCTGCGGAGACTGTTCTCAATGGTCCAGTGCAAACGCATTACCGATACGGTCGAAGATTGTGCTCCGTTGTCCGGCGGCCGACCGTGAGCATCCACGGCGCTTACTGTCACTTGGTAGGTACCCTGAGCCGTGGAATCGCTCACGGAGACCGCCAGCGGTGAAGCAGCCGAGCCGCCACCGGTTACGGTGGCGGCAGGGGGCGTCGCACAGGAGGGCGCGGGATAAGTCAATCCGGTGACTGCGCAAGTGAAATCTACTTTGCCGACAAAGCCGTTAAAGGGAATGACCGTGATCGTAGAAGTTGCGGTCCCCGTATTCATGTCGGCAGGCGTCAGAGGGGTCAAGGTCATGTTGTAGCTGGCAGTTGGCGCGCCTTGGCATTCGCATACAAGGGTATCCCCCCGCGGAGCCTCGGTCGCGCACCTGCCCACATTTCCGCCACCGACAGTAGGCGGACCGCATCGCGCGCCTTCCTTGCTACAGGCGCGTCCCTGCGGAAGCGTGTTGAACGAGCACGACTGCCCCAAAGTTGTTGGCGCGGAAAGAGCCACCGCAGCGCCGATCAGGAGAAACCCGAGCACCTGCGGCGAGAGTGTTCGCTTCAAAGAGGCTCCTCTGCGCGCATTGTGATTACAGACCTACGAATTTGCAAGACCCGCGCGGGCGTAGACATCCGAGGAGTAGGAAATCCTTGTTTCAAAGACAGCGAGGGTCCAGCCGTGTCGGGAGTCATAAAGTAAGGAGCTTTGTGATATAGTAAGGAATGGGAAGGCGGCTATGAAAAAACAGGCAAAAGTAACGAGCAAAGGGCAGATCACCGTGCCACGGGAGATCCGACGGAGGCTGGGCGTGCGGGCGGGAGACCGGCTGGAGTTCGAGGACAACGGGAGCGGAGTGCGGGTAAAAGCGGTGCGAAATGAGAGCGTGTTCGAGAAATACGCGGGAATAGGCAATCCGGGAATCGGTAAGGGCAGGAAGGCGATACAGAAGTGGCTGCGGGAATTGCGGGGGCATGAGGACGAAGAGTGACGATCGCGCTCGATACCAACGTAATTGTGGCGTTGTGGGACGCGAGCGACACGTTGCATCCAGTGGCGCGAAAGGCTCTAGAGGCCGCATCGAGAAAGGGAACGCTGGCCATTTCAGGCGTGGTGTATGCAGAGTTGATTGGCGCGCCGGGAAGAACCGAGGACTTTGTGGATCGATTCTGCGAAGAGACTGGGATAGTGGTGGAGTGGGAATTGAAAGAAAAAGTTTGGCGCGCGGCGGGAACGGCATTTCAGGGTTATACGCAGCGGCGAAGGAAACAAAAGGGTGCGGAGCCGCGGCGAATCCTGGCGGACTTCTTGATCGGCGCGCACGCGCTGGTGAACGGCTACAAGCTATTGACGCTGGACGTGGGTGTATACAAAGCATCGTTTCCGCGACTAACGCTGGAGACCGTGTGACGGACGAGTTGTTGGTTATGAGTTGTAAGTTTTAAGTGAAGACAGGGAAAGATGCCATGTTTGGTCAGGGTAGCCGGTACGCGCCGCCGCCGAGGAATTTAGCCAGCCCCAAATCCCGCAGCACTTGCAGTTGTTGCCGAATCTTCGGCTGCCAGGCACTGGCATTTGATGGTATGCTAGAGACAGGATGACACAGAGATGACGATTGTGTTACATTCCCCACCAGCCACTGCTGATGACGCGGCAGAAATTCTAGGTGTGCCAAAAACTAGGGTGAAGTGGCTGAAGCGACTTGCGCATTCGCGTCATGCAGTTACAGTGAAAGCAGGAAGAAAGTTCGCCAAAAACGGGGCCAGGGCCGCAGCCGCAAAGGGAAGAAAAAAGGTTCGTGGCAAAGCGAAAAAAGTCGCGCACTGAAGTTTTCCTCAATATTCCTTACGACAGCAAATTCGACAAATTGTTTCTAGCCTACATCGCGGGGATAACCGCGTATGGGATGGTGCCGCGCGCCACTTTGGAGATTACGGACAGTTCGCGCAGGCTTGAAAGGATTTTGAAACTGGAGCGGCGGTGCAAGTATTCGGTTCACGATCTATCGCGCGTGCAACTGGACCGTGCAAAACCAAGAACGCCGCGCTTTAACATGCCATTTGAACTTGGGTTGTGTGTGGCGGATGCCAACCGCAGTGCCGGGCAAGAACAGAATTGGTTTGTTCTGGAGGCCGTCCAGAATCGCATCAATAAGTCGCTGAGCGACTTGGGCGGAACGGATCCGATGGGGAGCGTTCTTGGGCGCAGAGCAATGAGTTAAGCACACCTTGATTGTCGCGTTCAGCGCAAGCGGTACGAGCCGCTGTGGCACAGGCTCTTGCCTTTGTACGTCCCCAATTTCGAATTTCTAATTTCGAATTTCGATTTTCCATTCCTCAGTGAGCTGCTGGCAAATCTTGTCGCGCACGTGGCTGAAGACGGAGGAACGTCAAGACCCGCAACCTTAACCGCCGAAGCCTACGGCACGCCGCTGGTCAACATGCTAAGCTTCCGTCGCAGGAGGACGTCATGGCCCGGCGCGCTTCGATGCCAGTTATCTTCGCGGTCTTCGCCGCCGTCTCGGTCTGGTCGCAGCTAATTAAAGTTCCGCAGCAGCCCGGCGAAGGCCATGTCGTCCCACTGAAGGAATTTCCGCTGGACCAGAGGTTTGAAACGGTGTCGGGCGATCCTGCGAAATCCGGGGCACCGTTCGTCATTCGGATTCATGCCGAGGCAGGATATATCATCATGCCTCACACCCATCCAATAGACGAAAATATCGCCGTGGTGAAAGGAAGCTGGGCGGTCGGCATGGGTGACCGCTTCAATCAGCAGGCCCTGGAACCCATGGAGGTCGGCGCTTACGCGCTCGTACCCAAAACCATGGCGCACTTCGCCTTGTCCAAGACAGATACGATTGTCCAGGTCCATGGAATCGGGCCTTTTACTACGCGTTGGGTTGTGCCTGTATATGAGCTTACCGATAAGGGTGTGTTGTTGGAGACCTCTGCAGCGGAGCCGGGGCGGCCGACGGCGACAAGTCCTTCCGGCTGCTTCGCCTTGAAACTTGGCGCTCGGGTTCACGGCTCTTACGGCGAGGGAATAGTGGTCGCGGCGCAGTGTACACCGGGGCAGCTCACCCAATATCGGGTGGAAAGATCCGATGGGGAGCGTTCTTGGGCGCAGAGCAATGAGTTAAGCACACCTTGATTGTCGCGTTCAGCGCAAGCGGTACGAGCCGCTGTGGCACAGGCTCTTGCCTTTGTACGTCTCCAATTTCGGATTTCTAATTTCGAATTTCGATTTTTGTGTTCAAGCCAGCCGGTACGAGCCACCGCCGAGGAAATCAACCAAGCCGAGGTCTCGCAAGACTTGCAGTTGCTGCCGGATTTTGTCGCGGACGTGGGCGTTTTGGGGATGGAGTCTGGCGAGAGCATCGGCGTGCGCGTAAACGTCGGACAGTAAGAATTCCTTTTTGTTCAGTGACTGAACCACCTGCAAAACATCGAGGGTCCAACCGCGTTTTTCCACCTGGAGTTTTTCCAAAGGACGAAGGCGTTGATAAGCCTCGCGGACGGACTGCTTGGGCCGGATGTTTCCTTCCTCAATGACGGGAATGCGTGCGTGAACGGGAATCTTGTCGAGCACGATGTTGCAACCAACCCAGCCTGCGCGGCGCGCCGTAGCGGCCAGAGGTTTGCGGCGTTCGACGGCGGAAAGGGCGAAGGCAAAATGCGGAATAAGGATGACCGTTTGAACGGCCCACCGCGTCAGGTCGTAATACAAAACATAAAGATTCGGCGTGCGGTCTTTAAGGATGGCTCGTTTCATCTCGGAGTACGCGGCGTCGACAATTCTAGAACCGATTGGTTTGGATTGGCTTTTCAGCTGAAAGGGAGATTCGCAGGACGGGCAAAAATAATCGACGGCAGCAGTGCCCTGCGGGGCGGAATCGAGGTGCGGCGAGTCGCACGCGGGACAGAAAAAATTGGACGCGCCCCAGGACTCGGTTCCGACGCGGGCACGCTGCGACGCGCTTTTGTACCGGTCGAGGCCGCTTGTGGGCAGGTTCAAATCCACGCCGGGATTAGATCACGCTCGCGTGGCTTGGCGGTAGTGTAGGTTGAGGTAGGCGTCTCAAGGTTTCCAACCGGAGGCCTTAATCACTTGCAAGAGCCGTCCGACTTCCGAAGAAGCGACCGCGGTACTCGTCTTTCTGTAGAGCTCGCTTAGCATTTCTTGTAACGTCAGAATTCTGATTGGGTTTCCTCTCAGGTTGGCTTGAAAGGGTGGGTACTCCCGCCACACCGATTCGTCGCCTCTTAGTCGTGTTACTGCGGTTATGTACGTGAATTTCTCCGACCCAGTAAGTCGCTGTATTTCTGCTATCAGCCCATCAGCCCATTTCTTCTTTGCCAGCTCCCTGAAACTCTGCCAAGCAAGCCGACCAGAGATGCGCTTATTCTTTTCAATTAGCTCGATACGCTTCTTTGGGTCGAACCCGGCCTGCCAGCTTTTGCAACTTACGACCCAGACGCCGTCGGGGCCCTGGCGCATTGGGTGAAATCCCACGACATCTATATCGCTTGCAACGGCGTCGGCTTTTTGAAGGAAGTCCGGGGAATTCTTGGCCGGCTGAAACCTTACGTTATGGACCGTGAAGAATCCGCAAAAATTAAGGTAATCGTCCACTATCTGCTCAAGGATGTCCTCTTTCATGTGGGAATCTTAGCAGCGCTCCAATTGGTTTGGCAGCCTTTTCAGGCGAGGTAGATTTCGGTTTCGGTTTTGATGATGAAGAGAGCGTCGGAGTCGGGGCGGCCGGAGGCGCGGAATTTCTGGCGGGCTTCGTCAAGGGAATCGGCTAGGACGGTGAAGATGACTTCCCGCTTGAGGCGGCCGATGAAATAGAAGCGGCGTTCTTGCTGGACGAGTTGGAGCTGGGGCGACATTTGCGATAACGAAGAGAGATTCATCGCGCAAACGTCGCGCGATGGCGCAGAGTTCTTCGCTTCGCTCAGAATGACAGCGCGAGACTGAGCGCATTTGGATCGATCCACAGGATCGGAAACGAGATCAAGTGAAAACTGGAAGGTAGAGAGAGAAAGCTGGACCTGTACCAGATTGGAACAGAGGCGACGGAGCGAGAGGGTGAGGAATTCGGCGGAGAGTTCGCAGCTGAGGGCGTGACGGCGGAGGCGCAGCGCGGCGAGGAGCGTGGTGCCGGAGCCGCAGAACGGGTCGAGGACGAGGTCGCCTTCGTGGGAGGAGGCGAGCAGGATGCGCTCGAGGAGCGCCACGGGCTTTTGCGTAGGATGCTTGCCGAATTTTTTCTCCCAGGTTTCGGGAGGATAGATTTCCCAGACGGACTTCATCTGCTTGCCGCGGTTGATGTCCTTCATGAGCTTGTAGTGGAAGGTGTGGCGCGATTTGGAGTTTTTGGCGGCCCAGATGATGGTTTCGGTGGCATGGGTGAAATAGCGGCAAGAGAGATTGGGAGGAGGATTGGGCTTGACCCAGGAAATGTCGTTGAGGAGCTTGAAGCCGAGTTGCTGCATGGCGAAGCCGACGGAATGGATGACGTGGGCGGTGCCGGAAACCCAGATCCCGCCGTTGGGCTTTAGGACGCGCTGGCAGGCAGCGAGCCAGGCCGTGTTGAATTCATGATTGGCGTCAGGACCGCGGGATTTGTCCCAAGCGCCTTTATTGACGCTGACCATTTTGCCGGCGTGGCAGGTGATGCCGCCGTTGGAGAGGAAGTAGGGCGGGTCGGCGAAGACGAGGTCGACGGAGGATTCGGGAATCTTTTCCAGGATTTCGAGGCAATCGCCCTGATAGATGCGGAGGTGGTGTTTGGGGTCGTCGAAGGCGATGCGATCGGAGAGAGGGTGAAGGACGGGGTTGTTTGTGGGGGCGGGGAGTTTGGACATAAACGAGAACGCGCGATTGATGATCAATGGGGATAGTTGATCAGATAGTGATGAGAGTCAAGGTGCAGGTAGGCGAGAAGAATAAACCGAAGCGAAGAT
>DASSXG010000041.1:0-2554 GCA_035704085.1 Candidatus Acidiferrum sp. | reverse complement strand
ACCGAGGACCTCGGCGTCAAGCTTGAGAACGTGAAACTTGAGGACTTGGGGCGCGCCAAGAAGGTGACAATCGACAAGGACAACACCACGATCGTCGCGGGCGCTGGGAAGGCCAGCGAGATCGAGGGCCGAATCAAGCAGCTCCGTGTTCAGGTCGAAGAGACAACGTCCGATTACGACAAAGAAAAGCTCCAGGAGCGTCTTGCAAAGCTGGTTGGCGGCGTCGCAGTAATCAAGGTAGGCGCGGCAACCGAAACAGAGTTGAAGGAGAAAAAGGCTCGCGTCGAGGACGCCATGCACGCTACCCGTGCAGCAGTTGAGGAAGGCATTGTCTCCGGCGGTGGTACAGCTCTTCTGCGCTGCCTGCCGGCCCTAGAGAAGCTCAAACTCCACGACGATGAAGCCATTGGGGTGAACATCGTAAAGCGTGCGCTCGAAGAACCCATTCGCCAGATTGCCCAAAACGCCGGGCACGAAGGCGCGTTAGTCGTCGGACGCGTGCGCGAATCGAAGGATGAGCACTTCGGCTTCAACGCAGAAACTGGTGAGTTCGGCGACCTGGTCAAGGCCGGTGTGATTGATCCGGCGAAGGTCACCCGTCTCGCACTCCAGAACGCTGCGTCCATCGTCTCGCTGATGCTAACAACCGAAGTCCTAATCGCCGACGCTAAGGGAGAGGAAAAGATGGCCGTGGCAGCCAGTGCAGGCGGCTACGGCGGCGGTTACTAAGGCCATCAGTTCCCGTGGCTCCGCTCTCTTGATGCGGTTAGACCGTTTGTGGCTCTTGGTTGTGGGCCCAAATGCTGCGAAACGAGAAATCCAATCCCAGGTTAAGCCACATGCGTGTCTTGGGGGAAAGAACTCTGTCGTGAAGCGCAACCGAGGAATCGGCGGGTTTACAAGACCGTCATATTGCGAAAGAACTGAGTATCGCCATCTCGCTTTCTGGAGTTGGTCGGCGTGGCAAGGAGATAGCAGGGCGAATGACGATGCCAAAGACAATACCCCCAGTTGAAACCGTGGCCCGTATCAATTTTGGTTCTCTCACCGTTGAGGAGGAGACACCCACACTAACGACCGCACAACCGCGACCGGCGCTTCCAAGTCGAGTCGCCGTCGTCGGGAATTATCTTCCGCGGAAGTGCGGGATCGCGACATTCACGACAGACCTCTGCGATGCGATCCACGCTGAATATGGCGCGACGGAACTTCTGGCGTTGCCAGTCAACGATACAGAAGAAGGCTACAGTTACCCTGCGCGAGTGCGATTCGAGCTCTCCGAAGATAACCTGGCGTCATACCGACAGGCAGCGGACTTCCTGAATTTCAGCAACATCGATTTAGTTTGTCTCCAGCATGAGTATGGAATCTTCGGCGGTCCGGCCGGCGCTCACATTTTAGAGCTTCTACGCAGCCTTCACATGCCCGTGGTCACAACGTTGCACACGGTCCTTCGCGAGCCCAACATCGATCAACGCAAGGTGATGGCGGAAATTGCGACTTTGTCGGATCGTCTCATTGTCATGAGCCAGCAATCGGCCGATATCCTGGAAGAAGTGTTTCACGTCTCTCCGGAAAAGATCGATCTCATCCCCCACGGGATCCCCGATGTGCCGTTTACCGATTCCAGTTTCTACAAGGATGGCTTCGGAACCGAAGGAAAAGATGTGTTGCTCACGTTTGGCCTGCTCTCTCCAAACAAAGGCATCGAAAACGTAATCCAAGCGTTGCCGAGCATTCTGTCGCGGCACAGTAATGTTGTTTACATGATTTCCGGCGTGACACACCCGCACATTCTCCGGCGAGAGGGTGACAAATACCGGCTGTACTTGCAGAACCTGGCGAAGGAACTCGGGGTCCAGGACAGCGTGATCTTCCGTAACCGGTTCGTCAGCCCTCGAGAGTTGGTGGAACTGATCGGCGGAGCAGATATTTACATCACGCCTTACAAGCATAAAGGACAAGTCGTTTCAGGAACGCTTGCCTATGCCTTGAGCGCGGGAAAAGCGATCATTTCCACTCCGTACCTGCATGCGATCGAGCTGTTGGACGACCAACGCGGCGTGCTTGTTCCCTTTGACGATCCACAGGCGATTGCCGAAAAAACGATCGAGCTATTGGACAATGGCACCGCGCGCCACGCTATGAGGAAACGTGCGTACCTCTATTCGAGGAACATGGTTTGGGATCGCGTGGCTCAACAATACATGGGGAGCTTTGAACGCGTGTACAACGAGCGCCTGCGAAATCCACGCGCCACATTTTCGGCGCAAAATACGGAAAAGGTTCTCGACCGTCTTCCGGCTGTAAAGCTGGATCATCTGCAGCGGATGACTGACCACACTGGAATCGTAGAGCACGCAGTATTCACCGTTCCAAACTATCCAGAAGGATATTCGACGGACGACAATGCTCGCGCGCTCATCGTCGCAATTCTGCTGGAAGAATTGGGAAGCAGTATTCCTGCCAGTTCGTCGGACCTTGCCGCTCGTTACTTGGCTTTTTTGTGGCTGGCATTTGATCCGATCACCAAGAGATTTAGAAACTGCCTCAG
>DASSXG010000087.1:0-8220 GCA_035704085.1 Candidatus Acidiferrum sp. | reverse complement strand
TAATACCGCTCAGCCTCATCCATTCTTTGCCGAACAAGAAGGGACTGTACCAAACCGAACTGACCACGGCTGCAGCAGCTAGTGCCGCTATGATCGCCATCCAACTTATTCTTGAAGCGTTGTTATTCACCCCGTCCTCCTCCTTAGACGGCCGGTGGGCCATCACTAGAATGACGTCCGAAACGCAACGATTTGGACAGAATGGTGCACGAATCTTGGCTCTGATCTGCGAATGAAGGCCCAGACTGACGACGGTCGACCGATTCGCAACAAGCGGCCCGGAAAGGGCGGAAAGCGACTACCGGCGTGCGCTCTGAAGCACGTGAGAGTTCCGACTTCCAGCTCTTGTATCACCTCCGCGACTTGAGGAAAGACGGAGTGGTTCATATCG
Organism: Candidatus Acidiferrum sp.; assembly: GCA_035704085.1. Classification (GTDB taxonomy): domain Bacteria; phylum Acidobacteriota; class Terriglobia; order Acidiferrales; family UBA7541; genus Acidiferrum. Next base: position 7,829 of record DASSXG010000087.1, on the reverse strand, counting down.
ACTACGAAGCAGGACAGTACGGCCAAAATCACTACACCTTGACAGGGTGAGAGTACGAGCGTACTCTTACCCTATGCGATACTCGCTCGAACACAAAGCGCAAAACCACGAAAAGATTCTTTTCGTGGCTGCTCGTTCGTTTCGCGAACGCGGCGGGGACGCGAGCGGCATCGGGACGGTGATGAAGAAGGTAGGCCTGAAGAAGGGGGGCTTTTACCGGCATTTCAAGAGCAAGGACGACCTGTTCGTCGAAGCGGTGGGCCGGGCACTCGACGAGACGGGGCGAGGCATGGTGGAGGTTGCAAAGTCCGCGCCCGAAGGTCAGGCTCTGCGGGCCATCATCGAACGCTATCTAAGCGTAGGTCACGTGAATTCTCCGGGGTCGGGTTGCGTGCGCGCCGCCCTCGGGCCGGAGCTCGCGCGAAAGCCGTTGTCCGTGCGCAAACGGATTGAGTTGTTGCTGGAAGCGTATCGTGAGCGGCTATCGCCATTTGTTCCTGGTCGGACGCGGGAAGAAAGACTTGCGAACTGCAGGTTGTTGTTCTCCAGCATGGCGGGCGTGATGATGATGATCCGCGTCATTCCGGATCCGCAAACGCGTGAGCAGAGGCTGCTGGAGGCGAGAAAGTTTTTCATGAAGAGCTTCGCTGAAGAGTAATTTTTGTGATCCGAAAGAGTACGACAGTACTCTATCCAAAGAGTGAAAACGATACCGTACTAAATCGAAAGGATAACTCGATGAAATTCATGATCCCTTTGCTCATGGCAGTGTTTTCCGCGACATCCGTCGCGCAATCACAGTCTGGGACTGCTTCAGGCGTGCCCAGCATAGCCATACCTAAAACCACCGCAGTGCTGGTCATTCAGACTCCCAAGCAGGGCGTCACCCCGCAACAAATCATGGCCGTGATACCGGAAGAGATTCAGGCGACTGTAAAGCTCTACCTCGACGGGAAAATCCGCGAGTGGTATTCGCGCGGCAATGGCAAGGGCGTCATCTTCCTGGTCGACGCGAAGACCGAGGACGAGGCACGAGTCCTTATGGAAACGCTGCCGCTTGCAAAAAAACAGTTGATGGATCATGAGTACATTCCTGTCGGACCCTTGATGCCCCTGAAGGCATTGAACCCAGGAGCTCTGCAGTGACTCTCCTGGCGTTAGCGCTGCTACACGACGAGAACCCTTCAGACCCAGTGCTGATCCGGGACTCAAGCCCTTCGTAGCCGCGATCTGTTAAGAGGAGCAGGGCCGTATCACTGGCTCAAATTCTAAAAAGGAGAAATACAACATGCCGCAACAAACACAGTCCGGGGTCGCTTCAGGCGTGCCCGTACCTAAAACTACCGCAGTGCTGGTCATTGAGACTGCCAAGCAGGGTGTGACCGCTCAACAAATCATGGCCGTCATACCAGCAGAGATTCGGGCAACCGTGAAGCTCTACCTCGACGGGAAAATCCGCGAGTGGTATTCGCGCGGCGATGGCAAAGGCGTCATCTTCCTGGTCGACGCGAAGACCGAGGACGAGGCACGGGAGATTATGGAGGCTCTGCCGCTCAAGCAGGAACAGTTGATCGATTCCCAGTACATTCCCGTCGGACCACTGATGCCCCTGAGGGCGTTGATGGGTGCGTGAGCACAGAACGCTTAGAGGAGATGGTCATGATCAAGCCAAGAATTATCGTGACGGGCGCGACCGGGAAGACAGGCAGCGTCGTCGTTAGCGAACTGCTGAAGGCCGGCTAGACCGTAAGGAGGGATCAAATGGAAATGCTTGGTGTAGCCAATACCGACTCGCTGCATGAATTCTGGGATGCTGCGCTCAAGAGGTTAAAGGCCTATGTCGAAGCCGAAGGACGGGACTCAACATTCATAATCGATGATCCTCGGAGGGACAAAGTACTCAAGGAGCCCAATCCCCAATCCCGGCGTACCGAAAAACCGTGAGCAGGCACCATACGTGTGGAAGGAGCGAAAAAGAAACTGATTTTGGTTGGAGAATTGGATGGCAAGTTCGCAGGTGATTATAAGGAGGAAATGACCGTGCTTGACGTGATTCTGAAGAGATTTGAGCAGCCGGACGAGGTTCGCGCTTTTGAGAACGGCAAGTTCGAGGTGATCCATATCGGTGGCATGACCATTGGCCGCGCCACATATTCGCCGGGCTGGAAATGGTCTGAACACGTGGGTCCATCCCTAGGCAAGAAGCACTGCGATGTCGAACACGTGGGCCTGGTCATCTCGGGACGCGCGACAGCTGTCATCGAGAACGGACCCGTAATCGAAATGAAGGCCGGCGACATATTCTACGTTCCACCTGGACCACCCGGCCATGACAGCTGGGTTGTTGGCGATGAGCCCTACGTCTCGCTGCATTTGTTAGGGGCTATTGACTATTCGTCTCATTCGACCTCTGCAAAGAAGTGAGGCTCCGAAAAGGTTCGGTGACAGCAATAAGACATTCATCGGCAGCAATCCGCGGCACGCACTACCATTAGAGGCGGCCAGCGTGCCAGAAGCGCGCCACTTGACATTGAGTCAACAGTACTAAACAGATAACGATCATAGGAGGTAGCGGCCTTTTACTGTTGAGCGCGGATTGGCACTCGGCATGCCGAAGAGATGGCCGGGTTCAGGCGGCAATTCGACGGCCTCCACGCGAAGCACGCACGCCCTATGGAACGAAAGAAACCCCGGCTGTCGTGTGCGACCGGCAGAGTCGAAGGTCGCCGTAGCGACTATAAGGTGATGAACGTGGCTCTAGACATCAAGCAACTTAGCGGCCGATTTCAGCGTTCCGAGCCGGCGATGCTGGAATTCACGAAGCGATTGATCGCAATTCCATCTGAGAATCCGCCCGGAAATCAATACGAGGGATGCGCCTAGAGACGTGCTCACTGTCATTTCAGCGTAAAGGTCATCTCGATGTGCACGTGGAATGGGATACAGCAACGCGTTCTTGGGTGATCTCACCTTCGACCCAGATTGACCGAGCCCGTAAGAAAAGTGTCCGGGACGGCCGGGTCCAAACGTTAAGGAAGCAAGTACGCGAGCGGGGCCGCGGCGTCATCCATCCTACGGAGTGCCGTCATGTGGCCCATTTGCGAGAATACCCGGACGTTGGCGGAGGCAGTCCGAGCACTCGAACTGTTCGAGGTCCGCCTTGAAGTGAAGTGAATGGAGGTACCGACGATGGCTGAAAGTAAATCACATCGGTTACGAGCCTTTTTCGGCTCGCCAGTGGCGTTGATGCGCGTCAGCTCCATCCTCTTCTTCCTAACAATGTTTGGACATGCGGCGGCGTACCCTTGGACATCAACAACTCGAGATCTACGAGAAACGATGCTCGTTGAGTCAATGAAGGATACGCCGTATGTTTTCTTCTCGCATACGCCATATCGATTCTTCGGAGAACATACGACATATTGGGGTCTCTACTTCGGATGGGGCCTTTTGGTTCCTGTTCTTTTGCTCACATTGGCCGTCCTCGTCTGGATTTTGTCGGATCTTGCTCACCTCGACTCGCGGAACGTAGGCGCCATTTGCGGGGTCCTCTCGGCGGCAAGTTTGGCTGGTGCTTATATCTCTTTTCGGTTCTTCTTCACACCGCCAGTTCTAACGTATTCGGCAATCTGCATACTTCTGATGACGGCAGCTGTTCAACTACTGAGACGGCGTGATCACCAGTAGCCGAGGATCGAGGACACAGCGCTTCGCCCGCCCTCACAATGGCTCGGAATGCTGTGCTGATCGTTCGGGCGAGTGTCTAATCCTGGAGGACACAAACGCAATTCAGGAGGACGTCATCATGCACAGTCTTGTCTTCAAAGCATTCTCGATATGGGCTTCATTCGTTCCGTTGCCTCAGTAGTTGCGTGGTCGCTCCCGTCATAGTGGCACAGATTATCGAGTACACCCACTGTGATTCGGCGAACTGCTTCGCGAAGTACCAGAGGCAAGAAGAACGGTAGGGTGCTCACTGATCCCGCGAAAGTCGCGGCTGGAGGCGTCAGCCGGGAAGAGTGTGCCGTGGCAAGTTACGAAGGTGCGACCGTTGTTGCCGGAGGTGTGATCGCGAGAATTAGCTATCTATCTTCAGGCGTGCGCAGTTCGATGGAGTACGACATTGCGAGGGGGATGCTCCCGAACTCGACGCCAATGCGGGACCGATATTGCTCGGCGTCGCGAAGGGCGGAATTGCGCTCCGTGCAACTCCAGAACTGATTGGTGAAATTGCGCAAGACCCCACATTTTCCAAGGAATTGGAGGAGACTCTCATGCTTGAAGTCATTCTGAAAAGATTTGAGAAGCCAGACGAAGTCCGTACGTTTGAAAAAGGCAAGTTCGAACTGTTGCGGGTCGGTGGCATGACCATTGGCCGCGCCACATATTCGCCGGGCTGGAAATGGTCTGAACACGTGGGTCCATCCTTTGGCAAGAAGCACTGCGATGTCGAACACGTGGGCCTGGTCATCTCGGGACGCGCGACAGCCGTCATCGAGAACGGACCCGTAGTCGAAATGAAGGCCGGCGACATATTCTACGTTCCTCCTGGACCACCCGGCCATGACAGCTGGGTCGTTGGCGATGAGCCCTACGTCTCGCTGCATTTGTTAGGGGCTATTGACTATTCGTCTCATTCGACCTCTGCAAAGAAGTGAGGCTCGTAGGAGAGCGGTGACAGCCCGGGGCTAAGAGGGCGAGATTTGGTCTTTCGCCAGATCGATTCCGATGCGGCGGAGCGGCTGGACGAATCTAGTTGGGCGGCGGGTGGCAACCGTTTTCTCAACCGTAACCCAGGAAGCACGGACCAGTGCGTCAAAACGTTTCGTATGGAGGCCGAAAGTGGCAACATTTGCGATGCAAGACAACAACAAACGGTGGTCTTCTCCAAAGACTCTATTTCGCGTCAGCTCAATCCTAATGGTTGGATTGATGATCGGTCATATGTCAGCTTATCCTTGGGTATCGATCAAAGCCACACAGGGATCGCAGCTTAGAACCATGATGAAATCTCTCCCATTCGTGTTCATGGGTGAACGCTCAACCTACTGGAGTCTCTATTTCGGGTGGGGGATCTTAGTTGGTGTTCTGCTCCTTACATTAGCAGGTATTCTCTGGATACTGTCGGATGTCACGACCCTCAGGCCACGGAGCTCGGGCGCCATTTCCGCGGTCATTTCCACTACGAGCTTGGTCGGCGCCTATCTCTCCTTTCGCTTTTTTTATATTCCACCCTTCGTTTTGTTCTCGATAATCTGCACGACTCTATTGGCGGCGACCGTGCAACTGCTGAATAGACGAAACGCATGAAGCCTGTGGATGGCTGCATATGGACCGCCTACTCAAGAGCTTGCACAACGACCCGCGACACGCGTTGTTGAAGAAGCTCAACTGACCTGAAGTGTGTTCCCCAGCTCGGCAACACCGACAAAATCAGCCTTCGTCATTTCAGCTGCGCCGTAGCTCTCTTCTCCCGTTTCAGTTAGTGCGAAATCGCTATAAGACTCGCAGGCTCACAATCCGGGTCTCACTGGACAAATCGTCGGCCATCCGGAAGTTGTCCAGAAACGGGGTTGTGGGAAATGATGGACCAGATTCCGGACGCATCGGAAGGATCTGGCGGAGAGGGAGGGATTCGAACCCTCGATAGAGTTGTTAGACCCTATAACGGTTTAGCAAACCGCCGCCTTCAGCCTCTCGGCCACCTCTCCGGCGCTGCGGAATTATAGTTTTTTTAGTTTACCACTGGCGGCGTTTCGGTTTCATGCCCGCTGCCGTTTTGAACTCCCACCAAGCGCGATTTTTTTCCGTCCCTCCGAAGCTGCGGCGGTTGCGTTATGCTGAACGTTCCTCATACCAGGTTCAGGACATCTCTTTCGCATGGCCAACCCTCAAGCCGACCTTTCTCAGTCATCATCGAACCGGTCATCATCATCGTCGAGTCGCAAACTGATCCTCGCCGGCCAGATTGCCTTTTTGCCCACGGGCATTCTCCAGACGCTGCTCGGGCCGATGCTGCCTATCCTGATTGCGCGCTGGGCGCTGAATGACACGCAGGCGGGCAATCTCTTTCTGGTGCAATTCCTGGTATCGCTCGTGGGCGTGCAACTCACGGGAGTCCTGCTCACGCGCTGGGGATACCGGCCTGCATTTCTCTCCGGGCTGCTGTTGATGGCTTGCGGAGTATCCACTCTTCTCCTCGGATCGTCCGCGCTCGGCATGGCCGCGGTCGCAGCGTATGGCTTGGGCCTGGGACTGGTTGTTCCGTCTGACAATTTGCTGATTGCGGAGATTGGCTCCAGTTCCAGTGCGGGATCCGGCGCATCCTCGGAGGCGAGTTCGCCAAAAAGCTCGCAAGGAAGCTCGCGTGCCAGCGCCGTGAGCCTGCTGAATTTTTTCTGGGGCGTCGGAGCGGTGTTCTGCTCGCTGATGGTGGCATGGACGGCGGCGCACCATTTACTCCCATTCTTTCTCGGCTCGGTGGCGCTGTTCCTTGTGCTGCTCGCTTTCGCAATGCGCAATCTCCCTTTTCCCGCGGCCGCGACGTCTTCAGCAGCTCCCGCCGCAACGCCTGCGTCACTTTCGCCGTCAGCTTCGGCATCATCCCATTCCTGGCGCGAGTTGGCGAAGAGTCCGGCGATTTGGATTTTCGCCGCCATCTTCTTTCTATATCCCGGAGCGGAAACGGCGGTCGGCGGATGGATCGGCTCCTACGTGTCGCGCCTCGGATCGCGCGGCGCCGCAATAGCTTCGATTGCCCCTTTGATGCCCGCATTTTTCTGGACGGCGCTGACGGTTGGCCGCGCCCTCGGCACCGTTTTTCTGCGTCACTTTTCCGAACGCAGCGTCTTGCGCGCCGGCTACGGAGCGGGAGCCGCAGGCATCGGCCTGATGCTGTGGGCTCCAACGCTCACCGGAGTGATTGGCGGCGCGCTGATTACGGGACTGAGTTTCGCGACCTTGTATCCGATCACCGTGGCCCGTCTTTCGCAGCGCTTCGGCGTCGCCGCTCGCAGCATTGGCGCAGTCATGTTTTCCCTGGCGGCGGTGGGGCCGGCCGTCATTCCCTGGATGGTCGGCGTGATCTCGCATTCCACTGGAAGCCTGCGCGCCGGGCTGCTGCTGCCGCTGGGGGCGACGGTGATTCTGTTTCTCGTCCATCTTTTCGAGTGGTGACCAGTGTGGTTGAGTAGTAACCCGTGTAGCGCGGACCTGCCCTGAGCGAAGCCGAAGGGGCCCTCGCCCGCGGCTGTTGATTTGCGTTGTTGATTTTGGGTGGCGCAGAGCTTCAGCGGTGCGGTTACCACATTGTTTTGATGCGACGGGGGTGGCCCATTCCTTGCGCGTTTTTGGCGCAAGGGGTGGGATTCCACAGTCGCCGCCCGCTTGGGATCTTGATCCTTGCCTTTGGAAGGCACACCGGGTGGCCCATCCTTGCGCGTTTTTTGCGCAAGAGCCCGCCCTGAGCGGAGTCGAAGGGGTGGGATTCCACGGTCGCCGCCCGCTTGGGATCTTGATCCTTGCTTTGCAAGACACGGCTTCGTGGGACTCCCTGGTTGACGGACACACCTCTACTCTTGCACCACAGGTCGATCCCATTGTCGCCGACGGGCGGTTAGGCGTCTGTGCTGGTCGTCACACCTGTTTGTGATGAAAAGAGGCGGATGCTTGGCGATGCGCCGACAGTTGGACGTCCGTTCTATAGGAGAACAAACGGCGAATATGCTAGCATCTCTCGCTATGGCACGGCGGCGCGATCGCGACGAACCACCGGACGTCCTCAGCGCGGCAGAGATCAAACAGCTTCGTCATCGGATCGCGCACTTGAG
>DASSXG010000026.1:0-15874 GCA_035704085.1 Candidatus Acidiferrum sp. | reverse complement strand
GGAAGTTGGTAAATCGCAATGATGGCGCTGGGCTTGCCATTCAGCCGGCTGATCGTGCTGTAATCCTGCTGGCCCAGTTCGACTCGCGCAACGTCTTTCACGCGCACGATCCCGCCATTCGGAGCTTCGCGAACAATGATGTTGCCGAATTCTTCCGGAGATGTCAGACGGCCCTGTGCCAGCAGTGCATAGGTGTATTGCTGATTACCGGAAGCCGGCTCGCCACCTATCTGGCCAGCCGGATTTACCTTGCTCTGAGTCTGGATAGCGTTAGTAATGTCTGTTACGGTGATGCCCAGCTTCGCCAGTTGATCGGGTTTTATCCAGAGCCGCATCGCATACTGGCCGGCCCCGAAGACCTCCGACCGGCCCACGCCATAGGAGCGGCCGATGGGATCGTTGAGATTGATGTATGCATAGTTAGATAGAAACGCCGCGTCGCGGGTGCCGTGGGGCGAGTACAAGCCCACCAGCAGGAAAGGAGCGGTGGCCGACTTTCGCAACGTGATCCCATAGCTGGTCACCTCGGGAGGAAGCTGACCGTTTGCCAGTTGCTGACGCGACTGCGTAAGAATGAGATCCATGTTGGGATCAGTCTTGAGATCAAAATCGACGAGCAGAGAGGTTTGTGAGCCGTTGGTGGTGTTTACGGAATACATGTATTCCATATTGTCGACGCCGGTCACTTGCTGTTCGATCGGCGTAGCGACAGACTGCTCAAGAGTCTTTGCGTCGGCACCGGGGTAGTTCGCTTGCAACCAGATTTCCGGCGGGGCAATGTTCGGAAACTGTGCGATTGGCAAAACCGCAATCGCGATCGCGCCAACTATAACGGTAAGGATCGCGATCACAATCGCGACGATGGGGCGTCGGATGAAAAAACTCGCCATGGTTAGCGCTCCTCGCTTTCTTTGTAAGACCTTGGGTTCACCACTTCGCCGTTTCGTGCTTTCTCAGCGCCAACCGCAACGACTCGTTCTCCCGGCTTCAGGCCGGATGTGATTACCCAAAGCGTGTCAACTCTCGTACCAACTGCCACGGTCCGGAGTTGCGCCCGGTTATCGGCGCCGACGACCGTTACTTGATAAGTTCCTTGTTGTTGATTCACCGCCGCCTGCGGCACCAGTAGCGCTCCTGTGATGCTGCCGGTTGGCGTATGAACGCGCGCGTACTGTCCTGGGCGCAACAGATTTTTGGAATTGGGGAACTCTCCCACGATCTGAATCGTTCCCGTCTGCTCGTTCACTTGGCGGTCGGCGAAGATGATCTTACCGGGATGCGGGTAGGTGCTGCCGTCGGCGAGAGTCAACTGCAATGGGATTCGTGAAGCGTGCGTGATAAAGTCCACGCTGCCAGGGCCGCCGCCATCCGCCATGCGCAGGTATTCCTGTTCGCTGATGGGGAAATAAACTTTGATCGGACTTACCTGCGAGACCGCAGTGAGGACCGTAGACGGTCCCACTAGGTTGCCCACCTGGACAGTATTGATGCCAGCGATTCCATCGACTAAAGAAACCACTCTGGTGTAGCCCAAGTTGAGCTCAGCTTGTTCGACCGCCGCCTGATCCGCCTCGACGGCTGCCTTCGCCCCAAGGAGTGCCTGCGTATCAGTGTCGAGTTGACTCTGGGGTATCGCATGCGCTTCCGCTTCGGGAACGTCGCGCTTCACATTCATATCAGCATTGGCCATCTGCGCTTTCGCTTGGGCCAACTGCCCTTTCGCCCGATCGAGCGCCGCTTGAAACGGGCGGGGATCGATTTCGAAGAGGACTTGGCCCTGCCGGACAAATCCACCTTCCTGGTAGTCCTGGCGAATCAAGTAACCGCTCACTTGCGGGGAAATCTGTGCGTTGACGTAGCCTTCGAGCGTTCCTACCCATTCACCCTTCATCGGTACGTCCTTCTGGATGACCGGCGTCACTTCGACTGTGGGCGCCGGAGGCAGCGGCGCGGAAGCGACCCGGCTTTCGCATCCTGTGTTTGTGGTACCCAGCAGGACCGCGATTGCGGCCATTAACTTTCGCGATTTCAAGATTCTTGCATCAATATTCATTTCCCCCTCCGAGAATTAGTCGCTCCAGCTGGCCAGGAGGCGGTAGCGTTCCTTGGAGCTCGCGTTCCGCCCGCAGCCAGTCGTCCAGGTCACGACCATGAATTGCGCCGCGCTCCATATAGATTTCGAATGCACGACGCCGAATCTCCTCTGTGGATGGCGAGGTCTTGCTTCCTCCCTCCGCGCTGTCTGATCGGAAAACGACCCTCGGCCTAGATTCAGCATTCCTTATTGCTGCCCGCTTCATTCCTTCCTCCTTGCAAAAATTCTTCTCCATCTCTGCAACTTCAATCCACCAGAGCCTTTGCGCCACGAGTCCCGAGGGGGGCAGCCGGGACTTCGTGGCGAATCGCCCGGTATCGCCGGTCAGAATCGAGAAGCGATACCCGCGAAGTGCTGGGCTACGCGCGATATCTCCTTGGAGCGTGGAGACCATCGCAACTGCGCTAGGAAGTGAGTTAGTGACGGTGCCGGGTGTCCGTGAAACCGTCTGGTCCGCTGAAACACAGAAAACCCAAAATTGCCAATATTGCGATCAACAGCCACGTGTTCATCACTCCCTCCTTTCGCGGCTGACATAACCTCAAGCGGCGCACGCCAAGCGATCTTAAGAATTCAGGTTGAAGTGCACCTGCACTTGCAACTCAACCGAAACCGGCTGGCCGTTCAGGGTAGTCGGCTCGTACTTCCACTGCACCACGGCCTTCAACGCTTCATCGATCAGTAGCGGATGTCCGCTCAGCACGCGCGCTGAGACGACATTCCCTTGTTCATCAATCACCGCATCGACAAGCACGGTGCCCCAAATGTGCGCCTCTCGCGCTAGCGGCGGATACGCTGGATTCACGGAATACGTCTGGCGCGGCGGTTTGACATTCCCGCCGACACGCACGACTTTCGGCACGAGCCGGGGCTTTGGAGGAGGTGGCGCGGCCATCGTTCCCGTCCCCCCAAGTACGCCGCCAACTACCCCGCCAATCACTCCGCCGGGAACACCTCCAGGAACGCCGCCCGGGACGCCCCCCAAATCAGGAGTTGCTTCGGCCACCGTGTTCGAGCCTGACGAGACTCTCTTCGGAATCACGGTAGGGGCCATCAGTTTTTGCAACGTATAGTTCAACTTCGCCTTGGGCCGCGAAATATGCGGAGCCACCGCGCCTCCTGCGGGCGCGGGGGGCGGCGCCATGGACGGCGGAGGAGCTGCCAACGGAGTCTCGCGGAATTCGCTCAAGCGAATGGTCCCGGTTGTGTAGAGCGGCACGATGATGAGCGCTGCGACAATCGCAATGTGAAATCCCATGGCGCCGAGCCACTCCAGCGGGCTCCTGCGCGCCTGGTGTGTCGTAGGCATTTCGAGCAAAGCATCGAGAAAAACATCCTTCTTCAGTGTCGGAGCTAGACGGACCGACCCTACAGCCCTTCTTGCAGGTGCGTCTTGCGCAAGTCCAAAAATCGAATTCCGAAGAGTGGCCATAATTCCCTCCAACCAACCGCGCAGGTCACTTCAACCTTTAGTTCTCGAGCGCGACGATCAGCAATATGAGAAGCACAGCGACGATACCGGTCACGACATAGCGAAGCGCAATCGACGCGTACTTCCCCACTCGAGAACGGCTCATGAGTCGGTGGTTAATCATGCGCGCGTGCTCTCGCATTCCGAGCTGGCCTCTTGCACATATGAACCTCGGTGCCTCCCTGTTCGAACGAGACCTCGTCCATCGCCAACTTCATGAGATGAATGCCGCGTCCGTGATCCGCTAACAGGTTTTCGACAGTCAGGGAATCAGGAACGGTGCGCGGATCGAACCCTTGACCTTGGTCCTCAACGATCAGCGAGATTCCCCTCCCGACCTTGCAGCGGCAACGGACACGAACTATCTTGTGGGAATCCAGCCGATTGCCATGAACGACTGCGTTATTTAGGGCTTCTCGGAGCGCCAGTCGGACCGAGTGCTCCTCGCCCGTGATGCAATGGGACCCTTCAATGAGCCGCATCAGCCGCTCCATCAGCGGCGAGATTGCGTTGATTTCGCTCGGCATGCAGGCGTCGATTTCGAGGAAGGAACCTACGCGTTGGCCGACAAACGCTGGCCGAGGATCCGTTGTTCCATTTACCGAGCATTCGTGACTCATGACAGTCCTCCTCATCAGCTATGCGCCAGCCACAGGCCGTAGCGCACGGAATCCAGCAGTCCAAATCCCTTGCTATACCGAAGGACCTGGTACCACTTGTTCCACTTGCGAAGGAAAATGAGAACCAGTGACATAGCATCCCCCTCTCAGCTGCATTGCGTTCTTGCGCGAGCCATAAGGGCAAGTCCCGCGCCAAACTGACGACCTCGTAAGTGGCTAAATTTTCAGCGGAAGACGGCAGAAGTCGAAAATGACGATGTTGAAGAAGTCGAAAGAGTTGAAACTGTCGGCTTAGTTTGCATGGCTACGAAAATGAAGGAAAGCGCGACTAAGGTGTATCGCTTCGCAGAGATGCCAAGCTATCCGTGTTCGTCGCCAAGATTGCGGAGCGCAGACAGCGCCGGGTCAGCCGATAGCTAACATGGCCTGTCATCATCTCTTCGTTCCTCAGAATTTTTACGAGACTCGCGGGCCAGCCGTTTCATTACGTGCTTTGTGAACACGCCCCAGGAGCGGAACTTGACTCCTTCTTTCATCAGCTCAAGCAGCACGTTTTGTCCTTCTTCGCTGATGCAGGTGACGTTCTTCAGCTCAATCACGAGTTCACGGCCGCTTAAGTCCTGAGCCGCCTCTCGGCACTCTTTCCTTACCTCCGCCGCCCACGGCGCGGCCAGTTTTCCCTCCAGCACCAAACGTCGCCGATCGGGAGTATCGAGAATGGTGATCCTCAACATTGCTGTTGCCCACACCGGCAATAAGGGCAAAGCCCGTTCCAAACTCGCTGTACCGTAAGTTGTTGAATTTTCAGGAGAAGGCCGCCGTAGGTCCAAACTGTCGAAGTTGAGGGAGTCGAAAGGGTTGAAAGTGTCGAAGATGTAGGCGAGGGCTACGACCAAGAGGCGGGCTGCAAAATTAGGCGTACTGCTTTGCGTAAATGCCGAGTTTTTTCATCCGAGATAGGAGGGTTGTACGGTTAATGCCCAAACGTGCAGCAGCACCACCGGGACCGCCCACGTGCCCCTTGCATGCAGCAAGTGCTCGTACAATCTCATCGCGTTGCTTTCTTGCATATTCATCGGCAACGCTACTTTTGTCACCTCGCGAATTTGTTCTTTCTCTGGCGACTTGTTTAACTTCATCCAGGTCCGTATACGCGGCCCCTTCCGTATTTGTCTTCCGCAGTTCTGCGAGCGGCGCCTCAAGCGTCTTACCCCTCGTTAGAAGCACAGCTCGCTCAAGGAAATTCTCAAGTTCACGAATATTGCCGGGCCAGTCCCAATTTCTCAGCCCTTTCATTATGGACGTTGGAATCGCTTCAATGGGTTTTTGCATCTGTTTGGCGAACTTTTGCACGAAATTGCTGACGAGCAGAGGGATGTCTTCTCTGCGGTCCCTCAGCGGGGGAATTCGGATCGGAAACACATTCAACCGATAATACAAATCACTCCGAAATTCCTTGTTCGCAATCATCTTCTCGAGATCGCGATTCGTCGCTGCCACCAGGCGGACATTCACCTTCCGCGTATGGGTGCTGCCAAGACGTTCAAATTCCCGCTCCTGGAGAGCCCGCAGCAGCTTTGGCTGAATCTCAATGGGAATGTCACCCACTTCATCTAAAAACAGAGTGCCTTGATCCGCGAGCTCCAGCCGCCCAATTTTTTGGGAGATCGCGCCCGTAAACGCTCCCTTCTCGTGCCCAAACAACTCGCTTTCCAGTAGCCCGGTAGGTATAGCGGCGCAGTTCAGCTTCACAAGTGTCCGCTGTTTGCGGCGGCTTCGGTCGTGAATCGCGCGCGCAATTAACTCTTTCCCCGTCCCGGTCTCACCAAGCAGCAGGACAGTTGAATCACTAAGCGCAACTGTTTCAACCTGTTGCAAAACGTGTTTTAATGCCTCGCTATTCCCGATGATCTGCTCGAAACCCATCTCGCTGCGAAATTCTTCTTCCAGGTAGAGCTTCTCCTGGGCCAGCTTGTCTTTGAGTTCGGAAATTTCCCGGTACGCCAGTGCATTTTCAATGGCGATTGCTATCGGTCCTGATGCTCTGCTAAGGAAGTCAACATCTTCGGACGTAAACGCCGTCTCTGTCGTGCGCAAAATCGACAAAATTCCCAGGGCTCGGTCGCGATTCACAAGCGGAATATTGCAAGCGGCTTTCAAGCCTTCCGCCGCTGCAAGCCCGTATGGATCAGGCTCGAGTTCGTCATGATCCCGTGTGTCAAAGAGTACCGGTTTCAAGCTTTCGATCGCTTTCTTAATCGCGGCGCCTGGTGTAACGAGCAGTTCTTCCTTGATGACTCCCTTGCCGTGGGGAAAATCCATGGCAAATACCTTGAATTGGTCCGAAACTGGATCGGGCAGCGCAACTGTGACAGCATCGGCCTGTATGACTTCGCGTATATTCGCTGCAATTGCGCGTAACACTTCCCGAAACTCCAAGTTGGAGGTGATTCGGTTCGTCAGATTGAGCAGCAACTGCAACCGAGCTCCTAGGCTGGACACTTCTCGGAAGGCCAACGCGTTCTCCACCGCGATTGCTATCGGTCCTGACGTCCGGGTAAGAAAATCGACGTCTTCCGGCGTAAACGGAGTTTCTGTCGTGCGTAAAAGCGATAGAATTCCGAGGGCGCGACCCCGATTCACAAGTGGAATATTGCAAAGGGCTCTCAGGCCTTCTGCAGCCACGATGTCGAAGTCGTCAGGTTCGCACCTATCGAAGAGCACCGGTTTCAACGTTTCGATCGCCTTCTTGACAGCGGCGCTCGGTGTAACGAGCAACTCTTCTTTCAGAACCCCTTTGCCATGCGGAAAATCCACAGCAAATATCTTAAATTTTCCCGACGCTGTGTCGGGGAGCGAGACGACTACGGCATCAGCGTGTATGACCTCGCGTATGTTCGCCGCAACCGCGCGCAACACCTCTCGCAGATCGAGGCTCGACGTTATTTGGGTCGTCAAATTCAGGAGCAGCTCAAACCGGTCGTCTTGATGCTGAAGTTCCCCTTCTGCCCTCATGCTAGCATGCGAAGAACTGTCGATTTCGGTGCGAGGATCCACAGTCAAATGATGCTCGATTTCGCCCTGGAGTCACAAGTGTTGGCGGTTCAGCCGACCCAACCGCGATTGAGACAGCCCAATTATCGGGGCAACTTTTGAGAGTTTTTTCAACCCACAATCCAACCCACACCGTACGATGTCTTGTACGGCTTGCGCGGTGTTTGGCAGTCCCCGCCATTCATTCCAAAAGAGTTAGGCGGATTCCTTTGAGACCATCGGGGGCGCGAAAAGGGCACATTCGGCGCCCTTTTTTGTGCCCCCATTCTTGCCTTGGCAAAGAAGCAGTCGCTCCCTCAGTGATGGCCGATCCTGCGCCCGCGCCTTCAACCAGCGACACTGCCGCTGCTTGCGCCGCATGCTTCGCAGGAGTGACCGCCTGTGTGTAAACGTCCAAGGTCGAACGTAGAGTTGAATGGCGTAACAGCTCCTGCATGACCTTGAATTCTGTATCCACACTTTTCAAGAGCGTGGAATATGTGTGACGACACGTGTGCCACCCAAAGCGCTTCTCAATTCCGATCCTCTGCGCCACCGGACGAATAAATTTCCGCAGGATCGCCTGGTCCGAGATCGGTCTTCGACCTATTCTCCGCGGCGCTCCATAACGGCCAAACGAACGCGTAGTCCAGTACCATCACACCCGTTCTAATACTGCCCCTAAGAACAGTTTACGGCGTCGTGCAATTCCGCAATCCTTGTGACCAATGGGGGGATATCTGCGTGCTTCCAGCTCCATGTAACCCTCCATTTACATAAGGAGTGAGTACGATGCGCTTCCATTCACTTCGCGCTGCAGTTTTGTTCGGTTTGGTCGCGCTTGCGCTGATGGCCAATGGGAAGATGCCTATTGCCGCGGCGCAACTGGGGCCGCCGCGAGCGTCCCCGAGCGTCGCTCTGAGCGCCTCGCCGACTTCCGCCCAAGCGGGTCAACCAGTCACGCTCACTTGGTCGTCGACGAATGCCACATCCATCACTTTGGAGCCCTCGGTAGGCCCCGTCGCGGCGAAGGGTTCTACGACGGTGAGGCCTTCTCAATCGAGCACTTATACCGTCACCGCTACGGGTCCGGGCGGCTCGGCCCATGCCAGCGCACAAGTCACTATCACACCAGCGCCCTCTCCGGCTGCGGTCCAGAAGCCTTCCCAGGAAGACATCTCGTCCGACCAACGGGAGATGAGGGGCCTCGACGAACAGATCCAGGATATCAAGTCAGACTCCCTCCGCATGTCGGCGGAACTGAGCCAGCTGGAGGAAAAACTGCTGTACCCGTCAGGGACGCAAGTCGCGATCTTCGTCGAACTCGCTAAGGGCGACACGATGCGCCTTGACGCCGTGCGCCTCCAGATCGACGGCCAACTCGTTGCGCACTACATCTACAGCGCCAAAGAGCTCCAGGCCTTGCGCAAGGGCGGCGTGCAGCGGATCTACGTCGGCAACGTGACCACCGGGGATCACAGGCTGGAAGTGCTTGTCGACGGCAAGCTTGAGGGCGGCGCGGACTTCAGCCGCACGGGTGAGTTTGCTTTCCACAAGGAAGTGAAGCCAAAGCTGGTCGGACTGACTCTGGCCGGACCGCGTTCCGGCAACACTCCGATCACGCTTGGGGATTGGTAATCGATGCGAGCGGCTCGCCAACTCATCGGACTCGCCCTAGCCCTGGGGCTTGCTGCCCTTCCGGCCACGGGCGGCGACTTGAGGGACCTCTATTTCGGCGAGGCGCTCTATCACGCCTACCAAGGACAGTATTTCGATGCACTCCAACGGCTCGACACCGAACTCGCCCAATACCACGTTTTAGACGAACCCGCACTCGATACGCTTCACTATCACATAAACGACGCCGAATTCTCGGTCGGCGACTTTGAGCTCGACTATCGCATGCACCAACGCGCTGGCCGCGCCATCAAGGCGGTGCTCGAAGGTGCTGTCGATGAGGCGGTACGAAACGAGGCCGCGTTCAGGCTCGCCCGCATCCACTTCCAAAAGGGCCAGTTCGATGACGCGCTGCAAGCGCTAGCGCGGATCAAAGGTATGGTGCCCGAGGAGATTAGGGGAGACGTCGAGTTCCTGCGGGCGAACGTCTACATGGCGACGGGCCAGCCAAGCGAGGCTGTTAAGGTGCTCGCGCAGCTAAAGAGCAATGAACGCCTGGCCGGGTTTGTTGCCTACAACCTTGGCATCGCGCTGTTGCAGGACGGTCGTCCTCAGGAAGCGATCGAGCAGCTGGACAAGGCCGGGCAGCTAACGGCCGATGATCCAGCCGGCCACGCGATCCGTGACAAATCGAACCTGGTGCTGGGCACCATGTTGTTCGAATCTGGCAATTTTGAGCGGGCCAGGCAGTCACTGGACCGCGTCCATCTCGAGGGACCGTTCTCGAACCATGCTCTGCTGCGGGCAGGCTGGGCCGAGGCTTCGGCCAAGCAGTATGACCGCGCGCTGGTGCCGTGGAACATCCTGGTGGATCGTGAACCGACGGATGCCGCGGTTCAGGAAGTCATGCTTGCCGCACCGCATGCGTACGCCAGCATGAAACTGTACGGTCGCGCGGCGATTGGTTATGGGCGCGCGCTCGAGCTGTTCAGCAACCAGATTGCGAGAGTCGACGCATCGATCCGCAGCATCAGGGAGGGGCAGTTTCTCAATGCGCTGATCCGCGAGGAGAGCCGCGAGGACGAAACCTGGGTCATCCGCCTGCGCAACTTGCCCGATGCGCCGGAAACTTACTACCTGATGGAGTTGATGGCGTCTCACGACTTTCAAACTGCATTGCACAACTACCTCGACCTCGAAGACCTGCGGTCGAGGTTCGTTGCCTGGAAGACCAGCCTCGACGCTTTCGACGATGTCATCCGACTGCGCGGACAGAACTACGAGCCGCTGCTGCCGGAGGTCGACGCACAGTTCCGGGAACTGGATTCGCGGATCCGCCTGCGCATCGAGCAGCGCAAGCACCTCGCCGAACGTCTGCAGGCCATGCTGACTGCGCCGCGGCCGAGTTATCTGGCGACTGCGGAGGAGCAGGTCGCCGGCGAACGCATCGCACACATCGAGAAGCGGCTCGGCGACTCCAACGACCCCGAATCGCTCGCACTTCGGCAACGCGCGGCCCGCCTGCGCGGCGCGCTCACTTGGCGGTTGGAAACCGAGTACAACGACCGGCTGACCGCGGCATATGTACACCTGAACGAACTGAAAACGCCTCTCGACGCTCTCAATCAGAGGTATGACGCTTTCGTTAGGACGAGGCAGGCAGCGACGCACAGCTACGTCGGATACGACGTCCAAATTGCGCGACTCCGCGAGCGCGTTGACGAGGCATTGCAACGTGTCGACGTCTTGATCGCCCGGCAGGGACACATGATCGAGACCGTCGCCACCAATCAGCTCGAGGCCCGCCGGGAACGCCTGGCTGCGCAGCAGACCGAGGCGCGTTTCGGCGTCGCCGATAGCTACGATCGTGCCGCGCGCGCCCAGTCCGACGCGGGGGGAAACTGATGCCTCGCTTCGCCATTCCGATAGTCATCGCGCCGGTTTTCATGGTTGGCTGCGCCGCGCGTCCCATCAAGCCGGTGGGCACGGCGGGGACTCTTGCGGAGCTGCGGAGCGTGCGTCCGGACGTGCAAGAGGTGAAGGTCGAACAGGGGCTCGATCAGGCCATGCAGCAATACCGGCGCTTCCTGAACGAGGCACCGGAGACCGCGATGACTCCGGAGGCGATGCGCCGTCTCGCGGACCTGCAACTCGAAAAGCAGTTCGGGATTCGTGCGGGCAATGCCAAGCCGCGCGAAATGGCCGCTCCGAAGTCCGCCGAGGTACTCTCGGGCACGCGGGCCGTCAGTCCTAATCCGGCCGCAGCGGCCGCCAGCGCGCCCTTGCACGAATCCGATCAGGATTTCGAGCGGCGCACGACCGCAGAGGCCGGAATCCTGGTGGGTAGTAACGCCGACACTCCGACGGCAGACGCGGTGCGCGCTGGCGCAGATCCTCAGGGTCCACTCGAAGCGATCGCTCTCTACAATCGGCTGCTCACTGAGTACCCCAGTTACAAGAACAGCGACCAGGTTCTCTATCAGATGGCGCGGGCGTACGACGAGCTCGGCCGCACCGAAGAGGCCATCGATACAATGGAGCGCCTGATCCGCACGAACCCGCATTCTTCGCACCTCGACGAAGTGCAGTTCCGGCGGGGCGAGTACTTCTTCACGCGCAGACGCTACCGCGACGCCGAGAGCGCCTTTTCGGGCGTCGTCAAAATGGGCACTGCCTCCGAGTTCTACGAGCTCGCTCTCTACAAGCTCGGATGGACGTTCTACAAGCAGGAATTCTACGAGGAGGCTCTGCAAAAGTATATTGGCCTGCTCGACTACAAGGTTTCGATCGGTTACGACTTCGATCAGAAACATGATGAGGACAACGATCGCCGCGTTGCGGATACGTTCCGGGTAATCAGCCTAAGCTTCAGCAACCTCGGCGGGCCGGAGACCCTGCCAGAATTCTTCTCCAAGTTCGGGAATCGCTCCTATGAGGACCGCATTTACTCCAGTCTCGGCGAGCATTATCTTGGCAAGCTCCGCTACGACGATGCGGCGAAGACGTACAAGGCTTTCGTAGCGCTTTATCCGTTCCACCGCGCCGCGCCACGATTCAGCATGCGCGTCGTGGATACCTTCACCCAGGGCGGGTTCCCCAAGCTCGTACTGGAGTCGAAGCGCGAGTTCGCTTCCAAGTACGGCCTGAAGGCCGAATACTGGCGACATTTCAAACCGGAAGACTCGCCGGAAGTTCTCGCCTACCTGAAGACGAACTTGAAAGACCTCGCCACGCACTATCACGCCCAGTATCAGAACGCAAACGGAGCAGACGAGAAGCTCGCGAATTATCGTGAGGCAAGCCAATGGTACGGCGCCTACCTCGAGTCCTTCCCGAAGGAAGCTGATTCGGCAACCGTCAACTATCAGCTTGCCGACCTGCTTTTGGAGAACAAGGATTTCGGTGAGGCTGCCAAACAGTATGAGCGCACGGCTTATGGATACGCGCCGCATCCGCAGTCGCCAGCTGCAGGATACGCCGCGATCTATGCATACCGCGAGCAGCTGAAGGTTGCCGGCAAGGAGCATCAGGACGCCGTCAAGCGCGATACCGTCGCAAGCTCGCTCAAATTTGCCGACGCATTCCCGCAGGATGAACACGCCGCAGCGGTCCTCGGAGCGGCCGCCGATGACATGTACGAAATGAAAGATTACAAGGCTGCCATCGAGGCCGACCAGCGCGTCATCGATAAGTATCCGGGCGCAGCGGCGTCGATCCGGCGTTCCGCGTGGATTGTGGTTGCGCATGGCTCATTCGAGCTCGCCGAGTTCCCGCAGGCAGAGCACGCCTACACCCAGGTGCTGGCGGTTACCCCGGAGGGCGACCAGTCGCGCGCCGCGCTCGTCGACAACCTTGCCGCCTCGATTTATAAACAGGGTGAGCTCGCAAACGAGGCGAAGGATTATCGCGCCGCCGCCGATCACTTCCTTAGGATTCGCACCGCGGCGCCTACGTCATCTATCCGTGCGACGGCTGAGTACGACGCGGGCGCCGCGCTAATCCGGATGCAGGACTGGAAGGCGGCGGTGGATGTGCTTGAAGCGTTTCGCACCACCTTCCCGAAGAATAAACTGCAACTCGAGGCCACCAAGCAGATCGCCTACGCCTACCGGCAGGACGGGCAGTTGTCGCACGCCGCCGGCGAATACGAGCGCATCGCATCCCAGTCGGACGATCCGGCGCTACGCAGCGAGGCCCTGCTCGATGCGGGAGACCTCTACGCGCAATCCAATTCCGGAGATCGCGCCCTGGATGCATACAAGCGGTACATCAAAGAGTTTCCTAAGCCGGTAGAGACGGCCATCGAGACGCGATTCAAGATCGCCGAGATGTACAAGACGGCGCAGGACGAGACCCTCTATCACCAGCAGCTGGAAGAACTCGTAGGCGTCGAGGCGGCCGCCGGATCGGAAAGGACCGGCCGGACCCGGACGCTGGGGGCACGTTCGGCCCTCGTTCTCGCAGAGCAGCTCTATGGAAATTTCGTCGTGGTGAAGCTGCGGCAACCCTTCGAGACCAGCCTGCAGGATAAGAAGCAGCGCATGGATGCCACGACTGCGGCCCTGGGCCGGCTGGCGGATTACGGAATCGATGAAGTGACGGCGGCAGCGACGTATTACATGGCCGAGACCTACTCCAATTTCAGTCGCTCACTGCTCGAGTCGGAGCGGCCGGACGACTTGAAACCAGAGGATCTGGAGGAGTTCAAGAACAAGCTCGATGAGGCAGCGTTTCCGTTCGAAGAAAAAGCCATTAAGGTACACGAGAAGAACATGGAATTATTGCACGCCGGTGTCTTCAACTCGTGGACCGAGAAGAGTCTCGGCAGGCTCACCGAGCTGATGCCGGGCCGCTACGCGAAACGCGAAACCAGCAGCGGCTTCCTCGCTTCGATGGATAGTCATATGGAGGGATCGCCGGCGCCGCAGGTCTCCAACAACTCGACATCCGGCAACGCGAGCACGCAGGGCCTGGCCGTCAAGGATGAAATGCATGCCAACTACGAGTCGGCAGTAGGTATGTTGAAGGAGGAGCGGTACGAACCGGGCATTGCCTTGCTGCTCAAAATGACCGAGAAGGTGCCTGCATTGACGGCCGCGCACATCGATCTCGGCATGGCATACGCCCGCACCGGCGACCTGGACCGCGCGGAGGCCAGCCTGAACAAAGCGCTGCAATCGGATCCAAGACAGCCTGCCGCCTATAACGAACTTGGTATGGTGCAGCGGCGCAAAGGACAGTTTGCAAAGGCGCGCGCGAGTTATGAGGCGGCCCTCGCCCAGTCCGTAGACTTCCAATATGCGCACAGGAATCTTGCGATTTTGTGCGACCTGTATCTCGGAGATTACACCTGCGCGATGGCGCATTACGAGGCGTACAGCCGGATCGTTCCGGACGACGCCGAGGTCGCTAAGTGGATTGCCGACCTTCGCAATCGCGAAAAAAAACAGGAGGGGCGATGAGGAACACTAGCGTTCACTGGATTTTCCTTGGGGTCCTTGCCTTGATGCCCGCGGCTCTACTCGCGCAGCAAGCAGCGCAGCCAAAGACGAAAGCAGCACGGGGAAAGACCGAAAAGCCGCAGCCAAAGAAAGAAGAGGCAAAGAAAGAGGAGGCAAAAAAGGAGGAGGCAAGGAATGTCGAGGCAATGAAACTAACTGAAGAGCCGCAGCAAAAGACGGAAGAAGACGGGAAGTTGACGTCCGTCCCCGGAAGCAAGGCGCTCGGGATGTCCATTTTGGGCAACCAGGAAGCGCCTAAAGCACTAGTCATCGTTCCCTGGAAGAGTTCGGAACTCGGGAATGGCCCCGGCGTCTCGACGTTGCTCGATGACTCGAGGCGACCCGTGGACAAGGAAGTGTTCATGCGAATGCTTAGTTACTACGAAATCAGGTCGGAAACAGCGCGCCCCAGCGGTGCTGGGACCGATGCGAATGCGGCAGCGCCCGCCACTGTGGCGCAAAGGAGAAAGCCATGAGTTTGACTGAACTGCTACGACACGTCGGTATATTCGGAGGCGCGGTAATCGTTTGCCTCGCCCTGCTTTCTGTCTTTTCGGTGGGGATGATCATAGAGAAGCAACGCCGCTTCTCTTCAGCCTCGCGCGAGTCGGGAAAGTTCAAGCCCGAGTTCAAGAAGTTCCTTCACGGAGGAGAAGTCAAGGATCTGATCGAAGCCGGACGGCTGCACCCGAATTCCTACGTGGCGCAGGTGGTCTCGGCGGGCATCATCGAGTACGACGGCGTGAGCCAGAACGGAGGCGATCCGGCCGCTTCGCTCGAGCTCGTCACGAGCGCAATCAGGGACTCCATTTCCGAAACGCTGATTGAGTTGAAGCGGGGCCTCGGGTTCCTTGCGACAATCGGCTCCACGGCCCCGTTCGTGGGTCTTTTCGGCACCGTGGTCGGAATCATCAACGCTTTCCGGAGCATCGCGGCCACGGGGTCCGGCGGAATGTCTGTGGTTTCCGGCGGCATCGCTGAGGCCCTTGTCTCGACGGCCTTGGGTATCTTCGTCGCAATTCCGGCGGTCGTCGCCTTCAACCATTTCACGGGCAAGCTCGAGACTTTCCATGTCGAGATGAATCGGGCTTCGTCCCAGCTCGTGAACCACTTGTTCAAAATACCGGAGCTCAAGGGGCTTGACGTCGAGGTGGCCGAAGTCAAGGCACGGACGGTCAGAAAGGAAGACCCGGTCTATGCGACTCGGTGAACCGGCCCGGATGCAAGCAGCCATCAACATCACGCCGCTCGTCGACGTGGTGCTGGTGCTGCTGATCATCTTCATGGTGATGGCGCCACAGATGCGCAAGGGACCCGACGTCAACCTGCCGAACACCACGAAACCGAACTCGCAGGGCGACGAGAGAGGCCGAATCCTGGTCTCCATAGACGAGTCTGGCGGGCTGTGGATCAACGATCAGCCCGTCGCAGCCGAGCATTTCGACGAGACTCTCCGCGCTGCGGTAGGCGCTGAGACGAACCCCAAGATCGTGATCCGGGGCGATGCAAAGCTCAATTTCCGCGAGGTCCGGGAGGT